>JAQXEH010000016.1 GCA_029250925.1 Hellea sp.
GATAGAGCGACGGCTACAGACCAAACTAGGGACAGCTTGTAGCTTTTCTTAAAAATAAGAAAAGCGAGCACACATAAACCTATCAGAATAAGCGTTAGGCCATCCCCTAAATGTGTAACGAAACGCGTTAAATCTAAGATGAAGTTACTATCAGTTTTTTCTAAGCGAAAGTTATCCAAAACCCATTGATTAATGGAAATAATACCAAACATTAGCGATATTCACAAAGATGAAGAGATTTGGGTCATAACATAGGTCATATATAGATTAGTAATAAATTACACTATACAAATCTATGTTTTAGTTACTTGTTCTGGAGGTGAGGATGGGATTCGAACCCACGTTAGGCTATTAACCTAAACACGCTTTCCAAGCGTGCGCCTTAAACCACTCGGCCACCTCACCACAAGAACGGTTTCGAGATAGTGCGATATAAAGAGTTTTTATGACTTCTCAAGCTGTTTTATCATAGTTTAAATGAAAGGTTACTAATCCTGTATTACTTGATATATCTGTCATTATGAAACAGAAATTTCAGGTTATTAAGGCATTACGAAATACTCCGCTTTTTATTTTTGGGGATCACGCCTCAAGATATATTCCAGAGGAATATGGTAATTTAGGCCTTCAAGACGAAGATCTATACCGCCATATAGCTTGGGACATAGGAACAGAAGTTATTATCAGAGAGTTATGCAAAATATTTGAATGCTCTGGACAGATAGCTAGCGTGTCACGATTAGTAATAGACCTCAACCGTGCTTTAAGTTCTCCCGGCTTAATACCGATTGTAAGTGATGGAACCACAGTAAAAAGAAACATAGACTTATCCGAATTAGAACGAAAAGAGCGCATTGATAATTTTTATAAGCCATATCATGCAGGAATTAACGACTCTTTGGATAAGCTTGAAAACCCCCTTGTAATATCAATTCATAGTTTCACAAAAAAGCCAAGATTGGGGTGCTTCAGAACTGTTGATATGGGACTGCTTGTTAAACATGACGAGCAAACAGCTAAAAGATTTCAAAATCAATTAAGCTTATATGGAGCTCATTTAAACCTAGGCATTAATGAGCCTTATTCCGCCCATGATTTAAATCATACAATAGACGAGAATGTTGCGCCCCGCTCATTACGACACCTTGCAATCGAGATACGCCAAGACCACGTAGATACTAATGATAAAGCGGTTATGATGGCAGGTATTTTGGCAAACTGTATCAAGCCGATAATTGATTAAATAAATACAGATAAAGAAATCTTTGGAGATATTGTGATAATTAAAAACCAGCTATGCGAAAATCCAACGCATTATTTAAATAGCAAGAATATGTTTGAAACTATCCCAAGTGATATGCAGCAAGTTCAACTTGGCATGGGCTGTTTCTGGGGAGCGGAAAGAATATTTTGGAAGCTTGATGGAGTTTATTTAACTTCAGTTGGTTATTCTGGAGGGCATACTATAGACCCTGATTATCCTAAAACCTGTACAGGAACCACAGGTCACGTAGAGGTGGTTCACGTAGTTTTTGATCCAACCATAGTTAATTTTGATAAAATTTTAAAAGTTTTTTTTGAAAATCATGATCCCACTCAAGGCAATAGACAAGGTAATGACCGTGGTTCGCAATATAGAAGCGCTATTTATACTTACACAGACACTCAGAAGATTAAGGCCCAAGAAGCAATTTCCAGATATGAAATTGCTTACGGGAAAACAATAACCACTGAACTAAAAATCGCTCCGATCTATTACCCTGCAGAAGATTATCATCAGCAATACCTTGCTAAAAATCCTAACGGATATTGCATGCATGGCCCTACTGGTATCGTTTGCGAAATACCAGAAAGATAAAAAACTTGCATGTATTATTCATCAGGGACTAGTTAGTATCATGAGTATAAGAAATTCAATAGATCCTGTAAAATTTGCGGCTGACTTGATTAAACACCCTTCTGTTACACCAAGAGATGAAGGAGCCCTCGATAGGTTGGAAAAACAGCTATCTGCTCTTGGCTTTAGATGTCGCCGCTATCCTTTTGGATCTGGGGAAGACAGAGTAGATAATTTGTACGCACGCATGGGCGATAAAGCTCCAAATTTTTGCTTTGCAGGCCATACAGATGTTGTGCCACCCGGTGATAAAAAAGGATGGGACCTCGACCCATTTGCAGGCGAAATCAAGGATGGCAAACTGGTTGGGCGCGGCGCCGCAGACATGAAGGGCGCCATAGCCGCTTTTGTAGGAGCAATGTCCGAATTGCTTGAAACAGGCTGGAAACCTGATGGATCGGTTAGTTTTCTAATAACAGGCGATGAAGAAGGACCTGCAGTTAACGGTACAAAGAAATTACTTTCAGCAATAACTGATGAGGGTGAAAAAATAGATCATTGTCTCGTAGGAGAGCCAACGAACCCAACGAAAATGGGAGAAATGATTAAAAATGGTAGGCGCGGGTCATTAAATGCAGAGATAACAGTTATAGGAAAGCAAGGACATGTCGCTTATCCGCATCTTACAATTAATCCAATCCCTATTTTGGTAGATATTATTAATAGCCTACAATCGCGTAATCTTGATGATGGTTCAGAGTTTTTTCAACCTTCAAACTTAGAGATAACCACTGTTGATGTGGGTAATCCCACGGAAAACATGATACCTGAAAAAGCGGGTGCTCGTTTTAATATTAGGTTTAATGTTGAACATAACAGTTCCACACTTGTTAAATGGATAGAAGGTATCATTAGTGATGCTCGCACAAACTTTGAAGGATCAATTGACTTAAATGTGAGAGTTTCGGGTGAAAGCTTTTTGACCCCTCCTTGCAAACTGACAGATATTATTCAAAGCTCCGCTAAAAAAATTCTTGGAGTAGTGCCGGATTTATCTACCTCGGGCGGCACTTCAGATGCTCGCTTTATCACCCATTATGCGCCTGTTGCAGAGTTTGGACTTGTGGGTGCAACTATGCATCAAGTTAATGAGCAGGTTAATGTTGAGGACATATTATCTTTAACTAAAATTTATAAAGAAGTTTTACAGAGCTACTTCAATTGAATATCTATGCCAATTTAAAAGGATGTTTTGCGGTCCTTCTTGGCAAATTAGGGTGGGAAGATTTCTTTGAATTAAACCGCGAAGGAGTCTTCAAAAGTTTCTTTGGATTAGTATTAATTCTACCGAGCTTTTATTTAGTTGCATATGTTTTGCAAAGTAAGAAAAATAGTGAGAAATATGATAGCCTCTTTGAGGTCTTGCCATTAACATCGATAACTGTAATTCTTTTTTTATATCTACTTAGTTTCTCAGCAATGGCATTGATTCTTGCGATGATTTTTGACTTTCAAGATCGGCTCAGGCCTTGGTTAATAACTCGTCATTGGTGCATTGTATGGCTGTCTATTTTTGTAGGTATAGTTTTTTATTTTCACAGTCTTGGATTAATTCCATTTTATTTAACAAATTTTATTGCTTTAATGGGATTTTTAACAATACTAATAGTAGATATTTGTTTAGCAAAAAGTGTACTTTCTTTAAAAAATGGAACTGCAATTTTAACTGGTTGTGGAATCAACTTGGTGGGTCTCTCCATTATTTTAACAAGCCTTAATTGAGCTGCCTAATTATTTTTAAGACATACAGTCGAGGCCATTTCTAAAGTCAGTGCTGCATTGATACACTCTAACCCAATCTATCAGAAATTGATTTGGTAGTGTATCATCTGATATCCCTGTTTCGTTTAATGGTTCAGGAAATCCTCCTCCTATAGCAAGATTTAAGATCAAGTAAAAGGGCTGGTCATAAGGTGCGTTGATATTGTCGGGGGCTCCATCTGTAAACCAAGCGTCATTCCTGACCGTTCCGTAAAGCTCGCCATTGAGGAACCATTTAATTACACCCTTTCCCCATTCGAGGGCCCATACATGATAGTTGTCTGCTGGATTAGATTTGTCAGTCAAATGCGTCCTTCCATCAATTATACTGTTATTTGGATATAAACTTCCAAAATGAAGGGCATACACGGTTCTATTTTCTCCATCTGTTCCATTACATTCATCACAACGTGCTCCCAGGTTAACTGCCTCCATTATATCAATTTCACCATATAAGGGCCAAGTGTCTCCATAAACATCTGAGGCGCCCAGCATCCAAAATGCAGGCCAACTTCCTTGCCCCTCTGGTAGTTTAGCTCTAAATTCTATTCTGCCATAGGTCCATTCATGAAGCCCTTCAGTTGTAATTTTTCCTGACGTGTAGGGCTGTGTGCTTTGTGTTGGGTCGCTGTCTCTATTTGGGCCAGTAAATGTTTCCTCTAATGCGACAAGTCGTATTACACCATTTATGGTTTCGATATTATCTTTTCTATCAGTGTAGCATTGTTTTTCATCATTTCCGCCTCCCCAACATTCATTTTTTAAGTTCCAGTTATTAGTGTCTACTGAGGTTTCATTAAATTCATCAGACCACATAAGCTCCCATCCTTTATCGGCTGGGTGATAACTTGGACCCTCTGGTGGTGCCTCTGGGGTGATGGGCCTCTCTGCAGAAGGAGGGGGCGTTACAACCGGAGGTGCTATTACAACAGGGGGAGGTGCAGAATTTTCTGAACTTCCACCACAAGCAGGAAGGACTGCTAGAAACATAATAATTAATATGGTAATTTTTCTTAATGTCATCTTAGTTTTTTTAAGAGTTTTTATACACCTACTCTAACCACAGGTCCTATAAATTTGTCAATCAATTATTGACAGCGCTGTCATTAATTAAAAAAGTTCTCAATATTTTACAGATATCAGATATAATCCATCCGGTGGTGCCACGGGACCGCAAACTGTTCTTTTTTTGCTATCGAGCATTTTTTTTATTGCATATGGTTTCTGCTTTCCAAGGCCAACTTCAATTAGACTACCAACCATCGACCTTACTTGCTTATGTAGAAAACTTCTTGCGCTAAAATGAAAATGAATTTCTTCTTCTTCGCGTATTACAGTTATGGCATCGATAGTTTTTGTAGGGCTTTTAGCTTGGCATTGCGTATCTCTAAATGTTGTAAAGTCATGTTGCCCTACAAGATACTGAGCGGCTTGGTGCATGGTATCTTCATTGAGCTTTACTGGAACTCTCCAAACTCTACCTTTGTCTAATGATAGCTTCATTCTACGATCAATAACACGGTATAGGTACCTTCTTTCCATAGCATCAAACCTCGCATGCCAGTCATCTGGAACCACCTCTGCTTTAAGTATGGTTACAGGGTCACTAGCCATGTGAAAATTCATAGCATCACGTATTTTATCAGTACGGTATTCTTTTTTTAAATCCATATGAGCTATCTGGGCTAATGCATGCACGCCGCTATCTGTCCGTCCTGAACCATATACTTCAACAGGTTCATTGTGATTTAACTTTTTCCCTGCATTTTCAAGGACACCCTGAACACTTGGGCCATGATTTTGCCGTTGCCAGCCCATGTACGGGCCACCATCATACTCAATAGTTAATTTATAGCGCGGCATAAAAAGCAACTAAAGTAAACGGCAAATAATAATTATATATTTCTGATGATTTAATCATTTCAAAACATTCTTTAAAATTACTTTCCTACCTTTTAAAAATTCTTTTGCGCTCATCTTTGACTTTCCTGCAGGCTGGACCTCTATTAGACGAACCGCGCCTTGACCGCATGCCACTGTTAAGTTCTCTTCAAGAACTGTTCCTGCTTGGTTGCCATCTAAATTATTATACTTTAAGTGTTCGCTCATATGGACTTTGACGCGTTCGCCGTTGATTTCACACCATGCCCCAGGAAAAGGCGAGAGACCGCGTATGTGCTGGTCCACTTTATCAGCGGGCAGGTTCCAATTAATCCTTGATTCATTTTTTTTGATTTTGCGCGCATAAGTAGATTTACCTTCTTGCGCGTATGGACGAAGTCCGCCACGTTCAAGCGCGCTAAGTACTCTAGGCCACATACTTGCACCAATTCTAGAAATAGTTTGAAATAAAGATCCTGTTGTGTCTTTATCTCCGATACTAATAAATTCTGACAGCAGTATGTCACCGGTATCTAGGCTTTCTTTCATTTGCTGTATTTGCACTCCAGTTTGTTTATCGCCTGCCATTACAGCTCGATGTATTGGAGCTGCGCCCCGCCATTTAGGGAGAAGAGAAGCATGCAGATTTAAACAACCAAATTTAGTAGACATCAGAGCTTTTTTTGGTAAAATTTGTCCATAGGCAACAACGCAGCACACATCAGCCTGTAAATCTTCTAGTTCTTTGATAATCTCTGGATCATCGAATTTTTCTGGGGTTTCAACGGGAATACCCATAATTTCTGCAAATTGATGTACTGGAGATTTTGTAATTTTTTTGCCACGCCCAGACTTTCTTGCAGGCTGAGTATAAACTCTTTTCACGTTATAACCGTTAGCAATAATTTCTGCTAGTGAAGGAACTGCAAACTCAGGTGTTCCCATAAAAACTATACTTAAAGACACTTTAGGGCCCTACTTTTTTTATTTTAATATTCATTTTAAGGCGCCTTTTAAGTCTCAACTGCCAGTTTTTAATTTATTTGATTTTTGAACTTTTTTCACTGCGCGATCCCTTTTAAGGCGCGATAGGTAATCTATGAAAACTACACCTTTAAGATGGTCCATTTCATGTTGTATACAGGTGGCGTAAAGGCCTTCGCACCATTCCGTTACTCGTTTTCCATCATAATCCAAATATGTAAGTTTTACTTTTTCTGGTCTTTCAATTGAGTCAAACACGTCAGGTATTGAGAGGCATCCTTCTTCATAAGTTGATAGATCTTCTGCAGTTTCTAGTATCTCAGGATTAGCGAAGTACTTTACATTGGGTTGATCGTCTTCTCTAGCAAGGTCCATCACTATAACATTTAATGGAACACCAATTTGAATGGCTGCAAGACCTATTCCGGGAGCTGCATACATTGTTTCTAACATATCATCCATTAATGCCCGAGTTTCATCAGTGACACTTTCAATGGGTTTAGAAACTTGCTTTAAAACTGGGTCGGGTACTGTGAGTATGGGTCTTACTGTCATCACCCGTAATTAGTCATCAGATGGTTAAAGGTCAAGCAGAGGAGTTCATTTAGCGTGGCATTCTGACCTAAAATACTGCTAGATTCGACGTTGACTCATCAATAAGTGTAGCTAACTTGCTCCCCTGTTCAATGAAAGTACTGTATGTCTGCTAAATGGAATAACAAACGCCCTATGGCGCCCCACTTGCAAGTCTGGAAATGGCATCCAGCAATGCTAAGTTCTATTTTACACCGTGCCAGCGCTATAGTTGCTTATGTTGGTTTAATAATCGTAACTATTGGGATTTTTTACCTGTCTAACATTGGTTCTCTACCTCTGGAGTTTATCATTTTTAGCCCAATCGGATTGATTGGTTTCGGGGTATTTATTTTCGCATTCACATTCATGGCTCTGGCTCAGGTGCGACATGCGATATGGAATAACGGATCTATGATGGATCCAGTTAAAAACAACACACTATCTTATTTAATGATAATTATTGCCTTAATTTGGACATTTTGCATATTGTTAATGAGTGTTTAGGAGACTGCAGGTGTCGAAAAACTCTACTCACGCGAAACTACATAATCTTGTTGGTTATGGGCTTATTATAAGTTTGCCGTTCGTGCTCATCAGCGCAGCTGAAGCTGTAACAGGTGGTTCACAAGGCTTTGATAATTGGCTTGGAAGTACTTCAGGAGGGGTTGGTTTTATGGCATTTTTTACCTCTGCGCTTTGGTATTCTAAGCTTGAACTTGATGAAGTAATAATGGATTATTTTGGGGGTAAATTACGTTCCGCATCATTGACTGCCAACCGTCTATTAGCTTCAATCGTATGGATTACAGCTGCATATACAATTTTTAGACTAACTTTGGGAACAGCATAATGACAAAATGGATAGATCATACATATGACGTTGTTGTTGTTGGAGCAGGCGGTTCTGGTTTGAGGGCTACCCTTGGGGCAGCTCAAGCAGGCTTAAAAACAGCGTGTGTCAGTAAAGTATTTCCTACCCGCTCTCACACTGTCGCAGCTCAAGGGGGCATTGCCGCGTCTTTAGGAAACATGGGTCCAGATGACTGGCGCTGGCATATGTATGATACAGTCAAGGGTTCTGATTGGCTTGGAGATCAGGACAGTATTGAATATTTGTGCCGTGAAGCCCCAAAAGCTGTTTATGAATTGGAGCACTGGGGAATGCCGTTTTCGCGTAATGAAGACGGAAAGATTTATCAGCGACCTTTCGGTGGTCATACAACAGAATTTGGAGAAGGACCTCCAGTTCAAAGAACCTGTGCTGCTGCAGACCGTACAGGTCATGCAATGTTGCATACTTTATATGGACAATCACTTCGTAATGAAGCTGAATTTTTCATAGAGTATTTCGCTTTGGATTTGATAATGGAAGATGGCGTCTGTAGAGGTATAACCGCATGGAAGTTAGACGATGGAACGCTGCATCGCTTTAGAGCGCAAAAAGTTATTCTGGCAACAGGCGGCTACGGAAGAGTATTTTTTAGTGCTACATCAGCTCATACATGCACCGGTGATGGCAATGCTATGGTTTTAAGAGCAGGCTTGCCTCTTCAAGACATGGAGTTCATTCAGTTTCACCCAACAGGAATTTATGGGGCAGGATGTCTTATTACGGAAGGTGCCCGCGGAGAAGGAGGGTATTTAACAAATTCCGAAGGAGAGCGTTTCATGGAGCGATATGCCCCTAGCGTGAAAGATCTAGCTCCGCGTGATATGGTGAGCCGTGCTATGGTCATGGAAATCCGCGAAGGCCGAGGTGTGGGTAAAGATAAGGATCATATATTTTTACATCTCGATCATCTTGACCCTAAGGTATTGGCTGCAAGGTTACCTGGAATTTCCGAGACGGCCAAGATTTTCTCTGGCGTCGATGTAACTCGAGAGCCTATACCGGTCCTGCCGACGTGCCATTACAACATGGGTGGCATACAAACTAATTATCACGGCGAAGTGTTAACCAAAAAAGGCAAAGATCCTGATGCTATTGTTCCAGGGTTAATGGCAGTTGGTGAAGCAGCATGTGTATCTGTTCACGGAGCAAATCGATTGGGATCCAATAGTTTAATTGATCTAGTTGTGTTTGGCCGGGCTGCCGGTATGCGCTGCGGGGAAACAATTAAGGCTAACGCTGAACAAAAACCTCTCTCCAAAGACGCGGGACAGTCCTCTCTTGATAGGCTAGAAAAATTCAAAGCAGCTAGTGGATCAAAGAAAACTTCTGAAATTCGGCTGAGCCTTCAAAAAGCGATGCAAGAGCACTGTGCTGTTTTTCGTACTGAAGAAAGTATGGAAGAGGGAGTTGATAAAGTAACAGCTATTGCTGAATCCATCAAAGACGTTGTGGTTTATGATAAAACAATGGTTTGGAATACAGATCTCATGGAAGCCCTTGAGTTAGATAATTTAATTTGCCAAGCGATGGTGACTATGGCTTCAGCAAACAATAGAAAAGAGTCTCGTGGTGCTCATGCACACGAGGATTATGTAGACCGCGATGATAAGAAGTGGATGAAGCACACTCTGGCTTGGTACGATGCTGATAAAAATAAGGTTAAGATTAACTATCGTCCTGTCCATCAACATACTATGACGGATGGTATAGATTACATCAAACCAAAGAAAAGAGTATACTAAGATAAATCAAGTTGAGTTTTGTTCCGTCATAAATGATTTAATCAGGATGGTATAAAATAAATGAAAAGGCCTAATCAATGTCACTTGTACTTTCAGTAAGAGATGAGCAGACACCTTCTGTTGTTCTAATCACAATGAACAAACCCGAAACTATGAATTCCTACAACATGGAGCTCCACACAGCACTTTTAGAGGCAATCGTTTCTGCTGATGAGGATTCTTCTGTGAGGTCTATTGTTGTCACTGGAGCTGGAAGAGCTTTTTGTGCTGGCGCTGATATCAGCGAGGGGTTTGGAGGCGCTAACCTTGATAGTGGAATGGGTGCAGAAGCAATAAATGGCATAAACCGTGATGCTGGGGGCATTTTAAACTTGGCAATATTCGATTGTGATACACCCATTATTGCTGCAATCAACGGTGCAGCTGTTGGTATAGGTGCAACAATGACCCTAGCTATGGACATAAGAATTGCTTCAAAAAAATCAAAATTTGCCTTTCCATTCGCAAGAAGAGGAATAGTCTTTGACGGTGCAGCAAGTTTTTTCCTTCCTAAACTTGTTGGCTTTTCTAAAGCAAATGAATGGATTTTAAAGGGTAACATTATGATGGCTCAGGAGCTTTATGATGGCGGCCTAATAGCCGAGATATGTGAACCAGAGGATGTACTCAAAAGGTCTCTTGAATTAGCTCGAGATATAGCGGTCAATTGTTCCCCAACCAGCGTTTCCAATAATAAGAAATTGTTGAGAGAGTCTATGCTTGGAAAAGGTCCTTTTGATTTACACATGATGGAAAGTGAGATGTTAAGTAAAGCCTTTGCAAGCGCAGACTGTGCTGAGGGTGTTCAGTCTTTTTTAGATAAAAGACCACCGCAGTTTTTAGATAGAAAAACTAATGAATAGTTTTTTTATTAAGAGTTTGGTGAAAATTAATAATATGTTGACCTTGACCGCGACAAAAAAACAAAAAAAAACCGTCGCATACTTTGCACCTTGCTATTATACTTGTTTAAAATAAGGAATATTTTTAATGGTACAGCTCACGCTTCCTAAGAACTCAAAGATTGCTAAGGGCAAAGACTGGCCAGCAAACGTTAGTGGAAAAAACGTCAAAACTTTTAAGATCTACCGTTATGACCCTGAAGATGGCAGTAATCCTTATTGGGACACTTATCATATTGATTTAGACGAATGCGGCCCCATGGTTCTGGATGCACTTTTTAAAATAAAAAACGAAATTGATCCAACTCTAGCTTTTCGCCGATCATGCAGAGAGGGTGTTTGTGGTTCCTGTGCTATGAATATAGGTGGCCGGAATACACTTGCATGTACAAAAGCTATTGAGGATGTATCAGGCAAGAGTATATCAATCTCACCTTTGCCTCATATGCCTGTTGTACGTGACCTAGTTCCTGATTTATCAAATTTCTATAAACAATATGCTTCGATTGAGCCTTGGCTCCAGACTTCTACACCTCTTCCTACTGAAGAGATCACCCAAACAATAGAAGATAGAGATAAATTAGACGGTTATTATGAATGTATATTATGTGCGTCTTGTTCAACATCCTGTCCGTCATATTGGTGGAATGGAGATAGATATTTAGGTCCTGCGGCCCTATTGCAGGCACATCGCTGGTTAGTTGATAGTCGTGACGATGCTCAAGGCGAGCGTTTAGAAAAGCTTGACGATCCTTTTAAGCTATACCGCTGTCATACAATTATGAATTGTGCAAATGTTTGTCCAAAAGGCTTAAATCCAGCAAAAGCAATTGCTGAAGTTAAGAAAATGATGGTTTTAAGAGCTTAATCTAGCGGGGTTTGGTCTACAGGCTTTCAACCGCATCTCTTATGCCTTGGGTCGCCTCTGCAGCATTTTTTGATAAATTTTCAGAGCTTATTGGTTCACCAAAGGTTAGCTTAAATGTCTTACCCTTCTTGTTTAAAAGCTCATTAAAAAGAGTAATATCGCGTAGCTCACGACTTATCCAGGCAAATAGATAGTATAAAAAACTATTTCTTGCCTCTATTTTTAGAGGAATAACTTGTGTTTCATATTTTCTTGCTAGCATCGCTGCCGAGCTTTCCCACTTTCTATCTAAGAGGCCTCTGCAAGTGAATTGTGCGAGCCTTCCGCTTGGAAAAATTACGATACATTTGTTTTCTTTTAAAGCTTGCTTTAGTAAAAAAAGGGTCCGACGAGTTTTTTTAGTACTTCTTTTTTCTTTTTTCCATTCAACAGGAATAAATAGATCTGTAGCCAGTGGCATAACGCGTAAGGCATCAGAGTTTGCAAGAAAAATATGATCAGGTCTTCGTTCTTTAATGGATTGGTAAACAGCTATGCCATCTGCAAGTCCAGTGGGGTGATTACTAATTAAAATACATTTCCCTGTTTTAGGTAGGCGGTCGAGATTTTGTACAGATATTCTGGGGTTTATATGTTTGGCCATTAATTGAAATGCATCGTGTCCAGTTTTGTTTTTGATTGCATCTGTAAGGAACACTGCGGCATCATAGGCTAACATCCTGTAAAGCATTGGCCTTAAAAATTTGAATAAAGCAGGCCTGCCCACTAGCTTAGGGGCACGCTCTGATATAAGTTCTTCTACAATATGCATCTATGTTCCTATAATACTTGTTGGCGAAAAATAAAAATAAAAATCTAAGTTTAAAAAATAATTGGTTTTTTGATATTAATCTGCGATCGAAGATTTTGCACAAGCTATGAAAGTTTTAAAATGCCAAAATCTTATCCGTTGAATGTTTTATTTCTTTGTACTGGCAATTCTGCTCGCTCAATTATATGCGAGGCAATTTTAAATGATGTCGGAAATGGTAAATTTTCTGCATGGTCGGCAGGCAGTAATCCATCTGCAAAGCCACACCCTGATGCGTTAACAGAATTATTAAGCAGAGGACATTCCATTGATCACTACTGTTCAAAATCATGGAACGAACTCAAAGCAGGACCCGAAATGGATATTGTTATAACTGTTTGCGATAATGCGGCAGCAGAGTCATGTCCAATTTTTCCTGGGAAAAGTATAAAAATACATTGGCCTGCTGCTGACCCAGTGAGTGTGAGTGACCAAGGCCTGAGAAGTATAGCATTCCGAAAGGTTTACGATATGTTTTACAGTTACATAACTAAACTAGTTTCATTGCCTCGCGAAGAATTAAATGATGAAACTATTCTGCAAAACATATGTGATAGTGGAATTTAGAAATCTGTTACCTTTTTCGTGTATTTTTACCATTTGGCATCCATAGCTCAAGTTTTTTTGCCGCCCATTCACGACCGCCAAGACCAAAAGCAATTGCTCCTCCTGCTCCAGCTGCGACTGCGGCAGCCATTGCAGAATAACGAAACGCAGTATCAACTATTCCCTCGCCAAGCTGCATGGTTTCTAAGCCCATAAATATTACTATTACCATAGTTGCATATTTAATTATTTTACCTGCTAGATCACCAGATGTTTGTGTGACTATTTTTGCTATAAAATTAGTTATAAATAGACCTGCGCCTATAATCACAGCTCCAAGTACAACCCTTCCACCAATTTCAAGCAAAGTGTTAAACACGTTCGTTAACTCATTAATACCGAGAGCTTTCATAGCTGCTGTAAGCCCTGTTAATGCTACACCTATAAAACCAATATTTGCAATTACGTTGGAGGGTACAAAATTTGTTCCTTTACCATCTAAGCTTGCAAAAGATGATAATGAATTATCAATCCCTAAGGCCGGTAATGTGCTTTTGGCCAGATTAGAAACAAATTTACCAATAAAAACAAATATGCATAGAATTATTGCCGCTCCAATAATTCTTGGTATATATCCTAAAATTGCATTTAATAAATTTCCTACAGGGTCCGAAACTCCAGGTATATCCCAGATTCCTATTGCAGTTGCAGCAGCTGTAATGATTACAATTGCAGCGATTATCAATCCTGAACTTTTCGCAAGGGATGTAGAGTTTTCTCCATCACCAGTTAACCCGAAACGTGTTACAAGATTGTCTATCTGAGCTGCTTCTAAAGTTGATGTAAGTGCCTCTTTTACAACTCGTGATAAAAAGATCCCCACCGTGAGTACAAAAGCGCCAACAGCAAGCTGTGGTAAGTAATTTAAAATATTATCCATCATGCCATTTAAAAAACTTAGCTGACTAGAAAGTAGTGGAAATTCACCAAGACCGGTAAGAATAAATATTAACCAAAGAACCCAAAAAACTGCCTTTGATAAAGATTTTCCAATATTTCCTCCTGTTGTCTTTACTTTTCGCCCAATTCCAGTTCGATTTATAGCACTTGAAACTATGCCTTGTGCAATTTTTGATATGAAGTACCCAATTATTATCACCCCTATTGCTATCAGTGGCCCTGCAAGCCATTGAAGATTACTTGGTAGGGTATCTGCCACTGATTGACTAATTTTTTCCATTTTGGTCTCCCCGATATCTTTAAACGCAAAAGAAAACAGTTTTGGTGATTTGTTTCTATAAATTACACTTTATGTACTGAAAATGAACGAAAGCTTAAGGAAATTACTTATTAACTACCTCTTGACCTTATCAAGAGCCACGTTAGGTAGATTTATGCGTGCTGCACCGATAAAAAATAAACCACTTCTGCTAGTTTTAATAATTATTAGCTTTGGATTACCACTTTTAGCAATTCTTCTTTTACTTGATTTGCTATGAGTGTAGTTTCTGAATTAAAATCCCGGATCGCTGCTGGAGAGCTAGCTCCTGACCAATCCCAATTAGACGCAGCAGAACAACTCGATGAATTGCTGCTGTTATTATCAAGTCGTTCAATTGAGTTTCGAAATTTTCGACTACGCCCTACATTTACTAAAGGTCTATATCTTTGGGGAGGGGTTGGTAGGGGAAAGTCTATGTTAATGGACTGGTTCTTTGATATGGCAGCGATAAAAGATAAAAAAAGAGTACACTTTCATTCTTTTATGCTCCTTGTGCATTCCCGTATAAACCATTGGCGTAAATTTGGTAAAGGTGACCCTATTAAGCCTGTGGCCGAAGAAATAGCTCGGGAGTCCAAATTATTGTGTTTTGATGAATTTCATGTCACGGATATCACTGATGCTATGATATTGTCACGACTTTTTGAGGTTCTCTGGAGAAAGGATGTTGTTGTGGTGGCCACATCAAATAGAGCCCCTGAAGAGCTCTATAAAAATGGACTAAACCGGTCTCTTTTTTTACCTTTTATACCAATGATGCATGCTCATTTAAAAATTTATGAATTCGGGGGAGATACAGATCATCGATTAAGGCAACTACAGGCTGCACCTGTATATTACACGCCTTTGGGTCCAAAGTCAGAGGCAGCTATTGATGAAGCTTGGCAACGATTAACAGGAGCAGCTAGGGGACACGAAACAATTCTAAGGATTCAGGGGCGTAATTTAGTAATCAGTCAAACTGCTGCGGGAACAGCGAGAACAACTTTTAACTATCTTTGTGCCCGTGCATTAGGGTCTGCGGATTACCTTAAATTATCTCATGCCTTTCAAACATTAATTTTAGAAAATGTACCTAAGCTTGGTGCGCACAATCGCAATGAAGCCAAACGTTTTGTAACATTAATAGATACTCTTTATGAAACAAAAACAAAATTAATAATTAGCGCTGAGGTAGAGCCGCATGATCTCTATAATAAAGGTGATGGAGCTTTTGAATTTGAAAGAACATCAAGCAGACTTATGGAGATGAGAAGTGCAGAATATCTGGGTCAAAGAAGAGTGCTTATTGAGGGCCAAGATTAATTAAAATAAACTCTATTTATTAGTTATATTTATTGCGACTCGCTTGGTTACCCGTTAAAGGACCATCAACCACAGATGAGAGGAATATTCATGGCACGAGCTAAAATCGCCCTTATAGGAGCCGGTATGATCGGCGGAACACTTGCGCACATAGCTGCGCGCGAAGAGCTTGGTGATGTAGTTCTTTTTGATATTTTCGAAGGTACAGCTAAGGGTAAAGCGTTGGATTTATCTGAAGCAGCTCCGGTATTCGGGAAAGACTCACAACTAAAAGGTACGAATAATTATGCAGATATAGCAGGCGCGGATGTTTGCATAATAACTGCCGGTTTCCCTCGCAAGCCTGGGATGGACCGTAAAGATCTAGTTGGTAAGAACTTGGGTGTAATAAAACAGGTTGCAGAAGGCATAAAACAATATGCCCCAAAAGCTTTTGTTATTTGTATCACCAACCCTCTTGATGCTATGGTATGGGCATTGCAGAAGTTTTCTGGTCTTCCACCGCGCAAAGTTGTTGGCATGGCGGGGGTTTTAGACTCAGCCCGTTTCCGCTATTTTCTAGCGGATGAATTCAATTGTTCAGTTGAAGATGTACACGCCTCTGTCCTTGGAGGGCACGGTGATACAATGGTTCCGTTGACGCGTTATTCAACAGTGAATGGTGTTCCTCTACCAGATCTCATTAAAATGAAATGGACAACCCAAGAGCGTATTGACGCAATTGTGGAAAGAACGCGAAAGGGAGGCGGTGAAATTGTAGCTTTGTTAGGTAATGGTTCTGCATTTTATGCTCCCGCAGAGTCTGCTATCGAAATGGCTACCAGTTATTTACGTGATAAAAAGCGTATTTTGCCATGTGCAGTCAGACTTTCTGGACAAATTGCAGGCGTGAGAGGTCTTTATGTAGGGGCTCCTGCTATGATTGGCTCTAGAGGCGTTGAAAAAGTAATGAACTTGCGTCTGAAGAGTGATGAGCGTGAGATGTTTATGAACTCTGTGGCAGCTGTTGAGAATATAATCTCTGAGTGCCAAGAGATGGAGCCTAGCCTAAAAGATTAGTCTGCTTCCCAAAAAAATAAATGTTTTTGTATTGTTCAATTGACCGTAATTTTTTTTAGTAAATATGGTGTTTATTTTAATTACTTTAGCCTGTGTGTCCTAAAGTTAGCATTTGTTTACCGATGAAGGCTATTAGCTTTCATTTTTTTAATTAAAATATGTTTTCGGCTGTTGCTAGTGAGAAATAGCACCCTTATATACACTATCGAGTCAAGATTAAATTTAGCACTGATTATATAAAACAAAAGTTGAAAGAAGTTCCATGAACATCCATGAATATCAAGGTAAATCTGTGCTTAAACAAATAGGTGCACCGGTATCTAAGGGCATAGCAATATTTGATGCCTCCGAAGCTGAAGCAGCCGCTAAAGAATTAGGCGGACCCCTATGGGTTGTTAAATCTCAAATTCATGCGGGTGGACGCGGAAAAGGTACTTTCATAGAAAAATCTGCTGGTGAAAAGGGCGGTGTCAGATTGGCTTGGTCCATAGACGAGGTTGTGGAAAATGCGCATCAAATGCTTGGATCGCATCTTGTGACTGCTCAAACGGGCGAGGATGGCAAGCAAGTTAATAGACTATATATTGAGGATGGTTCGGACATTGACCGAGAACTCTATCTTTCTATCATTATAAATAGGGAAACTTCGCGTGTATCATTTATAATTTCAACTGAGGGGGGTATGGACATAGAGGCAGTTGCTCATGATACTCCTGAGAAAGTTATCAATTTTGATATTGATCCCGCCACTGGGTTTATGCCTCATCACGGCCGAAGGCTTGCTAAAGCATTAGAGCTGAATGGAGATCTAGCAAAACAAGCAAATGCACTTGGTCGCACTTTGTATGAAGGCTTTCTATCCAAAGACATGAGTATGCTAGAGATTAATCCATTAATTGTTACCAAGGACCAAAGATTACATTGCTTAGACGCGAAGATAAGTTTCGATGAAAACGCTCTTTTTAGGCATAAAGATATTCAAGAATTGCGGGATATCACAGAAGAGGACGCGAAAGAAACTGAGGCAAAGAAATTTGATTTATCATATGTAGCACTTGATGGAAATATTGGGTGTATGGTGAATGGTGCAGGACTGGCAATGTCAACCATGGATATTATAAAATTATATGGTGCAGAACCTGCGAATTTCTTAGATGTGGGCGGGGGGGCTACTAAAGAAAATATTGTTGCCGCTTTTAAAATTTTGACATCAGATTCCAAGGTGAAGGGAATTTTGATTAATATCTTTGGTGGAATTATGAAGTGTGATGTTATCGCGCAAGGAACTGTGGATGCAGTCAAGGAGGTGGGCCTTGAGGTTCCGCTAGTTGTTAGGCTTGAAGGAACAAATGTAGAAGAAGGTAAGAATATTATTAACAATTCAGGTTTGAACGTTATAGCTGCTGATGACTTAGATGATGCTGCACAAAAGATTGTAACAGCGGTTGGAGCAATATAATGTCAGTTCTAATAAATAAAGATACAAAAATCATTACTCAAGGCATGACGGGTAAAACAGGTACATTCCACACAGAGCAAGCTCTTGCATATTATAACACTAAAATGGTGGCTGGCGTTACCCCTGGCAAAGGTGGAAGTACTCACATTGGTTTGCCAAATTATGATACTGTTGCTGAGGCTAAGCATGCAACTGGTGCCACAGCTTCAGTAATTTACGTTCCCCCTCCCTTTGCGGCAGACTCAATTCTAGAGGCCATTGAGGCTCAGATGGAATTGATTATTGCAATCACTGAAGGGGTTCCTGTAACTGATATGATACCTGTAAAAAGAGCGCTTCTAGGATCAAATTCTAGATTAATAGGTCCTAACTGCCCAGGTGTTTTAACTCCAGAGGAATGTAAAATTGGAATTATGCCAGGTAAAATATTTAAAAAAGGAACTTGCGGTGTTGTATCGCGTTCAGGGACACTAACATATGAAGCTGTCTACCAAACCTCACAGGTTGGTTTGGGGCAGACTACTGCCATCGGCATTGGCGGAGATCCCATCAATGGGACAAACTTCATAGATTGCTTAGAGTTATTTTTTGACGACTCGGATACCAAGCAAATAATAATGATTGGTGAAATTGGAGGATCCGCTGAAGAAGAAGCCGCTGAATACGTTTCGCATATGGCCAAAAAAGGTATCAAAAAACCGATGGTCGGCTTTATTGCAGGACGTACTGCTCCCCCAGGTCGAACCATGGGTCATGCCGGCGCAATAGTCTCTGGTGGAAAAGGTGGTGCTGAAGATAAAATAATGGCAATGGAGAAAGCAGGTATTCGTGTTTCTGATTCGCCTGCAAAGCTCGGCGTTACAATGATGGAAGTTCTCAACGGATAGGAGCTTAATTGCTCTGAAAGACGGTATGTTATGACTGACAAAGGTCGTAGTAAAAAAAATAAAGAAATGCTTGAGACATTATTTCTCGATGGCGGAAACGCGTCTTATCTTGAAAAAATGCAAGCTAGATTTTTTGCTAACCCCCAAAGTGTTGACCCTAGTTGGCAACAATATTTCTCTTCTCTTGATGAAGACTCTAATAATGCTAAACTAAATGCAGATGGCCCAAGTTGGAAATCTACAAATTGGCCCAAAGACATAAACGGAGACATGACTTCAGCCCTAACTTCAGACTGGGGTGAAAATATTACGTTAGAAAAAGAGATTTCTGAACGTATGCCCAATGCTTCTATCAAAGATGTTAGGCAAGCAACTAAAGATAGTTTACGTGCTCTAATGTTAATCAGAGCTTTCCGTATGAGAGGCCATTTAATAGCTAATCTTGACCCACTAAATATGCTAAAACCAGAGGTGCACTCAGAGCTAGAGCCCTCAACATATGGGTTTACTAATAACGATTTGGATAGAGAGATTTTTATCGATGGAGTTCTAGGACTACAAACTGCGTCCATTAATAGAATATTAGAAATTCTTAAGCGGACTTATTGTTCGACTTTTGGAATGCAATTTATGCATATATCCGACCCAGACGAAAAGAGTTGGCTACAACAGCGTATTGAAGGCCCAGATAAAGAAATTAGTTTTTCTAAAGAAGGTAGAAGAGCAATTTTACATAAACTTATTGAAGGTGAATCGTTTGAACAACTTATTCATAAGCGATATCCTGGTACAAAACGTTTTGGCTTAGATGGTGCTGAAAGTTTGCTGCCAGCATTAGAGCAAATCATTAAACGAGGTGGGCAATTAGGACTTGAAGATATTAACTTTGGCATGCCACACAGAGGGCGTTTAAACGTGATGGCTTCAGTCATGCAAAAGCCCTATTCTGCTATCTTCCATGAATTCTTAGGTGGAGTATCATCAGGAGGTGATGACTATGGTTCTGGAGATGTAAAATATCACTTGGGCGTATCTAACGATATCCAATTTGATGGAAATAATGTTCACCTTTCTCTCGCGCCTAACCCTTCGCATCTTGAAGTTGTTTCGCCAGTAGTTATGGGTAAGGCACGAGCAAAGCAACAAATGGCCTCTGGGACATATCAATCCCATAACCCTGAAAAAGTTATGGCAGTCATTCTTCATGGCGATAGTGCTTTTGCAGGTCAGGGTGTTGTTATGGAATGCTTCCAAATGAGCCAATTAGTGGGTTATAGAACTGGGGGTACGATTCATGTTGTCGTAAATAACCAAATTGGTTTTACAACTACACCAAGTGAGTATCGCTCTGGTCAATACTGCTCTGATGTGGCGTTTATAGTTGAGGCTCCAGTATTCCATGTTAACGGAGATGACCCTGAAGCAGTTGTTTTTGCTGCAAGGGTGGCAACTGAGTATCGTCAGAAATTTGGAAAAGATGTTGTACTTGATATTATCTGTTATAGAAGATACGGGCACAATGAAGGTGATGACCCCTCTTTTACCCAGCCTTTAATGTACAAAGCAATTGAAGGAAAAAAGACAACAAGAGAAATTTATGCTGAGCGTTTAATCGCAGCGGGCGATATAACTGAAGAAGAACATCAGGTTGATGTAGCGAGTGTTTACGAGCAATTAGACTCTGAATTTGAAAAAGCAAAGTCATTTAAAACTCAACCTCCAGACTGGTTACAAGGAGTCTGGCAAGGTTTATCCCAGCCTGAGGCAAAAGACGAGAGACGCCAAGGAGATACATCAGTGAAGTTAGATGTGCTTAGAGAAATTGGTAAAAAAATAACTTCTATCCCTGAGTCCGTTAATATCCACCGTACTTTAAAACGGATAATAAATGCTAGATTTGAGAAAGTTGTTGAAGAAGAAAATATTGATTGGGGACTTGCTGAACATCTAGCTTTTGGAACCTTAATTTCTGAAGGACATCCTGTTCGATTGTCTGGTCAAGACTCAGAAAGAGGTACTTTTTCTCAAAGACAGTCGCATATAATAGACCAGGTAACTGAAGAAAAATATACACCTCTAAATAGTATTTCTGATAAACAAGAATATTATCAAGTATTAAATTCACATTTATCGGAAGAGGCTGTTTTGGGGTTTGAATATGGCTTTTCAGCCGCATCACCTAAAAGCTTGACTATCTGGGAAGCACAATTTGGTGATTTTGCTAATGGTGCTCAAGTCATGGTCGACCAATTCATTTCAAGTGCTGAACAAAAATGGTTAAGGATGTCTGGCATTGTTATGCTTTTACCGCATGGATATGAGGGTCAAGGTCCTGAGCACAGTTCCGCAAGGCTCGAACGTTATTTGCAAATGTGTGCTGAAGACAATATGCAAGTTACTAATGTAACCACTCCTGCAAATTATTTCCATGTTTTAAGGCGCCAGGTTAAACGTAATTTTAGAAAGCCTCTAATAAATATGAGTCCTAAGTCTCTACTGCGTCATAAGTTATGTGTTTCTACTTTCAAAGAAATGGCAACAGGTTCTGACTTTCATAGGCTTTTGTGGGATGATGCAGAGTTTAGACCAGAAGTAACAAATATAAAACTTTGTTCTGATAATAAGATAAAACGGGTTATTATTTGTTCTGGTAAGGTTTATTATGATTTATTTGAAGCAAGAGAAAAACTTCAAAGAAATGACGTTTATATTCTTAGAGTCGAGCAATTGTACCCTTACCCTGAGCATGCAATGAATAAAGAGTTAAAGAGATTTATCAATGCAGAATTTGTTTGGTGTCAGGAAGAGCCCAAAAATATGGGTGCTTGGTCTTTCATCAATCCTCTGATTGATGAAACAATACTATCTATAAATGTAAAACAAGACCGTATACGTTTTATAGGTCGTCCTTCTGCAGCTTCGACTGCAACAGGTATTTCAGCTAAACACAAAAGAGAACAGCAAAGCATTATTGACAATGCTTTTGCAAAATAGGTTAAATATATGACTGATATTATTATTCCAAATGTTGGTGAAAGTGTTTCTGAGGTTACAATTGCTCAATGGTTTAAAAAAGTAGGCGATATTATAAAAAAAGATGATCCTATTCTCGAGCTTGAAACTGATAAGGCTGCTCAAGAGATTGTTTCTCCTGAAGACGGAATTATGGAAGAAATACTAGTAAGCGAGGGTGATAATGTCGCTGTAGGAACTTTAGTGGCACGTATAAATTCAAATAACCCTAGTCCTTCCTCACTTAAAGAGATACCGGCTTCTAGTAAGACCTCTGCAACTCAAATTTTAGTTCCAAATTTGGGAGAGTCAGTATCAGAAGTTACTGTGGCATCTTGGAATAAAAATATTGGTGATACTGTATTTAAAGATGAAGCCATAGTAGAACTCGAAACTGATAAAGCCTCTCAAGAGATTGTAGCGCCCATAGCAGGAATAATTAGTGCTATTAATGTTATTGAGGGCGAAACTGCATCAGTAGGCCAGGTTCTTTGTGAGTTAAACCAAATTGACGTGGCTAAAAAGGTTGATAATAATAAAGAAATTACAGTTTCTGATGATAAAGCTGAAACTGTGAAGTCTGATAAGGCTCCTATGCCAAGTGCAGAGAGACTTATTAAAGAAAATAATCTCGATAGTTCCTCCATTAAAGGTCATGGTAAGGGTGGCCGAATAACCAAAGGCGATACTTTGTCTGCAATTGCAAGTGCTAAATTAAATTCTTCAGTTCTCACTGAAAGCAGTACTCATCAAGGTGGAGTAATGGTATCAGAACCAAGAGAAGAGCGAGTGCGCATGTCACGGTTGCGTCAAACCATATCTCGACGTTTGAAGGATGCTCAAAATACTGCTGCCATGCTTACTACTTATAACGAAGTAGATATGAGTAACATAATGAGGATACGAAATAATTATAAGGAAATTTTTGTTTCAAAACACGGGGTAAAACTCGGCTTTATGAGTTTTTTCGTCAAGGCATGTGTCCAGGCGCTCAAGGATGTTCCAGCTGTTAATGCCGAAATAGATGGTACTGATATTATCTATAAAAACTATTATGACATTAGTGTAGCTGTTGGTACCCCAAAAGGACTTGTAGTGCCAGTACTGAGGGGTTGCGATAGTCTTTCGCTTGGCGGTATCGAAAAAGGTATAGGAGACTTAGGGGCAAAGGCTCGCGATGGATTGCTTTCAATGGATGATATGATGGGTGGAACATTTACTATTTCCAATGGAGGAGTTTATGGTTCATTGATGTCATCACCAATACTCAACCCTCCGCAAGTTGGCATTTTAGGTATGCATAAAATAGAGAAGCGCCCGGTTGTTATAGATGATAAAATTGTTATCAGACCTATGATGTATTTAGCATTAAGTTATGATCATCGTATAGTCGATGGTAAAGAGGCTGTAACTTTTCTTGTACGAGTTAAAGAGTGCTTGGAAGACCCTGAACGTTTATTGCTAGACCTCTAATGTTACAACTGTTTATAGGTAAGCTGAGATTAATTAAATAAATGATAATTGATTAACTACGGAGTTTTCATGTCAGATAATTATGATGTAATAGTCATTGGGGGCGGGCCTGGTGGTTATAATTGCGCCATTCGTTGTGGGCAGTTAGGCCTAAAGGTTTTATGCGTGGAAAGTCGCGGAACGCTTGGCGGGACATGCTTAAATGTAGGATGTATTCCATCGAAGGCATTACTTCACTCTACTGAAATGTTGGAGACGGCTCAAAATGATTTTATAGATATGGGCCTAGTAGGGGATATAAGCTTTGACCTTAAAAAAATGATGTCAGCTAAAGAAAAGACAGTTAATGGACTAACATCAGGAATAGAATTTTTATTTAAAAAAAATAACGTTATGCACAAAAATGGGACAGGTAAAATTATTGATGCTTGTACAGTTGAGATTGATGGTGAGCCCCACATCACAAAGAATATTGTTATTGCTACAGGTTCTAGTGTTGCGCAGTTACCAAATGTAGAAATTGATGAGAAGAATATTGTATCTTCGACTGGTGCTTTAAATTTAGACAAAGTCCCAAATAAATTAGTTGTTATAGGGGGGGGTGTTATAGGTTTGGAACTTGGGTCTGTTTGGCGTCGTTTGGGTTCAGAAGTAACAGTGATAGAATATCTCGACCATATTATGCCAGGTATGGATTCTGAAATCCAAAAACAATCTTTACGAATTTTTAAAAAGCAAAAAATGAAATTTGAACTTAGTAGGAAAGTTGTGAGCGTTAATAAAATAAATAATGGTTTAGAAGTTCAAACCGAAGCAAGCTCAGGTGGAAATTCAAAGGCTATTAATGCCGATGTTGTATTGGTATGCATCGGTCGAAAGCCAAATACCGATAATCTTGGTCTTGATGCTATAAATCTTGAAAAAGATGAACGGGGTTACGTAATAACGGATAATTTTAAAACGAATATACCGAATATTTATGCAGTAGGTGACTGCACAAAAGGCCCAATGTTAGCTCACAAAGCTGAAGACGAAGGTGTCGCGGTAGCTGAAATTATTGTCGGAAAGGCTGGCCATGTTAACTATGATGTAATCCCCGGTGTAGTTTATACATCCCCAGAAATTGCCTCAGTCGGCAAGACAGAGCAGGAGTTAACTAACGCTAACATACCTTTTAAGCGCGGTAAATTTTCCTTTGCTGCGAACTCTAGAGCTCGAGCAAATCATCAAACGACGGGTTTCGTAAAGATTCTTGCCCATGCTGAAACAGATCAAATTTTAGGGGCGCACATAATTGGCTCCCACGCCGGAGACTTAATTGCTGAGGTGGCTTTAGCTATGGAATTTAAGGCTTCAAGCGAAGATGTAGCTCGTACATGTCATGCCCACCCAACAATTACAGAGGCTGTCCGGCAGGCGGCTATGGATGTTGAAGGCTGGGCAATGCAAAGCTAATTTTTTATTAATCGGAAAGTCAGTACATTTGAGTATTCATAAGATTATAAGCTTTTTCACGGTATTACTAATAGCAACATTTACATTGTCAGCATCTCATATTGAGAAAGCTTCTCATGTTAAAATGAATGAAGTTGACAACCTTTTAAATAGTGCCGTTTTAAATAAAGAAGTCATTGGAATTTCAGCTTTAATTTACGATGAAGGTAGAGTTATTTATAAAAATTCATACGGCTTACGTGATCGGGAACGAAAAAGTCCAGTAGAGATGGATACTGTCTGGAGGATTTTTTCTATGACTAAACCAGTAACTGCAACAATAATTATGGATCTACAGGAAGAGAAAAAATTAAATTTATCTGATCCTGTTTCTCAATACATACCTGAAATTAATAATATGAAGGTAGCAAAAATTGATAAAAATGGAGTTATAAAACTTGAGCCACAAAACCGAGCCATAACTTTAGAGGACTTGATGTTGCACCGTTCAGGAATGGGTTATGGTATATTTGGCTCTGAGAATATCCTGACGTCCATGTATGAAAATGCTGAACTTTTTTATGTTGTAGATAAAAAGTCTGGAATATCCGAGAGTATGGAAGAAAAAATGATTAAGCTATCCAAGCTGCCTTTATTGTTTCAGCCCGGGGAGGCTTGGTATTACAGTTACTCTATGGATGTACTTGGTAGGGTGGCTGAAGTTATAGAAGGCAAGAAATTAGGAGAGATAATGGATGAGCGGCTGTTCAAACCTCTTGGTATGAAAGAAACTAGCTTTAGAATTAAACAAGTGCAACAAAAACGATTTGCCTCGAACTACTTTAAAACAAAAGAAGGGAACTTCGTATTAATAGAGGATGGACAAAATAGCCCTTTTTCTAATCCCCTTAATGAATTTCAAAGTGGGGGGGCTGGTCTTGTTTCTACAATAGATGATTTTTCTATATTTGCTAAACTTATACTCGATGGAGGAGTTTATAAAGGCCATAGGGTATTAGATGAGAAAACTGTTGATTTGATGATGGAAGATCATATGGGGCAAGATAAGCCTTATTTAATCCCTTGGTTGGGGCCAGATTTTATGTCAGGATTTGGTTATGGTGGGTCTGTCCAAATTAATGAAACAACTAAGCAGTTAGCCAGAAATGGGAAAAGTATTGGACATTGGGGCTGGTCAGGTGCTGCCGGTACAATTTTTTGGGTAGACCGAAAAAATAATTCGTTCGGTATACTTATGCTACAGTTTCTGAGTGATGAAGATCCAAAAATACATGACGAGTTTAGAGCTTTGGCATTTAATAGGACTAAAAACGAGTAAACAATATCAGTTAAAAGTGTATTGTTCTATTATATGCATCTAATACAGCCTCGTGCATCATCTCAGATAAGGTGGGATGGGGGAAAACTGTTTCCATTAACTCATGCTCTGTTGTTTCTAGTTTCTGAGCAATTGTATAACCTTGAATAAGTTCAGTGACTTCAGCTCCAATCATATGTGCCCCTATTAGCTCGCCTGTTTCTTCATTGAAAATAGTCTTTATTAAACCCTCAGGCTCTCCTAAAGCTATTGCTTTACCATTACCTACAAATGGAAACTTGCCGACTTTTATCTTAAAGCCTGCTTTTATTGCTTGTTTTTCCGTATAACCCACCGATGCAATCTGGGGGTGGCAGTAAGTGCAGCCAGGAATAGATATTGGATTAAGAGGCTCTGGGTTTCTGCCCGCTATTTTTTCAATGCATATTATGCCTTCATGGGATGCTTTATGAGCTAGCCAAGGAGGTGTAGTCACATCACCTATAGCGTACAATCCTTTAACATTCGTTTGGCTATACTCATTAACTGAAATGTGATTTTTATTAACTTTAACACCCAGTTTTTCAAGTCCCATATTTTCAGTATTTCCTACAATGCCTATTGCAAGAACTACTCTTTCATAAGTTTTTGTCTTACTCTCACTTATATTTTCAAGAACTGCCTCAACCCCATTTTCAACAACTTTTAAAGTTGCTTTTGAGTTTGTTATAATTTCTATTCCACGTTTGGAGAATGCTTTTTTCGCCAATGCAGATATTTCTTCATCTTCTGCAGGTAAAATTCTATCTTCCATCTCAACTACTGTAACTTTTGAGCCAAAAGCATTATAAAATGATGCAAATTCCATACCAATGGCACCAGAGCCGATAACCAGAAGTTTGTTTGGCATAGTGTCAGGAATCATTGCTTCTTTTGCGGACCATATGTATTTTCCATCTGGCTTTAAACCAGCTTGTGGTATGGTTCGAGCCCTTGCTCCTGTTGCCAATATAACATGCTTAGCTTGGTATATTTTTCCTTCAACACGAACTTCTGGTGCTACTTTTCCGGGTTGAAGAGATGCAAAACCATCTATAATTGTTATATTGTTTTTGCTCATTAGATGCTTAATGCCTCCCGATAGCTGATTAGCAATATTCCGAGATCTTTGAACTATACTCTTTAGATTAAATTGTGGTGAAGCTGATAACCCATATTCTTCAGCGTGCTTCATATTACTATATACCTCAGCTGATCTGAGGAGCGCTTTGGTAGGTATGCAGCCCCAGTTCAAGCAAACTCCGCCCAGACTATCTTTTTCGACTATTGCTGTTTTAAAACCAAGTTGACTTGATCTTATGGCAGTTACATATCCACCAGGACCTGATCCTATTATGATGACGTCAAAGTTTGCATCAGACATTTTTCGACCTACTTTTTGTGTGTGAAGTTAACATAAAAGCTTTGTTTAAAGCATCATTGTTATTGGTTTTTCTATGTATCTCTTGAAGTGTTGCAACCACTTTGCACCTAAAGCTCCATCTATTACTCTATGATCACAGGTTAGGGTTACTGTCATAATGGTAGCTATGTCTAAAGCCCCTTCACGAACTATTGGTCTCTGATTGCCTTCGCCTACGGACAGGATCATTCCATGCGGTTCATTGATTATTGAGCCAAACTCTTTAATTCCCATCATTCCAAGATTAGATATTGAAAATGTTCCCCCTTGGTACTCAGTTGGCTTGAGCTTACGTTCTCTGGCTCGAGTGGCTAGGTCTTTCATTTCTGTAGAAATTTGCGATAAGCCTTTATTATCTGCTTGTCGAATAATAGGAGTTATTAGACCGCTTTCGATTGAGACTGCAACTGCTATATCTGCATGTTTGTGTATTGCTATTCCATCCGGTGTATAACTAGCGTTAGCTTCTGGGCAGTGTTTCAATGAAAGCGCTGAAGCTCTTATGAGCATATCATTTACACTTATTTTAACAAACTCACCTGCTTGTTGGTTTAGCTCTTTTCTAAGTTCAAGTAATTCATCAATTTCACAATCAATTGTTAATGGAAAACTAGGTACATTTTGGGATGAATCTAGTAATCTTTTAGATATAACTTTTTGGATATTATTTAGAGGTATTAGGTCATAGGACCCCGTTTCTATTCCTAATTTAGTTAGCTGTTCAGCACCCCCATATCTAAGTGCCCCTATCTCCTTCGAGTCAGAATTTGAAGTGAAGTCTGGTTGATCCAGTTGCGTTGGAACGATATTTGACTTTGAGTCTTTTACATAGTTTTCAATATCTATTTTTATAATTCTACCGTTAGGCCCAGAACCAGAAATTTGATTTAAATCTATATTTAATTTTTTTGAAAGACGACGAGCTAGTGGCGATGACTTTATTTTTTCTGGTTGTTCAATTATTTTTCCTTTTTGAGCGCCTAAATCACCGATGGTTGCTTCCCCACTTTTCTCTATGGAATTATTGTTGGGTGTTTGGTCTGTAGTATCCGTATAATCATTTAGTGAACTTATATCTTCACCTTCTTCAAGTAATATTGCAATTGGCTTATTAACCTTAACATTAGAGTTCCCTTCAGGAACTAGTAGTTTTACTATTGTTCCTTCCTCTACTGCTTCAATTTCCATTGTAGCTTTATCTGTTTCTATTTCAGCTAAAAGGTCACCTGCGCTAACCTGATCTCCCTCTTTTATCAACCATTTAGAAAGTGTTCCTTCTTCCATTGTGGGTGAGAGTGCAGGCATGAGAATTTCAATCGGCATATTTAACCTTTAATTTTTATAGCAAACTTTTTTTGCTGCTTTTATAATATCTGAGGAACCAGGAAGGCTCAGGGCTTCGAGGTTTGCAGCATACGGCAAAGGAACGTCCACCTGATATACTCTTTCAGGAGGGGCATCTAGAAAATCAAAGGCCTCTTTGGTAACCCGTGAGACAATTTCAGCACCAATACCACTCTGTCCCCAGCCCTCTTCAGCACAAACAAGTCTATTTGTTTTTTTAACACTTTCTATAACTGTTTTACTATCTAGTGGACGGATAGTTCTTAAATCCACTACTTCACAATCAATGCCTTCATTTATAAGTAGATTTGCTGCTTCTAGGCACCTGCCAACCATTCTGCTGTGCGCCACGAGTGTTACATCTGAACCTTTTCGTCTGACTTTAGCTTTACCAATGGGTACAATAAGGTCATCGACATCAGGTATTTGAAATATTTCTCCGTAGAGAAGTTCATGTTCCAGAAACACAACGGGATTGGGGTCACGAATTGCTGCCTTAAGTAAACCTTTTGCATCTTCCGCATCATAGGGTGCAACCACTTTTAAACCTGGGACGTTAGCGTACCAACTAGAGTAATCATGACTATGCTGGGCTCCAACACGAGATGCAGCACCATTGGGCCCTCGAAAAACTATCGGGCAGCGCATTTGTCCACCAGACATATAAAGAGTTTTAGCTGCTGAATTTATAATATGGTCAATCGCTTGCATTGCGAAATTGAAGGTCATAAATTCAACAATAGGTTTTAGACCCCCCATTGCCGCGCCCACTCCAATTCCCGCAAATCCGTATTCAGTTATGGGCGTATCAATAACTCTTTTCTCTCCAAATTCTTGAAGTAATTCACGCGTAACCTTATAGGCACCCTGATACTCTGCTACTTCCTCTCCCATTATGAAGACATTCTCATCACGCCTCATTTCTTCTGCCATTGCATCTCGCAATGCATCTCTTACAGTAATTTCAGTATGTGTAACATGGGAGCCTGAATCTCGTTTTTCATCTAGCCCATCTCTTGAAGGGATGGTTTTTATAGCAGTCTGATTTTGTTCGTAATTTCCTGGAGGGGTGATAGGTTTATCCTGAGGCCTCTCAAGATCACTTACTTTTTCGCCACTTTCTAATAGTTGAACAATGACTGTTCCTACTTTAACGTTTTCAGTTCCTTCGGGTATAGCAATCTTTCCTACAACACCCTCATCTATACTTTCAACTTCCATAGTTGCTTTATCTGTTTCAATTTCAGCAAGTATATCACCAGAGGTGACAGCATCACCTTCTTTTACGATCCACTTGCTGAGTGTCCCTTCCTCCATAGTGGGAGAAAGGGCTGGCATTTTTATATCGATTGCCATTAGCTGATTAGTTCCAGAAAGATCATTAGTATCCCAACGATAGATACAAACCAAGCTATAGTCCTCAACCAAGATACCCCTAGCCAATAGCATGGAGTAAATGCTAACCTACCCCAGAAGAATAAAGCAGCCCCTAAAGCAGTTAGTTCTGTGGAGCTTTCCGTGATAATAGTTATCAAGACCAAAGGTGCAAACATAATAAGGCTTTCGATAAAGTTTGCCTGAGCACGTTTTGTTCTACCATGTAATTTGGTTAGTCCCTCTTTAGGTAAATTGTCCCTGTGGCCAACTAACTCGGAAACAGAAGCTTTCCCTGAAAAGATTGATGATAATGATTGTGCCAAAATCATTATAAAAAATAAGGCTATGCTCCATAATAAGTATTTCAGTTCAATAGGCATACTATTCTCCCTTTTTAAATTGTGTTTAACTTTTAATTAAGCATCTAATAGAACATCTGTATAAAGTTCAGACGCATCTGGTTCTGGCGATGTCTGTGCAAATTCTGCTGCATCAGCTACTATTAACTTAATTTCTTTGTCAATTGATTTGAGTGTATCATCCGTTGCCCACCCCTCTTCAATTAATCTATTCTTTACCATATCAATTGGGTCTCGCTCGCTTCGAGTTTTTGTAACTTCGTCACGTGTTCGATACTTTGCGGGATCTGACATTGAATGGCCACGATATCTATAAGTTTTCATTTCCAATATCATAGG
>JAQXEH010000041.1 GCA_029250925.1 Hellea sp.
ACTAAATCAACCCGCAAATGACTTATCGCGTGGTTCAGATGTTGAAGCCATAACTAATATGGTTATGGTGACTGTACTTCAAGCTCAGGCCCGCGGGAATAATAATTAATGCAAATAAGTTTATCAAAAATCAAAGACTATTCACCGGGTCTTCTTGTTTGCATTCTAGCAGGTATTTTAGCAGCCTATATATCAGAAATAACTATGACACCTGTAATGTTGCTTGCCATTATAATTGGATTATTGCTGCATGTTTTAAATTCAGTTTCTATTTTAAAAGATGGAATAAACTGGAGCTCACGCGGCTTACTTTATGCCGGCGTTGCATTAATGGGTCTACGCATAGATTTAACCGATCTATCTCAAATAGGCTTCATGGCTCCCCTTTTTGTTATTATAACACTTATAACAACGCTAATAGCAGGCTACGCAATAGCTAGGGCATTAGGACAACCAAAGGATTTTTCTATTCTTATGAGCGGCGCTGTTGGAATATGCGGCGTATCAGCCGCTGCTGCAATTTGCTCAGCTCTGAAGGATAACCCGCTTCGGGATGCTCAGCTAGCAATTACTGTTGCAGGTATAACTGTTCTATCTACATTAGCTATGCTTTTATATCCCTTTATATCCAATGCTTTAAATTTAAATATACTAGAAAGCGGAATTTTTATGGGAGGCGGAATACATAATGTATCACAGGCCGTTGGTGCTGGATATGCAGTTTCAAATGAGGCAGGAGATCTCGCCGTTATATTTAAACTCATACGCGTTTCCATGTTATTACCGGTTATCATTATTATATCGCTAGTTTGGGGAAAAGGCTCAAGCACACCCTACCCTAATGTAAGGTCCAAACTTAAGGCGAGCACACCTCCGTTTTTAATTGTATTTTGCCTATTAGCGTTTCTTAGCTGCTTAAATATTATTCCTGATTTAGCTAAGAACGCAGGCAATATATCAGCACATTGGGCATTAATAATATCCTTAGTGGCGATCGGTATAAAAACAGATATGAAATTAGTCATGAAAGTTGGTGCAAAACCCCTTACAATCATGACTCTGACAACAATATTCATGGGCGCAATGCTTCTTGTTGGGGTGTCGATAATAACTTAATTCAATCCTAGTAATTTTTTAGAGTATTACCTAACAAGTATCGCACTTCGTAAACTCTGTAGTTGAAAAAATAATATTCCATAAAATATTATTTAAATGGTATAATTAACCCTATTTATATATTTTAAAGAGAATATTTTTCTTAAATATTTATATATTATAGCATATGAATTGATTCAAAAAATGTAAATTTTTGTAGGTGAGTGCATCATAATTACTTCCTTTATAACAAATAGGAATTTTTGCCGTAGACTATTATTTCTACACTTTATTAATATTGAGCAGGGGTAAAATGAACTCACCAGTAAAATTACCAGATATTACACTTGCAGACAAATATACCTTAGACCGTGGCCGCGTATTCGTGACAGGGCAGCAGGCAATTATTCGCTTGATGATGGTACAGAGAAAAATAGATGAAAAAGCAGGGTTGAACACAGGTGGGTTTATATCGGGCTATAGAGGCTCCCCTATGACAGCTATTGATATGGAGCTATGGCGCGCAGGAGAAAAAACTTTAGAAGAACATCATGTTAAATTCTGGCCAGGCCTCAATGAAAATATGGCTATGACTGCAGTTTGGGGAACCCAGCAAGTCGGTTTTAAAGGTGATGCAAAGTATGATGGTGTTTACTCAATGTGGTATGGCAAAGGGCCCGGGCTAGATCAAACAATTGATGGTTTACGCCAAGCTACTTTGCACGGCACGGCAAAACATGGTGGAGTCCTTGTGCTTTGTGGTGATGACCCTGATATGACCTCCACAACTGACCCCTATCATTCTGAACTACTTTTTGAAGACCTTCTCATGCCAGTCTTGTACCCAGCAGATATTCAAGATGTTTTTGATTTAGGTATTTATGGCATTGCTTTATCACGCTTTTGCGGATCCTTTGTGGGCTATAAATTAATACCTGAGACAATTGAAACATCTGCATCAATTGAGGGCGATTATAACCGGATTAAGATCTCCTATCCAAAATTTATATTCCCACAAGAAGGCGTTAACTCAAGACACCTAAATGACATATACGACATGGATAAACGTGCAAGAAAATATAAGTTACCTGCAGCCTTGGCATTCGCACGTGCAAATAATCTTAACCGCGTTACACTTGAAAGCCCTAAGAAAAAATTTGGTATTGTTGCCATGGGTAAGGAGTGGAGCAGTGTAAAACAAGCCCTAAGTGATCTCGGTATTAGTGAAGTAAAGGCTAAATCCCTAGGTATCAATGTGCTCAAAATAGCTATGCCCTTCCCTTCTGATGATGATCTATACAGAGAGTTTGCTAAAGGTATGGATGAAGTTCTGGTAATTGAAGATAAGCGCGAACAAATTCAAAATGGATTTATGCGCGGCTGTTATGATCTACCAGATAAAGAACGCCCTCGTATAGTCGGGAGAACAGATGAAAACGGTAAACCACTAGTTATCGATTACAAGCAAACAAATTCAGACAGAATAGCACGCATTATAGCAGAAAGGATCGCTTATTTTTACACAAGCAGTGAAATAGATTCTCGTCTTGAATTAATGAATAACTCCCAAGAGTCCATAGCAAAGGCTAATTCTATTCACACTAAACATGTACCTTATTTTTGCTCTGGTTGCCCTCATAATACTTCTACCAAAGTACCAGAAGGTAGCAAAGCAATTGGCGGTGTTGGATGTCATTATATGGCAACTTGGATGGATCGAGATGTTGAAGGCTTTACCCATATGGGAGGTGAAGGCGCGACATGGATTGGAGAGGAACCTTTTGTAAATAGGAAGCATACATTTCAGCAATTGGGGGATGGTACCTACTTTCATAGTGGGTCATTAGCCATTAGGGCAACTGTTGCAGCTGGGTCTAATATTACATTTAAAATACTTTTCAACGACGCCGTCGCAATGACAGGCGGACAGCCAGTTGATGGACAAATTACTGTACAAATGATTACTCATCAAGTTTACCAAGAAGGGGTCAAACGAATTGCTATAGTTACTGATGAACCCTTCAAATATGGAAAGAAACCAGGATTTGCAATCGGGACTACTATTCATCATCGACGAGAACTTGATAGTGTCCAACGAGATCTAAGAGATATTAAAGGTACTACAATTTTAATCTATGACCAAACTTGCGCCGCTGAAAAACGTCGTCGCCGTAAGCGCGGAACCTTTCCCGACCCACCCAAACGCGCCTTTATCAATGACCGTCTTTGCGAAGGATGTGGGGATTGTTCAAAAAAGTCCAACTGCTTATCCGTTCAACCACTGGATACAGAGTATGGCCGCAAACGGCAGATACATCAGTCATCCTGCAATAAGGACTATTCTTGCGTTGACGGATTCTGTCCGAGCTTTGTCACTATTCATGGGGGTGATATGAAACGAGGTGTAAAAATCAATAATTTCAAAGCCACGGTACCTTCACCCCAATTATATAATATAGTTAAGGGTGAGACCTGTGGAGTGCTAATTGCAGGTGTTGGTGGAACGGGGGTAGTCACGATTGGCGCGCTTTTAGGAACTGCCGCGCATATAGAAGGCAAAGGGGTATCAATTGTTGATCAAATGGGATTTTCTCAAAAAGGTGGACCTGTCACGACACACATCCAATTTGCAAATTGCCAATCTGAAATTAATGCAGCTAGACTAACAAGTGGCGGGTCCGACGTACTTATCGCTTGTGATATGATGACTTCAAGTATGGATAAAGTTTTAGAAACACTAAATCCAAATAAAACAAAGGCATACATTAATCTGGAAAAAACAATATCGAGTGATTTTATACACGATCCTGATCTTAAGTACCCTTTAGATGAATTACAAAACAGATTTTCTACTATGCTTGCACCCGAAAATATAGAATATCTTGATGCAACCCATATGGCTGTAAAGCTTCTAGGAGACTCAATAGGGGCAAATTTATTCTTAGTCGGTTATGCTTGGCAAAAAGGCGCACTACCAATTGGTAAAGAGGCTCTATTCAAAGCTATAGAACTAAATGGTGTAAAACCCGATTGGAATAAACAAGCTTTTGAATGGGGACGTCTTGCAGCCCATAAACCCCAAGCAATATCCGAGTTAATAAAAATTGAGCCTCCTAAGTCAAAGACAGATATTGAATTTATTGAAGCGCGCATTGCTGATTTGATACTTTATCAAAATGCTTCTTATGCCCAAAGATACAAAGTTCTCGTTCAAAAAATAGTAGATGCAGAAGAAAATAAAACAAAAGGACAGAATGGACTAACCCGTGCTGTCGCAACTTATGCATATAAACTAATGGCATATAAAGACGAATATGAAGTTTCAAGACTGCAAACTTTACCAGGATTTGCAGAAAAACTCGCTGAAACCTTTGATGGTAATTATAAAATTAAGTATCATCTGTCCCCTCCTCTGATTTCTAAAAAAGATCCACATACTGGACGTCCAAGAAAATATGAAATCGGTGGTTGGATAACGCCAATTCTTAAAATTATATCAAATATGAAAGGGTTACGCGGGACACCCTTTGATATTTTTGGATATACCTTAGAACGTAAAACAGAGCGAAATCTTATAATACAATATGAAGCTACTATTAATATGTTAATAAAAGGGCTGACAAATGATAATTATGCTCTTGCAATTGATATAGCCAATTTACCCGATAAAATTAAGGGTTATGGATACATAAAAGAAGAAAGTATAAAACAGTATAATAAAGAAAATAAAATACTCATCGCAAAATTTCGTCGCTCACTTAACAAAAATCTGAAATAAAAAAGCAATTAAGAAAAGTTTCTAAATAATAACAGCTTTAATAAGATTATTTACCCCTGACACATAGCGCATATTTTATTTCCTGACGGATCTCTTAGATATGATAAATAAAGCCGCATTGCGCCGCTCTCGCGCCATCCTGGAGGATCTTCAATTGCCGTACCACCATTCGCAAGCCCTGCTGCATGAAAAGCATCCGCTTCCTCTGGTGTCTTTGCTGCGAAACCTATTGTACTGCCATTAGCGGCAGTTGCCGCTTTGCCATCTATTGGTTTTGTAAGGAGTAAAATGCCGCCAGAATGAAGATACATAGCGCGTCCCTTGGGATCTATGAATGAAGGTTTAACCCCCATTGCGCCTAGCGCAGCATCGTAAAATATTTTTGATTTCTCAATATTATTAGCGCCCAACATAACATGACTAAACATAGGATCTCCAATTTAAAGGTATTTAATTTTTCTTACTATATAATTATATTATTTTAAATCTTCGGCAAGGTGCTTATGAAAGTTTACTATAGCCTTTTCAAATAAACCAAAAGTAAGGTGGCTATTTGCATCAGATGATACAGTTTCTTGTATTGCCCGTGCCGCTTCTAAATCTTCACTTAATCCAAACTTTGATACAAAATCGGAATCGCGTTTTGCATCTTCTACAGAAATTTTAAAACCATCTGTTTGCCTGTTTACTAAAGTATAAGAGACAAGCTTTGAGTGACCCGGACTAATAGGCTCCATAATTGTAAGGTTAGAATGCTTAGATAGTACGGTAACGCTCGCATTAGGATAAAGATGATACACAGATGTCATACTTCCGTTAATAGACTGCTTTTTAGAATCAGAAGTCCTTAATTTTTCAATTCTTCTAAACGGAAAAATAACTCTCGCATTTGGTCCATATGTTTCTACTAGATTTGTATTATCTAAACCATAAGGATAAAATGATTTCTGGTGGAGGGATTTGATATGGTAACCCTCTAATAATGTTTCAATTAAAATCTTCCAATTTGCTTTTTCTTCAATTTCACCACTTTGAAAAAGTTGCTGTTCGCTAGAAAAAAAATCAAGACACTTATCTAGCATGCCATCTTTAATTTTTCCCTTTTGCATCACATAAATAATCCCGCCTTTTTCTTTCGCGCTAATTTCAACAAGACCATTTTCAGTCATGTCAAAACCTGGGAAAGCTTCTTCACCCGGTATCCTTTTTAACTTTCCCTCAAGATTATAAGTCCAAGCATGGTAGGGACAAACAAATGCTTTAGCGCAGCCATCACCACCAGCAACTTGCATACCTCTATGCCGGCAAGCGTTGATGAATGCTCTTACAACCCCGTCTAAACCTCTAACAACTAATAAAGGCGTACCTGCAG
>JAQXEH010000042.1 GCA_029250925.1 Hellea sp.
TTCCAGATTAAAAATATTCGTTCAACAATAAAACTATATATAGATACTATTATGTTTGAAAATGTTACTCCGCGTCCAGATGATCCAATAATGGCAATAATGAAACAATGTAAATCTGATCCACGTGCACACAAAATAGATTTGGGAGTTGGCGTTTATAAAGATGATAACGGACACACAACAATCTTAAATTCCGTTAAATTGGCTGAAAAAATATGTAATGAAGAAGAAACTACAAAATCTTATATAGGCACCATAGGCAATCAAGATTTTTGTAAGAATATTCTCCGATTTATATTTGGAAAAGATAACCCTATTTTTAAAGAAGGACGTGTTTGTAGCGCTCAAGCAGCGGGAGGCTCTGGTGCACTAAGAATAGGTGCTGAACTTCTAAAAATTGCTAGCCCAGAAGCTACTGTTTGGTCGTCAACACCTACTTGGGCCAATCATATGCCTTTAATTAGCTCTGTTGGTTTAGAAATGAAGCAATACCCATATTATAACAGAGTAACTTTAAAAGTTGATTTTGAGGAAATGCTTTCGCATTTATCTCAAGAAGCTAAACCCGGTGATATAATACTACTGCATGGGTGTTGCCATAACCCCACTGGAGCTGACCTTACTGAAAACCAATGGGACCGTCTGGCAATATTTTTGAATGAAAATGAATTATACCCATTTATTGATCTTGCTTATTTTGGCCTCGGTAAAGGCATGAAAGAAGATACATATGGACTCAGGAAAGTTACGCAAATATGCCCAGAAGTTCTACTAGCAGCAAGTTGCTCGAAAAATTTTGCCTTATACCGAGAAAGAACTGGATTTGTTGCAGCGATTTGTAAGGACCAAGAAAAAACAGAGATGATCAAAGGATTATTTGGTGCAATCCAACGAAAATTAATTTCAATGCCACCTGACCATGGTGCTGCGATAGTAAATAAAATTTTTACAGATCAAAAGTTATTTAATATGTGGGAAATAGAATTAAGTGAGATGCGCAATAGAATTAAAAGCTTGAGACTTAAATTGTCTAAGGCCTTTAATTCACTCGGTGCTGTTAATATTTCTAATGCTATTGTTAATCAAAATGGGATGTTCTCTATGCTACCCTTAGATGCCCAACAAGCAGAAAGCCTGCGAACTGACCATGCTGTTTATCTGATGAATTCTGGAAGAATTAACATAGCAGGAGCAAATACTAAAAATATAAGCCGTGTAGCAGAAGCAGTCCTAAAAGTTATTTAAAAATTTTAAATTCTTTTCATCAAACGAAAGGGGGGGCAAACTAAATTTTCTTCCTTTTTGCACCTTTTGAAAGAGAACATAATAACTTCCGCCCTACCAATTAAGTGGTCCAAGGGAACATAACCGGGGCCCCTGTAAGCCCTACTATCTAATGAATTGTCTCTATTGTCTCCCATGAAAAAAATCTTTCCGTCAGGAACTATAAATTCATTCGTTATATCAAGTGGCCCCTCATCACTTCGTTCATATATTGAGTAAGCTTTATCTGAATTTAATAATGTCTCATCATACTTCTTCACTTTAACAACAGAACTCTTGTGCTCTCTGTAAAGAAATTCATCAGTATTTTCTCTTTTAACAAGCTTTTCATTTATATAAAGGCGCCCTTCTTTCAAGAAAATTTTATCACCAGGCAAACCTATAATACGTTTGATCATAATAATATCGGATTTAGGGTTGCGAAATACCGCTACATCTCCGCGCTCTGGTAGCTTACTAAACAGCTTACCTTTTTTTAGGAATGGTAGCTTATGAAGGTTAAAAACCATTGAATGTCTCGAATAACCATAAGCAAATTTAGATACATAAAGATGGTCGCCAACTTCAAGTGTTGGCTGCATAGATTCAGAAGGTATTTTATAGTGACCCCAAACTGTAGTTAAAAAAACTAACATTAGGCATGTCATGCCTATAAAAAATTTAATCTCTCTCAAAAGCCATTTAAAGGTTGTATGAGTTTTAAATTTTTTCTCAGATTCTACTCCAGATTTTTTCATGAAATTTCCCTATAAATGGGTTTAAAAGTTACTTTTTTTACCCTGTAATTTATTGCAGGCCACTGATTAAGTGTATATTTCTGAGCGATTAATATAAATTTAATGTAGAGTTTTGATTTTTTTAACAAGTGTTTCTTTCTTTCAATTACAGTACTATACTTCAGATTATGTATAATGAATATAAAAATATTCTAGATAAGTCTGGTGGCGTTTGTATTCTTCCTACTGAGACCGTTTACGGAATTGCAAGCCTCGCTAATGATAAAAAAGCAATCGATCGTATATACGCAATCAAAGGCAGAGACTTTAATAAATCTTTAGCAGTTTGTGTAAAAGACCTTGGGCAAGCTGAAAAATACGGGGTTTTCAATAAATATGCAATAAAACTTGCTGAAATATATTGGCCAGGACCTGTTACCATTATAGTTGCCACAAAAAATAATGCATTTGATGAGCGATGTTACCTAAACAATACCATTGCTTTTAGATGCCCAGATGTTTCTTGGAGACAGTTTCTTATTAATAAACCTTTAGTTCTGACAAGTGCAAACCGTTCCGGTGAAGCAAACCCTAAAGATGCTAATACTACTATTAATGCTCTAGTTGATGGAGTTCTAGATGAGGGGCAGTCGCATGGTAAGGTCCCTTCGACAATAATTCTTACTGGAATAAATGGTATAAAAGTAATCCGCGAAGGAAAAGTATCTTTAAATGAGTTGGAAAATATCGAATTGGATTGGGTTAAATGAATAAAACAATCACAGGTCTTAAGTTAGGTCTACCAAAAGAAATTTGGACACAGGACATAGATATAATAGCACCACATTTGAAAGAGTGGCGCGATATATATAATGGTAACACTCCGATTATGTTGACACCTCGCACAACTGCTGAAGTAAGTAAGTGCATAAATGCCTGTCGTCAAAATAATTTTAAAATTGTACCTCAAGGAGGGAACACTGGCTTAGTTGGGGGCCAAATTCCAATGGGTGAAGTATTGATTTCGTTAACAAAAATGAAAAAAATCAGGAAAGTCTGCAAAGTAAACAACTCAATGATTGTGGAAGCAGGTGCCACGCTACAAGAAGTTCATAATGCAGCAAATAATTTTGATAAACAATTTCCACTATTTCTCTCATCACAGGGGTCATGCACTATAGGAGGAAACCTATCCACCAACGCTGGCGGAAATCATGTTTTAAAATACGGCACTACAAGAGATCTGGTATTTGGTGTTGAGGCCGTTCTGGCCAATGGCGATATTTATGATGGCTTAACAAACTTAAGGAAAGATAACACAGGTTATGATTTATCAAATTTATTCATCGGGGCAGAAGGCACACTTGGAATAATTACTGCTGCAAGTTTGAAGCTTTTTAACATACCTAAATACACGCAGCGCGCATTAATAGCTGTTCAAAGCCCCAAAATGGCGATCGAATTATTAGAGCATAGTAGATGTGATGGTAAGATGAGTATGTTTGAAGTAATGTCACACATAAGCTTTAACGCAGTTGTTAAAAATTTCTCAATGGTCAGGGACCCCTTTAAAAAAGCATACCCTTGGTATGTTTTAATAGATTGGGACACTGAGTCCAAAGCCATGGGTTTGAGGTTAGCTGAAAACTTGTTATCGGCCGCATATGAAAAAAAAATAATTAGTGATGCTGTTATTGCGCAAAATGAAACTCAATCTAAAGAAATTATTACTATCAGAGAAAATATGTCAGCTGGACAAAAATACCTAGGGGGTTCCATCAAGTTTGATATAACAGTACCTATTGAATATATTCCAAGTTTTTTAATAAAAACAGATAAATTAATAACAAAACTTATACCTGGGTGTAGGCCCGTTGCTTTCGGTCATTTTGGAGATGGAAATATTCACTACAACATATCTCAGCCGCCAAATGTTGAAAAACATATCTTTTTAGGAAAATGGGACGATGCATCAGAGTTAGTTTTTGACATAGTTACTGAATTTAACGGCTCTATTTCAGCAGAGCATGGCATCGGAGTCATGAAAAAAAAGGAATTGGCCAAAAGGTCTGATCCTGTAAAATATAATATGCTTAGATTAGTTAAGAATGCATTAGATCCAAGCAATATAATGAATCCACGGGTTTTATTATAAGGAAACTAGCGATCTTCAAAGTTAGAAATAAGGGTATATTTATTTGCACTAAAAAAATCTACTACTTGGTATAACGATTATCTTCCCAAAGACACCTCACCAGCTCTAAATCTTATGAGAACCCTACAGTTTTTCATTTCCCCATTTTGCGGTGGATCGAATTTCCACTGATTAATCGCTTTATTCACAGGCATATCGAATAATCCACCTGGAAGGGACCTTTCAATTATAATATCTTTTGTCTCGCCATACTCATCCACGTTGAGCTTCACCAAAACCCACCCTTGTCGCCCTGATTTAAAAGCTCTCCTTGGATAAATAGGAAGAACGAACTTACTCACAGCCAAAGTCTCTCCTCCTATGCAATCATCAGGGTCAGTATATCCTTTAACCCATGGGTCTGGAGGATATTGGCTTACAGGTTTAAAGACTTTTGTGTTAGCACAACCCATCAAAATAAAAAGAGACAGCAAGGGTTGAAAAAACTTCACTCAGCTTCACCAAACTTGGATTTAACTAGGTCAACCAAAGCCCTAATGGCAACCTCTGCCTCATCGCCAGATGCAGAAACTGTTATACTTTCGCCGCAAGCGGCACCCAGCAGCAGCAGTTCCATCACTGAGTCAGCCTCAACCGTTTCAGCGCAAACATCGTTATGACTACGGACAGTAATTTTAGCATTATACCTTAACACGCACTCCATGAATTTATTAGATGCACGGGCGTGAAGCCCCCTTTTATTCGTGAGTGTGACTGTTGCAGTTTTTTCTAAACTCAAATTCAAGTTTTACCTGCTAATATTTGCGAAGCAATGGCGATGTAACGTTGACCTGCTTCTTTTGCCTTCTGAGCTGCATCAGATAACGACGCATCTTTACGCGCTTCTGCAAGTTTAATAAGCATGGGAAGATTTACTCCAGCTAGAACTTCAACCTTACCGTCACGAAGCATTGATATAGCTAGATTAGAAGGTGTACCTCCAAACATATCCGTAAGTAAAATAACACCATTTTTAGAGTCAACTTTTTTGACTGCTAAGCGAATATCCTCTCTTCGCAATTCCATGTCATCGTCTGGACCAATGCAAACAGTTTCAAGGTTATCTTGCTTCCCCACAACATGCTCTGCCGCATGTTTTAACTCTACAGCAAGGAGCCCATGTGTAACTATTACCAAACCTATCATTAGGTTACCCTATTAAAATTCTGCAAATCATGCTTGTCACTTAATCAATATTTTAAGTTATTGGGAAGAGTTTATTTTATCTTTTATGTATATATTTATGGTGCAAGACATAATTTTATGAGGTAACAGGGTTCTTTAAATTAAATTATAGAGAGACATATGTCATTTATACAATCAATTATAATTTATTTTTTGAGCCCTCTTTTATCAGTATTATTCTGGATTTTTGTGGCATATATGATTTTTTCATGGTTAATTGCGTTTAACATCATTAATATGCGCAATCATTCTACTGTAAGAATTTACAATCTAATAAGAAAAATTTGCGACCCAATTCTAGACCCTATTCGCAAGATAGTTCCCCCTTTCGGTGGCTTGGATATGGCATTTTTAGTTATTGTTTTAGGATTGAGCTGGGTACGAGGCTATTTAGTACCACAATTATATATAATTTTTGCTTAATTAAGAATCACAGACTTTCATTAAATAATCTCCATAACCACTTTTCTCTAAGTCTCTTGCCAGAACCATAACATCACTTTTTGTAATCCAGTTATTTTTATAAGCTATTACCTCTGGACAACATATTCTTATGCCTTGACGGGATTGTAATACACTAACAAACTGGGCAGCTTCAAAAAGTGACTTATGAGTCCCCGTATCAAGCCAAGTAACCCCTCCTCGCAGAATTTTTACTCTCAACAATCCATTGGAAAGATATATTTGGTTTAAAGAGGTAATCTCTAACTCGTGACGACCGGACGGTTTAATAGTATGTGCATATTTTGAGGCATTACCATCATAAAAGTACAATCCAGTAATTGCATAACTAGACTTAGGTGCAACAGGCTTTTCTTCTATTGATAAAACTCGTCCTGATTTATCAAAATCCACCACCCCATATCGACTGGGATCATTAACGCGATACCCAAATATATTGGCGCCCTCTCCAGTTGACATAACTTCCTCTAGGCCACTAGAAAAAGGGTCTCCATAAAAAAGATTATCACCCAAAATTAAAACGCAATGCTCACCATTTAAAAAATCTTCAGCTATAATCAAAGCCTCCGCAATTCCACGCGGGGCATTTTGAATTCCATAAGTGAAACTTACACCCCATTTAGAGCCATCACCTAATAATCTTTTAAAATTTATCTGTTCGAGAGGCGTCGTAATAATCATTATTTCTCTAATACCCGCTTCCATGAGCACGGATAAAGGATAATAAATCATCGGCTTATCGTAAATAGGCATCAATTGCTTTGAGGTAGCTATGGTGGAGGGATGCAAACGTGTGCCTGTACCTCCTGCAATTATAATTCCTTTTCTCGAAATTTTACTCATATAAACTTCTTATCCCATTTACTTTAATGCGCAAGTGCGACACCCCTACATTTGCTCACTTAGGTTTTACAGGCTAAAAACAATAATGATCGAAGAAATAGCACATTTCATGTTAATATTAGCCCTCTATGGATCATTGGCCCAAGGGTATTTTTCACTATCAGGTGCACACAAAGATTCTGCAAGTATGATGCGAGCAGGCCGCTATGCATCTACAACTGTTTTTGCTTTAACATTTTTTTCTTTTTTGATTTTAATATCCGCTTTTGTTAAGTCAAACTTTAGTCTTTCGTTAGTATCAAGTCATTCGCACACACTCAAACCATTATTATATAAGGTTTCGGGTGTTTGGGCTAATCATGAAGGGTCTATGTTGCTTTGGACGCTAATACTTACAATGTATGGAGCCCTTATTTCACCATTTGGAAAAAACATTCCTTTGGTTTTAAAGTCTCGAGCAATAGGCATCCAAGGTTTGCTTGCAGTGGGGTTTCTTGCATTTATACTATTCACTTCAAACCCATTTCATAGAATTAATCCCGTTCCTGTTGAAGGCTCGGGGTTAAACCCACTTTTACAGGATCCCGGTCTAGCAATCCATCCACCAATTTTGTATTTGGGTTATGTGGGTTTTTCAGTGGTATTTTCATTTTCTGTAGCGGCTTTAATAGAGGGGAAAGTTGATGCAATGTGGGCAAAATTGTTAAGACCCTGGGTTTTAGCTTCATGGAGTTTTTTAACTCTAGGTATTACACTAGGCTCAATTTGGGCATATTATGAGCTTGGTTGGGGTGGCTGGTGGATGTGGGATCCGGTAGAAAACGTTAGCTTTATGCCTTGGTTAGCAGGAACAGCCTTACTGCATTCTATAATGGCCCTAGGAATAAGACATAAACTTGCTGACTGGACAGTTTTATTAGGAATTAGTACATTCTCACTCTGCCTAATTGGTACTTTTGTAGTTCGCTCAGGAGTTCTAGTCTCGGTTCATTCTTTTGCTACTGATCCAACACGCGGAATTTTTCTATTAATGTTACTTATTATTATATCTGGAAGTTCACTATCTCTGTACGCTTTTCGCTCAAAAAAAATAAGAAAGCATCTAAAATTTGAACCTTTTTCTCGCGAAGGTGGACTTATAATTAACAACTTACTACTCGTTATATCATGCATTACTGTTTTTATCGGAACCTTCTACCCACTTTTCATCGATGCTTTATCGGGAGACAAAATAAGTGTCGGAAAGCCATACTTTGATCTAACCTTTACGCCGATTATGGTTTTATTAATTTTATTTATGGGGGCCGCGCCCTTGCTGAAATGGGATAAAAACTCTGAAGGCCAGATAATTTCTTTATTAAAAAAGTTAATCCTGCCTATTGCTATTATAACTATACTAACTTTCTTAGTGGGAAAATCTATCTTGGGTGCTCTTGGGCTAGCTTTAGCAGCATATTTAGCCGTAGCCACATTAATAGCTATTAAAGTCAAAACAAAGGATTTTAAATCTTGGAAAAGTTTGAAACCCAAAACAGTCGGTTTTGCGATTGCACATTTAGGAGTCGCAGTTTTCGCTGCTGGGGTAGTTTTTATGTCAGTTTGGTCTGAAGATAACATAGGCCGCATTAAAGTGGGTGAAAAACTTAAGGTGGCAAATTATAGCTTTAAATTATCATCAATTAATACAGGACAACGAAAAAATTATGAATACCTCAATGCAACTATTGATGTAACAAAAAAAGGATCTTCTATAAAAACTCTATCAACAGAACAAAGATTTTATCCAGCTCGAAATATAGTTACAACCGAAGCAGGTTTTAATTTTACGATGGGGCCAACTATTTTTACAGCCATCAGCGAAGGGAATAGCCAAGACGGATGGGTTTTAAGAGCAAACTATCACCCCTTCGTAACGTGGATATGGTTAGGTGCACTTTTTATGTCCCTTGCGGGCTTTATTTCACTTTTTGATAAAAGTTATTATAGGTCGTAAGAAATGTTATGATAAGATCCCTCATCCCTTTGTTTGCATTATTGATTGTTTCCATAATTTTTGCAGTTGGATTGACAAAAGACCCTCGTTCAATTCCATCACAATTAATAAATCAAAAATTCCCTAGTTTTTCATTATCTGAACTAAATGATGCAGAAAATATTATTACCGAAAAAGACCTGTTAAATAAGGTTTCTTTAGTAAACGTCTTTGGTTCTTGGTGTGCCGCTTGTATCACCGAGCATCCATTTTTGATGGGAATATCAGACAAAGAAAATATAAATCTTATTGGAATGAATTGGAGAGATGATAGAACTAAAGCAATAAATTGGCTAAATTATTATGGTGATCCCTATGATAAAATAATTTATGATGACGAAAGTACTTTAGCAATTCAATTAGGCGTAACCGGGGCGCCAGAAAGCTTCATAATTGATTTTCAAGGTCAAATTAGATACAAGCACGTTGGAATAATTAATAAGAAAATTTGGGAAAAAGACATTCTACCCGTAATAAATAGCATAAATATGATATGAAGAAATGTTTTCTTATACCTCTCCTTGCAATAGCTCTGTCTTTCAATGCAATATCGAAAGTTCCGCAAAATGACATAGACTTAAGAAGCAAAGAAATAGGCAAATCTCTACGCTGCGTTGTCTGCCAAAATCAGTCTATAGAAGACTCTGATGCACCCCTGGCATCAGATATGCGTCAGATTGTTAAAAAAAGAATCTTAGAAGGGGACACGAATGATGAAATTATTAATTACATGAGGCGTCAATATGGGGATTTTGTTCTCCTCAAACCTCCCTTTCAAAAAAATACGCTTGCCCTGTGGATTTTACCATTCATGTTGATTGTGGCATCTGGCGCATGGTTTTTTAAAGCTAAAAAGTAGTTTTATGGTTTGGATAATAATCTCTATACTTTCAGTATCTGTTGTTTTGATAATTTCAGCACCATTAACTAATTCATTAAAGAACTCTCGATTATTGATAGTAAGTTTTTTTCTTGGGTTTTCAGGCCTTTCTATATTTACATATAATCTTATTAGTTACCCCAGTTACAAAGAATTTGAGTCAAATACAAATAAACGGATAAATCCTAAAAGTTTATCTACTTCATCAACTGTCCCCGCTGAAGAACAAATAGAAGAAATACTTCTTATGGTGGATAAATTAGCAAAAAATCTAGAATCAAACCCAGAAAATATTGATGGCTGGAAAGCACTTTTGCTAGCTAGAGGATTTTTAAGTCAATCAACTCAGATAGAAAAAGATAAAATCAGAATACGTAAAATATTTCGTGAAAACCCTTCTGCATTAAAAGATATTTTAGATGAATTCTAAAATGGTTTCCTGTTGCTCAATTTTTAGACTTAGTGCAAAAGCTAAGATATGAATTGGCTTACCAGACTTACACCTCCGGGTATTAAAGATATATTCTCTAAAAGAGATACACCAGATAACCTCTGGATAAAATGTCCTAAATCAAATGAAATGGTTTTTTCTGCAGATCTTCCCGGCCTACTACACGTTACTCCAGCAGGCCACCATTTACGCATAGGCCCTCAAATGAGAATGGAATATACTTTCGACAATCAAACTTACAATGAAATAAACATTCCGGAAGTTGCTAAAGATCCTTTAAAGTTCAAGGACGATCAAAAATATTCAGACCGTCTTAAACAAGCTCGAGCGAAAACTGGAAATCAAGATGCAATGACCATTGGCGTTGGGCAAATACATGGAATAGATACCGTAGTATTAGTTCAAAATTTTGCTTTTATGGGTGGCTCCTTAGGTATGGCAGCTGGGGAAGGCTTCATAACAGCAGCAGAGCATGCAATTTCGAATAATTTACCATTAATTGTTTTTACAGCAGCAGGGGGTGCACGAATGCAAGAAGGTGCACTTAGCCTGATGCAAATGCCTAGAACAACAATTGCTGTTCAGAAATTACGTGAAGCAAGTTTGCCGTACATTACAGTTCTATGTGACCCAACTACAGGAGGAGTAACAGCAAGTTACGCAATGCTTGGAGACATACAACTTGCTGAACCTGATGCACTAATTTGCTTTGCAGGACCTAGGGTTATTGAGGAAACAATAAGAGAAAAACTTCCTAATGGATTTCAAAGAGCCGAATTCCTTGAAGAGAAAGGAATGATAGACCGCGTAGTTAACAGAAATGATATGCGTGATACATTAGCAAATATCCTATCCGTACTTCTAAAAGTAGATAATATAAAAATGACAGAAAATGAATAAATTTGAGGCTAATCATAAGCTTCTCAAAGCATTATCAGAACTGGAGAAGCTACATCCCAAAAAAATAGATTTAGGCTTAAGCCGAATTGAACGTGTTCTTAATAAATTAGGTAATCCGCACAACAAACTTCCTGCAACTATACATGTTGCGGGAACGAATGGAAAAGGATCAACAGTAGCATACCTTAGGGCATTTTCAGAAGCTCAGGGTAAAAAAGTTCACGTATATACATCACCACATCTTGTTAATTTTAATGAACGGATAGTAATCGCATCTGAAGAAATTTCTGATGAATATTTATTGAATATATTAAACCGTATAACCATTATTAATGATAATCAGCCATTATCCTTCTTTGAAGCCACAACAGCAGCTGCACTTTTAGCCTTCTCCGAAATAAAAGCAGATTTATGTATTATAGAAGTAGGTCTGGGGGGACGATATGATGCGACAAATGTTATTACTCCGGATTACTGCGCTATAACCCCCATAGATCTTGATCATTCAGAATTTCTTGGAAATAACATCGCTAAAATAGCTAAAGAAAAAGGTGGTATCATCAAGGGGGGTGCACCAGTTGTAGTAGGCCCCCAGTCAGAAATTACGCGTTCGGTCTTAGAGAATGAAGCTTATAAAAATAAATCACAGATAAAATTTTGGGGAACAGATTTTAAAACACAACGAGAGCGAGGCAGACTTATTTTTGAAAATAATAGTCAACTAATGGACTTGCCATTACCCGCATTACATGGTGATCACCAAGTTATCAACGCAGGGACAGCAATAGCTGTTGCGCTTCAATTAGGTATACCTCACAAGTCTATAGAACAGGGATTAAACTCTGTATCATGGCCAGCTCGTATGCAATATCTTCAAAATGGCGCTCTCGCTGACATGGCAATTGATAGTGGTGCAGAACTATGGCTTGATGGAGGGCACAATCCACATGCAGCAATTGCAATAGGGAATACTTTAGCTGGACTTGAGGCAAGACAATCTAGACCGTTAATACTTATTATAGGAATACTCAAAAATAAAGATATCAACGGATACCTGGAAGCCTTCAAAGGTCTCGCTTGCTGTGTAATAGCCGTGGGCATTCCGGGCCATGCGTCATTACCCTTAGAAGAAGTTGTACAAGCGGCAAAAGCACAGGGTATAAATGGTCAGAAAGCAACTAATTTGATAGATGCGATGCAAAGAGCAATTAATACTGGTGAGGCAATGTCAAGGCAATCAGCAGATGAGCCTATTGTCTCTCCAAGAATATTAATTTGTGGTTCGCTTTATTTAGCTGGAGAGGTTTTAAAGCTATAGAACTATAATATTTAATGAGCTCAGTGCACTAACTGATGTTTATTAATCGGTGTGCTCACTTACCCATTCAGAAAGTTTTGTTTTAGTCATTGCGCCTACTTTAGTAGCTACAACTTGGCCAGATTTGAATATCATTAGTGTTGGAATGCCCCTTACATGAAATTTGGCAGGGGTATCAGGGTCATCATCAATATTAACCTTAGCAATTTTAATCTTTTCGCCCATCTCTTTTGAGATTTCTTCTA
>JAQXEH010000049.1 GCA_029250925.1 Hellea sp.
GATGTACGAAGTGATAACTTTCCTTTAATTTCAGGCGCTGTAAAACCTTTCATTCCTTTTTCGAGAATGAACCCACGAATAACTCCTTCTAATTTAGCCCAAACAACTGCTATGTCAGCTACTGGTGAGTTAGTAATCCACATTTTTGAACCATTAAGGATATATCCATTTTGGACTGCTTCAGCCTTGGTCCGCATAGATCCTGGGTCAGACCCCCCATCTGACTCTGTTAGACCAAAACAACCAATTAGTTCTCCCGTAGCAAGCTTAGGTAAAAATTTTATTTTTTGCTCTTCTGAACCAAATGCTTCAATTGGGTACATAACTAAAGAGCTTTGTACGGACATCATCGACCTATAACCACTATCAACTCGTTCCACTTCACGTGCCACTAAGCCATATATTACATGACTAGCACTAATTCCTCCATAACGCTCATTCACCATAGACCCAAGCAACCCTAATTCCCCCATCTCAGTGAATATTTCTTTATCGAAACGCTCTTCACTATAGGCAGATTGAACTCTGGGCATTAATTTTTCAGTACAATAGCTTCTTGCCATATTTCTTACTAACACCTCATCTTCAGAAAGGCATCTATCAAAGAATAATGGGTCTTCCCAGTTGTGTCTTAATTTGTTGTCAGAAGTCATAAATACCTTATTTTATTAATACCCACTGTAGAGTTCGGATAATTCTTAAACAGCAAAAACACCTAAACTAATCCATTCTTTTAATTTTACCAGTAGAACATCTATATGTGTTCAAATGCCCTATGACTTATATCGTTTGATTGCTCAAATCCAATCATATTTTTTTCATCTGTTTGCCAATATCTTACGGTATTGTTTTTTTCTAACTTTAATAAATCAAAAGCCTCAAAAGAAATATTTACTTTATCGTCATTCAATTTTGTTTTACTAATAATAGCTCTAAAGTTTTTACAAGTTCCTGAGGTAACTATACTGTAAACACCTCCTTTTATTTTCTCTTGCTTGTTAGCCCTAAGTACTTTTGAATTCATTATAGTTCTGATGGTATCTCTATGTACTGACATAATTGGACCCCCATCAAATAAGTCTACAGTTCCTGTAAAAATAAAACCTTCACTTTGTAGCAGCCTCATTGCAGCCCGGCCTGATACATTAGGCTGACCAAGTGAAGCCCTAACGTTGATGGGCATATCACAAGTATTAAGCTTGCCAATTGGGACTATATCACCCAAGGATTCTGGGTTTCGGTCAAAATATTCGGTATCGGCTTCTATGAAATTTTTTTCTAATTTATCTTTAAAAATGTGATCATAGAGGGGACTTCCATTTATACCGCAAATACCGCGAAGTTCTGCGATTACACAATCATCAAACCTCCACGGCTCAGTCGCCATTAATAAATATCGAACTCTTGCAAGATAACTACCCAAACCTAATGAGCGGTAATCAGGATCTAAATAAAGTGATCCAACTTCAGTTGACCCCATAAATCTACTCGAAGCCTTTAAGTGCTGATCATCACCTTCACCTAATATGTCAAAGTTTATAAAGGGAGTATTTATACCAGTTTTAGTTTTTACAGCTGCGCAACCTATTAACTTACCACCCACACCTTCATACATGCCAAGTAAATATTTACATGGCTGATCTGAATTGTGTTTCTGAGAAAAGCTTTTTTCTGATGCCTTAATATAGTCTTTTAAAAAGTTTAGCCTAGGCTGAAGGCTTGATAGGCCACCACTAGACTTAACCACAAGAGACAATAATGATTCTGCATCTTTTGTCTCGATGGGCCGTATTATATATAAATCTTTTTTGCGATTCAAAATAAAATCTTCCCACTCTACTTATTAATATAATCAAATCATTCTAAACATAATTAATACATGAAATTTTATTGGTTTATAGTAGCATATTGATCAATTTGATGTAATAATTACATCAATATGAAAGGTAAATATGCCAATTAGATTAACTCATAAAGACAAAAAGCTACTTCACATATTAAGAGGTAACGCGCGGGCAAGTATAACTGAGATTGCAAAGTTACTCGGTGTTTCCAGGTCAACAATACAAAAAAGGCTAGAGCGCCTTGAGGGTGGAGGAGTTATTTCAGGGTATACAGTACAATTGCACTCTAATTATCTCGACCAAGAAATTAAAGCACAAGTAATGATTACTGTTAGCCCTAGCATGACTTCTTCTATTATAAACTCAATGAGTTTAATTGAAGGCGTACGAACTATTTATTCAGTTTCAGGCCCCCATGACTTAATTACTGAAGTAGCAGCTTTGAATATGGCTGAACTAGATGCTACGATAGATAGTATTATTGAAATTGATGGAGTAGAAAGAACCGTGTCCTCTGTAATACTATCAACAAGGTTAAAACGATAAATTTCAATGAAAATTAAAAAGGAACATAGAAAAACCACTGTTGGTTTGGCATTGGGCGGAGGTGTTGCAAGAGGTTGGGCGCATATAGGCGCGATAAAGGCCTTAATGGAAGAAAATATAGAAATTGATATAATTGCAGGTACCTCTATTGGCGCGTTAGTTGGCGGATATTATGTAACGGGAAAGATTGATACGCTAGAAAAGTGGGCCCTCACCCTCAATAAGAATAAAGTTTTTAACTACTTAGATATCCAATGGGGTGGCACGAGTATTATTAAGGGTCAGAGATTATCACGTGTTTTGAAGTCACATTTTAGAAACGTAAATATTGAAGATATTCCACAAAAATTTATTGCTGTCAGTTGTGACTTAAAAACGGGTGAAGAGATATGGCTCCAAAGCGGATCGATATTAAAAGCTATTAAGGCATCTTACGCCCTACCCGGTATTTTTGAACCAATTCAAATAGATGGAAAATACTTGATAGATGGTGCTCTGGCTAATCCAGTGCCTGTATCAGCATGTAGATCATTGGGTGCTAATATTGTTATAGGTATCGGGTTAAATGACTACGGCGGCAACACAACGTCATCAAATAATGAGACTTCTAATCCGGAGGCTTTAAAAAAAAGTAAGGGAAACTTTATTGGAAAATTAATACAAAAAGTTCATAATTTTAGACCTGAAAAAATATTAACGGATACATTCTTCAAAAAAAATACGAAAAATAAAAAGCCTAAATTAGGTATGGTTATGATAGATGCTCTCGATCTAACCATGGATAGATTAGCCAGGAACTGTTTGGCAAAAAATCCAGCTGATATATATATCACACCCAAAATAAGCCATATTGGCATGCTTGAATTTACTAAAGTAGAAGACTTAATTAATCTAGGATACGAAGCAGTTAAAAAAGAGATTCCTCATATTTTAAAAGTGTTAAACAATTCATCAATAATTCAATAAATATATTTTAATTAGTAGCGAAGCAATGAAGCCCCCCAAGTAAAGCCACCACCAAACGCTTCTAACATTATTAAATCTCCACGTTTAATTCTTCCGTCTTTAATTGCAAAGTCCATAGCTAGTGGGACCGATGCCGCAGATGTATTTGCGTGAATTGAAACAGTAGAGATTACTTGCTCATCATTTAAGCATAGCCTTTTAGCTACACCATTCAATATCCTTTGATTAGCCTGATGCGGCACGAACCAGTCAATATCTGAGATAGCAACACCATAGGACTCCGCACACTCCTTCATAATAGACGCTATATCCTTCACTGCATGTTTAAACACTTGATTGCCGATCATACGTAGCTTGCCTACATATTCTGACTTAGAGGGACCTCCATCAACATATAATAACTCTCTATGCTCTCCATTAGATCTTATTAAGGTGTTTAGTATACCAAAGTCTGACACATTATCAGAAGACAAAATAAAGGCCCCTGCCCCATCTCCAAAAAGAACGCACGTCGACCTATCGTTCCAATCTAAAATTCTCGAAAATGTTTCTGCTCCGATCAATAATATATTTTTGGCTGATCCAGATTTAAGCATAGAATCGGCAATGCTCATTCCATAGATAAAACCCGAACAAACTGCTTGAATATCAAAAGCCGCACCATGTTTAATTCCGAGTTTCTTTTGAACAATAGTCGCCGTAGACGGAAAGGTATAATCTGGTGTAGTTGTGGCAACTATTATTAGGTCTATATCTTGTGTGGACATTTCAGCATCATTAAGTGCTTTCTTAGCGGCAATTACTGCCAAATCAGATGTATATTCATTCTGGGCAGCGACATGTCTTTGATTTATACCCGTACGCTCTTTTATCCACTCATCAGTCGTCTCGATAGTTTCTTCTAAGTCTTTATTAGTTAATATCTTTTCAGGTAAATAACTACCAACTCCTCTTAAAATAGACTGTGTCATTTATTAGAGCCTTCCACCCCATTTTCATGGAGCATATTTAATGAAATATCAATTTCAGACATAAAAGAGCTCTCGGCAAGATCTAGAGCAACTCCAACGGCATTCGCAAATCCAATATGGTCTGTTCCTCCATGACTTTTAATTATTATACCATTTAAACCAAGGAAGACTCCACCATTTGCTCTTCTAGGGTCTATTTGCCTTTTTAATCTCAAAAGTGAATAGCTATTAGCAAATGTTGTAATTTTTGACCAAAGGTTACCAAACAAAGCTTGATTAAAAAAATAACCAATTAACTTAGCAGTACCCTCGGCTGTTTTAAGTGCAATGTTACCTGTAAACCCATCTGTAACAACTACATCGATGTTACCATTAGATATATCAGTGCCCTCTACATAGCCTTTGTAGTTAAGATTAAGGTGACCATTAGATAATCGTTCATGAGCTGCTTTTATAACAGCGTTACCCTTTAATTCCTCAGTTCCTACGTTAAGTAAACCTACTGATGGCTTATTTTTTTTATGCAGGGCTCGGTAAAAGGCTTCCCCTAAAATAGCAAATTCTGTTAACTGTAATGCATCACATTCAATATTTGCTCCAACATCCAAAACTACACACCAATTATTTTTTTGCGGCCAAGTAGCGACTATAGCTGGGCGAGTTACTCCAACCTTCATTCTTAATTGTAATTTTGACATAGCCATTAGTGCGCCGGTGTTTCCAGCTGATACAGCTACACATGCCACTCCATCTTTTACGGATGCTATTGAATTCCACATACTAGAATTTTTACCGCGCCTCAATGCTTGTGAAGGTTTTGCATCCATTTCTATTAACTTTTCGGTATGAATAATATCTGAGCAATTTTTTGTAAGAAGTGCTTTTTTTAAAAGCGGTGATAAAACACCTTTATTGCCATGTAGCAAAAATCTAACATCACGGTTTTTACCTTCATGTTTAAGATAGTACTCCACACCTTTAATAACTATTTCTGGTGCGTTATCACCACCCATAGCATCTATCGATATAGTCAAGTCTTTGCGCATAAAATTCTCTGTAACAAAGGTTTGAAGTCTCTATACAGCATACAACTTATGAATCTATCGATAATTAGAAGTCTTTAAAAACAAATTTAGCTTTTGCAATTTCCCCTAAACTCAGGCCGGCACAGTGTGAATTAAATGCAAATGCGTATTCAGATATTTTGTTTGGAAATTTAACTGATTTTATTGAATAGTTTTTTTTAAAATTATCGCGAAGTAATTTAGGGTCATCAGCCTCAAAAGCCCCTACGTATGACTTAACCCTCGTATAGAAAAGTTGCATCATGGGTTTTATCCTTCTTTTGATACCCGTATCAGAAAGACCCTCTTCTCGCATTGCAATTTCAAAATCATCTCGCATAACATCAAACAAAGCTTGAGACAATAATTTGCCGTTTATATCATGCCCTCTCAATGCTGTTAGCACTATGGCCATATGCAATGTTAGGATGTCTATTCTACCATCATAATTATCTCTTACTTTTCCAGATCCATAAAACATTTTTTTGCGTGATTGCTTCATTAACAATGAATACATAAGTTTTGCATCTATTACTGCAGAGTTGTTACGAGAGAATAATTTTTTAATTCCATTTAACACTAATAATTCCGCCTATATCCATATAGTCTATTGCAAGACCATTAACCATTCGCTATTTCATAGAGAATTATCAACTAAATTAAAGATATATATGTTAAGTAACAATGCCAAAACTGTCGCAGTTATAATTATTTCTTTATTAGCTGTTGCATGCAACCCAATTCTCAGAACTCATGGGTATATTCCAACTAAAGATGCAAAACCTCAGGAGGTTAATGCTGATACCGACACAAAAGCAACTATTTTGGCTCGACTTGGAAATCCTTCAGTCAAATCAACATTTGACGAGGACATAGATAATGACACATGGTTTTATATGAACTCAGTAAGGCAAAGGTACGCGTACCTACGACCCCAAATTGAAGAAAGAACAATTACTGCAATAAGCTTTAATATAGATGGTCAGGTAATAAAAGTTGGTAAATACGGTATAGAGGATGGCCGGTATGTAAACTACGTAGACCGCAAAACACCAACTCGTGGTCGTGAACTATCTGTATTAGAGCAGATATTTGGTACTATAGGAAGAATACCAACTGAACAGATTGGTGGACAGCAAGATATACCTGGTGGTGGCGGCGGACCAGGCGGAAGATAATAATTACGATAATTTATTGTTTACAAACATATGCTTGTGACCAGTTTCATCAAATCTAATCGACTTTGAAGCTTTTACCACATTAACTCCCTTGCCTTCACAAACTCGTCCTATTTTTGTTAATCTTAATCCTAGATTAGAAGAAACACGTTTAAAAAAATCATCATATTTACTATTAATTGTGAACAAAAGCTCGTAATCATCACCCCAATTTAAAAATTTCTTTAAGGCTTCATCATAATCTGACTGCAATAACAACCACCTCTGCGATTGATCTGAAATAGGAATATCATCAATATTTACAGTAATATTCACATTGCTCGCATGTGATAAGTGTAAAGCATCAGCAACAAGACCATCAGATATATCGATACACGAGGTAGCGTATCTACGCAATTGATTCGCAATTAGCAATCTAGGTACAGGACTATAGTAAGCTGATCTAAAGTGCTTTATGTCGTTTTTATTTATATTTAGACACGCGTTAACTTCAAAAATCGTTTTTAAACCTAAATATGCATCACCAAGTGTCCCTGACACCCAAACACTATCTCCGACTTTGGCTCCATCCCGTTTTACCATGCTACCTGTAGGTACTTCACCAATCATAGTGGCAGTTATAACAATTTGTCCTTCAGTTACTACTGTGTCGCCCCCCAAGAGGTTGAAATCAAATAAATTTTGAATTTCCCTTAAACCATCTCTGAAATCTTTAAAAAATTTACCTCCTACTGTTTTAGGCAATGCAACCGACAATAAATAACCGACAGGAATTGCGCCTTTTGCTGCTAAATCAGATAAATTAACTCTTAATAATTTACTTGATAAAGAAGTTCCGTAGTCATTAGTAGGGAAATGCACACCCTCAACCATGGTATCTTTAGTTAATATAAGGTCCGTACCGTCGCGCGGTTTTAAAATTGCGGCATCATCCTTAAGACCCAACCCTCCAGGGCCTGCAAGGGGAGCAAGATATTCACTTATAAAGTCAAATTCATTCACCAACCAAACCAAACTCTGCTTTTCTAACATCTTTTGCGATAGAGTCTAATGTGCCATTAATAAAACCTATTTCTTTACCCGAAAAAAAATCAGAGGAAATAGAGACATACTGGTCAATAATAACTAATGCAGGGACATCGGGCCTGAAATGAATTTCAAAGCAAGCAGACCTTAATATAGCCCTCACGGTAGAATCTATCAGATAAAGTGGCCATCCTTTTGAAAGTTTATCGGATAAACGCTTATCTAAAATTTCTTGATTTTTAACTACACCTTCTACTAACTCCGTAAAAAAAAGCTCATCGACTTTTGATTTATTCTCGATATCAACTACGCCAAACCTATGATCAATAAACTCTTTCACTACAGTTGTTGACAGCCCGCCGCCGATATCCATCTGATACAAAGCCTGTATTGATGCGAGCCGCGAGGCACGCCGAGTTAGAGAATGTACTGGTTTAGACATTAGTTGCTTTCATTTCATCTCTTATAGATATCATTCTCAAAGCTGTTTCGGCAGCAAAACCACCTTTATTTTTCTTTTTTAAATCAGCTCTGGCCCATGCTTGATCAGAATTCTCAACTGTAATTATACCATTACCTATAGCTAACTGATTATTTATAGCCAAATCCATTAATGCCCTAGCGCTCTCAGTACACACGTAATCATAATGAGTAGTTTCACCACGTATAACACAACCTAGAGCAACGTATCCATCGTACCCCGCAGTTTCTTTTTCAGCGATTGAAATTACATGCGGTATTTCCAACGCCCCTGGTACAGTAATTGTAGTGATTTCAAGTCCTTGGAATTTCTTTAAAGCATCCATAGCCCCATCAAGAAGCGCATTAGATATATCTTCGTAGTAACGTGCTTCAATAATAAGTATTCGCATATCAGCGTCCATTACTTAATAATGGAGTGATTCCAACCAATTCGATGTCATAAGCCTCTAATCCAATGAGTTTTGGCATCGTGTTTGTTATCAATCTCATTTTACGTACGCCTTGATCTACTAGAATTTGTGCACCAACACCATATTCACGAATATTTTGTTCTTTTGAATCAATCTCACTTTTGCGAGCACCAAGACGCTCAAGCAAAGTATCTATTGAACCCTCACGGATCAACACCAAAACTGAATGACCATTATGTGCTGCTAACTGTTTCATGGCATCCCATATTAATCCAGACCTATCACTGTCTTCATATAATATATCACCCGCAAAATCCACTTTATGAACACGGACTAAACTTTCTTTTCCTTTTTCTGCTGTACCCTTGGACAACGCGACATGCTCTTTCCCATCTAAAAAATTTCTATAAACATGAATTTTAAAATTATCGCCATTTTGGGAAGTAAAGTTCGAAGTAGCAACATGTCTAATGAAGTGATCTTTTTTCATTCTGTAAGCGATAAGATCTTCAATAGTACCAATTTTTAACCCATGTAGCTTAGCAAACAAAACAAGATCATCTAAACGGGCCATTGTGCCGTCATCGTTCATTATTTCACATATCACAGCGGATGGATTTAAGCCTGCTATACGAGATATATCTACAGAAGCTTCTGTATGACCAGTGCGAACTAATACGCCACCGTCTTTGGCAATAATTGGGAACATATGACCAGGTGAAACTATATCATCCTCTCGGCTTTGCGGATCTATTGCTGTTTGAATAGTATGGGAACGGTCCCCCGCGCTTATACCAGTAGTTACGCCTTCCCTCGCTTCGATTGACTGAGTAAAAGCAGTTTCAAACCTAGATCTGTTATCAGCTGACATATTCGAAAGACCTAAAACTTCAGCTTTAGCATTATCAATTGCTAGACAAACTAAACCCCGTCCATATTTAGCCATAAAATTTATAGCATCGGGTGTAGCGAATTGCGCAGGTATAATGAGGTCACCTTCATTTTCTCTGTCTTCTGCATCAACCAATATATACATTCTACCATTACGAGCATCATCAATTATCTCTTCAGGTGAAGCTAAATTATATGATACTTTAGGCTTTATTTTCTTTGATATCATATTTGACATTTTAGGCTTTCTTATTTTCGAAATAACGAGCTAAATACCTTGCTATAAGGTCTATTTCTATATTTACCTTCATACCTAACTGCAAATCTTTAATTGTGGTAACATTCCATGTATGAGGAATAATATTAACTTCAAAAATATTATTTTGAACATCGTTAATTGTTAGTGATATCCCATCGATAGTAATTGAGCCCTTTGGAGCAATCCCAAAAGATATTTCATCAGGTACCACAAAGCTTATTTTGTGGGACCCTGCAATTTCATTTATAGATGCAACAGAAGCAACAGCATCAACATGACCAGTAACCAAGTGCCCGCCCATTTCTGAATCACCCGTAAGTGGTCTCTCTAAATTAACTCTGGTACCCTCAGACCACTGGCCCATTGTAGTTTTTGAAATACTTTCATCTGAAACGTCTATTGAATACCAGTTTTTTCCTTTTTGAATTACTGTCATACATGCACCTGAATGTGCAATTGAAGCTCCAATGTTTATTGTAGAGGTATCGTAGTTAGTTGTAACAACCATTCGCGTATCGCCCCACTCACCACCGCCTCCTCGGGTTATTTTTTTTATTACCCCCACATCCGTTATGATTCCCGTAAACATTATATCAGTCTTTCATATGTTTCATGAATATCTTCGCCTAACTCATTAATCTGTATACGATTAAAACGCTTAACGAAATCCATACTACTAAGTCCTAAATCGGAAATAGAATCTCTTGAGTCACCCCCCAGTATTAAAGGAGCCCTGAACCATTCTATAACATCTACTGCATCTATTCTGAGAAAACTAGAAGCTAAAACCCCTCCACCTTCAAGTAAAAGAGACTTAACCCCGTTCTCGCTTAGTAATTGCATAGCTGAAGTTAGATTTATATTTGACGGTGAGCTGTTTTTGATAATTCTTACTCCATTTTCTCTTAATTCTTCAAACTTATTTCCCGATATTATATTACTAAAAATCCATACAGGAGTTTTTTTTGCAGTAAGAACTAAATTTGATTTTTCAGAGATACGCAGATTTGTATCAAAAACTATACGTATTGGATCTTTCTCACCGTTAATTCTTGTAGTTAACTGGGGGTTATCGAGCACTGCTGTATTAGATCCAATCAATATAGCATCATATTTTGACCTTAATTTCCTACTGTACTCCCTTGATTTACTTCCAGTAATCCATTCAGATATACCATTTTTAAGCGCAATTTTTCCATCTAAGGAAGTCGCAAGCTTTAGAGTGATTTGTGGACGTGCCAAGATCAATTATTCCTTCTGATCAGTTTCAGAATCGAGTTTTTCCTCTTCTATGAAAGTCTCAAAATCAGCTGTGGCCCTAAAGTCCTTATATACAGAAGCGTACCTAACGTAAGCCACTTTATCCAGACCTGCTAACCCTTCCATGGCTAGAGCGCCAATTTGGTCTGATGTAATATCGGAATTACCTGCACTCTCAAGCTGTCTAATGACACCACTTATCATCTGATCTACTCTTTCAGGGTCAACCGGTCTTTTTTGCATTGCAATCATTATAGACCTTGTCATCTTGTCTCTGTCGAAAGGAGTTCTCCTACCCGATTTCTTTACAACTATTAATTCGCGTAGCTGAACCCGTTCAAATGTTGTAAATCGTCCAGCACAGTTACCACATAATCTTCTCCGCCTAACAGCAGTATTATCTTCTGCTTGGCGGCTGTCTTTGACTTGTGTGTCCTCTGAACTACAAAATGGGCAACGCATATAATTTACTTATCACGATTATTTAAAGGAGCAAATGGGTTATATAAAAAGGTATGAAGGCTAATAAATTGGAAATCTCTCAGTCAATGCCTTAACTCTCTCGCGTACTGAACTCTCTATTTCTTCGTTACCATCAGGGTTATTCACAAGTGAGTCTAATATCTCTGCCATTAGCTCGCCTATTTCTTTAAATTCTTTTACACCAAAACCCCTAGTAGTTCCAGCGGGAGAACCGATCCTTATACCCGAGGTAATAGTGAACTTTTCCTTGTCAAATGGAATACCGTTTTTATTACATGTAATATATGCCCTACCCAGAGCTTTTTCAGCTAAATTTCCTTTAACTCCCTTCGGTGATAGGTCGATCAAAGCCAAGTGCGTGTCTGTACCGCCGGTTACCACTGCATAGCCAGCTTTTTCAAGAGCACTTGCCATAGCTTTACAATTTTCTATCACTTTTTTAGTGTAGTCCTTAAATTCAGGTTGCAGAGCATCTCTAAAAGCAACAGCCTTCCCTGCAATTACATGCATTAAGGGACCACCTTGCAGCCCCGGAAAAATTGCTGAGTTAAACTTCTTTGCTAACTTAGGATCGTTGGTAAGTATTATACCCCCTCGAGGCCCCCTCAAAGTTTTGTGAGTAGTGGATGTTACTACATCCGCATAAGGAAATGGCGATGGATGGACTCCGCCGGCAACTAATCCAGAAAAATGCGCCATATCTACGTGAAGATAAGCACCCACCTTATCAGCAATAGCACGAAATTTACTAAAATCTATTTGGCGCGAATAAGCCGATCCCCCACAAATAATAATTTTAGGGTTATGTTTAACAGCCAGAGCTTCTACCTGATCATAGTCAATTAAATTAGTATCCTCTGTAACCCCGTAAGATACAGCATTGAACCATTTACCAGATAAATTAGGTGGTGCACCATGAGTGAGGTGTCCTCCCGACGCTAGATCCATACCAAGTATAGTATCTCCTGGCGATAACAAAGCTAGGAAGACACCTTGGTTGGCCTGAGAGCCTGAATTTGGTTGTACGTTTGCATATTCACAGTTAAATAGTTCACAGACACGATCTATTGCCAACTGCTCCGTTATATCGACATGCTGACAACCACCATAATAGCGCTTACCGGGGTAACCTTCGGCATATTTATTAGTTAAAACAGATCCTTGCGCCTCTAGAACAGCATGAGAAACGATATTTTCCGAAGCGATTAATTCTATTTCGTGCTTTTGCCGCTCCAGCTCATCAAACATTGATGCGTAAACTTCAGGGTCTCTGATGCTTAGTTTTTCAGCAAAATATTTCTCAGTGTAAGTATTTCTCAGACCGCTCATTTTGAGACTCCAATAAAAGAAATTTTTCTTATGTTATTAAAAATTTAATTCAACAAAAAAAGCTCGTTATGCAACCCTTTTTTTATCTAAACCAAACTCTTTCCAGACCGAGTCAAGAGCAACCATTAATTCATCTATCATTAGGTCATCGTGGAACGGACTAGGTGTGAACCTAAGCCGTTCTGTACCACGCGGGACAGTAGGATAATTAATTGGCTGAGCATAAATACCAAAATTCTCAATTAAACTGTCGGATATAGCTTGGCATTTTACTGGATCACCGACCATAAGAGGAACTATATGCGTGTCACCATCAATAAAATCATAATTAGCTGATCTAAAACGTTGTTTTAGAGCTTCAGCTCTCTCTTGGTGTTTAAACCGTTTTTCTGGTGTTACTTTTAAAATTTTTACAGATCTCAAAGCACCGGCAGCAGTGCTAGGCGGAATAGAAGTAGTGAAAATAAATCCAGAGGCCATAGACCTTACCGCATCGATAATGACTTCATCAGCTGCTATATAACCACCAACCATGCCATAAGCTTTAGCTAAAGTTCCCTGAATAATATCTATCCTATCGGATAAACCTAATTCCTCGCAGATACCTCCCCCCGTGTGCCCGTACATTCCTACAGCATGTACTTCATCGATATAGGTTAAGGCATTGTATTTGTCAGCTAAATCACATATTTTCTCAACTGGGGCAATATCTGCGTCCATTGAGTAGACAGACTCGAAAGCTATAATTTTGGGTGTGTCTAAGGGAAGTGTTTTTAATTTAGATTCAAGATCATAGAGATCATTATGATTAAAAATAATTTTATCACATCTTGCTCTCTGAATTCCTGAAATCATTGATGCATGATTTTTTTCATCAGATAGTATCACCAAGCCAGGAAGTATCTTGCTCATTACTCCCAATGTAGCTTCATTGGCTACGTAACCAGAGGTTAAAACAAGAGCCCTATCTTTGTTATGCAGATCAGCTAACTCGGTTTCTAATTGAACGTGGTATCGCGTAGTTCCAGAAATATTTCGCGTACCACCAGAGCCAGTTCCCGCACTCTCGACAGCGGATTTAACAGCTTCAATTACGCACTCATTCTGGCCCATACCTAAGTAATCATTTGAGCACCAAACAACTATATCCTTTTCACTATCTTCTCTAAACCATGTTGCATGAGGAAAAGATCCTGATTTTCTTCGAATGTCTCTAAATATACGGTACCTACCCTCTTCACGTACGGAATTTACAGCAGTATCGAATTCTTTTCTGAATTTTTTATGTGTCAATTACTCGCCTCAAATGAGAATATGTTGTATTACTAGCAAAACATATATATCAAAAAGTGAATATTACTACTGCACAATCGTCGCAATCATTCAATTTTAGATGCACAATCGTCGCATATGAACAAGAAGTTATAATGTTATAATTAACAAAGCGAGGTTTTTTTAGTGTCGACATATCCATTTACAAGGTTGCGCAGAACAAGAGTTTCTGGCTGGTCCCGTAGAATGGTGAGTGAAAACGTAATTATGCGAGATGACCTCATCTGGACAATAATAATAACTGACGCAAAAGAAAAAAGAACTTCCATACCATCAATGCCAGGAGTTGATCGTGTGAATCTTGATGAAGTTGTATCAGAAGCAAAAAAAGCACGCGATTTAGGTATTCCGGCAATTGCTTTATTTCCACATATAAATCCGAAATACAAATCAGATTGCGCTTCTGAAGCATTGAATCCAAACGGACTGATACCACAAGCGGTTAGTGCTATAAAATCTGCCGTCCCTGACCTAGGCATCATAGTTGATGTGGCACTAGACCCTTACACAATTCATGGTCATGACGGCTTACTAGAAGGTAACAAAATTCTAAATGACGCTTCAGTGGAAATATTAGCTCAAAGCGCAGTCATTCTCGGTAACGCTGGAGCTGATATCGTTGCTCCATCTGATATGATGGATGGACGGGTCGCAAGCATAAGGGAGTCATTGGAGAGAGCCCAACTTAACGATGTAATGATAATGTCCTATGCCGCCAAATACGCTTCATCATTTTACGGGCCTTACAGAGATGCTATAGGAACATCGTCAAGCCTTATTGGTGATAAAAGAACATATCAAATGGACCCTGCCAATAGTGATGAGGCGCTAAGAGAGGTTGAACAAGATATTATTGAAGGTGCAGATATGATAATGATTAAACCAGGAATGCCATATCTAGACATAATCAAAAGAATAAAAGACGAATTTAGAATGCCAACTTACGCTTTTCAGGTCAGCGGTGAGTATTCCATGTTGAAAGCAGTATCCCAAAATGGATGGCTTGATGAGAAAAAAATTGTGCTGGAAAGCTTAACAAGCTTTAAACGGGCTGGTTGTGATGGCATACTAACATATTTTGCACCTCAAGTTGCCGATTGGTTAAGCCACTAATAAAGCAACAACAAATTAAGAATTTATTTAAGTCGCTTAAGAAGACTAGATGTATCCAATCGGCCACCTCCAGAGCTTTGAAGTTCAGCATAAAATTCATCAACCATTTCCACCACCGATAAACTAATATCAAATTTTTTTGATGCCTTTAAAACTATATTTAGGTCTTTACGCATGTGGTCAACAGCAAAGCCAAAATTATACTCGCTCCTACTCATTGTAATCGCCCTGTTATCCATTTGCCAACTTTGAGCCGCGCCTTTTCCTATAGCCTTAATTACTTTTTCAATATCTAAATCTGCTTTTTGAGCAAAATAAACACCTTCCGCTAAACCTTGTAATACGCCCGCTATGCAGATTTGATTTACCATTTTTGTTAATTGCCCTGAACCCGAACCGCCCATTAGATTGATGGATTTGCAATAATTGGAAATTACAGCAAGGGATCTAGAAAATACTTCTTCATCACCTCCACACATTGATGTTAGAGTTCCATTAATCGCCCCTGACTCACCACCTGATACCGGAGCATCAATAAAGCTACATGAATTTTTAAGAGCGACGTTATAACAATATTCTGCACATTTTTCTGAAGTTGTCGTATGGTCTATTATTATCGTTTCTGGTTTAACATATTTAATAACCTGATCAAAGACCGAATAAACATCGCTATCATCACCAACACACATGATAACAAAGTCAGCACCGGTAACTGCACCTTTAATACTTGATGATACAATACCTTTAAAAGTCTCACCCCACTTATCTCTTTTTTTTGGGCTTCTGTTCCAAACCCGCAATTCATCAACAGCTACATCCAAATGACCAGCCATATGGTAGCCCATAATACCTAAACCTAAAAAAGCACACGTAGTCATGCAGAATCCCCAAAAAACTCTTGATTTATATACATCTATTCAATCAAAAGGAATTATGAAAGAATTATTCAAAAAAATAAATATCTAGATATGGAATTGGTTTCGATATCGTCAAGCTGGCAAATGTGGATGACTATGTTGTTTGTATTGGTAGCTGTATATTTATATGTAACAGAAAAATACTCAATAGAATCAATATCTGTTGGAATTGTTACAGCATTGATGATATTTTTTCATTTCTTTAAACCTGAGGTTTCTGCTAATTTTAACAGCACATCTTTATTGTCAGGATTTGCTGCCCCTGCACTGATAACAATAATGGCATTGTTGGTTGTCGGGCAAGGGTTATTCCAAACCGGTGCATTTGAGGGCCCAATACTACGTATAAACAATGAATTAGATAATTCCCCAAGACGCACCCTATCAATTGTTTTCATATTAGCATTCTCAGTTTCTATGTTTATGAACAATACTCCAGTTGTTGTAATGTTTATTCCAATAATATCCGCTATGGCTCTTCGTTTAAGACATTCAACATCCATTTACATGATGCCACTAAGTTTTGTTTGTATATTAGCGGGTATGACAACCCTTATAGGTTCGTCGACTAACATGTTAGTTAATGATGTTTTAATTCGTTCTACAGATTTATCTTTAAAGTTTTTTACTCAATTTCCGTTTGGTATAATTTTGGCCGCAATTGGATCCATCTACATCATAATAGCTGCTCCAATTTTATTACCTAATAAGAGAAAACAAAAAAATAAAAACCAAGCCTCAGGTCAACAGTACATTGCACAGATAAGAATTACAGAACACCACCCATTAAATACTTCAATACCAATAGCTGGATTATACCCAAAACTTAAAGATGTAACCGTTAGGATGGTACAACGGGGAGACCAAGTGTTATTACCTCCTTTTGAACATGCATTAAAAGAAAACGATATATTAATTGTAGCGGCCACAAGAAAATCATTATCAAATTTACTAACCTCAAGTCCCGAATACCTAAAGGGTATGCTTAATATAACTGGCTTTCAAAAAAATCAAAAAGATGGTGATCATAATCAGTCAATAGTTATCAGCGAAGCAGTGATTGCTCCTAGCTCGCGAATGATAGGCAGAAATATTGAACAAATAGGGTTTCGTCGCCAAACTGGCTGCTTAGTTTTAGGTATTCAAAGACGGTCGAGAATGATCAGAAAAAGTATGCTTGATATAAGACTAGAGGCAGGTGATATATTGCTACTATTTGGGTATGAGTCAGAAATAAGAGAACTTCGCGACAATAGAGATTTATTACTCTTAGATTGGTCTACGAAAGAACTCCCAGATATAAGGAAATCAATATTAGCGCAGCTAATATTCATTGGAACAGTGGCTTGCGCGGCTACAGGCTTTTTACCCATTGAAATAGCGGCTTTATCGGGGGCAATCGGAATGATAGCTGCAGGTTGCTTGAATATACGCCAAGCTGTTAGAGCACTGGATATGCGAATATTTCTGTTGATTGGCGCAGCATTCGCTATGGGTCTCGCGTTAGAGAAAACAGGTGGAGCTGAGTATATAGGGCTGACTGTAGTAAACACATTTCAACCCTATGGAGATCAAATACTTTTAAGCTCTGTGTTTTTAATTATAGCTATTTTAACAAACATTATCTCCAATAGCGCTGCCGCATTATTGTTTGCTCCAATTGGATTAGCAATTAGCCAGCAAACAGGTATTGATCCAATATCAATAGTTTTAACTGTAATATTCGCAACAAATTGCTCTTTTGCTACTCCAATTGCTTATCAAACAAATTTATTAGTCATGGGCCCTGGTCATTATAAATTTTCAGATTTTGCCCTTTTCGGTATCCCATTAATAATCATTCTATGGCTAAGTTTTAGCCTGCTTTCACCTTATTTTTTACTGTATAAGTAGATATTGTAGTGACACATCCGTTTAATCCAAATAAAATTCAATTTTTCTTAACTGTGCCAGCTCCTTGTCCATATTTACCTAACTTAATGGAAAGGAAGGTTTTTACTCAACTAGACCCTATAGATGGTCCGATAATTAACAACCATTTAACTCAGTTAGGCTTTAGAAGATCGCAAAATGTAATATATAGACCTGCTTGCGAAAATTGTAATTCATGTAAATCACTGCGAATAAGAGTTACTGATTTTATCACCAGAAAAAGCTTTCGAAGAGTAAATGGTATAAATGCTGATATCAGAGTATCAATTATGCCTCCCATGGCAACAGATGAACAATTTGCATTACTTCAACAATATTTAACAACCCGGCATAATGGCGGTGGAATGTCAGATATGGATTTTTCTCGCTATCAAATGATGGTTGAGGAATGTGCATCAGAAACTGATGTTATTGAATTTAGGGATACAGATAATAATCTAATAGGTGTTACATTAATCGATAATCTTTTTGATGGTTACTCTATGGTTTATAGTTTTTATGATACAAGCTTAAAAGCAAGAAGTTTGGGAACTTTCATGATACTAAGTCAAATAAACCGTTGTAAAAATGATGGTTTACCGTACCTATATCTGGGGTACTGGGTAAAAGGTAGCACGAAAATGCAATATAAATCTCGTTTTCAACCTCATGAATTACTTAGTAAAAATGGTTGGCATGAAGGAGGGAGTACTTAAATGAAAAGACGCCAAATTTTAGGGGCTGTTGCCGCTGTGGCGACTGGAACCACTGTTACAGCCATACTGGGCAATAAGGATAATAAAAAACAAATTATTAAAAAAGAGTCTAAAGTTTGTATGCCAAATATTTCAAAAGGCGTTAAACGCTTTAGAATGGTTACAACCTGGCCAAAAGATTTTCCCGGGTTAGGCCAAATGCCCAACCGATTTGCTAAAGCATTAAAAGATATGACTTCAGGATTAATGGAGGTGAAAGTTTATTCAGCTGGTGAACTAGTAGGGGCAATGGAGAGTTTTGATGCTACAGCTTCAGGTGCTGCAGACATGTATCATGGTGCTGAATACTATTGGCAAGGTAAGTCTAAAGGCTTTTCATTTTTTACATCCGTTCCAATGGGAATGACGGCGGCAGAGATAATGGGTTGGATAGATCATGGTGGCGGTCAAAAGCTGTGGGATAACCTCTCAGCAAACTTTAATATAAAACCATTCCAGGCAGGAAATACAGGTCATCAAACAGGAGGATGGTTTAAGAAAAAAATAAATACTTTAGATGACTTTAAGGGACTTAAGATACGTATGCCAGGTTTAGGCGGTGAGGTAATAAGACGCCTCGGTGGTGCTGCAGTGCAACTGTCAGGTGGAGAAATCTACCAAGCCCTACAATCAGGCTCTATAGATGCAACAGAATGGGTTGGACCCTGGAATGATTATGCTTTTGGTTTCTATCGTGAAGCTCCTTATTATTATGCACCAGGTTTTCATGAGCCAGGTGCATCTTTAGCAGTGGGTATCAATCTGGACATATGGAATAACTTATCAGATTCTGAACAGTCTATCATTAGGTATGCTTGCAAATCAGCTAATGATTCAAGTCTTGGTGAATATACTCACGAGAACGCAAAAGCATTAGAAATATTAAAAATCAATCATGGCATTTACCCGCGTTACTTCACAGATGAAATCATGAAAGAAATAGGAAAAATTAGTAATGATGTAGTATTTGAATTAGGAAATTCAGATTCCCAAACAGCTACAATCTATGAATCATACATAAAGGCGCGTAATTCATATAATAAATGGACTGAAATGAGTGATGGTCTTTATATCAACGCAAGAAAAATATCAGCTGAATAATATGATAGAGAATGCTGATATAATTTTTATTTTATCTGAAGTATTACAGTTACTTGGGTGGGTTTTCTTACCCTTACTAACGCTTCCAATTATTTATTTTTTATTTTCTAACAATCAATTCCTTAAGAGTTTATCATTTGGTATAGTCAACATTATAGATACTTTAAATTATTACATAGGAGAAATAGTCAAATGGCTTCTACCGTTAATGGTTTTGACTATATCATTTTCAATATTTGCATTATCGATATTCGGTAAAAGCTGGACTAAACTTTTTGAAACTAGTGAGTATTTTCATGCATCAATTATAATGTTAGGCGCAGCTTCCACTTTATTGGCAGGCAAGCATGTTCGAGTTGATATTTTCTATAGTAAAATGAATAGCATAAGTCGGTCGCTAGTGGAAATTATTGGCTTTTATTCACTTTTACTACCCGTTTGTATAATAATTTTATGGAACTCTCAATCATTTGTTAGATCTTCATGGATGATACTAGAAGGCTCTTCTGAAATTGATGGTATCAAAGGTGAGTTTTTACTTAAAACTCTAATACCAATCTTTTCATTGCTCATGATTGCCCAAGGGTTATCTATATCACTGAGGGCAGTTATGCATATTTTCCGACATGAAAAGCCATTATTACCATCGAATTTTGATAATACCTTCATCAATGAAAATAATTACAATTAATGGCTGATATTTTAGCTATATCGATGTTTGCTATTACCTGCATCGCACTTATGGGTGGTTACAATGTTGCCTTTACGTTAAGCGGAGTATCACTTTTATTTGCGTCCATAGGGGTAATAACAGGTGCATTTGAAGTGGAATTCTTACTTTCTCTACCAGGAAGAATTTACCCGCTTATAACTAAAGAAATACTGATAGCGGTACCATTATTTGTTTTTATGGGGGTAATGTTAGAAAAATCACGAATTGCAGAAGACCTTCTTGAAGCTATGGGCAACCTATTTGGTCCGTTAAGTGGGGGTTTGGGTATTTCTGTTATTTTTGTTGGTGCATTATTAGCCGCATCAACAGGAATAGTCGGAGCAACAGTTGTCACTATGGGATTGTTATCTTTACCAACTATGTTGAAAAGAAATTACTCCCCTGCATTATCATCTGGGGCTATAGCTGCATCAGGAACATTAGGGCAAATAATACCCCCGTCTATAGTTTTGGTGATACTCGGTGACCAGATGAGTAATGCGTATCAAGAAGCACAACGTTCTTTGGGTCTTGAAGGAACTGGTGTTATATCTGTTGGTGATTTATTTGCTGGTGCATTAGTTCCTGGCCTCATATTAGTTTTTTTATATGCAACCTACATATTTATAACAGCATATTTTAAACCTAATTTAGCACCATCACAATCATGGCCCGAAGGTCCATCTCCATGGGTATTTATAAAACAAACAGTTATAGCAATGCTGCCACCAATATTGCTAATAATAGCTGTTTTAGGTTCAATACTTTCTGGCTATGCAACTCCAACCCGCGGAGCTGCTTTAGGAGCATTAGGAGCTATATATCTTGCATCTTATAAAACATCTGAATCTTGGATATATAAGCTTTCTTCTATTTGTGCCGCAACAAGTTTAGTTTTTTTAATAATTATAGATTTAACAGGAATCGATATTAGGTTTAATCAGACACTTTGGAGCAAAACTGAAAGCTTTACTCATTTAGTCGGTCTTTCATTTGCTGGTATTGCAATTTTGGCAACATTTTTATCTATGTTTTCACTGATAAAAAGAAAACATCTGCATGATGTTTCAAGATCTACAATGCAAATAACATGTATGGTGTTTGTAATATTAATAGGCGCAACAGTATTTAGCTTAGTATTCCGTGGATTAGGTGGCGACGAATTAGTAAACAATCTATTAGAGTCAGCGCCATTTGGAAAATGGGGTGCATTAGGTTTGGTGATGCTCGTAATGTTTATACTGGGGTTTTTTCTTGATTTTATCGAAATAACTTTTGTAGTTGTTCCTCTTGTAGCACCCCCACTGCTAGCCACGGGTATGGATCCAATATGGTTAGGTGTATTAATGGCATTAAACCTACAAACCAGTTTTCTTACTCCACCTTTTGGATTTGCTTTGTTTTATTTAAGGGGAGTTGCTCCAAAAGAAGTTCGCACTGGAGATATTTATAGAGGAGTTATTCCATTCATATTTATTCAAATTATTGTTATATTACTCGTGGTAAGCGTTCCAGGCATTGCTACATGGCTACCATCAGCCACATTGAAGTAGACATTGAGAAACTCAATGTGTAATGTTAAATAATTACCTCAAACACCGAACATATACTTTAAAATTTTTGAAAAGATTGAAAATGAGAACTATAATTAAATTACTATTACCCGCCTTGATAGTTGGATGTCATGGAGGAAATACAGATATTCTCAGTGACTTACCAGAAGGCGTAACATTAATTGACAGAGTATCAGCTAAAAACGATGAAATCGTAATACCATTTAATAAGTATGAATTAGATAATGGATTAACAGTAGTGCTCCACAAAGATAACTCTGACCCATTAGTGCACGTGGATGTAACCTATCATGTAGGATCTGGTAGAGAAGAAATTGGGAAATCAGGATTCGCACATTTTTTTGAGCATATGTTATTTCAAGGGTCAAAAAATGTTAAAGATGAACAGCATTTTTCTTTAATAACAGAATCTGGTGGCACCCTCAATGGTAGTACAAATTCTGATAGGACTAATTATTATGAAACAGTTCCCTCTAATCAACTAGAGAAGATGTTGTGGCTTGAGTCAGACCGAATGGGTTATCTACTTAATGGACCCGCTGTAACAGACGAAGCATTCGAAGTTCAGAGAGAAACGGTAAAGAATGAACGCGGTCAACGCGTTGATAATCAACCATATGGACTTTTAAGTGAAAGAGTTGATGAAGCGATGTATCCAGAAGGTCATCCTTACAGTTGGTCTACAATAGGATATTTGGAAGATTTAGACCGCGCTCAAATTGACGATTTAAAACGATTTTTTTTAAAATGGTATGGACCAAACAATGCGACCTTAACAATTGGCGGTGATATCAATGAAATTGAAACTTTGGAATGGGTTAAAAAATACTTTAGTCCAATCCCAAGTGGCCCTGAAGTAACAAAGCCTGTGTATAATCAAGTAACCATTGATAAAGATAGATACACATCATTAGAAGACAAGAATGCACGAATTCCATTAATTTTTATGTCATGGCCTACTGTCCACGGTAATCACCCTGATGAAGCACCTCTTGACGTACTGCAAGATATCATAGGGGGAGGAGAAACATCATTACTGTATAAGAACTTACAAAAACCTGGAATTGCTATCCAGTCATCTGCGGGTCATCCATGCGGTGAAATATCATGTACTTTCAATATATTTGCACTGGCTAATCCACAACGTAATTTAAACCTAAAAGAAATAGAGATAAACATTAGAGATACACTCAGTGAATTTGAAGTACGAGGAGTTAATGATGATGATTTAATACGCGTCAAGTCCAGTATAGTTGCTGGAATGATATACGGATTAGAAAGCGTAAGTGGTAAGGTTTCTCAACTAGCAGCTTATCAAACCTATCGTTCTGACCCTAACGGCATAACCGGTGATATAAAAAGATATGAAAATGTTACAAAAAAAGACGTTTTAAGGGTTTATAATAAATACATTAAAAATAAGCCTTCCGTTATCATGTCTATTGTACCTGAAGGGCAAAAGGTAAAAATTGCAAGTAGTGATACATGGAAACGCTATGAAAGAAGTATACCAGAGGATAAACCAGCAGAAGAATTCAATTGGGCACCTCCGGAAGATAATTTTGACAGATCAGTTATACCAAATGCTGGTCCAAATCCCAATGTGAAAACCCCAACTGTTTATACAAGTGACATAAAAGGCATACCACTTATGGGTTCAATTAACAGCGAGGTTCCGACTACCACCATTAGAATTAGAATTAAATCAGGTCAGTCAAATGAAAGCTTGGATAAACTTGGGCTTGCATCACTAACAGCGACCATGATGAATGAGTCTACTAAAAAATTGAGTATAGAGGATATATCAAATGAACTAGCAAAATTAGGAGCAAGCTACAGCTGGTCGTCTGGCGATACATATACAATTCTTAATATAAGAAGCTTATCTAAAAATGCTGATAAAGCTATAAAATTAGCAATTAACTCACTACTGGAACCTAAGTTCGATGAGAGCGACTTTTTAAGAAATAAGAACAATGTTATTCAAAATTTAAAGCAGTCGAAGAAACAACCTAGCAGGACTGCTAGCGAGGTATTTAACAAGCTATTGTACGGTACTAATAACAGCTTTGCTTACAGTTCGTCAGGTACCGAAAAGACTGTTCCAGGCATAACTTTAGATGATGTTGTAGATTTCTACACCGCAAACTATTCACCAAAAATTGCAAGTATAGTTGCAGTTAGTGATCTTGGAAAAACAGAGCTGGTAAAACTATTGGCCCCGCTAAATCAATGGGCAGGAGGTGATGTACTTACCCCTGCGATTAAACCTTTTCCTGTAATCAATGGTCAAACAGTTTATTTCCTCGATCAGCCTGGAGCACCACAGTCAGAAATTCGCATAGGGCAACGTGCTTTAGCCTATGATGCTAAAGGTGAGTACTTCAAGGCAGGCATAATGAACTATATGCTAGGAGGAGCTTTTAACTCTCGAATTAACTTAAACTTAAGAGAGGATAAAGGCTATACCTATGGAGCTCGTTCTTTTTTCAATGGCAATGAACTATATGGTTATTACCGAGCAGGAGCAGGTGTAAGAGCTGACTCAACAGCCGACTCACTTAATGAATTCATGAAGGAAATGAATGAATACCGAAATAATGGTATAACAGATAATGAGTTAAAATTTACTAAATCTGCTATAGGCCAGAGTGATGCTAGGGCCTATGAAACACCAAGTCAGAAACTAGGTTTCTTAAGCAGAATGATGACATATGACTTAGATCCCTCTTTTGTCGATGAGCAAGCTAATATATTAAAAAAAATAGATGTTGCTGAAATAAATGATCTAGCAAAGAAATATCTAAATACAGATGAAATGGTCACAGTAATAGTTGGAGATAAGAAGAAGTATATGAGTGAAATAAAAGGCTTAGGTTATTCTGTCATAGAAATTGATGCAGATGGAGCAGCAATTGATATTAATAATACTAATTAATCTAAAAAAGCCTTTTATCTGGAGAAAAAAGACCCTGCCTAGAAAAACCTCGTGGTGCTAAGCGACCGGCTCCAGCCCGCTTTCCTTGAAGCACTTTCCAGTCTGCAACCGCATTAGTTCTCCCAGCGCTATCAATAAAGCTGAGGCCTTCAATATCTTTAAATGTAGTTAAATCAGCAAGACCACCATCTTTAAACTTTTGAAGCCTTACACCCTTCCCTCGTGTCATTTCAGGAAGCTCATCAATATTAAAAACTAATATTTTACGGTTTTCTCCAATAGTTGCAATTTTCCCTCCCACTATCTCAACACAGCGAATGGCTTCAGAATCTCCTTTTACATTTAATGTTTTTCTACCCCCTTTGGTAGATGCAATAACATCAGACTCCTTTACTTTAAAACCATACCCCTCAGAACTTGCTACCAAAAGATTTCTATCCGGATTATGCACAAACATTCCAACAGGCTCATGATCATTCTCTAAATCAATAAGAAGCCTTATAGGGTCTCCATTGCCCCTACCTCCAGGCAATTTATCAGCTCCGATTGTATAAAATTTTCCATTTGATGCAAAAACAATTAACTTATCAGTAGTTACACATGTCAAAACAAAACCTTCTTTGTCTTCATCCTTATATTTTATAGCACTTACATCATGACTGTGGCCTTTCAGAGCTCTTATCCAGCCTTTTTCGGACATAACAACAGTGATTGGTTCTTTCTGGATGAAAGCTCGACTTAAATCTACTTTAATTTCGGGAAGCGATGCAAATGAAGTTCGCCTAGCACCTAAAACAGTTTTTAAATTATACTCACTTTTAATTGCCTTAACCTGATCAGATATTCTGCTCCATTGCGCATCAGGAGATGAAAGTAAGGTTTCAATGGTTTCTTTCTCAGAAATTAAAAGATTATTTTCATTGCTGATTTCAATTTCTTGCAGTTTATTTAACGCACGTAACCGCATGTTTAAAATAGCATCAGCTTGCCTGTCAGTGAGCTGAAAAACATTTATTAGTTCGGCTTTAGGCTTATCCTCATATCTTATAATTCTTATGACTTCATCAAGATTTAGAAATGCTTTCATATAGCCATCTAAAACTTCTAAGCGGTCATTAATTTTTTTTAAGCGCTGTCTAGACCTTCTGAGTAAAACTTCACGTAGATGATCTAAATAGCTTTGAATAACCTCCTTGAGGTCCATAACGCGTGGTGTACGCGTAGCATCTAGTACATTCATATTAAGTGAGGTTCTGCTCTCAAGCTCAGTAACTTTAAATAAGCTTTCCATTAATAAGTTAGGGTCTATATTTTTACTCTTAGGCTCAAGAATGATGCGAACATCTTCAGTAGACTCGTCTCTCACATCTTCTAACCACGGGGCCTTTTTAGTCTCAATAACTTCTGCTAATTTCTCTATTAAACGTGATTTTTGAACTTGATATGGTATCTCAGTTACAACAATTTGATACATACCACGGCCTAGGTCTTCAGTTGACCATTTTGACCTTACTTTAAAGCCACCCTTACCCGTTTTATAGGTTTCCAACATAGATTCTTTCGTTTCTACAATAACACCGCCTGTTGGTAGATCTGGCCCTTTTATGTATTCCATCAGTGTGGACACACGCGCATTGGGTGTTTTAATTAAATGTAAAGCTGCAGAACAAATTTCTGATGCATTATGCGGGGGTATAGAAGTTGCCATCCCAACTGCTATACCATGAGAACCGTTCGCTAAAAGATTTGGGAATCCAGCTGGTAATACATCAGGTTCCTCATCTTCTTCATTATAAGTCGATGAAAAATCAACTGAGTTTTCGTCGAGTCCATCTAATAAAGCAACCCCAGCAGAAGTCATTTTAGCCTCTGTATACCTCATTGCAGCAGGACTATCCCCATCAATATTTCCAAAGTTTCCTTGCCCGTCAACTAATGGATACCTTGTTGAAAAGCTTTGACTGAGTTTTACAAGAGCATCATATATAGATGCATCACCATGTGGGTGATATTGCCCCATAACATCGCCAACTATCCTTGCTGATTTTTTATAAGCATTTTCAGGGTTAAGTTTTAGTTGACGCATTGCATATAAAATACGCCTATGGACAGGCTTTAAGCCATCTCTAACATCTGGCAGGGCTCGTTGAGTAATAGTAGATAATGCGTACGCAAGATATCGTGAAGAGAGTGCGTCATCGATATGCTCATCGATAATCATAGTTTTTTCACTATTTTTATTATCAACCATTTAATCTTACCTAATTCATGTACTGCTATAGTTAATAAAATTAAAATACATGTAAGGAAAATCAATAAAGCAAAAATTAATATTTGTCATATTAGTAGCCGTAATTTATTTTTTTAGAGACTGCGCAAGAGGCGCTCTGATTTGTTCTAAATTAAATCCTGCTTCACTTAATGCTTTCATTACCTCATCAACTCCCAAAAATTTGACATTAGCGAAAGCCCACAGAACAGAACTTCTCATACCACTGGCACAAAACGCTACTATGGGTCTAGGACAATCAGAAAATACAGTTTTAGAAGCTTCTATTAAGCCCTCTGATACACTGCCAGACATGGGTATATGATGATAGTCAACCCCTCGGTCACTAGCAATTTTCTCTAATTCCTCAGATAATGGCTGTAATGGCACTTCCATATCCGGCCTATTATTTACGAATGTCATAACGCCCTGATCAATTAAAGTTGCCATCTGCGTTGCCAGAAGCTGACCCGTTATAAAAACATCTCCAGGTAACTCCTTCATTATAAATCTAACATTTTTCGAGCTTTTTTGATAATTTCATTAGTTGTAATACCAAAATGATTAAACAATTCGTTTCCAGGAGCGGAAGCACCAAAACTATCCATACCCACGAAACTATCCCCGCGATTAATTAACCCTTCCCAGCCCTGTCTTATACCTGCCTCGACAGCCACTTTTGGAAGATTATGGCCTATTACCTCATTAATATAGCTTTCATCTTGCTCAAGAAATAAATCAAGGCAAGGAACAGATACTACTTTAGAGGAAATACCCAATAAATTTAACTTATCGTACGCCTCAACAGCTAAGTGGACCTCTGAACCACTAGCTAACAGAGTTATCTGACATTGCCCTTTACTCTGTCTTAGTATGTACGCGCCGTATTTAGACTTATTTTCATTAACTGAATTTCGCACTGGAGGAAGACCTTGACGCGTTAGAGCGTGCAATGATGGACCAGATGTTCTTTCAACTGAAATCTCCCAGCATTCGGCTGTTTCGATAGCATCAGCAGGACGAAAAACATAAAGGTTAGGAATGGCGCGTAAAGAAGCGACATGTTCAACAGGTTGGTGGGTAGGACCATCTTCACCCACACCTATAGAGTCATGCGTCATCACATAAATAACTCTTATACCCATTAGTGCTGATAATCGAATTGCGGGACGACAATAGTCTGCAAAAACTAGAAAGGTTCCTGAATAAGGTATTATGCCGCCATGAAGTGCCATTCCATTCATGGCCGCGCCCATTACATGCTCTCTGATCCCATAGTTAATATACCTACCACCGTAATTATCATGTTGAATTTCTGATGATGTAGAAGGAGTTTTTGTTTTATTAGATCCTTCAAGATCAGCAGATCCAGAAATCATATCAGTTAATGAAGAAGTCAATATTTTCAATGCATTACCTGAAGATGCTCTAGTTGCTAATGTTGGTGAACTATCAAGTAGCTGCGTTTTGTATTCCAGCATGTCTTTTTTCCAGCCTTCATTAAGCTTTCCGCTAATAGCCCTATTAAATTCACTCTCGTTTACAGAACCCTTAAGTCTTCTTTCCCATGCATTTTGAGCCGAACGACCTTTTCTTCCTGGTCTTTTCCAGAGTTTATAAACCTCATCAGGAATTACGAAAGAGTCGTAGTCCCATCCAATAGCTTTTCTCGTTTCAATTATTTCCTCAGCACCAAGAGGAGCGCCGTGAACTTTTGATGTGCCAGACTTTGCTGGTGATCCCTTTCCAATAATGGTTTTACAAGCAATCAATGTTGGTTTCATTGATTTTTTAGCCCTTCTTAGAGCACTAGCAACCTTTTTAGCATCATGACCGTCAACTTTTATTACATTCCAGTTACAGGCTTCAAACCTCTTTTTTTGATCAGTACTATCAGATATACCAACAGTACCGTCTATTGTTATGTTGTTATCGTCCCAAAGTACAATGAGTTTATTTAATTTTAGATGCCCAGCCAATGAAATTGCTTCCTGGGAGATCCCTTCCATAAGACAACCGTCGCCAGCTATAACGTAAGTGTGATGATCAACTATCTGATCACCAAATCGTGCATTCATATGTCTTTCTGCTAAAGCAAAGCCTACAGCATTAGATATGCCCTGCCCTAAAGGTCCTGTCGTAGTTTCAACCCCTGGAACATGTCCATATTCAGGATGACCAGCGGTTATTGAGCCTAATTGCCTGAAATTTTTAATCTGCTCCATGTCAACAGCTTTATACCCAGTCAAATGGAGCAAACTATATATAAGCATCGATCCATGGCCAGCTGATAGAATAAAACGGTCACGATCTGGCCAATTAGGGTCTTTTGGGTTAAATTTGAGAAACTTTGCGAAGAGCACAGTTGCTGCATCAGCCATCCCCATTGGCATTCCTGGATGTCCTGAATTTGCAGCCTGAACAGCATCCATTGATAGCGCCGTAATTGCATTACTCATTAGTTTGTGTTCAAACTCAGATTTTGATGTTTCAGTCATAAATTTATCCGCATAACTAATGATTCTTTATAACAAGGATTACATGATACCCAATCCAAGGCTAGCTTTAAGAAACTAGAATTTGTGGATTAGAATAAAATTATAATCCTAAATTAGCGGCAACTTGGTATGTAATACCAGCCATAAGATAAGCTAACGCGAATAAATAGAAAAAAGCAAAAAGAGGCCATCTCCAACTGTTAGTTTCTTTTCTCATTATTGCTAATGTTGAAAGACACTGAGGAGCGAAAACGAACCACACCAAAAATGAAAGTGCTGTTGGTAAAGACCAACTATTTTGTAGGGTTTCTTTTAGTGGCCCATCTATAGACTCACTATCAAGCGAATAAATGGTAGCCAACGCTCCAACAACAACCTCACGGGCGGCCATTCCTGGTATTAAACTTATCGCTATTTCTAAATTGAATCCTATAGGCCTTAAAATAGGTTCTATAAGTGTTCCAATTTTACCTGCAAAAGTACCGACTATTCCATTTGATTTAGTAGGGTAGCTTGCAAGAAACCAAATAATAATTGACGCAGGTAAAATAATACGACCAGCACGGTTAATAAAGATTAATGCTCTATCCCATAATCCTATAAAATAATCTTTTATGACTGGTAATTTATAACTAGGGAGTTCGATTAACAAGATTGATTTTGTATTGTTCATTAAGGTTTTTTTAAAAATAAAAGCCATTATCATAGCAAATATAATACCACCCAGAACCAAGCCAAAAGCTATTAAACCTTGGAGACCTAAAAAACCAATATTTATATCTGGTATAAAAGCGCCGATAATCATAATATATACAGGCCAACGTGCTGAACATGTCATCAAGGGTGCTATAAGTATTGTTGTAAGCCTATCCTTTTCTTGCTCGATGCTTCTTGCTGCCATAATTCCTGGTATTGCGCAGGCAAAACTCGATAGAAGCGGTATAAATGCTCGACCATTCAAACCAACTTTAGCCATTAGTGAGTCTACTAGGAATGCTGCACGTGTCATGTAACCGGATGCTTCTAATAACAAAATAAAAGCAAATAATATAATAATTTGAGGTAAGAAAATAATTACACTGCCGACCCCAGCAATGATACCATCTGATATGAGAGACTTAAGCCAAGTTTCAGATAAATTTGAGTCTACCAGTAGTTGAAGTCTTGAAAAAATAAAGTCTATTCCATCCATAAAAGGCGCGGCCCACCAATAGACGGCTTGAAACATAAATATCAACAATCCAGCGAGAATAATAACTCCAAAAAATGGATGCAAAACTATGTTATCTATTTTTTGAGTAAGACTTACGGTTTTATTTATCTGACTAACTGCGCTACTAGTAATTAGTCTAGCCTTTGACTGTAAGTCTTTGAGGCTATTTTTCTCAATCGCTGGTATTGAAATTGAATCATTTAATATGTCAGACGTCCATTCGTTTAAAAACTCTATTAAATGTGCTCTTCCAGTATTTCTAACAGCTACGCATCTTATAACTGGTATATCTAAGAGAGACTCAAGCTCTGCTATATCGATATCAATCCCATCTCTGGCTGCCATATCCATCATATTTAATACTAAAATTATGGGCAAACCATAACTCTTTGCCTGAAGGATATTATGTAGATGAGTGGTAATATGCGAAGCATCCATCATAAAGATTAAGCCATCTGGCGCTCTCTCTCCAACTAGATTGCCTTTTATAGCATCTATCGCCACTCTTTCATCCATCGAATGGCCGCAGTCACCGTAGACCCCTGGTAAGTCTAGCAATTCAATCGACTCTAAGCTTGAAAGAGAAAAATTCCCTTTTCTGTACTCGACAGTAACTCCTGGGTAATTAGCCACTTTAGCCCGCCCACCAGTTAAAGCATTAAAAAGAGATGTTTTACCGCAATTAGGCGCACCAAGAAGAGCTAATCGAATATTTCTGTCCTCAATCACCGACATTATATTATCTCAACTACAATAGCTTGGGCTTCACGTCTTCTAAGCGCAATAAGGGCGCCATTTAATTTTAATGACATAGGGTTTTTGCCGAATGGTCCAAAATGAAGTACTGTTACTTGATCGCCCTCAGCAAAACCTATTTCTCTCAATCGTGTTTCAAGCACTAGATCATGCGAATCAAAATCTATAATTCTGGCTTTTTGATTTAAAGAAAGTTCACTCAAGGTCATCACGAGTTCTTAATGCGAATAGTTCGCAAAAGCAAAGACTATATTTATCTGTTATTATATAAATTAGATTAAAAAACAGGATAGACAGTTACAAATGCTTTCACTATAACGCCGTCTGTTGGCGATCTATGAATCGTACTAAACGCCCGAATAGCTCAGTTGGTAGAGCAACGGACTGAAAATCCGTGTGTCCCTGGTTCAAATCCAGGTTCGGGCACCATTTCCTGTAATTAAATTTTTCAAGCCTCTAAATCTATATTAGCTATTAATAGAAAAACTTTAACTAAAATCAAAGAAACAAAGCTTATTTCCATCCGGGTCTTTAACGTAGGCCCCGTAGAAAACACCTTCTATACGCTGACCTGGCGCACCATCACAAGTAGCACCTAGTTCTATAGCTTTGTTATAAAACTCGACCACTCCTTCTCTTGAACCTCCAGGAAACGCCACCATAACTCCATTACCAGGGCTTGGGTCATTGTCATCAAAAGGAATGCATACCGCTATCTTGGGGTGTGCCATGTCTTTTCCTATCATGACTAGGCGCCCTACATCCACTAAGACTTTAGAATTTAATAATGTTGTATAAAATTTCTTTGAGACCTCTAGATCTCGAACCCCTAAAGTTACATATCCAATCATATATTTCTGCCTTTATAAAAGTTAATTACATTAATCCATCAACGTTATAATGATTTAATAGCCATAAGCTAATATGGAAACTATTCTTTATTCTAATTGTTTCATTTAAATCTTACTAATCCAATATAAGAATGATTGAGGCTTTGCTTTTTTAGTTTAAATGTGTGTACGAAAGATAATTGCATGACTTATTCGGCACTGAAAATATTTAAAGAGGCATTGACGGGTCATAAAGGCTGGAAACCAGTATGGCGAAAATCTATCGCTCAAAATAGCTATGACATAATCATAATTGGTGGTGGAGGTCATGGATTAGCAACAGCCTTTTATTTAGCTAAACAGTTCAAACAAAAAAAAATTGCCGTTTTAGAAAAAGGATGGGTCGGCGGAGGAAATGTTGGCAGAAACACTACAATTATAAGATCTAACTATATGCTTAATAAGAACCAAGCTTTTTATGAATTTTCCTTAAAGCTATGGGAACGCATCGAAAAAGACATAAATTATAATGCAATGGTAAGCCAACGAGGTATTATTAATTTATTTCATTCAGATGCACAAAGGGACTCCTATATCCGCCGAGGAAACACCATGAGAATACACGGAACGGATGCTATCTTATTGAACCAAGACGAAGTAAAAAAGAAATATCCTTTCCTTAATTATGATAATGCAAGATTTCCTATTAAAGGAGGGTTATGGCAACCACGTGGAGGAACAGTAAGGCACGATGCTGTTGCATGGGGTTACGCGCATGCAGCAGATAAATATGGTGTTGATATTATCGAAAATTGTGAAGTAGTCGGCTTTGACATCGCCAATGGTAAATGTCTCGGCGTTAAAACAAATAAAGGCAATATAAAAGCTAATAAGATAGGCGTAGCAGTGGCGGGAAACAGCTCCAAAGTAATGAATATGGCTGGAATGAGGCTCCCTATAGAAAGTCATGTTCTTCAAGCATTTGTTAGTGAGGGATTAAAACCCATACTACCTGGCGTGATAACATATGGAGCTGGACATTTTTACGTTAGTCAGTCTGATAAAGGCGGGCTTGTTTTTGGTGGTGATATCGATGGCTATAATAGTTATGCGCAAAGGGGGAACCTACCCGTAGTCGAAGATGTATGTGAAGGAGGAGTTTCCCTTATGCCCATGATTGGAAAGGCTAGGCTGCTAAGGATGTGGGGAGGAATAATGGATATGTCTATGGATGGATCACCAATAATAGATAAAACACATATATCTGGTTTATATTTTAATGGTGGTTGGTGCTACGGCGGATTTAAAGCGACTCCTGCAAGTGGATATAGCTTCGCTCATTTACTAGCAACCGACACGCATCATGAAGTTGCGAAAAACTATACACTAGATAGATTTAAATCTGGACTTACGATAGATGAAAAAGGACAAGGCGCTCAGCCTAATTTACATTAATGATAATAAATCACCCACTATTAGGACCAAGAGACTCTTCTGAATTCACATACCGTGGTGATGCAGTTTTATTAAATCGGCCAGATCCAAACTCTGAATCGTTATTGAATGATTATTACGAGTACCAATACATTCGTAATAATACACACGGCTTTATGAAAGAGCTTTGGTTTCATGAACAAGGAGATAGATCTTGGCTTGTAGTTACAAGAAATACCTTAACTCATGAAATAATAAAAGTAGAGCTAGCTTCAGAATATAAACGAGAAAACAAATGATTCTTGTTAATTATGATAAAATATTGAAGTTTCAATTCAATGGTAAGCATTATGAAGGTTACGAGGGTGACACTTTAGCATCAGCGCTACTTAGAGAAAATGTAAAAGTAGTTGGCCGAAGTTTTAAGTACCATAGGCCCAGAGGTATTTTCGGATCCGGTTCAGAGGAGCCAAATGCTCTTGTAAAACTTGAGGGTTCAAACACACATGAGCCAAATAGAAGGGCTACCTCTATTAAATTATATGATGGGCTTAAGGCTAATTCACAGAATTACATCGGTAATGTTAAGTTTGATATTCTTGCATTAAACGATTATATACACCCATTTATTTCAGCTGGGTTTTATTACAAAACATTTATGTGGCCAAAATCATTTTGGGAAAAAGTCTATGAACCAATAATTAGACGTGCAGCAGGTCTCGGAACACTATCCACGGAACCCGATCCAGATAGATATGATAAAGGTTACCTGCATTGTGAGTTGTTAATTGTTGGATCTGGCCCAGCAGGTTTGAAAATGGCCCTTGATGCATCAAGGAATGGTAAAAAAGTAATTCTTGTTGATGAAGATTTCATTATGGGCGGACAGCTTCTATCAAATGAAATAGATATAAATGGAAGTTCGTCCCTACAGTGGGTAGAGCAGACACTTAGTGAACTCAGAAATTCTTCGAATGTTAGAATTATGACACGCACATCAGTTTATGGAGTTTACGATCATGGTATCTATGGAGCATTGGAAACTGTTACTGATGAAATTGAAAGACCAGGAGCCAGACAAATTTTATGGCGTATATATGCAAATAAAAGTGTCTTAGCGTCAGGAGCCACGGAACGGCCGATTGCATTCCCAAATAATGACAGGCCTGGGGTTATGCTTGCTAGTGCAGTTCAAACATATAACAAAAGGTTTGATGTTAAGTGTGGAGATAATATATCATTATTTACTAACAATAGCGGTGCTAATTTAAGTAAAATATCAAACCTTATCGATACCAGAGATGGCTCACACATAGTCAATGTCCATGGAAGAAATCTGATTAGAAGCATTACGCTTAATTCTGGCAAAAAAATAAATTCAGATTGTTTGGCAGTATCAGGAGGGTGGAACCCCAACTTGCAACTAACATGCCACAAAAGAGGTAGACCAAAATGGAATGAAAAGCTTTCCTGCTTTGTTCCAGACAACTCAAATTTACCGAATAATATGTATGTAATTGGATCAGCAAATGGTTCTTTTTCAACACAAAGTGTTTTCAACGATGTATCAGATTTATCTGAGCAACTAGGTTATCGAATTACAGAAAAAATTAAAACAGAGGATAACCCCCTTAACTTAAAACCCTTTTGGTTTGTAAAAAGTAAAAAAAGAAGTTGGGTTGATTTTCAAAATGATGTCACCGTTAAGGATATAACTTTGGCTCATCAAGAAGGGTTTTCATCTGTTGAGCATGTAAAACGATATACAACACTAGGCATGGCGACCGATCAGGGCAAAACCTCCAATGTAATAGGACTCGCTGTGCTTGCTGATGCAACAAATAAAACTATTCCTGAAACTGGAACAACTATTTTCCGACCACCTTATACCCCCATATCTATCGGGGCTTTTGCTGGCGCTCATAAAGGTAAACACTTCAAACCAATTCGCCTAACACCAAGCCATGAGTTTGCAAGTGAAAATGGAGCAACTTTTGTTGATACAGGCTACTGGAAAAGAGCTCAGTGGTTTTCTCAAGATAAAGAAGTCACATGGCGTGACTCAGTGGACAGAGAAGTTTTGATGACTAGAAATTCTGTTGGAATTTGTGACGTATCGACATTAGGAAAAATAGACATTCAAGGTAAAGATGCAGGCAAGTTTTTAAATAAAATATATATCAATACATTTAGCACATTAAAAGTAGGTAAATGTAGATATGGTTTAATGTTGCGCGAAGATGGCATTGCTATGGACGATGGCACATCAGCAAGATTATCAGAAACCCATTATATTATGACAACAACAACAGCAAAAGCTGGTAGTGTCTATTCACATTTAGAATTTTGTCGGCAAGTTTTGTTTCCAAACATGGATGTACACATTATATCAACTACAGATCAATGGGCACAATTTTCAATTGCAGGACCAAATGCTCGAAACCTTTTAAGTAAAATAATTGACCCAAGTTTCAACATATCTAATGAAACATTTCCCTATATGGCGTGTGCAGAAATAACTATTTGTTCAGGAGTCAGAGCGAGAATATTTCGTCTCTCATTTTCTGGAGAACTTGCCTATGAAATATCTGTTCCCTCACGTTATGGCGATGCATTAATACGTAAGCTAATATCGGCAGGTAAAGAGTTTAACGTTACTATGTACGGCACAGAAGCTTTAGGAGTAATGCGTATTGAAAAAGGGCATGCAGCGGGTAATGAATTAGATGGTCGTAACACACCAGTAAACCTCGGGCTTAGCGGACTAATGGCAAAGAAAAAAGATTATATTGGAAAAACTCTTTCATCTCGTGAAAAACTTTCTGGAAATGAAACTATGGTTGGTTTTTTATCAGTTAATCCTTCAGACAAACTTACTAACGGATCCCACTTTGTGAATATAGGTGATAAAATATTACCTGAAAATGATCAGGGGCATATGAGCAGTGTAGCTTATTCTCCAATTCTCGAACGCTATATTGGAATTGGTTTTTTAAAAAATGGCAAAGATAGATATGACGAAACCTTGAAAGCGATTGATTTTTTACAAAATAATCATGTTGAAGTTAAAGTAGTAAGCCCTCACTTCATAGATCCGAATGGAGACCGTCTACGTGCCTAGTTTAAACAAAAAAACTGCAATTAATAAGTATAAAAAAACATTTAAAAACATTGAAATATATGAAGGATACCCAGAAGAAATTATATCTTTATCAATCTCATTAAATGATGATGAGGCATTTAATATAAAATTTAAAAATATATTTGGTATATATCCACCAAAACCAAACGAGATGAAAGACTTTAAAGATGGCCAAGTTTTATGGTCAGGACAAGGTCAGTATTTTTTATTTATGAATACTGACGACCAATATCTAGATACACGCATAGCAAAAGAATTTGATGGAACCGCCTATTCCACTCTTCAATCCGATGCGTGGGCAACAATAATAATTGAAGGATCAGAAATTTTTAAATTACTGGAACGAACAATTCCATTAGACCTATGTAATGCACAAGATTATTATGCATCAAGAACAAGTAGTTTTCATGTTTCAGTTATAGTTGTCAAACTTGATAAAAATAAAGTAAAAATAATTACTCCAAGAACCTCATCAAATTCGTTTCTAGAGGCATTAGTACAAACCGCGGAAAACGTATCACTCCCCTGCCCCAAGTCTGGAGGATTCAGTTGATGGTACCAAAATACGATCAGCGATTAGATTTAATTTTTCATAATTCAACATTGAAATACTTAGACCATTATTCAATGCCACCTCATAAAATGATTTTTGTTTAATCGAATCAATCCTAGGTTCATGGTTCTTGATATGGGACATATCAATTAGGTCCTCATGTTTAGAGCATGTCCATTCAATTTTCTTACAACTTAAAGCGCTATATATTATTGGATAAGAGCTTCCAGGAAAAATAAAAGCTGTAAACTTATCAGTTATTAAATGAGATGAAAGGTTATTGTTAAAAGCGCTTCCTAAGTAACCAATGAGTGCATAAGGATCGTTTGCATTAATAATAGCAACTTTTGTAATACCATAATTTTCAGTCTCAGAAAAAACAAAATCGCAAATCAAATGTGCATTTGTAAATAAACTACCACCACAGCAATCAATAGTTATAATTTCTTTCGTTATGCAAGGCGGTGGTAAATATATATTTTTAACTGCATCAAGTTCAGGAAGTTTTTCTATTAATTTATTTATTCCCGAATGACCATGAGATTCAAGCCAAAATACAGTTTGAGCCATTTCTTGATAATCATGTTCATGACCATATACCGCTTCAAAAACTCGAGAAAGTAACGAGAGAAGTTCGTTAAACGAGATATTAATTAAGTTTTTCACTAGACTTAGGCCTGATAGGAAAACACCAAGTATCATTGTATTCATTACCAATATCAGAAACTAAAGGCGCTCCTTGAAACATAGTATTTCTAACCCACTTCTTTGAACGGGGATCAAATTTACCAACTCCAAAAAAAGAAAGTTTACAACGCAGTAAATGGATTGGCAAAACATCAGCATCAAGAAGATTAGCTCTAATTTCTCCATATTGGGTCAACCCCATCGTCTGAATTCGGCGAATGATATAACGTAAATGTGGCCGAGAAAAGGCAAAATGAGCAACTGTGATTGATGTATTACTACCCTCAATTTCGCATATCTCGTCAAAACAACTTCTCACATCCCTAGCAATGCACATCATCATTTCTTTTTCAATGCCGGAGTCTAGAGACTTTTTACCAAGACGTGGTTCTTGTTTTTCTTCCGACCTGTACCAAAAAGTTTCTGTAGATGAGCTCTTGGTGAAATCATATCTCAAAGCCCATTTGTAATTTTTTTCAATTAAGGATTTCAGCGTATTAAGTTTCATCATCGGTTGCATTCGATAATTCTCATCTATATTTAATTCACTTTCTAAGTCCAATATAAATTTCGCATAAACCTCTGTTAAAATTGCGTTTATTAACTCTTGAGTTTCAACATGATAATTTTGAGATGCATGATCAATCAATTCCTGCCAGTTAACAAGTGTTTCATTATTAGCTTTAATCCACTCTAAACATTTATTTACTTCATTAACCGCACGATTATTTAGCACATTTTGTTCAGGATTATCCGTTGATATTTCATCTAAATGTTGAGCTGCTTTCATGATTAAACATTCTAAATTACCCAGGCTATCCCTATCGGGTGATTTATATTGTATAATACGAGCTAAAGATGTCTCCCTCACTTCTATCCAATTAGCGATTAACATGGGGTGCTTTATCAAATATGGTGCCATACCTAAACCAGTAGCATTACCAATTCCTATATAACGTTTAATTCCATCATCTAGCTCTACAGCAGCTTCAGGAGACCTACCCCTAGCAACCCAATTGGCTAATTCGAGACTGAAATGCCTTATCATATAACAAGAAAACATCTCAGCTGAAAAAGGTTTTGCAAAATCAACGTACTTTTTACGCAAATTATCCCAATCAGACATCCCAAATTTACCGCTTCCATAAACAGCAGTTGTTCTGAATATGTAACCAACCTTTGCTATTTTATCCAGATCTGGTTGTTTTCCATTGGATAAACAATCAATGACATATTCAAAATTACGCATACTTTTGTTTGCACGCGATAATACTAAACATTTACTATCAACACGTCCTTTTTCTTGCAAAGGGACATTTTTTCTGAGAAATTCTAATCTATCCTGATCAATTTGACCTTCACATAAAGTGACTGTCATGTCCCAATCTTCCGCAATTACCCTATCACTTCTTTTACTATCAGATAATTTTTTCGAAAATATAACATAGCTGTAAACAGCATTTGGCGTTGTAATTTCATACACAACCTCCCCAAAACCTTCTTCATCTAAATTGAAAATAGTGCCATTAATTTCCCACATTTCACTCATTACTCGCCTAAGCAAGCAACGCATAAAACTCAGTGGATATGGGTAGAGGCACCCCAGCCTAGGTAATTCCATGACTGTTTTAGGGTTTCGCATAGGTAAATCAGTATTTTTACTTAAAGGTTTGAGCTCAGCCATTTTTTGTCGCTCCAAAACTATTGTCAAAAAAGTTTAACCAATTCAAACCCATAATTTTCTCAACATCAGCATTAGACATACCCTTAGAAATTAATCCCTCTGAAATATTACTAAAATCACGACTGCTTTTAAACCATTCTGGTTGCTCAGGCCAATCAGAGTTCTCAGAACTGCCTTCGCCAAAATCTGGTTTAAATGTCCATGTTCCACTGCGCATCCATTCTAGTGTATCATAACCCCAATTTTGACAGAGATCAGAACCAATACCAATATTATCAATTCCCATTAATTCAGCAGTATCTAAAATCATTCCGCAGAAATCATCTAGTGTGCAACTTGAATTATTGTTTAAGTGAAATGGGTACATCGAAAACCCAAGCATCCCTTTGGACTCCCCTAAAGCTTTAAGAACATCATTAGATTTATTTCTTAATGCATGATGCCATTTAGATGGATTGGCATGAGTAATAGCTATGGGTCTTTCAGAATAGTCAATTGCCTGTAAGGTTGATTTCTCTGCACTATGAGACATATCTATAACCATTCCCACACGATTCATTTCCTTTATAACCTCTCTTCCAAACCGTGTAACCCCGCTATCAGCATTTTCATAGCATCCTGTAGCCAATAAACTTTGGTTGTTATAGGAGAGCTGCATAATTCGAACGCCTTGCTCATGAAGCATTTCTACTTTTCTTAAATCATCTTCGATAGGAGAACAGTTTTGAAACCCTAATATAATACCAACTTTATTTAAGGCTTCCGCTTTGCGAATATCATTACCTGTGCGGACGGGCATAATTAAATCTGAATTCTCGCGAAAACGACGTCGCCAATCACCTATATTGGCTAATGTGGACTCGGTGTTTTCCCAATAACTAATTGTAACATGTATAGCGTTTACGCCTCCATCGCGTGCCTCGGCAAATAAGTCACGGTTCCAGTTTACGTATTGCAGTGCATCTATAATCAACATAAATTAACCTGGGTTAGTGTAAGAGGTTTTCATAATTGTATAAAAATCTTTCGCATGCTCACCTTGTTCACGCGGACCGTAACTTGATGCATTTCTTCCGCCAAACGGCACATGATAATCCAAACCTGCAGTAGCTAGGTTGACAAGAACACTTCCAAATTTAGCATTGCGCTTGTAATGTTGAGCTTCTTTTACAGAATTTGTAATGATAGATGCAGATAAACCATATTCAGTGTCATTTGCTAATGAAAGGCCCTCTTCATAACTATCTACACGCATTATGCAGGTCATTGGTCCAAAAACTTCTTCTTTATTCACACGCATTTGATTATTAGTATCTGTGAAAATAGTAGGCGCTAAGTAATATCCTTCATGCTCAGATTCAGCTCTTCCGCCACCGGTTAGAAGTGTTCCACCTTCAGATTTAGCGAGATCCATGTAGGATAAAATTTTATTCATTTGTCCTTCTGATACCACTGGGCCAAGCTCAGTACCTTCAGCTAGAGCATGCCCAACCTTTTTAAGTTCAGCGGCTTTTACAAATTTTTCAACAAACTCATCATGTATTGAATCTTCTACAATCAAACGCGAAGAGGCCGTACACTTTTGACCAGATGCTCCAAAAGCGCCGTGTATGGATTGAGCTACAGCCAAGTCTATGTCTGCATTTTTTGTAATTACTATTGGGTTTTTACTTCCCATCTCGCATTGAACTCGGGCCATGTTTTTAACAGCTGCCAAAGCAATTTTTTTACCGGTGGGGACTGATCCTGTAAATGATATAGCATCTACTTTTGAGGCAGATAACGCCGCGCCAACATCACCAGCACCCTGTACCATGTTAAAAACACCCTTGGGCAAGTGCTTATCAAGTACTTCTGCTAACGAGTGTGCTGTTGCTGGAGTTAATTCAGAGGGCTTTAATACAACTGTGTTTCCATAGGCTAATGCTGGTCCCATTTTCCAAGCTGCTATAGCTATCGGAAAATTCCAAGGAGTAATTAATCCAGCTACTCCAATCGGCTCTCTAGATATCTCAATATCAATATTGGGACGTACTGATGCTGCACTTTCTCCAATTTGACGCAAACATTCAGCAGCATAATATTGGTAAAATTCACCCGCCCGAAAGACTTCGCCCCTACCCTCAGCGAATGGTTTTCCTTCTTCCGAAGATAGAATCTTTCCTATCTCGTCCGAGCGGTCCATAAGTTCCTGTCCTATAGCATAAAGAATATTTTTTTTATCCTCAAGCTTAACAGCGCTCCAAAGTGGCTGGGCATGACGGGCAGACGATACAGCATCATCTATTTGACTGGAATTAGCACTTATCAGGTGACCAAGCACTTGTGACGATTCTGATGGATTTATGTTGGCTATTTCATTTCCAACATTGTGCCATTCGCCGTTGATGAGACTTCCATATATATTTGTCATAAATTTTCCTTATTGCACACACTAACTGTGTATAATGTAATACTCTAGGTTAAAGAGAGCTTATCTTATCAAGTAATATATCTGCCACCATAACACCGGACTTATTACTCTCAATTCTGTTCTTATGTCTTCTATCACTTGGTAATCTTGCGTCCTTTTGTTCTTTAATTTTATCAAACAATTTTTCAGAGTGATCAGACCAATTATCTGCATCACCAAGTAAATTTGGGTCTATAGCAATCATAAGCTCACCACCCTGAGGAGGTCCACCGTCAGCATTGTCGCGGACTGCCGCTTCAAAGCTAAAACTCTCCCCAATCAATCCACCCGCTAATAATTCAACCATCATGGCAATAGATGATCCCTTATGTCCGCCAAAAGCTAATAATGCTCCCTTCAAGACTTCATTAGGATCGTTTGAAGGTATTCCGTTTATATCAACACCTACACCATCAGGAAGCTTATGACCTTCACGAGCCGCTAACATAACTTCGCCTCGCGCCATTACAGAGCTAGCTTGATCAAAAACCATAGGAAAGCTATTTTTTCGGGGCCATCCGAATGCAATTGGATTTGTTCCGTAAAGAGCTTTAGTGCCACCCGCTGGAATCACTGCCGGCTTATAAGATGTACAAGCAAATGCCACCAAGCCAGCTTTCGCGATTGGCTCTACTTCAGTCCAAAGCGCTGCAAAATGATGAATGCCAACTAATGACATAACTGCAATTCCACATTTATTTGCGGCCTCAATTAAGTGATTACGGCCTTGCTGCAAAGCATACGGAGCAAAACCATTATGGCCATTAACTTTTACAACAGCAGGCGCTAAACTTTCTATGGTAGGTCTTGCCTTACCATTTACTTTACCAGATTTAAGTGTTGCAACATAACCTGGCAACCTCATCAATCCATGCGAATGGCAACCAGCTGCTTCAGCAGATTCAATTACATTAGCGACAGCTGATGCATTTTCATTGTCACAACCATATTTTAATAGAACTTTAGTTGCTAAATTATTGATTTCATTTAATTTTAAATTTGTATTAGACATATTTTTTTCCTACAGTGAACCATAATTTTTTAATATATTTTTACCCAAGGCTACTTCGAGTGGCATCAAAAAGTCCTCATAGTTACGCCATTGATCAACACCGCTGCTATAAATAGGCTGTCGAACTTGTTCCGAGCTCGCCGTACGAACAGAACGCTTGGTTTTATAAAAGTCCAAACATTCTTTTTCAAAAGGCAACTCGAGAAATTTAAATAATTTTCTTACTTCAGTTTCTGTATTAGAGACTACATTCTCATATTGAACTTTATAAATCTTACCTGGCAGCACCTTATTCCAGTGACTCATTAAGTTTATATAATCTTTATAATAAGTACCAATTTCGTCGAGACCGTAAGTGAATTCCTGACCGCTAGCAAATAATTGTTTAAATCCCGAAAAACAACATGCCATAGGGTTCCTACGCGCATCAATTATCTTAGCGTTGGGCAATATTAGACTTATAAGACCTATATGACGAAAATTATTAGGCATCTTATCAATAAAATAAGGAAGTGGTCTTCGGTGCACCATAGTATCAGATATATAGGCGTCACCAAATTTTTTCATTTGTTCACCTGACAATTCACTGAGACAAGCAGGATATTTCGGCTCCTCGTTCTTTTTTCGTCGACCACCAAGTTCATAAGCAATCGCAGCTATATTTGGTAGCTCATATGTTCCTTCAATTTTAGAGTGTGATGCAAGAATTTGCTCTATTAATGTAGAACCCGCTCTTGGCAACCCTACTATAAATATAGGGTCTTTTGCTAAAGACCCCATATCAATTTTGGAATTAAATAATTTTTTATCACAAACCTTTTTTTGAGCTTCAAATCTTTGGCTCATCAAAGCTGGCGTATAATCTAACTGACTTTTTCTAAGGTCGTTACCTCTAGTAAAGCAATTAAAGGCATCCTTATATAAGCTATTATCTTCATAGTGTTTACCAAGCGCAAAACAAAAATGAGCTTGGTCATCAATACTTGTGTTAGGGTCATCCATATAAACTTTCATTGTATCAACTTCAGTATCTAGAAATTTATAAGTTTTCAGATTTGCTAAACTCCAATATGCGTCACCAAAATTATTTCTCGCTGCATAAGCGCTGCGATAAGACAGTATAGCATCCTCAGTCTTACCTATGGTTTTCAAGGCATGCCCGTAGACTAGGAAAAGGTCTGATCTATTTTTAACTTTGGACAGTGCTTCTTCGTAGATCAATAGTGCCTGATCATAATTACCTACTGCCACTGATTGATTCGCAAAGCCAATCTTATAGTCAAGGTTATTGGGTTCACTTTTCAGTAATAGAGTTGCTTGGTTTAATGCCTCTTTATACTTTTGCCGTCGGTAAAGGACATTCATATAATCAAATCTAGCTAAATTATTCTCAGGCTCAAATTCTACAGCGCTTTCCAAAATAAATTCAGCATCATCTAACACATTAGTTTTAACGCCTAAGTCAGCTAATAACCGCATCCCCTCTACATGAGTTGGGTTTTCTATCATAAATGAACGGCAAACATTTTCCGCTTTCAGATAACGTTTTTCTGCCATCATGTTTCGAACTGTTAATAACTTGGATGGCAGTTTAGATAATTTTTTATACGATTCTAAAGCAGAGTTTGCCTCTATTAGGTCACCCCGCTTACCAAGTAATCCAGCCAATGTTCTTAAACTCGTAGTTAGTGAGTTATTATGAATTAAAGCCTTACGGTATTCACTTATAGCCTTATCATTGTCACCTAAGTGGAAGTATATATTACCTTTTTCCTGATAAGCCCGTCCAAAGTCAGGCCTAATTTTTATAATTTTCTCAAGGTTTTCTAGTGAAATATCGAAATTTCCATTAATTCGTTGAGTGACTGCCAACGCATATAGTGCGTCGCTATTTTCTGGGTCTTTCTTTACGAGATTTTCAGCCATTTCTTTAGCTTTTATAATTTCCCGTGACTGAACTAGCTCCATTATATTGTCTACAGAAACCATTATTGTTTCACTCATACTTATACTTCCATATATGATTAGTTTAAAACACTATTTCTCAAAACAAACAAGGCAGACCGAGGTCTGCCTTGTAAAATTGATATGATTTTAAATGTTAATTAAAATCGTAACGTACTCTAACACCGACTGTCCTTGGTCGGTTAGTAGTGGTACGTTGGATAAAGTCTTGTCTATTAATATTTAGTTGAGCTCGAGTGTTTGTGATATTTGTCGCAAACAATTCTGCTTTCCAACCCATATCTGAGTCACCAATACCAATAGCTCCATCCAGTATGAAGTATTTTTTCTGGTCCAATTGAGGCTCTGTAACTGTATCTACAAGAGAGTTCACTGATTTACCTGCGTACTTACCACCTAGCTGCCAGAATGCATCATAATCGTTGATAGCCCACTCATATCTAGCTCTACCACTGAGCTGGACTTTAGGAGTTAACGGCAATGATGAACCAGCATCAGCTAATAAGAAATCAAGAGCTGGGTCGATCCTAACTAGTTCAGTATCATTAAATGATCCAGCCGCATAAAGAGTAAGATTATCCGTTGGAGCATAAGCTATGTCCCCTTCAAATCCTTTAATCTCAGCATCTCCGCCATTAACAATAAATGTTAATACACTTACGTTTTGAGAGTCGAACTGAGAAACCTGTATGTCTTTCCAGTCAGTTTTATAAAATGAACCATTAAAACGCATTCTTCCGTCTAGAAGAGTTGCTTTCCAACCTAACTCCATACTTTCAAACGTGTCTGAGTTGAAAGCAAATGGAAGGCAAAATCCTGGGAAACCATTTCCGCGGGGGTTAATTGCAACGGATTCACCGCATTCAAGTCCTGCTGTATTGGTGTTATTTGCTCCAGGAACATATAAGCCCTCTCCTGCTTGACTACCGATAGCGGTAGCCGCTGCTCGGTTAACTCCAGGCGGACGATATCCATCAGACCAAGAAGCGAATACTAGTAAATCATCAGTAGGAGTCCAAGAACCTGTGAATTTCAATAGAACATCATCGCGTTTCAGAGGAGTTAAGTCATTATAAACACCATCATATGATCGACCGCCTGTAACACTTGGTCTTATATCGTTTGTTGGGTCATTATCATCCACGAACAAAGGACGGTTACCATATCTCCAAGCACCTATTCCGGTAAAATCGTATTCCAAATCATAGTAACGAGCACCTGCTTCAAGGTTAAACTGGTCTGTAACATCCCAATTTACTGAACCATAGAGGGCCATTTGCTTTTCAGACCGGTCATTATCATTACGGAACTGAGTAGCGTCATTTAATTCAAAAGTATTTAACGTCTCTTGAGGAAAATCTGAGCGTGTAGTCACATCAATTGCCGCAAAGCCTAGGTCTGCAGGCGCCTGGTAGTTAAAACGTCCAATATGTTCGATTTTGAAATCTTCGTAGTAACCACCAACAGTGAAGTTAACAGGACCATCAAAATCTGATACTACGCGAAACTCTTGAGTAAATCGCGTGTTCTTATTTGTGATATGTGCACTGTTAGATGGATCCCCACATTCAATAACTTCTGGGTCACCGCCAATTGTCGGGTCCAAACCATATACAGTTGAAGCATTGCTTCCTACACCGTTATAATAAGAACCAACTAAATATTCACATGCATACCCTGGAATAAATCCACCAATATTTGTGTAACCAGTATAATCAATTTTGGCTTCAACATCACGGTCTAAATAAGCACCCGTGTATACTAAATCTAACTGACCCATGCGGCCATTAACAGTCCATGCCGTCTGATTGAAAGCATCATTATTGGAATCTTCCTGAAAACGAGATACGTTTAAATCGCCTTTGGTTGGATCAAAATCCCAAACACCAGTTGTATCCAAAGTCTGACGCGAATGCTGTAGTAATACATCCCAATCATCATTTATGTTATATTTTGCACCAATTCTCATACCCGTATAAGTCGCATCGTTGAAATCATCTTCAACAAGCGCAGCGTTATTAGCTGTTGCAAAGTTAACCGGCACAGTTACTCCGCCAGCCGGTACGACAGTTCCGTTAACAAAAGTAGTGCCTCCGGCGAATGTAACACTGCTTGCAGGAAAAGCTGGGTTTACGGCATTACTTGCTGTAAACGTTCCTGCGACGTTATCAATGTAGCCGCCTTTTTTATCAGTGTAGAATACACCACGTAAAGCTAGCTTATCTTCAATTACAGGCACATTAAGAACCGCTTCTAAAGCCGTGCTATCTTCGCCGCCTTTAGTAAATGCATAGCTAGCAGATGCGCTAGCGGAATATTCATTCATAACTGGCTTATTTGTAATAAGGCGAACAGTACCAGCCATTGAGCTTGCACCGTATAGTGTTCCTTGAGGTCCAGGAAGTACTTCGATACGTTCCATATCAGCAATATAGACATCTAAATTACGACCGCCTTGAGTTACAGGCTGTTCATCAAGATATAGAGAAACGTTCGGGGCTGAACCCTGTGATTCAGCAACTGTTATGTTAATCGCATCAATAGCTGCTCCGCGAATATATAATTCGTTTTGACCTGGTCCTCTACCACCTGCATTTACACTGGGAAGGTATTTCACATAATCTTCAAAGCTATCAATATTTTGCTCTTCTAATTGTTCCGCATTAAAAGCCTGAACTGCTATAGCAACGTCTTGCATACTTTGCGTTCTTTTGGTTGCTGTAACAACAACTTCATCATCAAGCTGAGCAAAAGCTGGTGACGATAAACCGACAGCAGCAATTGCACCGATAGCAGTGCAGCTTAGTAGATTTAGTTTCTTCATATTATTCCCCTTTAGTGAAATACAGTTTTATTCATGACCCTCATCATAAGAAAAGTTTCTACAACATCAATACTAATGTAGTATTTGTATCGCTAATGTTATGGTCTTAATACGATTGTGTGACATTATCACAACAAAATAACTCTATCAGTTAGGTGATTAACCTATTTTTCTAAATAACAACGACCTTATTAGCGCAACTGACATAAACGCCATTACAAGTGAAAAAGGTAGAGCACCAATTATCATAACAGACTTTAACGCCTCCATACCACCGCTAGCCAAAAGAGCGCCGGTTGTAGATGTCAAAATTAAACCCCAGATAACAATATGCTTGATATGTTTTTTTTCTGAGCTACCGGCTGATGATATAGTGTTTATGATAAGTATAGCTGAATCAGCGGAGGTGACTAAGTATGTTAGGAGTAGTACGACGATTAAAAGAGACATTAAAACAGAAAAACTGGGTGATAATATTAAATTTATTGTCTCATAAAGCTGTGCGGATATATCTGCATTAACTATCGCTCCTTTTGCGATGCCAACAAGCTCTAAATTTATAGCAGTGCCCCCAACAAGAGCAAACCAAGTAAGGGCCATTAATGTTGGGACCAACATTGCTCCAAATATATACTCCCTTACAGTCCTTCCTCTTGAGACTCTGGCCAAAAACAAACCAACAAACGGCGCAAACCCAATCCACCATGCCCAATAAAACACAGACCAAGAAGACTGCCAAGAAGCTAATGCTTGTTCAGTTTCGTTACCATTTGCATTCCAAACGGATAGCGACATAGCAGGAAGAGCAAGTAAGTAATCCCATATAGTTATGAAAAAAGACTTGAATGCAAAAAGAGTAGCACCAAAAAAAACAAAGAAAGATAATAATAAAATTGAAAAAATCATATTTATATTTGATAGCCACTTAATACCTCTTTTAACACCAGAGGCCGCAGACAGTGTTGACGCAAGCATAATTATTACAAGTGCAATTAATTGAGCATTCAAAGTTGGCTTTCCATCAGCGTCACTTATCCATTCAGCCCCAGAGATATTGAATATACCAGCTGCAAACTGAGAAACCCCAAAGCCAATAGTAACACCAACACCAGAAATTGTGGCTATAATAGCCACTATATCAACAATATGTCCAAAAGTTCCATTTAAGCGATTTCCAAAAATAGGAAACAATCCAGAACGTATTGTTAATGGCAACCCCTTGTTGTAAGCAAAGTAGCCCAGCGATAAGCCCACAATACCGTAGCATGCCCAAGGCGTTAGCGCATAGTGAAACGCTGCCCACTTATATGCATATCTAACATTTTCTGCTGATTGCCCCTCAACCAGACCCTTTATTACATCAGGATTATTTGCAAAATGAAAAATTGGTTCCGCAGTTGAGTAAGTCATCATACCTACCCCAATGCCCGCCCCAAACATCATAGAAAACCAAGAAAAGTTTGAAAACTCCGGCTTTTCTTCAATGTGACCTAACCTAACAGCACCCGATTTAGGTATTATTGCAAGGCTCAAACAGACTATTACAAAAAAGAAAGTAATATACATATACCAAGCACTAAAGTAGTGCACGGTATCAGTTTGAATTACAGATAAAATTTCGTTAGCATTTTGTGGCTTCAAAACGACCCAAATTGTAAATATGATTAAAGCGATCATTGCACCAAATGTAACCACTTTGTTAAAACCAGAATAGTATCCAGAATTAGCTACTTTAATTTCCAATTGTTTTGGTTTCAGCATATATTCATATCCATTTACAAGAAATTGGTAAGTAGCTTACTTAGCCATATTAATTTGAGCAGGCTTCATCCAGCATGCGTGAAAACCAACAGGTATTGCGTGTGGCAAACTAATTCTCGCCACTGGCCCTCTAGATATGTTTTGGGCGTCAAAAATTTGAAGCTCTTGTTTTTGTAATTTATTATTCCACATAAAACAAATAACATAACCATGGTCTTCCGATGCTTGGTTATCCGCTGGTGCAAACCAAGGTTCACTGTACCAGCAATGCGCAGGACCATCACTCCAGCTGCCTAAGCTTTCACCAGAATCAGTGTCAAACTTTCTTAAACCTGTCCAGTGTAAAGTCTTCGGGTTATGATCGACTAGATAGGCATATTGACTATGCATTCCTGTTAGCTGAGTGTCGTAACTTGGAAACTCACAATTGTAATCAGTATTTAAACACTCTTCTTGGCATTCACCCGATTTTAAGTTCATCCTGTATCTCCAAAGACGTGCTTCCATACCTAGGTTAGCAATCATCTTTGCGGTTTTTATCTCATTAATTTCCCCGTTAGTGTCTTTCGTTGGCATGAAACGACAAGCCGTCATTACAATCTCATCTCCTTCCTCCCAACAATTAATAACGTGATAAAGAAAACAAGGAGTGAATTCGAACCACTTGATTTCTTCAGATTTTCCATATCTAGGAATAACACCAAATCGGGAGTTCATGGATGAATTAAATCTAATCTTATGCCTGCCCGCCGCTAAAGCGTCTTCATCGTGGTATACAGGCAAATCATGCAATATAGAATAATTTTGCGTTATTCCCATATCGTGCGGCAATCTATTTCCAGGCAGTACAATGGGGACATGATGAATGAGTTTCCCTCCTTTGTCGATTACACCATAAGCCATAAAAGGGGCATAATCGAAATAATCAAAAAACATCATTTCACCAGTAACCTCGTCAACTTTCGGGTGGGCCGACATACCTTGCCCAGGAGAACGTGAATAATCTTTTGATCCAATTGTATCCAAAGTTACCGGGTCTAAAAAATAAGATTTTCCTGCGAGGTACCACGTTGCAACAGCATTTCCAGCATGCCCAATAACATCTGTATTAGCTGCATCTGCCATAGGCCTATCTTTTCTACCTTTAAGTGAATTCATAATTCCCCAGTGCGACTCTTGACCTTGGCGATCATTCTCCAGCCACCCTTCAGTCCGGATCCATTTATTGCGGTAAGTTAGTTTCCCATTTTCGAAGTGAGCAGAATGTATCATTCCATCGCCATCAAAAGGATGATAGGAACCTTTTGGTTTAAAACGCGGATTCGGTCCATTTCGTAAGTAGACGCCATTAAGATCTTTGGGAATTTTTCCTTCTACTGGAAGGTCAGTTAAGCACTCTTCACTCAAAACCGGAGCAAATACACCAGTAAGCATTGGTCCATGTGAATTCCCGAATGGAGCTTTATCATGATTAAAAGGTGAGTTCATAGTGTTCCCTAACATAATTAGCTGATTTAAACTAATAGTCTCAGACTAGTTTTTTAAAGTAATCAAGTAAAATTTATTTGCAAGCTACTTCATATTCCAATTTTAAATTGTCTATAATAGCGGATACACTTTCAATTGATTTCACTGAACCCACACCGTGCCCTGCAGACCAAATATCACGCCAAGCTTTTATTTTTTTATCAGAACCACTGAGATCCATACCGGAGCCTGAACCTATATTATTAAGATCAAAACCCATTTTTAATAATGACTGTTTTAAATATAGAGCATTTGCTCCAGTTAATTTATCAGATAAAATGAGATCATTAAAGGTAGCCTGAGTAATCATTTTCTTATATTCAGTAGTCGCTATACTTTCATCTGATGCAATAAAACTAGTCCCCATATAACAACAATTAGCTCCGGCTATTTGCGCAGCTCTGATGGATGCCCCAGAGCTTATACCTCCAGCTAATATTACAAAACCATTATAAAAACTGCGAACTTCACTTACAAATGAATACCCATTCATATGCCCTGTATGCCCACCTGCCCCGAAACTGACTAAAGCAAGACCGTCTACGCCTGCAGATATAGCTTTTTTTGCAAGTTCAATCGAATTAACATCAGCAATTACAAACCCTCCATAACTATGAACAATATCTATAACTGGAATAGGAGACCCTAATGCAGTTATCACAATCTTAGGTTTGTATTTTTTCAAAAGAATTAACTCCTCCTCCAATCTATCATATGTTTTATGTGTAGTGAGGTTTACTGCATATGGAACGTTGTTGCCGGAAAGGTTTTTATTTATGTCAAATAACCACTTATCAAGAGTGGTCAATTTTCGAGCATTTGGAAAAGGAAAGGAACCTACAACACCGGACCTACAGCACGCAGTAACCAATTCAGGACCTGAAACCAAAAACATCGGTGCAACTATGACCGGTAAGGATAATTCATTCAAAAAATGTAAACTTTTAATCATTATATTCAGTACCCCAATATTTTTACTGTACTATAGCTTGAAGTGATGCTTTTCAATGGATAGAATAAATCAGGGGATTTGTATGAACAAAAAAATATATATATTAGGTGGTTCGCAAACAGACTTTGCAGTCAACTGGAGCCGTTCAGAAAAAACTTTATATGACCTATTTTCGAAGGTGGTTCTGGACGGGCTTGAAAGTGCTAAGATGGAGGCGAAAGATATCGATGTTGGTCACGTTGGAAATTTCGTTGCAGAGCTATTCACCGGTCAGGGCATGTTAGGCGGATATTTTGGTCATGTTCATAAAGATTTTTCAGGAATGCCTTCCTCTCGCCATGAAGGAGCTTGCGCTTCAGGATCCTTAGCAATTTTGGCTGCTATGTCAGACCTTGAAAGTGGAAGATATGAAACGGCTTGTGTGGTTGGAATTGAATTAATGAAAAACGTCCCCGGAACCACAGCTGCTAAAAACCTAGGTGCTGCCGCATGGGTTGGCCGTGAAGCAGTCGGTGCTAAATATTTATGGCCAGCGATGTTTTCAGATCTATGTGATGTTTATAATAATAGGTATGGCTTAAATTACGAACACCTTAACAAAATATCTAAAATAAATTTTTCTAATGCAAAAAATAATCCAAATGCTCAAACAAGAAATTGGTCATTTTCAGATAAAAGTTTTTCAACAAATGATGAATTCAATCCTGTCATTGAGGGATGGATGCGAAAACAAGATTGCGGACAGGTAACAGATGGAGGAGCAGTTATTATATTAGCCACGGAAACATATGCGCATGATTACGCTTTAAAAAATGATATTAATATTGATAGCCTTCCCTATATCAAAGGCTGGGGCCACACCACAGCGCCATTATTGATGAGTACAAAACTTACAGAAAATTCAGGGTCTGACTACGTATTTCCATGGACACGTAAAGCAATAACAGATGCTTACAAGCGAGCAGGAATAAGGGGGCCAAAAGATCTGGACGCCATAGAAACGCATGATTGTTTTTCTATAACTGAATATATGGCAATCGAACATTTTGGCATAACCAAACCGGGAGAGGCCTGGAAAGCGATTGAGGAGGGAATTATTGAAAAAAGTGGAGCATTGCCGATCAATCCTTCTGGCGGCCTAATTGGTCTGGGTCACCCTGTTGGAGCAACCGGAATACGAATGGTTTTAGATGGAGCAAAGCAAACAACTGACAATGCCGAAGACATGCAAATCAATGGAGCCAAAACTATAGCTACCTATAATGTTGGAGGCTCTGGAACTACGAATGTATCTTTTATAGTAAGTACTAAATAATGTTATCAAAAAATATTTATATTTATGATGCAGTGCGAACACCAAGAGCAAAAGGCAAGTCAGCAAGTTTAAAGAAACCAGGGGGGGCACTCTCAAAAGTATTACCGCATGATTTAATAAAGTATCTTGTAGAGGCGATAGAACAACGTAACCCTAATTCTGCAACAAATATAAATAGGTTGGCTCTTGGATGCGTAGGCCAAATAGGGCCCCAAGGCGGACACATTGCGCTTGTAAGTCGCTTGGCATCATCATTGTTAAAAAATGACATAACAGTGCGTACTCTTAATAACTACTGCGTATCAGGATTGAGTGCAGTATTTGAAGCTGCTCTATGGGCCCAAAATAGTTTTCAAGGTTTAAGTTTAGCAGGTGGAGTAGAAAGTTTATCTCAAGTTGGCTTTCTAGAAGATAAGGCTTCGTATTATAACGATCCCGATTTAATTAAAAAATTAAACTGGGCACCCCCAGTAATGGGAGCAGAACTTATTGCTACAATTGATGGGTTAAAGAAATCTGATTTAGATGATATAACTTTACTATCACATCAAAGAGCAGAAAATGCCTGGAATAAAGGTTTTTACGATAAAAGTGTCATCTCAATTCCTTACAATAACGGTGAGGAAATTCTGAAAAAAGATGCTCTCATAAAGCCTAACCTTACGATTGAGAAATTAACACAGCTTAAACCATTTTTTGGAGCACAAGGTACACTTGGTTATGATGCTATGATGCTGAATCATTACCCTTACTTAAAAGAAATAAAACATTTACACTCAATAGCAAATTGCCCAGGAATGGCAGACGGAGCATCCCTAATATTATTGGGAACAAAAGAGGCAGGTGATAAAATAGGGTTAAAACCTCGGGCCAGAATAGTTGACTTTACTGAAACTGCTGATAGCCCAGTTATACAGTTGAGCGCTGGCTTTAAAGCCATGGAAAAACTTTTACACAATCAAAAAATGAATGTAAATGATATTGATAGATATGAATTTATGGAAGCCTTTGCCGCTCTCCCAGTGAAATTTTTAAATACCTATAATGTCGATATTAATAAAGTTAACGTTAATGGGGGGCATCTAGCTATGGGTCACCCCATGGGTGCAACTGGTGCCATACTAATTACTACGTTACTAAATGAATTAGAATATTCTAATGCTCAAAAAGGAATGGTTGTAGCACAAGCTGGCGGAGGCATTGGTGCGGCAATGATAATTGAGCGCGTTAATTAAAGGAAGATTTCATATGCATGCAATCTTGATATTACTCATATCTTTTTTTGTTTTTTTAAATAATCAGGGGATTGAAACAAAACAACCGGTTGATCTCACAATAAAAACCTCATGCATAAACCTAGGTGACGGTGAGCTAAGCACTATTGCAATAAATTTAAAGTCATCAATTATCGAAAAAAAAGATGGACTGCCTGAATATTGTAAAGTCACGGGTACAATATTACCGAGTATAGGTTTCGAGGCACGGTACCCTATTGCGAACTGGAATAAAAAATACTTTCAAGCCGGCTGCGGAGGGTTTTGCGGCGTTGTTTTACCCGATAAAAAAACAAGATCAAATTCAATAAATCATGCTCTTAAAAAAGGATATGCTACTATTACAGCAGACTCTGGGCATCAATCACCTCATATTGGCGATGCTAGCTGGGCAAAAAATAATCTAGAGGGTCAGGAAATTTATGCCCATAAAAATTTACCCCTAACCTATAATTTTGGACAACATCTTGTCGATGTTATTTACAATAAGAGAACTACTTTTTCATATTTTTCAGGTTGTTCTAATGGAGGAAGAATTGGCGCTATTGCAGCTCAACGTTACCCAGAACTCTTTGACGGTATAATAAGTGGCTGTCCTATCGTCAATTTATCAATGAATGGTGGGGTTTTCGGAGCATGGGTATTGCAATCAATGACAAGAAAAGATGGAAGCTTGAAAATAAATCATGAATTTATATCAAAATTAAGGCTTCTCGAAGATAATGCACTTTACGAATGCGATTATATTGACGGCTATAAAGATGGAATTATTGCTGAACCAGAAAACTGTAAACTTACACTAGAAAGAATAAACTTATGCGTTCAAACTGAGAAGGAGGATTGCTTAACTCATGAAGAGTTAAGTGTTGTAAAAAAATGGTACAAGGGGCCAACAGACAATAAAGGGAAACAAATATTTCCTGGAATGCCCCCTGGTAGTGAACGTTATTGGGGATATTGGTACCTCGGTACTAACAAAAGTCCAGGGCCCGGAACATTATTAGCAGATGGTTATGGAAAATATCTAGCTTATCCTTCAATTAATGATGATTTCAACTCATTAACTTTTGACTTCAGTAATGATGTGAACTCGTTGAATGAACGCGGAAAACTCTACAATGCATTAGATCCAGATTTAGAAAAGTTCAAAAAATCGGGCGGTAAAATGATAATGTGGCATGGCTCGGCAGACCCCCTTGTCATTCCTAAACAAAGCATAAATTATTATGTTTCAGTTGTAGATAAAATGGGAAGTTATCAAAACGTTAATTCATTCTTTCGTTTATTTATGGCTCCAGGTTTGGGTCATTGCTGGGAGAAGCCAGCAAATGCCCCTGATACACTAAACATGCTTGAGGCCCTTGAGGATTGGGTTGAACTTGATAAAGCCCCTGATGTCATCATCGCAAAACAGTATGATGATAGTGAACTCGCAATCAGAACAGCCCAACTGAGGCCCTACCCCCTGAAACCTTCCTACTAAACAAAAAAAACCGAGGTAAACCTCGGTTTTTCAATAAATATAAACTTAAATTTAAACTAGAAATTATAATCTAATTTAAATGTAATATTCCTGGGACGTGCATAAATGGCATCGTAACCAATACCATCCAGTGCACCTCCAGATGCTAATTGAACAAATGTTCTGGCTAAAGGTAAAGTCCCGCCAATTACCTTTATTCTTTCATTCGTAAGGTTATCTGCAATAACTGATAAACGCCAGTTTCCGTCTTTACTAGCTAGACCAAGAACACCACTAAGCTTAGTAAAACCATCTTCGACTAAGTTATTATCTAAATTGGTTACAAGAAAATAGCTTGAAGATGTATCTACATTCACATTAAAATCCATTTCTAAGCCATCAGAAATATCTCTAGTGTAATCCAAACCAAAATTAGTTGAAAACTCTGGAGCATAAGGAACTGTAAATCCGCTTCTATCACAAAAAGTACCATTTGTTGGCGCTTCTTGATATGCACACTGGCTATCTGGGAAATTAGTATATTTATAGTCGAGATATGCTGCAGATCCATAAAACTCGAGATTATCACTTATTAAGAACCTCGCGTCAGCTTCAATACCTTTTACCTTAGCCGCAGATGCATTTTGGACTAAAAAGCCTAATACTCCATCAAAAATATTTGTTTGCAAGTCATCATAATCTGTTTGGAATAAACTAACATTCATTCTAGCTCGATCCGAATTAAACTTCATACCTAATTCGTAGTTTGTAGCTTTTTCCCCATCGAACTCAAAGGTTCCAGGATTGCCAATACCCGGTGTCCCTGGAATAGAGTTACTACGAATATCAAATCCACCAGCTTTAGAACCCTGAGTATATGAGGCATGTAACATCATATTATCAGAAGCCTTATATTGCAATCTTACTAAAGGATCAAAACTATCCTCCTTACGATTGCCTGAAATCTCATGAGCACCAACATTTAAGACGCCTGCCCATAAAGCAGCTAATGTAGGCGCATTTGGTGCTGGGTTACTTGGTAATGCTTCAATATCAAGATCACGTGAACCAGATTTGCTTTCATGAGAAAATCTTGCACCGGCCGTTAAAGTTAATTTATCAGATATATTATAATCACCCTGGGCAAACGCAGAAAATAAGTCCGAAGATTGCTCATATTCACGATCCCAATAAGAATCCACTAGTAACGATACTGGGGGACCCGCGAGATTAAGAAAGCTACCTAAAAAGACTTGGTCAGTAACATCAACTTTTCCATTTTGATAGAAAACACCTGCAATATAATCAAAAGTTTCTCCGCCGGGAGAAGCAATTCTGAATTCTTGGGAAAACTGACTATATTTTTCAGTCTGATTAGTACCATCAAGAATTTCCAGCCCTACATAATCAACATCCACTATTTCTTTGGTGTCATACTCAACAAATCCAGTAACAGAAGTTAAGGTGTGATCTCCGTAGTCATAATTAGCTGTTAAAACACCATTATACATTTCGTTGTTACTCTCAACATCACCGCTAGATCTGACCCAATCTTCATCTGTTTCAACTGCTATAGGACCAGCAAATACAAGGCCATAGCCATCTTGAGGGTTTAGCGCTTCCATTGCATAACCAAAGCTATCAAAAGAAGCATATTCAGCTTTAAAGTGAACATCTAAAGGGCCACCATCATCATATGCCAGCTGACCGCGAAGATAAAACTCTTCTCTTGCTGGCTCATTTCTTTGCAGACGAGTATTTTCTATCCAGCCATCCATATCACGATAAGACGCCGTTAAACGTCCATTAAGATTTTCGGATAAAGGTCCAGACACAACCCCTAGTATTTGAGTTTCTTCTTGTTCAATTTCATAGGAAGCCGATAACTTTCCCTCAAACTCATCAGTAGGCTTCGCAGAAACAACATTTACAGCACCAGCAATTGCATTTTTACCAAACAATGTAGGCTGAGGACCTCGTAATACTTCAACTCTTTCCAAATCAACTAATGGAGTTCTAACAAGCTGGCTTCTTCCATAAGATATACCGTCGAAATATAATCCAACAGATTGCTCGAAACCCTTATTATTACCTGTAGTAACGCCCCGTATCATGAGTGTTGTATCAATTTGGTTCTCTTGAATGTTAAAATTAGGGACAGAGGCAGACAAATCCATCATACTATCTATACTTCTATTTTCTATAGTAGCTCCTGTTACAGCCGAAATAGAAATAGGCACTTCTTGAAGCCCCTGCTCTCGCTTTTGAGATGTAACAATAATTTCATCAAGTGTTTGTGCAAATACCGTTTGAGATGGAACTGCTATTGAAAGCGCTAATATGGATGCACTAATTAAATTGGATTTTGTCATAAATTTCCCCCTTAGAATCTTTGACATGTATATATACCACAGAAAGCTATTTCAGATCTTTCGTTCATGCAAGTAAGAAGTGACAATTTAATAATAACTGTTATATTATTGCCACAATAATTATGATTGATTTTAAAGCTTTATTAATTTTGCTAATTCACTTCGAACTACTTTATTCATAGCATTTCGTGGCAATGATTTTATTATAAGTAATTTTTCTGGCCATTTAAATTTAGCAACTTTTAACTCTTCTAAATATGAGCAAATATCTAACAATGTCAGTATTTGACCTTCATTTAGTACAATAACTGCACATACCTTTTCGCCCATTATATTATCAGGATATGCAACCACAACCGCTTCAGAAATTTTCTTATGGGAAGAAATTAATTCATCGAGTTCCTCAGGAGAAATATTTACTCCGCCGCGGACTATAAGAGATTTACATCTACCTACAAATTTATAGAACTGATTATTTTCACCGCTTATCTCAAAAAGATCACCACTTCTGAAGTATCCATCTAAGCTAAAAGCTTTTTTATTGTCTTTAGGCGAATTATAATACCCATCAAAAACGGTAACACCCGATATAAGTAATTCTCCCGGAACATTAGGCTTAACAATCTCGGATCCTGTTTCAAGGTCTATTAATTTTGTCTTTATTTGTTTGGATATTCTATTATCCCATTCAAATTCATCTCGACCAAATCTTGGGAAAAATGAAGCTCTTAATTCAGGCTCTAGCACATCACTTGAGCTACTTAAAATTGCCATGCCTTCATTTGAACCAAATATATTTATTATATTAACATCAAATTCATCTTCAAACCCTTGTACCATTTCCTTGCTTAGAGGAGCACTACCTGATCCAATGACACGCAAAGAGGATAAATCAAAGTTAGCTTTAATTTGCTCTTTGGTTTGTAACAAACGTGTGAGAACAGCTGGTGGAGCAATGGTATATTCAACTTTTTCATTTTGAATTTGTGATAAATAAACTTTTGGATCAAACGGATGATGAAGTATTAACCTACCCCTAATTTTTAGCCAATAAAATAAAAATCCACCTATGGCTGCCATATTAATAAAGGGAAATGGGTTTAGCATCACAGCGCCAGTTTTTAGTTTAATTGCATCTTCACTTGCGAGGGTTGATGACAACCAGTGATTATGACTACGGGGAACGCCCTTAGATCTACCTGTGGTACCAGAGGTCCAGCAAATAGTCATAATGTCGTTAGCATTAATATTTATGGATTTCTTATATTTCGAATAATCATTTGACCCTTTATCTTTAAATTCAAATGCACCTCCAGTACCAAATAGTAGTTTTTTACAGTTCTTATCGAATATAGCACCTTGAGTACTCCCAAACTCTGTATTCTTAAATTCTTTGAAAGAAATATATGCCTTTGGTTTTATAGTATCACCGATAAACTTTAATTCATGATGGCCATATTCCATTGCTACTGGGCTTATTATTAAGCCAAGCCTTGATGCAGCTAGATAAACTAGTACAATTTCGACGACATTGGGCATTTGCAAAATTATTTTATCATTTTGTCGCAAACCGTTAACATATAAGCAATAAGCTATATGATCTACATGTGCCTCCAATTCAGAAAAGGATAAGCGCAATAAATCGCCTGAAACCATATTATCTCGATTAAACGGATCACATATTGCTAATGAATTAGGGCTTTCTTTAACAGCAGAAGCAAATAAAGAATTTAGAGTAACCTCACCCCACCATCCAGCTTTAACGTATTTTGATATAATATCTGGGGCTGTTGTTTGCATTGATAATATCCACAGGTTCTCTAATTTTTGTCCTACTATACACTAAACATCATATTAAATAATTTTTATAAATTTAAATCAATAATATAATTATATCCCGACTCATGTGAAAACTTAGCATGTTTTCCAACGACATCTATATTTTTAGAAAGTAAATTTAACATATTGTAATTATTAGATTTTATCTTAGCTAAAATTCTTCCTTGATCATTTTTAGCAATAACATAACCGGACTCAGGGGTATCTCTGTTATACCGAATACAAAAGCCTTCAATCTTGGCTTCGCAGTCTTCCTCAAGCAAATTAACGAAAGGTCTGTTATCAATAAACCTTTGATCATCACGATTATCAATTATAGCCCAATCAGCGGGAGCATTTGTGGAGTATATTCCAGATGACTCTTTACTCATAAATCCACCATTTGCTAAAACTAATCCGTAAGATCCTCTATCCTTGCGTAGACTTTGGACCAATGAGGCTATTCCATGCGAAGAATAATTATTTCCTGGTCCACCAAAAAAAGGAAGGCCGCCCGTCACAGTTAAGCACTCTTGAGTTGGATCAATTCCCAATACCTCAGCAGCTAAAATTAATACTATTGGAAAACAACTATAAATTTCTTTGTAATCAATATCGTTTGCATTTAGTTTTGAGCTTTCCAAAGCCTTATTAATAACCAAATTTATTGCATCAGATTTAGATATATCAGGCCGATGTGTTACAAATGTATCCTCAATGTTAGAATATCCATGCAAATAAACCCATTTCTCCTGAGGTATAGATAATTTTTTCGCTTTTCTAACCGTAGTTAATATTATAGCTGCAGATTGGTTTACGGCGTCTTGAGCCATACTCCATTTAAAATAATTATTATATAACCTGTAGTTTCGCCTTGAGGGTGTTGAGAGAAATGATGGTGACAGATGTTTTGGAAACTGAGCGTATTCATTTTTAGAAGCAACTTCAGATAATTTAGAAAGAATTTTGCTCGTATATTCCGCATAGTCAGTAACAGACACCTTGAGCCTAGATCTTAACCCCTCCTCCATACTTGCGTATGTTTGAGGTGGCAGGCCCAAACCATTTTTCAACTCGTATTCAGTTATGAAGTCTGTTTTTGGACCACTATCAGATATACTGAAATCTTCATTCGATGCCCAGTTTAGCTTTTCTCCCAACTTAATGGCTCTTTTAAGTGCTCCGTTTACTTCTCCTCCAGCTATAACAGCGAACTCTATCTCGTTATTATATAGCTTTTCTGAAATTCTTGAAACTTGAAATTGGGGCTGTTCTCCGCCTGCACTTGTATACAATATATTTTTAGGTTTAATTTTTAAGCCCCGCATAACAGCAGCAGGCAAATTAATAATTTTTCCAAAGGGATCATAGGACATTGGTAGAGAGTCTGGAAATGTTCGAATTATAGCAGCATAGTCTATCTCTTCTTTTAAATCGACATCAGAAGCATCACAGAGTGCAACTTCAATTGCTTCTTTTATAATTTCTACTGGGTTTGGGGCTTCGTTTAATTCTAAACCGTTCCAATGCTTAACAACTTGTCCTACACCAACAATAATTGGAAGATTATCATTTATATCAAAACTTTCTTTCAATTTTAATCTTTTGCTAATTTAATAGCGCGGTCCCGGAGGGATTTTTTTTGAATTTTACCTGTTGCAGTAAGCGGCAACTCACCAAAAATAACTTTCTTAGGTCGCTTAAAACGAGCCATTTTATCTAAACAAAAGTCAATAATTTCAATTTCAGTGGTAATCTCCTCTTTTGTTAACTCAACAAATGCGCAAGGAACTTCACCCCATTTCTTATCAGGCATTGCAACAACAGCTACTTCATTTACAGATGGATGCATATGGATTACTTTTTCTATCTCCACAGATGAGATATTTTCTCCTCCAGAAATAATTATGTCTTTAGCTCTATCCTTTAGCTCAATATATCCATCTGAGTGAATCACTCCAAGATCACCTGATCCGAAATATCCTGACTTAAACGCCTGTGCAGTTGCTTCTTTATCCTTAAGATAACCCTTCATAACTGTATTTCCCCGTATAAATATCTCACCCATAGTTTCTCCGTCATGCGGCACAGGTAAACCAAGGTCATCAATAACCTTAACTTCTTCTGTCATGCTAAATCGAACGCCTTGACGAGATTTCAAACTCGCTTGTTCAGTTATGGTCTTTTCAGACCAATCATCCTGTTGAGCGGACAGAAGAATATGACCATATGTTTCTGTTAATCCATAAACGTGACTAACATTAAAATTAAATTTAGACATCTCCTCAAGAACACTGGCGGGAGGCGGGGCTCCTGCGGTCATTACTTCAACAGTATTATTAAATATAATTTGTTGTTCTTTTGGCGCATTAGCTAACATATTCAATACAATAGGCGCTCCTCCAAAATGAGTAACATTATGCTTTTCTATAAGTTTAAAAACTTTCTCAGGTTTAAATGCCCGCAAACAAATAGTAGTTCCCGCCATTAATGTAATAGTCCAAACATGCCCCCAACCATTACAATGAAACATAGGTACAGTGTATAAATATTGAGGGTGCATAGGAAGACCCCATGAAGCTGCAGTACCCATGCTCATAAGAAAAGAGCCACGATGGTGATATACAACTCCTTTAGGGCGACCTGTTGTGCCTGAGGTGTAATTTAATGAAAGTGCTTGCCACTCATCATCTACAGTGAAACAAGAATTACCTTCATAATTATAGTCCAGGAGGTCAGCGTATGGGGTAAATACTTTTGGTAATTCAGGCTTATTTAAAGCTTCTGGATCATCGATTATAACAATTTCAGGTTTAGTCTTGCAAATTAACAAAGCCTCTTTCAGGATAGGCCATAACTCTCTATCCACTATAAACAATTTACTTTCAGCATGGTCTATTATGTATCCAACTGTGTTAGCATCCAAACGTGTATTAATTGTGTTTAGCACAGCTCCAGACATTGGAACAGCATAATGGGCTTCAAACATTTCAGGCGTGTTAAATGTTAGTAGAGATACAGTATCACTTTTGCCTATACCTCTGGACTTAAGGTAAGCCGCTATACTTAAGCATCGTTTACGTACCTCTTCCCAATTATATTTAATATCATTATAAATTATTGCAGGTCTGTCCGGATATATATCGGCAGTCCTGTTCAAAAAAGACAAGGGCGTCAAATTTACATAATTTGCTTTATTTTTTTGTAGGCTTTCGAAATCTAAAGGCATATCAATTTCTCAGGGCTTTCCCATCATCAAGCAAAGATTTTATCCTTGCTTGAGTTGGTTTTGATTTGACCAGTATTAAAAATGCCTTTCTTTCAGCATCATATAAGTCTTGTTCAGTCCAAAGTGTTCCAGGCTCTATATCACCGCCAGTAACTATACGAGCAATTTCAGTGGATACAGTTACATCATGGGGGTATAACTTACTGCGAAGTGCCATGCTCTCAGCCCAATCAACCATTTCATTAAATACATTCCTGCCCGACATCTTTACTTGCGGTCTTTTAAATGGTTTTTGATTTTTTTGTGTTCCAATCGACTTAATAGATGCATTCAATATTCGGTCTCTGTTATTTTCATAAGTATCATTGTCTCTTAACATAGCTAATTGCTTAGCATTAATAGGAGAACTTGCTGTTTTGCCATATCCCAAGGAATAGAAAGCTTCCCATGCGGCGCTGTCTACATCTCCGTTTTTGTTTTCAATCCAACGATAAAGAGTTTCCTTACATCCGCCCCCTGCAGGTATTAATCCAACACCGGACTCAACAAGTCCCATATTTGAATTAGCATGGCAAATTACTTCCTTAGCGTGTAGGACAACTTCAAAGCCTCCGCCTAAAGATAATCCAACCGGAGCCACAATTGTAGGAAATTCAGCTACTGCCAATTTATGAACAGTATTCTGGAAGTGCTGTAAAAATTTATCTAATCCTTCCCAATCTTCATTCTCATAAAAAAGACGAACACTGTTAAGGTTTACTCCGCATGAAAAGTGCTGGGAATCATTATGAACTATAATTCCTTTCATTTTAGAATTGGTAACTGCATCTATAGCTTCTTCAAGGATAAGCATAGAATTTTGCCCTAGTGCATTTGCTTTTGAGTGAAACTCAACGAGTGCCACGTTATCAATATTGTACCAACTTGCATCTTGATTAGCAGCACTTGGACTTAAGGTTTTTTTCATGTCATTGAATCTTAAAGTTCCCGCAGGACGGATGATAGACCTCATTTCTCCAGTATCAGTAAGTACATCTAATCCGTTATAATAACTTTTACCTTTAGCTATTTTAAGATAATCAGGAACAATTCTTTTTTCTTTTTCTAGACGCTGTATTAGATAATCAGAACCAATTTCATCTATTAATTCGAATGGACCTTTTATCCAATTATATCCCATTTTCATAGCATCATCTATAGCTTCTGGACTGTCGCCAACTTCAGGAATTAAGTCGGCGGCGTAAACTAATATTCGTGACATAACACTCCATGCATATTCACCATAGATACTTTCATCACTGAATAGATGCATAATTCCGTCTTTTTCAGCTATGTCAGCTATAGGAATATTCAGTTTTTCAATATTTTCATATTCGCCTGTTTTGAGATTTACAACTTGCCTAGAGCCATTATGTAATCTGTAAAAACCTTGACCAGTTTTTCTGCCCTTTTGACCATTTTGTATCATTCTCTCCATTAATGGAAGTTTTGCTCCAAAATTATGAAAGTCGTCCTCGAATGGGAGTATTGATACGAGACTTGAGGCTACATCACTCATTAGATCTATACCAATCAAGTCATACAGTCCAAAGACACCTGTTTTAGGAATTCCCATGGGACGACCAAAGATAGCATCAGCTTCCTGTGGACTAAAACCCATCGTATTTGCAATATGCAATGCAGTCTGAATTGCAAAACACCCAACTCTATTTCCAAGGAAACCTGGGGTATCAGCACATATAACCACCCCTTTTCCTAATCTTTTGTCACAAAAATCATGAAGAACATCCACTACTTTGGGATCTGTATCCTCGCCCGATACTAATTCTAGCAAAGGCATAAATCTCACTGGATTAAAAAAATGAGTTATCGCAAATCGTTTTTTAAAATCCGCCGGCATGTCTTCAACCAGCAGCTTTATCGGTATTGTAGATGTATTTGATGATATTATTGATGACTTTTTACAAATATTATCAAGCTTACTGTAAAGTTGCTTCTTTAAGTCAAGTCTCTCTAGGATGGCCTCTGCAATCCAATCACAGTCTACTAATTTATCAAAGTCATCACGGATGTTACCAACAGTTATTAATTTAGCTGCCTCTGGGCTTATTAGACCAGATTCATGTGGATTATTAATTCGGTCTAAACCTTTTTGAGCTAATAAATTAGGATTATTATTATCGCTTGGCAAATCCAATAACAAAACTTCGCAGCCAGCATTTGCTGCCTGACCAGCTATTCCTGCCCCCATAGTGCCTGCCCCAATAACTGCAACTTTTTTGATATTCATTACTTAACTCTCTATAGTTTCAATAAATTCCCTTAAAGCCTGTAGTGTCTTTTTCGGTGACTCAATAGGCAACATATGACCCGCATTCTGGATAATTTGTGGATTAATAGACATATTTTTCGCTAGTAATAAACCAGCTTTCATAGGCGTCATTTTATCATGAGTCGCCAGAATACAATGTCTATGCATAGACAAATTCTTTGAAATCTCAGGACCCCTTTTAAAGTCAGCGCAGGCCCTAAGGTCAACTTCCAAAGGGTTGTTTTTCATTATAGCTCTAGCTATACCAATAGGCTGCATTCCCGGCACCGAACTAATACCTTGATGTGCATTGGGTCCAAATCCCCAATTACACATCATCGCGGCTGCTTTATCCCTGCTTGTTTCTGCAGTTTTAATCAAATGCTCATTAACAGGAATTTCAGCTGCAGTACCGATAGCTGTAATAGAGCGGACTGACTCATTATGATGTTCCGCGAATACTAAAGCTGTAAGGAAACCTTGGCTGTGTCCCACAAGGTGGACCTTATCTACGCCCAAGGCGTGTAAAAATTTAGCCAACCAAATACCACTTTCTTCGATTGTAGAAAATGCATTACCATCTGACAAACTATGACCTGGAAGATCAGGTGCCAAGACAGAAAAACCGTTATATGCAAACCATCTAGTTTGCATGGCCCATGTCCTATGATCCCCGCCGCTTCCATGTAAAAAGAGTATAGTAGGCAAGTCTGGGTCAAAATTTTTACCGCCAGTTGCAACAAAAACATTTAATTCATCTACTTGAACCAACATTATTTTATAGTCCTAAGGGCTGACTTAATACCATTTAAAAAATCAGCTTTTATATCCTCTATATTTTCTATACCCACGGATACTCTGATTAAATCTTCGCTGATTCCCGCGGCTTCCATGTCTTCTTTAGTTAATCGCGAATGAGTGGTACTACCCGGATGAAGAACCAATGTACGGCTATCCCCAACATTTGCTAAATGCGTAGCCAAAGACAATGAGTTTATAAATGCGGCACCGCCTTTTCGTCCGCCTACAACTCCGAAACAAAGCATAGAGCCCGCCCCCAGAGGAAACATTTCTTTTATGTATGTTTCATCCCGCATCTCTGGGTGTCTAACCCATGATACACCATTTTGAGATACAAGCCAATCTCTCAGTGCCACAGTGTTTTCTACATGTTTTCTCATTCTTAAATCTAGGGTTTCCAAACCTTGTAATATCAAAAAGGCATTATTTGGAGAAAGTGCTGCCCCTAAATCACGCATAGCCTCGCTTCTAACTTTCATAACAAATGCAGTCGGTCCGAACTCTTCCCAAAAGTTTATACCGTGAAAAGGTGCATAAGGGTCAGTTAATTCAGGAAATTTTTTTTCACCCTTTTCATTCAAATAGCCCCAATCAAAGTTACCACCGTCAATTATACATCCCCCGATCGAATTACCATGACCCCCAATCCATTTTGTAATCGAATGAACAACAATATTGGCTCCATACTCTATCGGTCGATTTAAAGATGGTGTCGCAAAAGTCGCATCAACCACGACTGGAAGACCTAATGAATTGGCACATTTAGATATTTCAGGTATATTAGAGACTTCCATTCCAGGATTGGAAATTGACTCGCAAAATACTAGTTTAGTATTTGGCCTAACTGCTGACCTCAAAGCATCCATGTCATTTATAGGTATAAAATCGCATTCAATCCCTAACCTTTTTAAAGTATATCGCAATGTCGTTGCTGTTGAGCCATATATTTGCTCGGAAGAAACGATATGATCACCTGCAGAGCACAAGGTAATAAAAGTGGAAAACAATGCAGACATACCAGAAGCTGTACAAATAGCACCAGTACCGCCCTCAAGGGCGGCCATACGTTGTTCTAAAACAGATACAGTAGGATTTGATATCCTTGAATATATGTGACCGCCCTGCTCTACATTAAATAAAGATGAAGCCATTTGAACGCTATCGAAGGCGTAACTAGTAGTTTGATAAATTGGAACCGCACGAGAACCGTGATCTGACTCAGGGGTATATCCTGCGTGTAATGCTATTGTTTCAGGTTTGTAATATGAAGAATTAGCCATTAGTCTATATTAATCCTTTATAAATCAATTTATTATTCATCTTAAATTATACTAGAACATAAACAATTGTAGTAAAATTATAATATTTTCAATGATAATATGTAATTATTTTACAAGGTATTTATAAGGATCATAATAAATTTAACCATTAGCATCGAACAAATGTAACATTTACATAGTTTACAATAATTATTATAAACTATTGGTATGTGAGTTTTTACCTAAAAGACAATTTTATGACGAAAAAAAAGACAGAAGAACTTTTCATTGAAGATAAAGACAACCCATGCAAACTGATATGCTCGATGGAGAAAGAAAGTGGCTTCTGTTTTGGCTGCGGTAGGACCCAAGATGAAATATCTTATTGGTCTGAAATGTCATATGACAAAAAACAGAGTATCTTAAGCATTCTACCCTCGAGGATGCCACCATTAATAAAATTAAGAGCTGAAAGAAGAGCAAGAAGACGAGTAAACAAAAGAAAAAAATCCTCCATTTAAGCAATATCTTAGTAACAATTAAGCATATGTAAATAAATTATATGACTAGTAGAATAAAACTAATATCGCATCGTTTTCTAACATTCGGTGATTATGAGAATACAGCCCAAGGACTAATTTCCGCCCTAGATAATAAAGTTTCTTATGTGGAGTTCGATGTTAGAATTGCTAAATGCGGTACTCCAGTTATTTATCATGACCCTGAGGCGATAGATATCGACGGAGTAGCACACAAAATAAATACAGTAAAATACAATGATTTCAGTTCCTTAGGGGGAAGATTTAAAACAATCTCAAGTCTTGATGAAATTTTAGACATAGCAGCGAACCACAGTAATAAAAAAGCAAAGCTACTAATTGATATAAAAGACTTTGGTTATGAAAAAACAATACATAGCAGCGTTGTAAAAAGGAAGCTTACAGATAAATCCATCTATGTTTCATGGTTGCCAGAGGTAATTTATGCATTACACAAAATAACTCCATTATCTAAATTTTGCTTTTCATATTGGTGCAAGCCACCATCCGAAACTACAAAAGAAAGTCATATTGTTTTTAAATCCCAGAATGGGGAAATAAAAAATCAACCCAGTGCAAATAATATAGGCAGAAGCTCAGGATGGTATATTAAAGGGGCATTGAGGGGGAAGTTAAGAGATATCATATCTATGGTCTGTGTACCTAAGCATATGCTGGATGTCAGTATTGTAAATGAATACCATCAAAATGGCATTGAAGTTAGTAGTTTCAGCTATTTAAACATTAGCGAGATAATTAATGACAAAAAATACTACAACGTTGATTACTTCTTTGCAGACAACAAAAAGGTTTTTGATAGCATAAAATAGTAATATTTTCGATTTAATATCAATCTGTAAGACAGACTTATATCAATGCAAATTTAATCATCATCAATATTTTCGAACTCATTAACACTATCCACACCTATTTCATCGGTGGGAATACTATATGCCCCATTAAGCCATTTACTTAAATCTACGTTCGCACATCTATTCGAGCAAAATGGTGCGAATTTAATTATTATTTGTGTGTTGCAAATTGGGCAATTTTTACTCATCTGTCCGCCTTTATTTCAATACTCTCACCTACTAAAACATTATAGCGTTTGCCGATCCTATCATCCAACCTGCTTTTCCAATCGAACGAGCATGAATCCAACCAATCCATAATCTTTGATGGCACAGTTAAAGTTAATCTGGCACCTGGGCTGGCTACCCCCTCACGAACAAGCTGCCTGATAGTGCGAAGAGTTATGGTTTCTAAGGTAGGGTTGCCATAATTATCATTCATTATTTCGCTCAGTGAAATTGCAACTTTATTCCTTGTTAGCTCAAGCACTCCAAAACGTGATATTGGTGCCAACTTAACATTATTAGGGTCAAAACTAAAAACTTTCTCAGCAAGCTTAAAAACTGCATTTCGTTGTTTAGGGTGCCTTAGATTTGGTAAATCAATAACCAATAAACCACCTAGACCCCTAAGCCTTATTTCTCTAGCCAACATAGGTATTGCCTTTAGGCACACATCATAACTACTAACCGCACTGCCTTTATCAACATCTATGGCAACTAAAGCTCGCGTTTGCTCTATCGAGATAGACCCACCACCATCAATTGATAGTTCAATATCAGTACTTTCGTCTAAAATTGAAACACTTGCCTCAGCAAACTCTAAATCTAAAAATCTTTTTGAAAGATAAGATTTTAAATCATCACCTGAAATTTTACCTAACTTTGACTTTTCTACACTTTTAACAAACTTCAACAGAGGTGATTTATTCAAGTCAGAAGCTTTAGTTATCTCAAATTGACCATAAAAACCTTCGTTAAATCGTGGGCTTCCCGAAGAGTTTGAAAATTTTAAAAAACCATACAGGCTATCACCTAAATCCACAAAAGCTCCGCCTATACTTTGGTCAATTCTAGATATTTTACCAACAAAAATATCACCTATGTATGGATACAAGTCGTTAGATTCTCTTCGTAAATGTAGCTCAACTAGTTTTCTATTTTCATAAATCGCTGCTCTAGTTTCCCCAATGCAATGCTCGATAACGCAACGACGTTTCATAAAATATACCCTGAACCCCTTAGCATATTTCTAGTTTCATAAAGAGGCAAACCTACGACATTTGAATATGAACCAACAATCTTTGTTACAAAGCTTTCAGCGCTACCTTGTATGCTATAGCCACCCGCTTTACCTTGCCATTCATTACTATGAATGTAATCCTTTAATTCAACTTCAGACAAACGTTTCATCTTTAAACGGGTTTCCACTACACGTTTTGATAGATCACCATTAGTTTTGACAATAGCAATACATGTGAAAACCCTATGACTGCGGCCTGAAATAAGCTGCAAACAATATTCAGCATCAGAGATAGTTTCAGCTTTAGGTAGAATACGACGACCTACACTTACTGAGGTGTCGGCAGCCAATACAATATGATTGGGGAAATTTCCCGCAATTTTAGTGGCTTTCTCGCAAGCTAGCCTTGAAACATAATCTCTTGGAAGTTCACCTTCAATAATATCTTCATTTATATCTGCAGGGGAAATTAGGTCAGGAATAATTCCAATTCTTGATAACAGTAAAGATCTTCTTGGCGATTGGCTAGCTAGTATTAATTTAGGTCTTACACCCATAAGCTATTTACTTAAAACGATAAGTGATACGCCCTTTACTAAGGTCGTATGGAGTCATCTCAACTGTGACTTTATCACCAGCTAATACGCGAATACGGTTTTTACGCATCCTTCCAGCTGTGTGAGCGATAATTTCGTGATCATTCACTAATTTTACTCTGAATGTAGCGTTTGGAAGAAGCTCGACAACTTCTCCTTCAAATTCTAGTAGTTCTTCTTTAGCCAAGCTTGATCCTTTACATCTTCGACTCAGTAGACCTGAGATATTTCTTGAGCCCTATATACCCAAAGAATGCATAATAATAGGCCTTATTAAATAAAATTATTTTTCAAACGCATATTTATATTATCCCGTATTGCCCTGTAATTATTCATTATGGCCCTTACGTCTAACGAACCTTGAGTAGGATCAGGCAAAGGCCAAAACTCTATTAATTTAGCCGTTTCATTAAAAACTGCCTTTGCAGACTCATAAGCGGGTTCAGTAAAAGCAATAATTAAGTCAAATTGACAATGGCTTAAATCATCAAGAGTTTTAGATTTATGACTACTCATATCTATGGAAATTTCACGCATAATTGCCACCATTAAATCGTCGAGCTCACCAGCAGCTATTCCACAAGATTGTACATCGATATTGGTATAATATTTTCTCACCAAACCCTCTGCAATTGGCGAACGAATTGAGTTTAAATAACAAACAAATAGAACAGATTTGATATCCTCTTTTGTGCTCATCATGGACGCCTATGTAAGGAGCAGATTAATGTAAAAATTCTTCGCGAAGTATTAAAGTCTACAGTTATTGAATTACGTAAACTATCACTGAGTAGCCTTGAACCCTCATTATGAAGACCTCTTCTTCCCATATCTATAGCTTCAATCTGAGCTGAAGTCGATGTTCGAATAGCGTTATGGTAACTATCACATATCAAGAAATAATCTTTTATTATCCTCCGGAATGGGGTCATAGAAATAGTATATCTACCTATATCAAGTCCGGTGCTTCTCTTTACCTCCAAAACAAGCCTAGAACCATCTTTTAATTCAAGCCCTACAATATACGGTCCTTTTTCGCTGCCTTTAGGCTGGAATTCGTTCTCTTCCAATAAATCGAATATAGCAACCCTTCTCTCATGCTGCATTTCAACATTAGTAACTGGCAATGTCTCACTGTCTATGTTCAATTCAACGATATAATGATCATTTTCGATATGAATATACTCTTTCAGTATTAGTGTTTTGGTGTCTTATTTGTTTTCTTTGCATTTGTAAGGTCCGCTAATAGAATATCAATACATTCAACTTCAACTTGTATTTCAATTTGGTTGGCAAATATGAAATTAATAAAACCTCCAGGACTTTGCGTTTTAGTAAAATTTACATCAAGAAGCACAGCCATGATGTTATCGTCTGTTTTTTTTATGCCTCTACTGCGAACACTTATAACACCGTCAACCCGCAATGCAGATTGGGCTCGAGCGGATGAATCGCTCTCATTTAGAAATCTTAAAAGGCGGAAATTCATATACCTCCCACCCCGGAAAAACTTTATGTCGCTTGTGCGTAGAATGGAATCTTGGACAGCTGATGCAATGACTTTAAGATCCGATATTTTTTCAGCTTTAAGCTTTAATCTTGCCATTTCATCTACTCGCTTTGCCTTGTTATATTAGCCCCACAGTTTCTCAATTTAATCTCTATATTCTCAAACCCTCGATCTAAATGATAAACTCTACCAACATGAGTTTCACCTTTAGCAGCCATGCCAGCTGAAATTAATGATGCCGAAGCTCTTAAATCAGTAGCCATAACCGGAGCCCCCTTAAGCTCCTTTACTCCTCGTATTATAGCCTCTCTACCCCTAACATCTATATCCGCACCCATTCGGGATAGCTCAGGGCAATGCATAAACCTATTTTCAAAAATATTTTCCCGTATTATTGAAGTGCCCTCAGCTAAACACATCATAGTCATAAACTGGGCCTGTAAGTCAGTTGGAAAACCCGGATACGCCTGAGTATCAATATCCACAGCCCTTAAATTAGTTCCATTTCTTTCTATCAAAACAGATGTTTTATCGAAAGTTAGCTTCGCCCCAGCCTGTTCAATTAATGGCCACAGAGCCCCTAAATGATCGATGCAAATATTAGATAGCTTAACATTGCCCCCGACTGTTGCTGCCGCTAGTGCATACGTTCCCGCTTCAATCCTATCTGGAACAACTGAATAGTCCACACCCTTTAAAGAAGATACACCTAATATAGATATGCGCGGCCTTCCTGCCCCTACAACTTTAGCACCCATGGCATTTAGGCAATTAGCCAAGTCAACTATTTCTGGCTCGCAAGCAGCATTATTTAATACAGTTTCACCTTCAGCTAAAGCAGCAGTCAACAGCGCATGTTCGGTTGCTCCAACAGAGATAAAGGGAAATGTTATCTCAGCACCTTTTAATCCAGCTTTTGCCGATGCAATAACGAAACCCTCCTCTAACTTAATTTTTGCTCCAAAACTTTCCATTGCCTTAAGATGCAAGTCAACGGGACGAGCCCCAATAGCACAACCACCTGGTAAAGAGACTTTAGCAAATCCAGACCTAGCGAGCAGAGGTCCTAGGACATTAAAGCTTGCACGCATTTTTCGAACTAGTTCATAAGGCGCGGTTGTTGACGATAAATTCTCGGCATGTAATGTCATTTTATCTGAACCAGACAAATTGATGCGTACTCCAAGATGATTAAGTAATTCCGACATTGATCTGGTGTCACGCAATCTAGGCATATTTTTCAAAAGAACAGGCTTATCTGTCAGAAGGCAAACTGCCATTAGTTTAATGGCCGAGTTCTTAGCCCCACCAATGACTATTTCGCCATTTAATCGAGTTCCGCCCTGTATTACAATTTTGTCCATGACGTCACCTAGCAAATATAATTCTTAAATAACACTCTTGAATTTACATTTAAGTGATGAAAGTTCAACTTTTAAAGTTTAACCAAATTGTTGGTTGCTACTTTGGATTATTATCATTTTTTCTCTTAACATCTTTTCGCCGTTTTAAATTATTTCGTAAATTTTTGGCCAATCTTTCTTCACGCGAAAGTTTATTTATTTCTCTCTTACCCATTTAACAATTTTAAATCCTCTATACTTTCTCAAATAAAAAAAGCTTTGAACTAAAGTCACCCTTAGGCATATAGCTAATATTTTTATTATCATCAGTCATTGAAACATAAGGCAAGGTAAATCCATTTTCCATTAATAAATTCCCCGAATATAATTTACCATTGCAGACCTGTAGGTAATTACTGTTTTTTTCTAGGTCAACAAACTTTACATGCTCAAAAGGTTTATTCGGGCCTGATAATATATGAAAATATAACAAAAAAACCTTTTCATAATCCTTTGTAATATACTGCCAGCAATAAGCATTATCCGATTTTTTTAGTCTATAGAATCTACCGCCAATCATATCAGAAGAATGCTCCCTAGCAAACTTCATGAGCTCAGTTAATTCACTTTTATTTTTATCAATATCGCTATGATTCAGTGAGATACCTTGTGCGGCGCAAAATACACCCGCATTAAATCTACTATTGATTGAAGTAATTCTTCCATTTTGATGGTTTGGGGATGGACCAATATAGGCTGATAATACATCTAATGGAAACAAATAGGAACAGCCATTTATAATTTTCAATCTTCCAATAGGGTCACTCATGTCGCTTGGCCAACTTTGTGACATATAGCTAAGCATGCCAAGGTCTAATCTGTTGCCACCACTAGCGCAGTTTTCGAATAAAATATTAGGATATTTTTTTGTTAAACGGTTCAGTATAGAATATAGCCCTAAAATATATCTATGCGGGACCTCAAGCTGATTCTGTATGGCAACCTTTGGAGAACCAACCTCCGACATATTACGGTTCATATCCCACTTAATATAATCTATATTACCTTCAGAGAGTAACTTATCAAGCTTACCAAAAATATAATTTACAACATCCTCATTGCAATAATCTAATACTAATTGATTTCTACCCAATGAAGGAATACGCCCTGGGGCCATTAAAACCCAGTCAGGGTGTTTTTTGTACAATTCACTTCGAGTATTAATCATTTCTGGTTCAACCCATATCCCAAATTTTAGTCCTCTGTTTTTTATCTTAATTGCCAAGTCTTGAATTCCATCCGGGAACCGATTTGAATCTGCATACCAATCACCTAAAGATGATGAATCATCAGTTCTTCCTTCAAACCACCCATCATCTAGGACAACCATCTCCAAACCGATTGAGACGGCTTTATCAGCAAGATTAAGAACTTCCTCCTGATTAACTTTAAAATAAGATGATTCCCAAGTGTTAATATAAGTGGGCCTTGGTTTATTTTTGAAATTTACAGGCGTAATCTTTTCTCTTATAAATGAATGCCAAATATGTGACATTCCCCGTAACCCATCTTTACTAAAAGCATGAACTGCTTCGGGACTTTGAAAGGAATCACCAGGACTTAGGGACCAACTAAAATTAAAAGGGTTTATCCCCGTTAACAATCGAACATTATTAAATTCACCCTTTTCTACTGAAATCGAATGATTGCCGCTATAAATAAGACTTGATGAGTATACATTGCCACTTATCTCATTACATTGATCTTCACAGAGGACTATAAAAGGCGAATGAGCTGCGCTTGATGATCCACGGTTACTGTCAATGACAAAACGCCCCATTGGAACACTCATAGTCTCCTCTGATAACTCTCTAGACCATGAGCCATGAAGATGTAATATTTTGAACTGAGAGGCAGGAAAATCTATGGAGGAGCTATATATATTACTCAATTCAAGCTTTTTATTACCATGATTTTTTACTTTAGATGATCTTACCAGCACACCATGATTTTCGTAAATTGTGTAAGCAAGATCCACTTCAATCTTATGACGATTATCTTCCAAACGCACGATCAAAGTATTGCACTCACCACCCCGGGCGGATGGTAGGCCGCTTAAAGGTTTTTTGTCACTAATAATGAAATGATCTTTATATTTTAGAACTGTTACAGTGTTTCCATCCTTATTTTTACAATGAAAAGCAGGGAATCTAAAATCAGTAGATCCAAAAGTCGGATACTCCTGAGGTAATTCAGATAGATTATAATTTTTTTTACCCTGGAAATGTAAAACCCCATCTCTGTGAGTCTGATAATGATGTGAAAAAGAATTTATGGGGTTAGTTAATGGGGCACCATAGTAAATATGTTCTAATATGCCATTATCACCAACACGAAAAACATATGAATAATATTTATTTGTTAGAGAAAATATATTTTTTTCTGATGCAATAATCACATTTTCCCCTAGTATATCCACAAACAAGCAAATCAAACAAATAGAATGGAATATTATAAATGCAGCTTGAATTAATTCAAATAATAATATTTATTTCATTACTATTAGCAATTGCCATCGTTACTGTGTGGTACTGTTTAAAATCTTCCCCAAATGTAAATCAAGAAAAAGAGTACTTTTTAGCAGGAGGCAGCTTAAAATGGTACTTTGTAGCGGGCTCAATCACCCTAACTAACTTATCAACTGATCAGCTTGTTGGTATGAATGGAAACCAGATGGCTTTACTTGCTTGGTGGGAGCTAGCTGCAGTAGCAGGTCTCTGCATGCTTTGTTTCATTTTTATACCTATTTATTATAAATACAACTGCACAACTACAACTGAATTGTTAGAAATAAGGTACAAAAACAAGCACATAAGAGCACTTGTTTCATTACTTTTTTTACTAGGCAATATTTTTATTTTCTTGCCCGCAATACTTTATGGAGGATCTTTATTTATTCAAAGCATGTTTAACGTCGATATAAACTTATATGTTCTGGCAGTCTTATTTGCTGGTTTTGGGGCTGCATATTCTATATTTGGAGGACTTCGTGCAGTTGCTGTTTCAGATACCTTTTCAGGTGTTTTACTCCTTGGACTTGCAATTACGGTGACATTAATAGCTTTAAACACAATAAACTTTGATTTTTCAGGAATACCTAAAGAAAGACTTACACTTATTGGAACACCAGATTCTGATATACCATTTTCAACACTTTTTACTGGAATGGTTTTTATTCAAATGTTTTATTGGTCAACCAATCAAACAATAACACAAAGAGCAATGGCATCGCCATCAGTAAAAGAAGCGCAAAAAGGTATATTAGCCGCAGCCATAATTAGACTATTAATTGTGCCCCCGATAATCGTTATTCCCGGTATAGTTGCTTACAAACTTTATGGAGATATTGGAGATGCAGCTTATGGGACACTGGTAGGTGATTTACTTCCAAGCTTTCTTTCTGGAGCTTTTGCTGCTGCTATTGTTGCAGCAGTTCTTACAACATTTAATTCTATTCTTAATGCCTCTGCAGCACTATGGGTCTGTGATATACATGAAACTTACATAAGTAAAAATCCTAATGTTAAAAAGCTTTCTTTGTGGGTATCAATAATAATGGTTATTATGGCTTTTATGATGATACCAATTTTCAACAACCCAGAACAAAGTATCATCAACACGGTTCAGCGGTTATATGGTTTACTTTCTATGCCGATATTAGCCGCCTTTATAGTAGGACTCTTATTTAAAAACATTGATGCACGCTCTGTAATTATCTCAGTTATTTTTGGAGTAATATTTTATTATTGGATGCTGTTACCATTAGCTGAAAATGCATCAATGGAGACGCAGAATGTAAAGTTTCATTACATTCACCTTATGGCAATAAATTTGTTGGCAATGATTATAGTATCTCTTTCTTTGAACAAGTTTATGTTCAAAGAAAATGCGCAATGGGACTTAAAGTCTCTTTTTAGAGTTGATCAAAAATAGACCTAGTCATGACTTTTCTTTGTATAAGACAGTAACCCCTTTATCAAACAAAATCCATAAAGAATAACTATAAAGCTAAACGGCAGAGCGGCAGTAATTGTGCCTGCTTGCAATGATTTTAAAGCTTCCTCACCACCCCCGTAAAGTAAAGCTATAGCTGTTAATCCGATTAATATTGCCCAAAAAACTCTTTGTCTTGCTGGCGTGTCCTTCTGAGTACCCGATGTCAAACTGTCTACTACCAGTGAACCTGAGTCAGCAGATGTAACTATAAAGATAATTAATAAAAAGATTGCTATAACAGAAGTTACCTCGGAATAGGGCAGACTATTAAGCATTTGAAATAAAGTTAAGGAGGAGTCACTCATGCCTACAGATAAGTCTCCAACTTTATCTTCAAATTGAGAAATAGCCGTTTCCCCAAAAGCCGTGAACCATACTAAACCTATACTAAAGGGCGCAATTAATACTCCCATCATAAATTGACGTATTGTTCTTCCTTTAGATATCTTAGCAATAAACATTCCAACAAACGGCGACCAGGCAATCCACCAGGCCCAATAAAAAATTGTCCAGTCGTGAAAAAAGTTTTCATCGGCTCTACCTACCCAATTAGTCAATCGCAAGCTATCCGGTACTGAATAAATAAGTGTATCGAACATGCTTTCGAATATCCCAACCGTTGGACCCGCCACTATGACAAAAAACAAGAGCAAACCCGCAAAAAACATATTCACATTGCTTAATAGTTTTACTCCCCCATTCATTCCTCGAAGGATAGAAAAAATAGCTATGATCGTTATGGTAAAAATTAATATAATTTGAAGGCTTTTTGTAGCTTCAACATTAAATATATAGCTCAGACCACCTGTAGCTTGCGTTGCTCCTATACCAATAGTGCATGCTAATCCAAAAATAGTAGAAACGACTGCGAACATATCGATTATATGTCCACGCCAACCCCATATCTTTTCACCAAATATAGGAAAAAATGCAGAGCGAACTGTAAGTGGAAGCCCCATATTATATGCAAAGAAAGCTAATGTTAATCCCACAATAGCATAAATAGACCAAGCTGAGAGACCCCAATGAAAAACTGAGGTTGTGAATGCCAGTCTCCTAGCATCAACCGTTTCAGCTGGCACATTAAATGGAGTCCCGTACCAATCAGTATAGTAACCAAGGGGCTCTGCAGATCCGTAAAACATAAAACCGATACCGACACCTGCTGCAAAAAGCATTGCAATCCAAGAGCCTACTTTGTACTCGGGCTTAGCATCATCTCCGCCAAGTTTAATTTTACCAAAAGGCGATATAGCTAAGACTACGCAAAGAGTTAAAATTAAAACAGGGATTAATGAATAAAACCAATCAAATCTAGATAATGTCCATAATTTTGCACCGTTAAGAGCATTATTTGATTCACCAGGAAAAACTAATGTAATAATAGAAAATATCAGTATTAAAAGTGCGCTGATAACAAATACAGGACTATGTATTTCCATACCAAAAGTTTTGATTATTTTTTGGTCGTCTGCAGGAGGTTTATAAGTTTTTTCTTTTTGAAACATAATATAATTATTTCTGATGATAGATTTTTATTGTATTCCAACCCTGCAGTTTATGAGATAGATTGTAAACAATCATTTAAGGATTCTATATGCTTAAAAGTCATGATACGGTTTATGTGAAACCACAAACAGGCGAACTAATTTTAACTTGTCAGGACAAAAGCATAGAACTCCACCCGTTGTGGCTCCGAGAAAGAGCATTAAACTCGTGCTCAACAGATCCAATAAGCAAACAAAGGAAATATGAGCATTCGACTTTTCAGCCTGAATTGAAGATATTAAAAGCAAAAATTTCAAAAAAATCTAACTTAAACATCTTCTTTAGTGACTCATTTGAGGGTCATTTTAATTTGGATCAGATAAAAAATGAAATTGGGTGGCTTAAGGACGTTGAATGCCCTCCTGAATTAGAAAGTTGGACATCTTCATTAGAACTAAAAAGAATAGATTGGGAACGCCTTAAGGACCCTTCCAACCTACAGCACATGTTGCATGACTTTCTAAAGTATGGCTTCTGTATAATGGAAAATACCCCAACAGAAAAAGACAATTTATTAAAGTTAGCAGGAAAATTCGGCTATGTAAGACACACACATTGGGGCAAACTATTTAATGTTGAGAAAAAAAGAATGCCCACGGATACAGCTTATACTGATGATGCCTTATCATCCCATACTGATAATCCATACCGAGAACCAGTTCCTGGAATACAATTTCTTCATTGCCTTGAAAATAATGTATCTGGTGGACTTTCAACTTTAACAGACGGCATAGCCATAATTAAACAGCTAGAATTAGAGATGCCGGAACATTCTAAAATTTTAGAAAGTGTTAATGTGCGGTTTCGATATGAAGGACCCTCCGCTATTTTAGAAAATTGGGGCTCAATTATCGAAAGAAATCATAATAATATTATAAATCGAATTCGTTTGAGCAACAGACTTGATTATGTGCCTGCTCTAGATAAAAAAACATTAGATTATTTTTATGCAGGAAGAAAAAGATTAAATGAATTGAGTAACCATCCAGATTATCAGATACAATTTCCTTTTAAAAAAGGTACTCTCCTGATGATGGATAACTACAGATTACTTCATGGAAGAACAAAATATAATGGTAATGAGGGGAATAGGCATTTGCAAGGTTGTTATACAGATCACGACGGGGTGACAAGCCTTTACAGAATGCTATCAAAAGGCAATAAAGTAACATCTGTTCCCACTGAGCTATAAAATGAAAACAGTTAATTTTACTAGAATGGAAGACGGTACTGTTGAAGATTATACTTTACTTGCAGAACATGAAAAAAAATTTCTAGTCGATTTGCCTGATAGAATTGTAAGTGCCCTAGAAAAGCTAAAAAATAGCTTCTCTGGCTATAAGATAGACAGACTGCAACATTGTTTACAAACTGCAACAAGGGCATTGAGAGATGACGCTGATATTGACTGGATAGTAAGCTCTTTAATTCATGATATTGGCGATGATTTAGCACCACTAAACCATGACAGTTTTGCAGCAAGTGTCTTAGCTCCATACGTTAGAGAGGAGTGTAGCTGGGTGATAAAGCATCATGGTATTTTTCAATTAAAATATTATGGTGATAAAATTGGATTAAATCCAAAAGAGAGTCAAAAGTTCAAGGATCATAAACACTTTTTGGCTGCTGTGTACTTCTGTGAGAAGTGGGATCAAACAAGTTTTGATCCCAACTATAATACCCTTCCACTTGATTACTTTAAACCGATGATTGCTGAAGTATTTAGCAGAGAGCCTTGGACTTTTAACTAATATTACTATCAGGAAAACTAGACTTTCTCATTTCCATATAATCTAAAAGTTTTCTGTCAATTTCCGGATCAAGCTCAGGGACAACATATTCATCTAACATTTTTTTATAAACACTTTCAGCTCTATCTTCAGCAGATAAACTTCCATCTTCTACCCACTGTTCATAGCTACTGTTATCTGAAACATTTGATTGATAAAAAGCAGTTTTGAAGTTTTTTTGTGTATGCTCACAACCTAAAAAATGCTGACCAGGTCCAACTTCAGCTATAGCATCTAAAGCCTGTCCATTATCGGACATATCTACTCCTTTGGCAAATTTTGCCATCATTCCTGCTTGATCCGCATCCATTATGAATTTCTCATAACCCATAGCAAGACCCCCCTCGAGCCACCCTGCAGTATGTAGCATGAAGTTAACTCCTGCTAATAAACCTGTTTGCAGGCTATTTGCGGCCTCATAACCTGCTTGGGCATCTGGAATTTTTGATGCATTAAACCCTCCTGCAGACCGAAATGGCACACCAAGTCTACGTGCAAGGGCAGCACTCATATTTATTATTAATGATGCTTCAGGGGTTCCAAAAGTGGGGGCGCCTGTTTGCATCGACATAGACGTTACAAAGTTCCCATAAATGACTGGTGCACCTGGCCTCACGAGTTGCGTTAAGGCCATACCAGCCAGTCCTTCTGCCAAACTTTGGGCTGCAACCCCAGCAGCAGTTACTGGAGACATAGCACCCGAAACAACGAATGGACTTGGCATGGCACATTGGCCATGACGAGCATAATTTTTTAATGAACCAAGCATAACTCGATCCCATGTCATTGGGGAGTTTGCATTTATTAAATTTACAAGAACGCAGTTTTCCTCAACAAATTCGTCTCCAAATACTATTTTAGCCATATCCACAGTATCTTCTGCTCTCTCTGGTTGAGTGACTGAACCCATGAAGGCTTTATCAGAATATTTAATATGACTATAATTCATGTCAAAATGCCTTTTGTTAACAGGCAAATCAACCGGCTCACATACCGTTCCGCCACTATGATGCAAGTTTGGTGACATGTAAGCGAGTTTAACAAAATTTCTGAAATCTTCTATATTGGCATATCTCCTACCGCCCTCTTTGGAATACACAAAAGGAGGACCATAAGCAGGAACCAGTACAGTATTGTTGCCTCCAATCTGTACATTATTTTTTGGATTGCGAGCAAATTGCGTAAATTCTTTTGGTGCTGTAGCTTTAATAATCTCTCGGCACATACCTCGAGGAAACTTTACACGGTCGCCATCAGCTTTCGCACCTGCTTTTACAAAGTAATCAACTGATTCTTGGTCATCTTGAATTTCTAAACCAACTTCTTCCAATAATTTATCTGCATTATCTTCAAGCTGCGCGAGGTCAGTATCATTTAATACTGAATAAGTTGGTATGTTTCGTTTAATGTATGCATCCCGAGGGGGGGTCTCGATTGCACGTGCAGCAGCACGCCCTGCTCTTCCGCCTGATCTTTCTCTTCTAGCCATAAATCGAGCCTTTTTTAAAAATTACATTAATATTATTTGTGATATAAAATAGCATTTATTTATTATCATTAGCTCTTTTAATTATAGAGACAAAATAAACTATTATTGTGTTTTTCTCCGTCTATTTCTTTTATTACTTTTAATTGCGAAAGGTGCTGTAGGAAATTTCATTGCATTTATAAAGTAATCTTGAAATTTTTGTTCAGTGGCAGTCTCTATTTTGTCTATTTGTTTAACTGCTTTAATAATGTTTTTTCGTTCATCAATGTTTAGTAAAGCCATTGCTGCTCCCATTCCAGCTGCATTGCCTATGCTAGAAATAATACTGGATGGCGCATTAGGAATAATACCTATTTCTGATACATATTTACTATCCAAATGCGTACCAAATGCACCGGCCAACAAAATCTTGTCAAAGGTTTCACAATTTAGACTTTCTGCTAATAATTGAACGCCAGCATACAAAGCTGCCTTTGCAAGCTGGACCGCCCTTATATCAGTTTGTTGAATCATTATGGGTTTATCAGCTTGTTCAACGAGGATGTACGTCCAAACATTACCTTTTTTTATAAATTTATCCGGTGCTATTTCAGGTTTAAATAAACCTGATTGATCAATCAACCCAGCATTGGCCAATTCAACCATTACCTCAAATATTCCTGAGCCACATATACCTGGAATAATTTGATCTAAATCATGAATACTATTTTTATCGAACCATTTATCTTTTCCAATAACTTTTACTCTGTAATCTTTTGTATCAGGGTCAATTCTAACTCTCTCAATCGCACCATTAGTAGCCCTCACACCCGAACTTATTTCTGCACCCTCAAGCGCAGGCCCTGTCGGGGATGAAGCCGCTACAACTTTCCCATTATGTGAGAGTACAATTTCCGCATTGGTACCGATATCTACAAGTAGTACTGAACTATCTTTCATACGGTCTATTTGAGTTAAATAAGCCGCAGATGTATCCGCCCCTACGTGACCGCCAATGAGCGGAAAAAGGGAAACTTGTGCCATATCAGATAGTCCAAGGTCTAATCGCCCAGCTGGAATGTCAACCCAATCTTTGATCGCTAATGTAAATGGTGCAACACCGAGTTCAATTGGATTAGCACCAATAAACAGATGGTGCATGATAGGGTTACCTACACAAATGACGTCAAGTAATTGATTGTCGCCAAGCTCCAAGATTTTAACCGCCTCAGCAATCATCTCACGTATTTGTGTACGTATGGCTGCAGTGAGTTTCACCTCCCCGCCTTTATTCATCATGATATAGGACACACGGCTCATCAGGTCTTCGCCAAAACGTATTTGGGGGTTCATTGCCACCGTTTCGTAAACGGGTTCACCTGTTGTGAGATTGAATACATAAAGCGCTATAGAAGTAGACCCAATATCGATTGCAGCGCCGTAAAGGTCGAATGGCGAAGGTGGCCAAACATCGATAATAACCTTTCCATCTCTTACTACGGCAATGACTGTACGTTTATTCTCGCTGGGGCGTAATATGTCTTGCAGCTTTATTAACATGCGGTGAGATGGACGCACAAATAGGCCATGCTCATCATGCAACATCTTCACTAAGGCCTCACCATCACTGGGGTTATCTTCAAGGGTTGGGATAGGTAGCTGTACCATGTAAAGGCGAATTGCAGGGTTAAGTTTTGTTTCAAACTTCGTACTTTTCTTTTGTATTGAGATTTCACGTTCACGCGAATCCGCTGGAATATCTATAACTAAATTACCCCGCACTTTTGTTCTGCAAGACAGGCGGCGACCACTAGGTAATTCACCATCATGAATAGCCTTCTTCTCTGTTGGGGACAGTTTAGAATAATTATCTTCAGTGACATCCATCTTAAACTTAGCGTGCTTACCACTATCAACCTCAATTTGGCAGCGCTTGCAAAGTCCTTTACCACCGCAAATGGATTGAATATCAACTCCTGCCCTTAAGCCAACCTCATAGACAGTTTCGCCGTCTTCAGCTGTTGCCTGTAAACCAGTAGGCGTAAATATGATCGTATGGGTGCCCATTAACTAACGGGTACACTCGGGTGGATAGGTACCTTATTGCGGCAATCCATCTGTAATGTCATAATAGCCAGCCTTTTCAGAGGTATAGATACGACCTTTGACAGCGAGTCCTTAAGTGTTGTCAAGAGAACCCACCAAGATACTTATCGTATCAAAAACACATATATCACAAAAACCTACGGCGCAATATGATACCGCGCCGCATAAACAAGGTCCTGTGTGGACCTCATCAACCACGACGGCGACGTCCGCCACGACCACGACGTCCGCCTTCATCACCTTCAGCGGGCGCAGGTCGGTAATTTTTTATCCAATTTGAACAACTAGGGTCGACTCCATTAAGAACATCAGCGGCTCGAACAGCAGGTACAAGCCCATCATGGAGTGGATTAACTATCGCTGAGGTCATTCCTGCAGCAGCTAACATTGGCAGAAATGCATTATTAATTGTATGCCTTTCAGGCAAACCGAATGCCACGTTAGATGCCCCACATGTCGTATTTACGCCTAATTCTCTTCGCAAGCGGCCTACAAGCTTAAAAACATCAGTTCCAGCACTATTGATTGCTCCAATTGGCATTACAAGGGGGTCAACAACGACATCTTCTGGTTTAATTCCATAATCAGATGCTCTATTAACTATTCTTTTCGCCACTTCGAACCTAACATCGGGATCCTCAGAAATTCCAGTATCATCATTAGAAATTGCAACCACGGCGCAATCATATTTAGCGACTAATGGTAAAATTCGCTCCATAACTTCTTCTTCAGCTGTAGTTGAGTTCAAAAGTGGACGCCCTTTATATACTTTTAGACCAGCTTCAAGTGCATCCATGATCGAACTGTCTATACATAATGGCGTGTCTGTAAGGCTCTGTATTAAAGGAATTACCTCAGACATGATTAAAGCCTCGTCGGCTAGAGGCACTCCTACATTGACATCTAAAATTTGAGCACCGGCCTCAACTTGCGCAAGCGCTTCTTTCTTAACACGCCAATAATTAAATTCCTTTAGCTCCTTCGAAAATAACTTTCTTCCTGTAGGGTTTATACGTTCCCCTATCATTGTGAAAGGCTGATCAAAACCTATAACAACTTCTTTAGTTGCTGATGCTAAAATTGTACGAGCCATTATATATCCTTATATAGTGTGTATTAAAATGCGTTATCTTAAATGGTCCAACTTTTCCGCTCAATTAGCCAAGAAGTTGATTTTTTCACACCACCAAATGGAAACACATGGAGCTGAGTAATAAGTGATGGATCAGTACCTCCCCAATGGGACTCAATCAAATCAACAACTTCATTTGGATCAAATCCTGCAACCATTGTAGCCATAGCACCACCACGTTTTTTTAAAAAACTTAAAGAATTACCCACGCCACACATCGCTGCATATTTGATGAGTGTTGTTACCTTTGCAGGTCCTGCTACACCGAGGTGAATAGGCATTGTAATTCCTGCCATATGAAGGCCTTGAGCCCAATTGATGAACTTAGCCGCATCAAAACCAAATTGTGTGACAATTCGTAAGTTCAGGCCTGTCTTTTCCGCAAAGGCTTGCTTTTCATGAAGAGCTTCCATCGCTGTATCATTATCGAAATCAGGTGAGCCTTCGGGATGCCCCGCGATACCCATGTGAGTAACACCATTTCGCTGGAATACTCCTGTCTCAAGTAGCTCCATCGTCGAAGCAAATTCACCCGCTTCCTTTTCAAGTCCGCCGCCAATAACGAGGACATCGGTAACGCCAGCTTCATTGGCCATACGTTTAACGCGGTCTTCAAGAATATCTGAGTTTATCATTCGGCGGGACGCGAAATGTGGAATAGGCTCATAGCCAAGATCACGTACACGCTTTGCAGCCTGAACAAGATAATCCGTGGATTCAGTGCCAACATCGGTGATATAAACACGTCCACCAGGTGGAAATAAATCCACAATAGCACTGCTCTCAACCGCTTGTTTTGGCGAGACTTCGATAGAGGCATTGATATTAGCCATATGCCCTCTCCTTGTTAGGTAATAATGAAATATGCGAGGCAAGATCGCCATATCCGACATGAATATGTTCAAAGATAAGGCCTAAAAATTCTGCTGCTTCACGCGCCTCGTTAATTAAACTTTCCGTTGGCTCTTGGGAGATGTAAATCAGTCGCTTGTAATTTTTGAAATACATTTCTTTAAGATCAGGATAACGTTCCAATCCAAAGCCTTTAATAATCAATGCTTTGAAGTGTCGTACGAGATAATCCGTCAAGAAGAAACTGCCGAGTTCCTTTTCCATCATAACATCAAATTCAGAAAGCCCAGCATAAAATGCATAGCAATGCGCGCCGGGTAGACGTTCAGCTTTAGGGTAATCTACAAGCAAACGATCTAGGCCACCCCCTGTTCCGCAATCTCCATAGCCAATAAGCACATGATCATAATTTTCGCCTTTTCCATCCAAGGTCTCTTTGAGCGCAGGCACGATTTTATCGGGATAATTGTGATAACTAGCAGGAAGGCACTGCAAGTCAAAGACATCATCCGCTAAATTCATGGACGCCTTAAGTGCGAGGATCTCTTTAGCTAAAGCGCCGCAGGCCAAAACTAGTGTGTTGTGGCGCGACTGTGTCACTAACGGTTTTTACCCATAATCGCCTTAGCAAGTTCAGCACTCATTGCTGCATCTCTTCCATAGGTATGAGCATTTATCGCATCGGCGAATTCCTGATTTAATGGTGCGCCCCCCACCATGACGGGTAATTCTTTCAAAATACCTCTTTTATCTAACTCTTCTATCACAACACCCATATAAGGCATGGTTGTTGTTAAAAGCGCAGACATACCAAGTATATTTGGTTCATGTTCATCAATAGCAGAAAGATACTCTTCAACTGGAGTATTGATACCCAAGTCCACAACTTCAAAACCTGCTCCCTCAAGCATCATTCCCACAAGATTTTTTCCAATGTCATGAATATCACCCTTTACAGTGCCTATAACGTACTTTCCAACACTAGTATTATTTTCACTGACGGCTAAAATGGGCCTTAGTAATTGCATCCCACCTTTCATCGCATTTGCACTCTGAAGAACCTCAGGAACAAATAAAATACCGTCTCGGAAATCAACTCCAACAATCCGCATTCCTTCAACAAGTGCATCATTGAGCACCATGTTTGCGTCCCATCCACGGTCAAGTAATATCTGTGTTCCTTCTGTCACTTCAGGTATCATTCCATCATAGAGGTCATCCTGCATTTGTGCTACAAGATCATTATCATCTAAATCTTTTAATATTATTTCTTCATCTTGATCGCTCATAACGTGGCTCCAAATATAAATTTTATTCTATTATGCATTAAGCTAGGCCGACAATATTGCCATTCATATCGAGCCCAATGTCAAGTGCAGCCGGATGCCTAGGTAAACCAGGCATTCGCATTATTGTTCCACAAATTGCAACTACAAAACCAGCCCCAGCATTTAATGTGACTTCTCTTACTTCAATAACATGATCTGATGTCGCTCCAAGCTGCTTTGGATCAGTAGAAAAACTTGATTGAGTCTTAGCTATACATATTGGCAAATGTCCAAAACCCATTTTTTCTATTTGCTTAAAAGACGACCTCGCAGCAGCGCTAATTGTTACTGATTTAGCACGATAAATTTCTGTGGCTACTTTTTCTACCTTAGATATAAGACTGTCATCGTCTTTATAGATTAAATTGACTTCTGCCTTCTCATTATCAAGTTCAGCTTTCACAGCATTTGCTAAATCTATGGCACCATCACCGCCCTCAGCCCAATGCTTTGCAATTACCATCGTTACATTTTCGGCATCACAAAACTCTTTGACTATGGCTATCTCTTCTTCCGTATCGTGAATGAAATGATTTATTGATACTATTGGGTTAACACCGAATTTTTTTAGATTTTGTATATGTCTTTCAACATTTACACATCCTGCCCTTACTGCTTCAGTGTTACTTGGACCCAAATCATTTTTAGATACCCCACCTTGCATTTTCATAGCCCTTATTGTGCACACAAGAACCACTGCATCTGGTCTCAATCCAGATTGACGACACTTAATATCTAGAAATTTTTCAGCACCTAAATCAGCTCCAAAGCCAGCTTCAGTAACCACCACATCTGCTAATTTCAGAGCAGTTTTAGTAGCAATAACAGAATTACACCCATGAGCAATATTAGCAAATGGGCCGCCATGTATGAAAGCTAAATTATGTTCAATAGACTGCACAAGATTTGGCTGAAAAGCGTCTTTTAAGAGAACAGTTACTGCTCCATCACAGCCTAAATCTCTTACGGTAACATTCTTTTTCGAGCGTGTTTTGGCAACGATAATATCACCAATTCTTTTTTGCAAATCTGACAAGTCAACTGCGAGGCAGAAAATAGCCATAATTTCAGAAGCTACTGTTATATCAAACCCGCCCTCACGGACTATTCCTTGGGTCGGTCCGCCCAAACCAACAACGATATTCCTCAAGGCTCTATCATTCATATCAACAACTCGTCTCCACGATATCCTACGAGGGTCAATATCAAGGTTATTGCCCCACTGCATGTGGTTATCCAACATAGCTGATATCAAAGAATGCGCTGATGTGATTGCATGGAAGTCACCATTGAAATGAAGATTAATATCTTCCATTGGCAAAACCTGAGCTCTACCACCACCTGCAGCACCGCCCTTCATACCAAAGCAAGGACCTAGTGAAGGCTCTCTTAAACATACCATAGAATTTAAACCGATACTATTAAGTGCATCATTTACACCAACTGATGTAGTAGTTTTGCCCTCTCCTGCAGGTGTTGGAGTTACAGCTGTCACTAAAACAAGCTTACCATCAGGTCTATCTTTGGTGCTCTCGATATAGTCTAATGATAACTTAGCTTTGAAATGACCATAAGGCACTAAAGCTTCAGCAGGAATACCTAGCTTTTTTTCGGCCAATGGAAGTATTGGCTCCATAATTGCAGCTCGAGCAATATCAATATCTGGCGCGCCTGGTGCAGGTAGGTTTTGTGTTTTCATAATCATAAAACGGTTAAACCGCCCTTTTTTTAATATTGAAATTCAGTCATAAAAATAACGAATCTTGAGTGACTATTTATATTCTTTTTTTAAAAATTCTCTTATTTGTATAATTATAAATTTTGATAGTATATGAAGTTTAATTTATTTTAAAATTTGTGATTTTTACTTAAAGTCAGCTTCTAATCAGTAATGATGTCCCACTTTAATTTTTCTTCTAACCAAGGGATTTTATTAAATAGTACTGGCATACACTCATCCCTTAATATTCGAGTGGCTTCAGCTGCAACTAGCAAGGGAATATTACCCATAGTATTTTCTCTGGCTAATAAATCAAAATGCCTTTTGAATTGGCCTTTTTTAATAGGGTGCACCTGAACTGAATCTATATATTCAATTGACTGCAGCAGGCATAACGGTGTGGTAATCCCCCAACCAACACCTTCTGCAACTGCCTGTATATGTGATGGAGCAGTATCAAATTCAACAATATCAGGAAATTTAACCCTCAATCTATTAAGCTGAGATTCAATACGCAGACCCATTGCAGATCTAAGTGAATAACGAAGAAAAGGCAAATCCCTTGGACCATCCATGATATCAGCTGAACCTAAATAGTCCTTAGGAAATACCAAGACATAGGGTTCCTGAAAAATTAAATGCCGATCGAGACCTGCAACATCTTCCATCACATTACTAGTTGTTACAATCATATCAATATTATGCGATAAAAATTCATCGCGGTGGTAAGGTGACAGGCCTGCCCATATTCGCCAATAACTCGATATATCATCTAAATTTTTATATAATTTAGCGGCTAGCGCCGAAGCCATAGAATCTGACATTGCAATTGTTAGCATAGCTAATTTGCGCTGCTCAAGAGTTTGAGTTTCTCTAAATGTCTCTTGAGTGTCCCTGATTATCTGCCGACCTCTCTCAAGAAGAATCTTTCCTGCTGCGGTTAGCACTATCGGGCGAACAGTTCTATCGAAGAGCTTTGAACCAACAGCGTCCTCTAAGCCTGCTATGATTTGGGAAACAGCTGATTGAGTCATCCGAAGAACTCGTGCGCTTTGCGTCATACCACCTTGATCAGCAGTAACCACAAAAACCTGTAAAGATCTAAGGTCAAAGTTGCTTGGTATCTTCACCCTATTACCCCCTAATAATATACCTATAGTATTAGGCCTCCTAATCATAGGTTGAGTTAGATGTAAATCGATTTAATTGTCATGATCGTCGAAAATTAATATAATAAACATTACTAATTATAACCATAAGTTAAAATAACAAGTGTACTTTTTATTTTTAAAATAGGATAAATTTAATTATGCATGCGAGAATACAAAGAGGCAATTATGCAACCAATTTTATCTATTTCATCGAGGATAAGAAGCACTCCATTTACTGATCGAGTAACAGCAGCAGGCGTTAAAGCATACACTGTATATAACCATATGCTTTTACCTACTGTCTTTAACTCATTGGAAGAAGATTATCATCACTTGAAAAGAAATGTTCAAGTTTGGGATGTTAGCGTTGAGAGACAGATTGAACTGCAAGGACCAGACTCTCAAACTTTAATACAAATGATTACGCCTAGAGATCTTTCAAAAATGAAAGATGATCAGTGTTATTATATACCAGTTGTGGATGATAGTGGCGGAATGTTAAACGACCCTGTTGCTGTCAAACATTCACAGAATAAATGGTGGATCTCCATAGCTGACTCAGATCTAATCTACTGGATAAAGGGAATTGCAGTAGCCAAAAATATGAATGTTACTATTATAGAACCAGACATAAACCCATTAGCAGTTCAAGGCCCTAAAGCCGATGAATTAATGCGTAGAGTATTTGGAGATGAAATAACATCGTTAAAGTTCTTTAGGCATAAAAAAATCCACTTTAATGGTAAGTATCATCTAGTTGCACGTTCAGGCTACTCAAAACAAGGTGGATATGAAATATATACTAATGGCTTTAAAAGCGGTGAAGCTATATGGGATCGGTTGTTCGACGCGGGACAAAATCTAGATGTTAAAGCTGGTTGCCCCAACCTAATTGAAAGAATAGAGGGCGGCTTACTTTCATATGGAAATGATATGACTCAAAAAAATAGCCCTTACGAAGCAGGTTTGGGAAAGTTCTGTTCCCCAAACTCATCAATAGACTTCATTGGTGCTGAGGCATTAAAAAAGCAAAGTATTGAGGGACCGGCAAAACAAATTCGCGGACTATTTATAGACGGAAAATCAATTCCGGCCTGCACAAAGCCATGGCACGTAATGCACAGGAATATAAAAGTCGGACAAGTAACATCTGCAGCTTGGTCTCCAGACCTTTCAAAAATAGTGGCAATTGGAATGATTGATCGTAAATATTGGAGCATAGGCAATAAATTAGAAGTAATTTGCCCCTCCGGTAAAAGGACTGCTGAAATTACTCAATTACCTTTTATTAAATAGCCTCAAACAAATAACCCTTCTTAGATAATTCTGAATGAATAGCTTTAATATGTCTGGGTCCAACTTCACAGCATCCACCTATTATACTTGCGCCCATATCCAGCCACTTAAGAGCGTAATCAAGATATAAATCTGGTGTTAGGTCTTTTCTTCCCTTCAAGCTCTCAACAGTTCCACCTGCCCTTAAACTCTCAACAGACTGAAATGCATTTGCATATGCCCCGACCTTTGGAAATGAACCTGTGAGTACTGGTAAAGCCTGACTAACCGTTTCCGGCATACTGCAATTGATCATTATTGCTTCCACACTCAGCTGTTTCATTTCTTTTATAGCTTCAGATAGATTTTCTCCAGATCTTAATACAAAAGGGTTACGATCATCCAAAGTAAAGCTAACACATGAAGGCAGTCCACTTTCATTGGCTGCAGTTACTGAGGCTTTAGCCTCACGAATTGTCGACATTGTTTCACAAATAAAAAGATCAACGCCATCTTGTTGTACTTTTACAAGCTTTCTATAGTCATCAATGCATTCTTCATAACTAGGCACCAATTCTGGCTTATAACTAGCTACTATGGGACCAAGACTTCCAGCTATTTTTATATACTCTTTTCCGCTTTTAACCTTAGCAGCTTTTGCAACAGCCTTCGCTGATTGATGTATTTTATCAAATAGTTCAATACTCGCATCTCGACGCAATCGGAAAGGTGTAGCTGTGTAATTATTCAATGAAATGACCTGGGCGCCTGACTCAATAAAATCAGAGTGTAGCTGCTGTACTAATTCAGGATTATCTAATAATACACGAGTAGACCAAAGGGGTGTGGGTTTTTGACCTGACCGTTTTATAAGCTCTTGACCCATACCGCCGTCTAATAAAACAATTTTTTTAGTCATTAGTCTTAGCAATACGTTCAAAAAAATTCGTCAAATACGGACTAAAGGATCTCCAACATTCTACTCTAAAAGACGTTTCATCATCTCTAAATAGAAGAATTGAAACGCTTTCAAAAACTGTTCGAGAAGACTTTCCTATTGGAAATGATTTTAAATCAAGATCTAACGGGCAACCCGAATTAATATATTTTTGCACCTCTGATCCTCTTAACATAAAGCCTATATTTCTGTTGGAAATATCAGTCACGCTTATTGTTAAGTAACCGCTAAGTCGCGCAAATATATCGTCAAATTGCGGCTTTAGTTCTGGTTCAGAAATTATAATCCACTCATCTGGTCCAAGGCACATACATAACGTTTTATCTGTTTTTTTAACCCCGCCAATATTCTTTGGAAAGTTGAAGCCAAATACATTGCTTGCTTTTTTTAAAGTGCTCTGATGCATACGAATGCTAAATCGTAATTGCTCTCCAATGACTTCGCATTCGAATTTATCTGACTTATTAAGATTGATATTGACTGCCTGATCAAACATGAATTCTTTTTCCTTCAGGGTCATAAAATACCGATTTGCAAACTTTTGCCTGAATAGTCCCACTAGGCATTGGTATGTATACTTCCTCTCCCATGAGATTAAACCCATCTTCAATTACAGCCATAGCAACCGATTTTCCAAGGCTTTCCGACCAATAGCTCGAAGTAACATGCCCTATCATCTTCATAGGTTTGGGCTGTTTAGGGTCAAGCACAATTTGTGAACCCTCAGCTAAAATAGTCAATGGATCCTCAGTGAGAAGTCCCACAAGCTGCTTACGCATCCCACTTACTAAGTCTTTTCTTTTTAAAGACCTCATACCAACAAAATCTTTCTTCTTTTTTGCAACCGCCCAAGCCATTCCTGCGTCATGGGGTGTAACTGTTCCATCCGTATCTTGACCAACTATAATAAAACCCTTTTCAGCTCTCAAAACATGCATCGCTTCTGTTCCGTATGGCGTAATTTTATATTTTGAGCCTTCAGTCATAAGAATCTTCCAAAGTGCAAGACCATAATGCGAAGGTACATTTATCTCAAAGCCAAGCTCACCCGTAAAACTCACTCTGAATAGTCGTGTCGGAATTCCACATATGCTTCCAATTCTTACTGACATGTGAGGAAAAAAGTCTGCGCTCAAGTCAATTCCTTCAACTAATGGCTCCAAAATGTCCCTGGCATATGGACCATTCAATGCTATTACAGCCCACTGCTCAGTGGTGGAGGTTAACCAAACATTGAGGTCATTAAACTCAGTTTGTAAATAGTCTTCCATATGACGAAAAACTCTTGGAGCACCTCCAGTGGTGGTAGTTACATGATATCTATCTTCAGCAATACGCGCTACAACGCCATCATCATAAATATAACCATCTTCCCCAAGCATTAGTCCATAACGGCAATTTCCAACTTTTAGGCTTGTCCAGCTTGTACAATACATCAAGTTCATGAACTTAGTCGCATCAGGGCCCACAACTTCGATTTTTCCAAGCGTTGATGCATCAAATATACCAAGGCTATCTCGCGTAGACTTGCACTCACGAGCAACAGCTTGAGCCATGTTTTCATCACCTTTTGGAAAGAACCTAGCCCTACGCCACAATCCTACTGGTTCGTAAATTGCATCATTAGACGCCGCCCATGCATCAATAGGGGTTTTTCTAACTGGGTCAAAAAGCTCTTTATCGCGATAACCGACAAATGCTCCAAATGTAGTCGGTGTATAAGGGGGTCTGAATGTAGTTAAACCCACTTTTTCGATTGAACTACCAACTTCTCTTGATGCAATCTCTAAAGCATTTAAATTAGAGGTTTTACCTTGGTCTGTTGCCATTCCATTAGTTGTATATCTTTTTACATGCTCGATAGATTTAAAACCCTCTTGTACAGCTAAGGAAATATCTTTTTCTGTGACATCGTTTTGAAAATCTACAAAGGCTTTTTGTTTTTCTTTTCTGACATAACTAGGTATGGTACTTGAAACAACACCCGTTCCAAATGATTGCTCTTCAACAATATACTTTTTATTATTTTCAAAGACCGAATTTCCTTCATTAAGTGCTTTAGCAATCCCAAAGTTACCATTACAACCTCCAATGCAATAAACATTTTCGTGCGCTTTATCTGGTGTATACGCAGATAAATCTTTATTCCATTTTATCGTGCCCTTAGAATGCGACCAAAGATGTAAGCTTGGGGTCCACCCTCCTGACATTATGAGAGCATCACATTTCACTTTAAACTTTTTATTTAGCGTGGGCTCGAAAACCTCAAATGAATTTATTCGAAGTTTGCCATAAGTTTTTGAAATACTTGAGTTTAAATGGACTACTATTCCCCTACTTTGAGCCTTCGCTAATAAGTCTGAGTCTACTTTTTTTCTCAAATCAATAATTACTGAAACGCTAACTTTAGCATCACACAGTTCAAAAGCAGTCTCATATGCACTGTCATGACTGGTGAATATAGATATGTTGTCTCCAACTCTAACCCCATATTTATTCAAGTAAGTTTGAGCAGCATTTGATAACATTACCCCAGGCTTATCATTACCATTAAAAACTAAAGGGCGCTCTATCGCTCCCTGGGCTAAAATCACTTTTTTAGCTCTAATTCTATGCAATTGTTCTCTAACCCTACCCTCAGGCACCTCTGACATATGATCAGTTAACCGTTCTGACAGAGCAACAAAATTATCGTGCCAGTAACCTATTGCAGTAGTTCGTGTCATTATTTTTACATTATTTGATTTTTCTAGTTTACTGCGAGCCTTAGAAAGCCACTGATCAGCACTCATGTTATCAATTTTTTTATTACTTGATGATAGTAAACTACCACCTATTTCAGGTTGCTCATCAACCAATATAATGCGACCTTCTTTCTGACTTGCTGTTAAAGCAGCTGCTATCCCAGCAGGGCCTGAACCAATAATTAAAATTTCACAATGTCCATAGCTGCTTGCATAGTTATCAGGATCTTCATTAATAGGCGCAGGCCCTAGACCCGCAAGGTTTCTTATAAAAGGCTCATAGACTTTATCCCAAAATGATTTTGGCCACATAAAAGTTTTGTTGTAAAAACCCGCGGGAAAAAACATAGAAAATATATTATTAAAAGCGCCAATATCAAATTTTAAATTAGGATAGCTATTTTGGCTAAATACTTGTAATCCTTCAAATATTTCTAGTGTAGTTGCTCGAACATTAGGTGTTATTTTTCCTTCACCTCTATCAAACGTAACAATAGCATTTGGCTCTTCAGAACCGGAACTAAGTATCCCTCTTGGTCTATGGTACTTGAAGGATCTTCCTATTAAATGCACTCCATTAGCTAATAATGCTGAAGATAAAGTATCACCTCTATAGCCAAGGTATATTTTGTCATCAAAAGAAAATTTTATGACTTCTTTTTCATTTATAACACTACCTGTTTGACTGCGAAAGTTTTTCATTTCTTAGCGGCCTCAATCTGTTTTTTTGAAGGGCGGTTTTCACCCATTTTATAGGTCATTATAAATTTATCAGTTTTTGTATTACGGATGGCATTAAAAAACATATTACACCCTGCGTTATGCCACCAGCGTTCAGCATGTTCTCCTCTGAAATTATTTCTGATGAACATAAATTTCGACCACTCTTCATCAGTCATTTCAGATTGAGCAACAGCATCAGGCCTAACAATGTGTGCCTCTCCAGCATATGCAAATTCAATTTCTGGGCGTTTTTCTTCGCAGTACGGACAATGGATTAGTAACATTATATACCCTTAATGCGCCACGGCTGCAGCAGCTGCTTCATCAATTAGTCGACCACCTATAAATCGATCGAGATTAAAGGGAGCATTTATTTTATGTGGTTCGTTATGTGCAATAGTATAAGCAAGCATATTTGCTGCACCCGGCGTTGCTTTAAATCCTCCAGTTCCCCACCCACAATTTACATAAAGTCCACCTACCGGAGTTTTACCAACTATAGGAGATCTATCAGGTGTTACATCAACTACGCCGCCCCATGAGCGCAACATACGCATTCGTTTAAATATTGGAAATATTTCACAAATTGACATCAAATTATGCTCCTGTAAATGCAAAGCACCTCTCTGACTGTAGCTTGTGTATTGATCAGTACCTGCACCTATAACAAGCTCTCCTTTATCGGACTGACTTATGTAAGCGTGAACTGCATTAGACATTACTACACAAGGAAAAACTGGTTTTATAGGTTCTGACACTAAAGCCTGAAGAGGGTAGCTCTCCAAAGGAAACCTTAAACCTGCCATTTCCATAACAACTGAAGTATTTCCGGCAGCCGATACGCCAACTTTTTTAGACTTTAAATACCCTTTTGCAGTTTCCACCCCCTCAACATTTCCTGATGCATCACGGCGTATTCCAGTTACTTCACAGTTTTGTATAATATCAACACCTAATTTAGATGCAGCACGTGCATAGCCCCAAGCAACACTATCATGCCTTGCTGTACCTGCCCTCATTTGTAAAGCGCCGCCCATAACAGGGTAACGCCGACTGCTTGATATATCCAATGGTGGACAAAATTCCTTGCATTCCTCTGGTGTTAACCATCTGTTATCAACATTGTTTAATCGATTTGAATAAACATGACGTTGAAAGCTTTGAACATCATGAACATTATGAGCTAGCATTAAAACGCCACGTTTAGAAAACATAACATTATAGTTCAATTCTTGACTTAAACCATCCCAAAGGTCCACTGCGTGATCATACAGTGCCGCACTTTCGTCAAATAAATAGTTGGATCTGATTATAGTTGTATTTCTTCCCGTATTACCACCACCGATCCATCCCTTTTCTAAAACAGCCACATTCTTGATGCCATACTTGCTAGCAAGGTAATAGGCCGCTCCGAGCCCATGGGCACCTCCGCCTATTATAATAACGTCATATTCTTTTTTTGGCTCTTTATTTGGAAATTGAGATGGCCACTTTTTATGACCTGATAAAGCGTTAGCAAATAAAGAAATAGCAGAAAATTTCATATCATCTAGCTTCTTAATTTTTCATTTTCTGGATCATGAGGACTATCATTGAGAACTTTGCATTTATATCTTTTTCCCAATATCTCAATAGAGAGTTCGTTGCCTACTTTCGATTGGTCTGGATGAACCATGGCGAGTGCCAATGATTTATTCATTCTCCACCCATACCCACCACTTGTAGCTCTTCCAACTACCTCATTATTATTGTAAATTGGATTGTTACCAATTACATCAGCATCATCCACATCTATAACCTCGAGAGTTACAAAAGCATTATCAAAACCTCGTTTTTCCCATTCTAGAAGGGCATCCTTACCTAAAAACCCATTTTTCTTTTTTAAATTTACAAATCGATGTAGTCCAGACTCATAAGCAGAATATTCTATAGACATTTCGGTCCCAACTAGTCGGTAAGACTTTTCAAGCCGCATAGAATTCATAGCTCTAATGCCAAAAGGCTTGAGACCATGCTTATCACCATGCTTAAATAATGAATCAAATATGTGATTTTGGTATTCAATTGGATGATGTATTTCCCAACCAAGTTCGCCGACAAAATTAACGCGTAATAATTTTACAGGAGCATAACCAACATGGGTTTCTTGGCCTGTAAGCCAAGGGAAACATTCATTAGATAGGTTTGCGCCTGTGATGGGCTGAAGAATATCCCTAGACTTTGGGCCAGCTAAAACGAGAACGCCCATTGAATTAGTTAGATCAGTGAATTGAACTGATCCATCAGCTGGCATATGCTTTTTAAGCCAATCATGATCTAAACGATGGTTAGCTCCGGCCGAAACCATATAGAAGCTGTCCTTACTCTCACGTTGGATAGTGAATTCGCTATGAACACCTCCTTTAGACGTTAAGCCATGACATAATGCAAGTTTACCATGTGCCACTGGCATCCTTTGAGCAAATATCCAATTCAAAAACTTTAAAGCCCCAGGACCTTGAACTCGGCATTTTGCAAATGCCGTCATATCTAAAAGACCTGCGTTTATTGCTGTGTTTTTACACTCATTACCAACATGCTCATAATAAGATGATCTGCGAAATGACCATTCATCTTTTTGCTCTACGCCTTCAGGTGCAAACCAATTTGGGCGTTCCCAGCCAAACAACTGTCCGAACACTGCACCTCTCTCCTTCATTCTATCATAGCAAGGCGAAGTTCTCAGCGGCCTAGCTGCAGGTCTCTCTTCATCGGGGTAATGTATAGCAAATACATCCGCATATGCTTCTTCATTTTTCTTAACCAAATAACTTTTAGTCGCATAAGGACCAAATCTTCGCGGATCTACTCCCAACATGTCTACAGTGGGCTCACCCTCAACTATCCACTCGGCAAGTTGCCACCCTGCTCCACCAGCCGCAGTTATTCCAAAACTGTGACCCTCATTAAGCCAAAAGTTTTTCTTATCCCATGCTGGACCCACTATTGGGTTTCCGTCAGGAGTATAAGCAATAGCTCCATTATAAACTTTCTTAATTCCCAACTCCTCAAAAATAGGAACTCTATGCATTGCGCTTTCTATATGCGGCATTAACCTATCAATATCTTCTTGAAATAGCTCATATTCTGATTGCTCATCAGGACCATCAAGATAACAAGCAGGTGCACCATGCTCATATGGACCGAGTATAAGTCCTCCAGCTTCTTCGCGCATATACCATGACCCGTCAGACTCCCGAAGAACTCCAAGTTCCGGTTCTCCATTAGCACGGCGCTTTAGTATATCTGGATGTGATTCGGTTACTATGTATTGATGCTCAACGGGTACGACAGGAATATCAAGCCCTACCATTTCACCAGTTTTTCTAGCAAAAGACCCCGTACAAGAAACAACATGCTCGCATATTATATCACCTTTATCAGTGGACACCTTCCACATACCATCATCAAGCTGTTCAATACCCTCTACAGTCGTGTAACGATATATCTTAGCTCCGCCCTCCCTGGCTCCCTTAGCAAAAGCTTGAGTTAAATCCGCAGGTTGCACATAACCATCTTCAGGGTGCCGCATAGCTCCTATTAATCCGTCCTTTTTCGCAAAAGGCCATATATCCACAACTTCGTCCGGAGTAAGGAACTCAACTTCAACACCAATCGTTTGAGCAACGCCGGCATATTGCAAATATTCATCCATTCTATCTTGATTAGTTGCGAGCCTTATATTTGATACTGGTCGGATCCCAACATCTTGTCCAGTTTCTTCCCCTAAGCGTTTGTAAAGATTTACAGAATACTTATGAAGCTGCCCCACAGAGTAACTCATATTAAATAATGGTAAAAGACCAGCTGCATGCCAAGTAGAACCTGATGTTAACTCTTTTCTTTCTATCAAACAAACATCACTCCAGCCCTTTTTCACCAAGTGATATAAAGTCGAAACACCGACGACACCGCCGCCAATTACGACAACTTTAGCTGTACTTTGAATATTAGTCATAAAAAGCCCCTAGGAGTATTAAAATGTTGTGATCCATAAATAAAAATTCTACCTGTAAGAATCAAATAACCCCTTATTTAAGTATACACCATAGTGTCAATTTACAGTAGTTAACATTAGCGCTATTAATGTTACATAAAAGGAATATTGTATCACAAATTAATATTAGGCCAGACTAATGATAACAAACACGTCAATATACTATTTTTAATCTTGCCTGAATACCATAATAGTATAGATGAACCTCCGTCTTTATGAGTATTAATACATAGCGCCGCAGTAGCTCAGTGGTAGAGCGCATCATTGGTAATGATGAGGTCGGGAGTTCAATTCTCCCTTGCGGCACCACTCATTTTTCTTGCAAATAGAAATAAAAACGTAAATACAAAGAAAATGAACCCTTACAAAATTTTACAAATAATCAAAACCTATCTACTTACTTTGTCAGTTCTTATATTAGCTGCTTGCGGAGGTGACAGTTCAAGTAATCCACCACCCTCTGTAGCAGCAAACTCCCCTCCAATAATTTCAGGTGAAGTTTCTTCAATACGCGTTGGCGAGGCTCTTAACTTTACGCCTACTGCGAATGACCCAAACAATGATAATTTAACATTTTCATCCGAGGGCCTTCCAGAATGGATAAGCTTTAATACTACCACAGGACAATTAACGGGGACCCCCCTTGATGAAAACCTTGGTAGTGTTTCATCTATTACCATTACTGTTTCAGACGGCCAATTAACGAGCTCAATAGCTTTTGATCTTGAGGTAATGAAGCCTGTTTATTTTATAAGCGTCAAGATAAATGGAATGGATGATTACAGAGATATGGATGTTGAATTAAGCGGATGTTTTGACTCACAAGAAAGTAGCACATGTAATGAAAGTGAAGAGTTAGAAACTTTTTACGAAAATGGAACGTTTTCGAACTGGAAAGGATTATTAAAGGGCGAAAATTTCGAAATAAAAATTGATAGAGATCCTGCGCGCCAAGAATGTGAAGCAAGTATTGAGAATGGGATTATGGATTATGCCGATCAAATAATTGACATCAACTGCCAAGCAGACCCCTCTGCAGCTCTCTTTGATAAATCAAAACTTCATAAAATACGAATAACCATGACGGCAGATGAATGGAATAGATTTGTTCTAGACACAGAACGGGCAAGATACTCTAACGGTGATGCTAATGGGAGCGTTACGCCCTGGAATACTTGGACACATAGCGAAGTCTACAGGCAAGTCGATTTTGAATATCTTGATGAAGCCGGAAGTACACTGGAGAGCCACACGAAAGTGGGTTTTAAAATGAAAGGCAATACAGCACGGCAATGGCCAGAACATTGGTATCAAGACTTCGAAAACGGTCAAGAAAACATGGGCTACTGGACGTTCAAACCAAGAAGATTTAGTTTTTCATTAAAATTTGATGAAGAGTTTGATGAAGATGAAGGAGTTTATTCATGTATTGACGCGTCAGGAGAACCCGCGGCTGTATCAGAACATCCTTGCAATAACAGAATAGGAAAAGATCTTGATGAGGTACCAGAAAATGATGGCCGAGAGTTCATGGACCTTGAAAAAATATATTTTAGATACAATCGTGATGACCCATCCTATCAAAGAGAACTAACAGCTCATGAAATATTAAACTCTATAGGAGTTCCAACTCCCCGTATGTCACATGCTAGCATTGAACTAGTGATTACTGGTGACAACCAACTTTATGGAAAAGATTTACCGATGACATTCAATATGGGTGTATTCCAGATGGTCGAACAAGTAGATAAACCCTTCATGAAAAGATATTTTGGTAAAAATGGTTTTTTGTTTAAAATTGGCGCAGAAGCAGACTTATCAGGTGCAGAAGAAGCGAACCTAAACTGTGTACCTTATGAAACTTCAACAATATTTTTTGATCCCAATTACTGTTTAGTTGGGGTCGAAAAGTCTGATCCCGAGACACGAGAGGAGTGGCTAGGCAGCAATAATTATAACAATCCTCTTTTTGTTAACACCGATATTAATGACGGCGGCGAAATTTCCCAATTCAAACCCTACAAACCTAAATATGATCTAAAGACAAAAAAGAAAAGTATCACAGATGGTAGAGCATTGTTACAGGAATTTATGATTTTTATACAATCATACCCAAGTGCAGCAGAATTAGCAGAGCAGTTTGATGTTCGTGGTTTCATAAAAGCTCACGCAGCTGAAATCGTCTTAGGCGCTGTAGACCATTATGTAAAAGTAGGAAATAATTATTATCTTTATTACAATCCACTAAAAGAAAAGTGGGTCTATCTTATACATGATAATGATTTTGTTTTACGTGATCATCATCCCACTACTTGGGGCTCACCTGATTGGGCAAGACCATGGAGGGACATAGCTACCACATATGCATTCCCATCTCCTGGTAAAATCCATTGGACTGCAAGAACTATAAACGACAGTGTAATCAATCCTATTTTATGGGATATTATTTTCTCTGAACCAACCAACAAACAAATACTCTATGGGGATATTAAATTTATTTTAGATAATAAACTAGACTGGGATATACTATCACCCATTCTAGAGGCCAGAAATCAACTACTTGAAGATGCAATTAACAATACTGATGCTGAAAATCCAGATGGTTGCGAACTGATTTATAACGCATCAGCGATTGATGCGGAAAATAGCTCTGGGCTCTGTGATGAAAAAGATATATCGATAAAAAAATATATCGAATTGCGACGTGAAACACTTTATCAGGAATTAGCTGAGAATGGGTACTAAGAGATTAGGGATATTCTCAAACTTCAACTGTTAAGATTAAAAAGAGATAAAAAGATGTTCAAGAGTATTTTATTTACAACAGCAGCTTTAGGTTTTTTGTCAGCATGTACAAATACAAATCAATTAGAGGTTTCAGCTGAGAATGACTGGTGCATCTCAGGAGGTACAATATACACAGCTGATGATAACAAGCCAATTGTTGAGGCCGTAGCCGTAAAAAATGGAAAAATAGTCTACGCCGGCGAGAATGTTGGAGACTGGTGTAATTCTGCAGGTTTTAATAATTTACGAGAAATAAATTTGAATGGCTCAGCTATGTACCCTGGACTTACAGATGCACATGGGCACTTGCTAGGTATAGGACTTCGTGAGGTAACTCTAAACCTTGAGGGCGTTAACTCGATCAAGCACTTAAAAGAAAAAGTCGCTGAGGCTGCCGAAACAACGCCCATTGGCGAAACTATTTATGGCCGCGGATGGATTGAAACCCATTGGCCAGAAAAGCGGTTTCCAAATAAGTTAGACTTAGATGATATCAGCAAAGACCACCCTATCATATTGGAAAGAGCAGATGGACATGCTGTGGTCGTCAATTCTGAGGCATTAAACTTATCGGGCATTAATATGTCGACGGCTGCGCCTTATGGCGGAGCAATAAATAAATTTGATGAATCATTTGGTATAGAAAATGAAAATAAACCCGATGGCATGTTAATAGACAATGCATCACAACTTATTAATGACTTATTACCCAAATTAACTCCTGAAAGAAAAGAAGAAGCATATATAATTGGAGCTAACCTTTACGCTTCAAGAGGCTGGTCAGGCATCCACTCGATGTCAGTAGACCCGGATGATATTGTTATATTAAACCGTCTCGCTGATGAAAATAAAATAAAAATTAGAGTTTATAATTCAGTAGATGTTAATAATCCAAATGAATTACCTAAGGTCCTAAATAATGATGAATTAAATTCTAATGATCTAATTCAAACTCGGGCAATAAAGCTTTACGCAGATGGAGCTTTAGGGTCTAGAGGGGCATCACTCATTGAACCTTACAGTGATGATCCAACAAACTCAGGTTTAATGACACTCAAAGAAAAGGAAGCTAAAGTAATACTGGAAAGAGCTTTAAAAGAAGGAGTTCAAGTAAACATTCATGCTATTGGCGACTCCGGAAATAGAGAAGTATTAAGATGGTATAAGAATGCTTTTAATCAAATACCTCAGGCTGATCGCAAAATAACAGACCCGCGCTGGAGAATAGAACACAGTCAAATACTACATAGAGAAGATATACCTCTATTTTCTAAATATGGAATTATACCATCAATGCAACCATCACATGCCATTGGGGATTTGTATTTTGCCGAAGATCGACTCGGGAAAGATAGATTAGCTGGAGGATATGCTTGGCGAAGCTTAATTGATTCTGGGTCGATTATAGCTGGGGGTACAGATGCACCTGTAGAAGTAGGAGATCCAAGAATTGAGTTTTACGCCGCGATAGAACGAAAAGGGCTAGATGGTTTCACTTCAGACGCATGGTATAATAATGAAAAAGTGACTACCCATGAGGCACTTAAAATGTTTACCAAATGGCCAGCATATGCATCTTTTCAAGAAACTAAAATCGGGACCATTGAAATAGGAAAAACTGCTGACTTTACAATATTTGATACTGATATCCTTGAAGTGCAAGGTTCAGATATACTCAATGCTGAGCCCCTTTTGACGATAGTTAATGGAAAAGTTGCATTCGATGCGTTGAATTAGGTGAGTTAATTAACTCACCTAAAATCTCAAATTTTTAAATCTTCTGATTAGTATATGATCGTAGTTCTTTTCGGGCAACTTGCCTTCTATGCACAGCATCGGGACCATCAGCAAAACGAAGCGTTCTTTGACCCTGGTACATGGTAGCTAAAGGCGTGTCTTGAGAAATCCCAGTGCCCCCATACATCTGCATTGCTTCATCTATGACTTTAAGAGACATCCTAGGAGCTTCAACTTTAATCATAGAAATCCATGGAGCAGCATCTCTCTTGCTCATCGTATCCATAGCCCATGCAGCTTTGAGGCAAAGCAACCGCGCTTGTTCTATTTTAATGCGGGCTTCAGCAATAATGTCAAAATTAGCTCCTAAATAAGCAAGTTGTTTGCCAAAAGCTTCACGTTCTAGAGAACGCTTGCACAATAGCTCTAGCGCTTTCTCAGACTGACCTATTGATCTCATGCAGTGATGAATTCTACCAGGACCTAACCGTCCCTGACTAACTTCAAAACCAGCACCCTCTCTAATCAATAATGCATCAGCAGGAATTCTAACATCAGTGAATTTTAAATGCATGTGACCATGAGGGGCATCATCATGCCCAAAAACCTTCATAGGGCGCAAAATTTCTATTCCGGCCAGAGACGCATCTACAACAAACATTGAGTGTTGCTGATGTTTAGAACGATTTTCATCAGGGGTCTTAGCCATTAAAATATAAACTTTACATCTCGGGTCCCCTGCTCCTGAGGACCAATATTTTTCTCCATTCAAAACCCATTCGTCTCCATCTTTTACTGCAGAAAACTCAAGGTTAGTAGCGTCTGAAGAAGCAACATCAGGCTCAGTCATTAAATATGCAGACCGAATTTTACCCTCAAGAAGAGGTGCTAGCCACTTTTTTTTATGGCCATTAGTTCCATACCTTTCTAAAACCTCCATATTTCCTGTATCCGGAGCACTACAGTTCATAGCTTCTGAGGCCAAATGCACCCAACCTAATTCCTCCGCTATATAAGCGTATTCCACTGTTGTAAGCCCAAACCCTTCATCAGAATCTGTTAACCAAAAATTCCACAACCCCCTTTTGCGAGCTTCAGATTTAACCGTATCCATAATTTCTAATTGCCTCTCAGAAAGATCAAACCTGCCTCCAGGTGCCGTTCCAACTAGGTCGTGAAACTCATGATCCAAAGGAGCAACATAGTTTCTGGTGAAATCTCTTATTTTTTCAACCAAAGGCCGCACGCGCTCGCTCATGCCTAAGTCCATTGTAGAAGTCATAACCATATCCTTATATCTATAATTTACCAGTTTGTATTTTGTGTCTTGCTAATTTACCTAAAGCAGTTGCCATTGCCCCATAAGATTTAAAACGTGGATTATCAGATTGCCCTTTGTAGTATCTTGAGTATATTTGTTGAATTATCACGGCTAATCGCCAAATACCATAAACATAATAAAACTGAAAACCACTGACGTCATATCCTGTTTTGGATGAATAAAATTCAAGTATTTCGCTACGTGTGAGCATTCCTGAAGCAGTTGATGGCTGCCTTAAGGTCATTTTCATATAATCCGGGTCTGAGGGTTCAATCCAATAAGCAAGTGTATTTCCCAGATCCATCAAGGGATCACCTAGAGCAGAAATTTCCCAGTCTAATAGTGCCTCGATACTTCTTGGATCATGCTTATTAAGTATGCAATTATCAATTCTATAGTCACCATGTATAATCGCAGCGCCTCGTTCAGTTGATGGCATATTATCAACGAGCCAAATTTGAACATCCTCAAACTTCTCGACATCTTTAGTCCATGATTTCTCGAAACGACTATTCCAACCGAGAATTTGTCTATTTACATAACCTTTGGGCTTTCCAAAGTCAGACAAACCTATTGCTTGGTAGTCAACCTGATGTAAATCTATTAAATTTTGAAAAAAATTAACACATAATTGCCTTACTTCTTTTTGAGACCAATTCCATTCAGTTGGTATCTCAGTATGAATTAAGTGACCTTCAGACCTGTCCATCACATAAAATTCGCTACCTATAATTGATGTATCATCAGTGTAAAACAATGTATTAGGCACAGGTATAGTACCTTTTAACGCCGACATTACACGATACTCTCTTTGCATATCATGGCCCGACTTTGGTTTGTCGCCAAAAGGGGGACGTCTTAAAACCATTCTCCTCTTTGGGTAATCAAGAGCATAAGTTAAATTTGAGGCCCCGGAGTTATACTGACTTAAAGTTGCCTTACCTCTAAGACCTGGAATAACATTCTTTAAAATAGAATCTACCGCATCAAGGTTAAATTCTTCACCCGAACGAACTTCAACTACAGGGTTTTCAGAGTTCATTAAATAACTGCCCCGCCATCTACGATCATGCTTTGTCCTGTATAATAACTTGCTTCTTTTGAAGCCATATAAAGAACTGCACCAACCATCTCTTCGGGCTGAGCCATACGCTTTATCGCAAGGTTCAATTTTACATAAATATCCATTGCTGGATTATCTTTTAAAGCTGATGCTAATTTTGTATCTGTAAAACCAGGCAATAATGCGTTAACCCTTACGCCGTGTTGAGAATACTCCTTAGCTAAACCCTTTGTCATAGCAATTAAAGCTGCCTTGCTCATACCGTATATTACGCGAAACTCAGCGGGTTGAATGCCGTCAATAGAAGCAACATTTATAATTGCTCCGCCACCATTTTCTTTTAGTAAAGGAAAGGCTTTGGTAGACAAAAAATATGGCCCGCGTGTATTAACTTGAATGGTTTTATCAAAGGCAGACTCGCTAGCTTCATGGGCTGGACCAAAATGCGGACTTGTTGCTCCGTTATTAATCAGAACATCAAGACGTCCAAATTTCGATTTTATCAAAGACAGTATATTTTCTTGATGATCTAAATTTCCAAGGTGTAGTTCCGCAGATATTGCCTTACCACCTTTTTCGCGAATTTTTTCTGCAACTTTCTCACAATCAGCCTGCTTACGGCTCGAACAGATAACTGTAGCTCCATGCTCAGCAAAGCCATGGGATACCGCTTCACCGATACCGCGACTTGCACCAGCTACTAGAACCACTTTATCTGTAAAATCAAATCTTGTCATTTTATCCTCTAATCTGGTAGCTGATTACTACCTAATTTTTGTTTGAGCTTGTTCATGCCCCTTATATAAGCCTCGTAATTATTAGCTTTATTTTTAAAATAATCACCTACAACAGGGTGTGAAAGAACCATGAATTTATCTTCCGATATTGAGTTCTTTAGGGCCTCAGCAACATCTTCTGGTTCCAATAATCCATCTTGATGACCTTCAGCCATACGCATTCCCTTAGTCATATTGGTTTTGACGTATTGCGGACAAATACAGTGAGTTTTAATACCTTCATCCCAATGACGAATTGCTAGGCTTTCTGCAAAACCGACTGCAGCATGTTTAGTTGCTGTATATGAAGAACTTCCTATTTGACTCAGTAAGCCTGCAGCAGATGCAGTTATTACAAAACGGCCTGATCCACGCTTACGCATACCCGGTATCAAGCAGCGAGAAGCATACACAGAACTCATAACATTAATTTTCCAGCTTAACTCCCAGTATTCGTTACTCGCATCAGCTGCATGTTTTGGATCACCATATCCAACCCCAGCATTAGAAACAAAGATGTCTATTGGGCCATTAATATTTTCAGATCCAAGAATAAAATTCTTTATATCATTTTCATTACTAACATCGCACTTAAAAGATACTGCCCCGATTTTTTCACCAACATCTTTAGGGTCGCTTAAATCACTTATGGATACATTAGCTCCATTCGATATAAACATTTCTGCCAAAGCACGACCAATTCCGCCCTGAGCTCCTGTGATCGCTACTGACTGTGCTTTGAACATATTTACCAACTATCTAACATTTCTTATGCAACTTGTTGCATATAAAAATTCATCTTGCCAGCTGTTTATTTGCCATCGTTAATTAATTTGGAGCAGGAATTAAACGCTCATACCTAGCTTGATAATTCTTAAATAAATTATTTTTTTGGTTTGGCCGCTGCTTTTGCTTTAGGCTTGGCCGCTGCTTTTGCTTTAGGCTTGGCCGCTGCTTTTGCTTTAGGCTTGGACGCTGCTTTTGCTTTAGGCTTGGCCGCTGCTTTTGCTTTAGGCTTGGCCGCTGCTTTTGCTTTAGGCTTGGCCGCTGCTTTTGCTTTAGGCTTG
>JAQXEH010000001.1 GCA_029250925.1 Hellea sp.
AAGGATACAAACAAGTTGTTAAGCACTTTACGAATGCAAATCCTCAGAAGCGTGTGAAATGGGGTGGTCCTGACATGTCAGTCAAAAGCTGTATAATCGCAAGGCAAATGGAAACATGGGCTCATTCACAAGCAATATTTGACATACTAGGAATAGACAGAGTTAACTCAGATAGCTTGAAGAATGTTGCACACATCGGGGTTACCACCTATTCATGGTCATTCAAAGTAAAAGAATTAACGCCCCCAAACCCAAAACCATATGTGAGACTAAAATCTCCGAGTGGAAAAATATGGGAATGGAATGAGCCACAAGATAATAATAAAATAACAGGTCTCGCAGAAGAATTCAGCCAGGTAGTTACTCAATGTAGAAATATTAAGGATACAAGTTTAAAGTGTTATGGGCATACTGCCTCAACTTGGATGAACATAGCTCAATGTTTTGCAGGGGTTTCTGAGGTGCCACCTGCTGTAGGCACCAGAAAAAAAATTATTTAATAAAAGGAAATTATACCATGAGAGCTTTAAATATTCATGAGTTTAAATCATATAAAAGCCAAAAAGTTGAAGAAGTGCCATCGCCAAAAATACGGGCAGGACATATACGCATTTCAGTCTCAGCTGCTGGCTTAAATTTTCCTGACATATTGATGGTAGAAGGGAAATATCAGATAAAACCTCCCTTTCCATTTATTCCAGGGTCAGAATGCTCTGGAACAATTACTGAAGTTTCAAATGATGTAAAACACCTTAAAATAGGTGATAAAGTAGCGGCAATGGTAATGAACGGGGCATTTGCAACTGAGGTAGTATGTCATTCAAATTTAGTATGGAAAATTGGAAACATACCCTTTGATAAAGCAGCTGGCATAGCGTTAGTCTACGGCACTTCTTATTATGCTTTGAAACAACGGGCACAACTAAAGAAAGGCGACACTTTACTTGTGCTAGGAGCAGCTGGGGGTGTTGGCTTGGCAGCAGTGGAGCTTGGAAAAGCGATGGGCGCGAATGTGATTGCAGCAGCATCAACAAATGAAAAACTACAAATTTGTAAAACACATGGAGCAGATGAGCTAATTAATTACTCCGATGAAGACCTAAAAACACGTGTCAAAGAGCTAGGCGGTTGCGATGTAATATACGACCCAATAGGTGATAAATATTCAGAGCCCGCAATGCGTACATTAAAATGGTATGGACGTTATCTAGTTATTGGCTTTGCCGCAGGAGAGATACCCAAGATACCTCTAAATTTAGCTCTTTTAAAGTCAGTTGATATATGTGGTGTATTTTGGGGAGCATGGACTGCAAGATATCCAAAAGAACACGAAATCAACATGAAAGAAATACTCTCCTATTATGCTTCAGGAAAAATAAATCCCAGAATTAGCAATAGCTATAGTTTAGATGATTTTGACTTAGCTTTTGACGAGCTTACCAGCAGGAAGGCTATGGGAAAAGTAATAATAAATATGATTTAGATTATTTCTATAAATAACTGATATTGTTAAAATTTCTTAGCTTGTACTATATGAGCTTCTATAATCTTTTCTCCTAGTAGCTTTATTGCTTCCACACGGTGAAGGCCCTCTTGCAATACGTATCTTCCCTTACCTGCTCTGACATATACCGGCGTCTCCATTCCATTTTCAAGTATATCCTCTGCTAGGGGTAAAACCTTTTCTTCATTTAGAGTTTTTCTTTTAGCAGCTGGTACATAGATCTTATCAATAGGTATGTCGACAATGCGCATTGTGGTTACTCCTCTGTTTTTAAAGCTAGCGATTAATGGGTGTTTATGCAATGAGGATATTATGAAATACAGCTTTGCACCAAATGTTCCAGTAACACTTCCAGTCGCAAATTCTCATAAAAATTTCCCTGTGAGAAGAATATATTGTGTTGGGAAAAATTATGCCGACCATATTGTAGAAATGGGAGGTAACGCCAAGCGTGATGAGCCTGTTTTTTTTACTAAATCAGCTCAAACAATAGTTAAGAATCATTCAAAAATACCTTACCCAAGAAACACTACTAACTTACATTATGAAGTGGAACTCGTTGTGGCCATTGGGCTTAGTGGGGTTTTTGGTTATTCTGTAGGCCTAGACATGACCAGAAGGGACGTGCAAAAAATCGCAAAAGCTAAAGGCGGTCCCTGGTCAAGAGCAAAAAACTTTCCAAACTCAGCAGTATGCTCTGACATAACCCCGAGCGATCAGGTAAAAATACAAAATGCAGAAATAAAATTACTTAAAAATAATGAAGTTGTACAAAAATCTAATATTTCGAAATTAATATGGTCTGTAAATGAAATTATATCTTATTTGAAAAACGATATGGACTTAAAGCCAGGCGACCTTATCTACACAGGAACCCCAGCAGGCGTGGGGGCGGTGTTGCCAGGAGATA
>JAQXEH010000006.1 GCA_029250925.1 Hellea sp.
AGTTTAAAAATCAGACGACCGTCACCTCGCCCTCTGCAATAGTAACGGCTAAAAGGTTTGTGATTGCATCAGGATCGAAAGCCTCAATACCTCCTATTCCCGGTATAGATGATATTCCATTTTTGACGAATGAGACAATATTCACTATCGATAAATTACCCAAAAATTTAATTATTATTGGAGCTGGCCCTATAGGCCTTGAACTTGGACAAGCATTTAGTCGTTTAGGTTCGAATATTAATGTGATTGATGCACAACCTCCCCTTGTAAATCTTGATAAAGGTCATTCTGACATTTTAATTGATGAGTTAAAAAAAGAAGGTATTAATTTTCATTATCCTGTTAGCATAAAGTCTCTAAAAAGAAATAAATCAGGGTTATCGGTGGAACTAGAGAATGGAAAAATTATACAAGGAAGTCACCTGCTTTTAGCGGCTGGGCGTTCCCCTAATATAAAAAAACTAGGGCTTGATAAAGCAAACGTTGTATATGACCGCACCGGCATAAAGGTATCTAAGAGTCTAAGAACTAGTAACAAGCGCATATATGCTGCGGGAGATGTAACTCAAGGTATGGGAGGGTTTACTCATGCCGCTGGTTATCATGCTGGAAAACTAATTCAAAACTTTTACTTTTCTCCACCGCTTATGGGTAATTTTTTGGCAAAAGCTAATACATCAATCATGCCCTCAGTTATCTATTCTGAGCCAGAATTCGCGAGTATTGGATTAACTAAAGATAAAGCGGAAAAACTATCGTTAAATGTTAAGTGTTTAACATGGAATTTTAACGAAAATGATAGAGCCATCTCTGAGCTTTCAACTCTCGGAGGAGTTAAAATAATAGCTAATAGTAAGGGAAAGATTTTAGGGGGTTCTATTATCGGCGAGCAAGCGGGAGAGATGATTCATTTAATAAGTATGGCGATGGTCAATAATATTAAAATTTCTGGGCTCGCTAAAATTATTTCACCGTATCCAACGAGATCGGAAGCTATAAAGAGGGCTTCCTCAAGCTATTATACAAACGTTCTCTTTAGCAGCCGAACTAAAAAGATTGCTGGATTTTTATCTAAATTTCATTAAAGGTAGTTTTGTATAAAACCTTACTATTAGAAATCAAGGATGCTAGGAGTTTTCCAGTTTCGCCGTGCACAAGCCGCTATTACCGTATTTCTTAAAAGGCAAGCAATTGTCATTGGGCCTACTCCACCAGGCACTGGCGTAATTGAGCCTGCTACGTCTTTAGCAGTCGTATAATTAACGTCTCCGACTAACCTTGTATTTCCTGGCCTCTTAACACTGGGTACTCTGTTAATTCCCACATCGATTATGCAGGCCCCTTTTTTTATCCAGCTGTCTTGAACCATTTGAGGCCGGCCTACGGCTGCAATGAGTATATCTGCACTTTTGCAAACGGCTTCTAAATTTTTTGTTCGTGAGTGCGCTATTGTGACTGTGCAATTTTGTTCTAAAAACAGAAGAGCAGCGGGTTTGCCCACGAGTATTGAGCGCCCTAAAACAACACAATGCTTTCCAGATAAATCCCCAAGTTCATCTTTTGCTAACATTACGCATCCTGTAGGCGTGCACGGTCTCAAACCAGATTTTCCGAGGGAAAGCCTTCCCGCAGACGCTTCTGTTAAGCCATCAACATCTTTGTCAGGATGAATCTCTTTGATCACGTTATCTGAATTTATCCCCTTAGGTAGTGGTAACTGAACCAATATGCCATCAACCTTATCATTTTCATTTAGTTTTTTAACTAAATTGACGACTTCAGTTTCTTTTGTATCTGCGGGCAATTTATACTCAAGAGAGTTCATTCCGCATTCTTCTGTAAATTTGACTTTACTAGCAACGTACACTTGGCTTGCAGGATCCTCACCTACAAGAACTACTGCTAGCGAAGGAGAATTGGGTAATTGAGTAACAGCTTGACGTACTTTTTTTCTTAAGTTTTCTGCAAAAATACGGCCGTCAATTTTTGATGCTTTCATTTTTAGGTCCAACTTAGAATGCAATTATGAATAAAATTTAATGATCTAACAGCCCAATAGACTTAAATGATTGTGTATGTAAATTGTAATTTAGTTATTAGTACAATTAAATATTAACATACTTTAACTAGACATATTATAAATTATGGTACTATTTATAAAGTAATTGAATTAGTGGGTATGCAAAACTGTATGAGAAAAATAGTCAGTAAGACTTTAAAGAATACTTTAACAGCCTCCTTGGTTATATTTTTAATTTCGTGCGGCGGAGGCGGTAATGACTCCCCGCCCGTATCGGTTGCGCCAACTCCAATTCCGCCGACACCCCCTGTTTCATCAGTATTAAAACTTAATTCTGATCAGGAAGTTGTATCATTTTTATCTAAGATGACATTTGGAGCTTCGCGCGGGGATATTGAACGTGCCATCAACAGAGATGCCTCAGAATTACTTTCAGAAGAATTTGCTAAACCGCCATCTTATATTTTACCTTTTGTAATAGATTATACAGATGATAATGTAGGTGTTCAGCATAGGTCATATTCTGCAGCTTTTTGGAACGCTATGGTTGATGGAGATGATCAGCTTCGCCAAAGAATGGTATTTGCTTTGTCACAGATCACGGTTATTTCTGATTTAAGTATGGGCGATAGGCCGCGTATGAATGCGCATTATGTTGATGCTCTATATAAACATGCATTTGGTAACTA
>JAQXEH010000015.1 GCA_029250925.1 Hellea sp.
AAACAGTTAACACTTATGAAGGTACTCACGATATCCATGCACTAATTCTGGGCCGAGCTCAAACAGGACACCAAGCTTTTTACTGATAATAGATTTATGAATAATTATTCTAAGAGAAATAAAAGAATAAGCCGATATCAAAAACACATGGAAAATAGGTTTAAACAAAATTTAAACGATAAAAAATATTATAAAGCTCTTTTTTCTCTAGTCAGCTTTTTGACTCTTTTTTCAATACTTATCGCTTCTTTAGCAATTTTAGGAGTTAATTCAGAATATATTATAATGGGATATGGTTCCTTACTTGAGCCATGGGTTTTTGGTTTGTCAAGAATTGAATGTATAGTAATTTTTTTATTTATCTTCTTATTCTTAATGATCTTTCTTCGCCTTTATAAAAAAGATTAATAATATTAAAAGTTTTAGTTTATAACTTGCAGGGTTTCTTTGTTTGTCTTAGTTGGCTCCTAATTGCATAAGATCAAATAGGAGGTACTCATGGGATATCGTTTTGCTGTTGTTGGGGCTACAGGCAATGTAGGAACCGAAATGCTGGAGATTCTATCTGATTCAGATATTGAAGTAGATGAGGTCTTCGCGGTGGCTAGCAGGAAATCGGTTGGCCGCATCGTTAGTTTCGGTGAAAAAGACTTAAAGTGCGTTGATCTGGAAACATTTGACTTTAACAAATGTGATATTGCCCTGATGTCTGCTGGCGGTGATATATCGAAAAAATGGTCCCCAGTAATAGCAGCAACAGGTGCGGTTGTGATAGATAACTCCAGTGCTTGGCGCATGGATCCCGATGTTCCTCTTGTTGTACCTGAAGTAAATGCATCGGAGGTTGATAATATCAAGAAAGGAATTATTGCTAATCCAAATTGCTCTACGATTCAAATGGTAGTTGCTTTAAAACCTTTGCATGATGTTGCAAAGATTAAACGTGTTGTAGTATCAACATACCAATCCGTTTCTGGCGGAGGAAAAAAGAATATGGATGAACTTTGGGAGCAAACAAAGTCCGTATTCCATCCGCAAGCAACTTTTCCACCAGTGAATTTTACTAAGCAAATAGCTTTCAATGTAATACCGCATATTGATGTTTTTATGGATGGCGGAGATACAAAAGAAGAATGGAAGATGAAGGCAGAGACAATGAAAATACTTGATTCATCAGTTAAAGTGTCTGCAACATGTGTAAGAGTTCCAACTTTTGTTGGGCATGCAGAAAGTCTTAATATTGAATTTAATGAAGAAATTTCTGCAGAAAAAGCGAGATCAATTTTGCGAGAAAGTCCTGGTCTGATGGTTGTGGATAAGCCTGAAGAAGACGGTTATGTTACACCAATTGAATGTGTTGGTGAGTATGCTACGTTTGTTTCAAGAATACGTGAAGACTCCACACAAGATAATACATTAAATATCTGGTGTGTATCAGATAACCTCAGAAAAGGTGCCGCGTTAAATACTGTTCAAATAGCAGAGTCTATGATTAACAGGGGTTTTAAAACGCGCTTTTAGTCCTAAACAAAAAAAACCGCCCTTAGGCGGTTTTAAAATAGAAAATATTTTTAACGACGAGGTGGCCGTTTTTTGGTGGGTATTAAACCTTCGATCTGTGCACGTTTTCTGGCTAATTTTCTGACTCTTCTGACAGCTTCAGCCTTTTCACGAACACGTTTCTCCGAAGGTTTCTCGAAATGTTTACGAGCTTTCATTTCACGCAAAACACCTTCGTTCTGAAGTTTTTTCTTCAAAGCTCTAAGTGCTTGGTCAACATTATTTTGTCGTACATAAATTTCAACCATTTGGTATCAACTCTTTTCTGTGTTGTTTGAGTATAAATTATTTTATTACCCATTTAATAGAGCGTTTACTAACCATCAAGTCTACCGCCGTAAAGTATTATTTTTAAAAATATATACTTTCTTTATAACTTTTTTTTCTTTTATTATTTTTATATTTCGTTTCTAAAAAGCAATAGTGGAAGAAACATTACTATTTTTTAATACTTTTTTAAAATTTGACTTGCTCTTACCCACATCAATTTGCTTTAATGGAAACAATATTAAGGGATCTTTGCTTATGAACACTCAAACTGTAACGCGGGCAGATTTAGCTGAAGCAGTATACCGTGAGATCGGATTGTCCAGATCAGAAAGTTCAGAGCTGGTAGAATCAGTTGTACATCACATAAGTGATGCGCTTATCAGTGGAGAGCAAGTAAAGTTGGCGGGTTTTGGTACATTTTCCCTACGAGACAAAAAGGAACGAATTGGGCGTAATCCTAAAACCGGGGTTGAAGTTCCTATAACTTCAAGAAGAGTTTTAGTTTTTAAAGCCTCGCAAATACTCAAAGAGAGGGTGGATTCGTCTTTATCTCCTAATTAGTGCTATACTGTGATTCGTAAATAGGGGTGCGAAATGCAGGGCAAGACCACACGAGCTTTTAGGACTATAAGTGAAGCTGGAGAGGAACTCGGCTTGCAACCTCATGTTCTAAGGTTTTGGGAGTCTAAGTTTCTAGATATTAAACCAATTAAGCGTGGTGGGGGACGAAGATTCTATAGACCTGAGGATATAGAATTTATTCGAGGAATAAAGGTAATGCTTCATCAGGAAAAGCAACCAATACGCGAAGTTCAGAAGCGTATCAAATCTGATGGAATTAAAGAAGTAATAAAGCTCGGTCAGTCAATAGAGAAGGCCTCTAGGCAGAAAGAAATTACTGAAACTGCACTTGTTCCGGAAAGAATAAAATTTGCAGAACAATCTGTTACTAGTTCATCAGCTGATGAAATAGAGCATGTAATTTCAAAAAATAATAATGTATCAACTATTCATGAAATTACTTCTAGTGTTAGTAATGACACTGATTTGCAAGCTGCACTTGAAAGACTAGTTGCCTTACGAAGAAGGTGGTTGGACTTCAGGAGTAGTATTTGAGATTATTAATTAATTAAATTAATATTGTTGCTCCTGATAGCTTTGATGACTATAGAGCCCACCCATACGTGAATTTCGGAGTATAGCGCAGTCTGGTAGCGCACTAAGCTGGGGGCTTAGGGGTCACAGGTTCGAATCCTGTTACTCCGACCATTTCATGTAAGCGATTATGTCACAGCAACAAAATTCATGTCTCTCGTATAACTAGTTATGGCAAAAAATAATTTGAAAGTTACTATTGATAAAGTTGAGTTGTGGTTGTTTATTTCCATGATATTAGTCACTGCTATGATTGTTTTGGGTGGTGCCACCCGATTGACAAACTCAGGCTTATCTATAACTGAGTGGGCACCAATCAAGGGAACGCTACCTCCACTCAATAACCAAACCTGGATAAGTGAATTTGAGAAATACAAACTAATACCTGAATTCTTAGCTGAACATTCAGATATGGATCTAGCCGCATTTAAGGTGATATACTTATGGGAGTGGAGTCACCGGCAACTAGGGCGCATAATTGGATTGGTGTATGCTATTCCGCTTTTATATTTCATTATTTCAAATCAAATAAAAAAGGGAAAATTAATCAATTTTTTGGCTATTCTATTTCTTATTTGCACGCAAGGTTTTATCGGTTGGTGGATGGTTTCAAGTGGTCTAATAAATGATAGAGTTGATGTTAGTCAGTACAGGTTGGCTACCCATCTAGGCGTAGCCTTTATAATCCTTGCTTGTCTGTTTTGGTTATGGAAAAATCAAAGAGAAAAATGGCCAGATAATTCAGGAAAGACAAATTTGATTTGGCTCACAAGCACCTTATGTCTTCTTGTGTATTTACAAATTATTTTAGGTGCTTTTGTAGCTGGATTGAAAGCTGGCCGAACTTACAATACTTGGCCATTAATGGACGGCGATTTAATACCTAAGGGGTACATGAGTCTAAATCCATACTGGAGAAATATTTTTGAAAATATCGCTGCAGTTCAATTTAATCACAGAACTTTGGCTTATATAATTATACTTTTCACAATATGGGTATTTGTTGCTGCCAAAAATAACCAGCGTGTAAAGCGTGCGTTAATTGGATTTAAATTACTTTTGTTAGTGCAGATTTTACTGGGTATCTTTGTGCTTCTAACTGGTGATGCGCTCTGGTTGGCGCTGACGCACCAATTTTCTGCTATAATTCTATGGTTGTCCATAGTGAATGTTACCCGTTTAGCTAGGTTTAATTAACTCAAGGACTTTATTTTCAAAGTATTTAAGTGAAAGTAATATTACTCTACTTTCCTCTTCTAAAGTTACTGCGATTAAACCTTTATTAAACACGCTACCCATGTTTTGGTTGGTTAAATAAACTCCGCTAGGATAATTGGTTCCCCTTATGCTTAAACCATCTGAAATCTTTAATGTAATACTGTCATTCTTATTACCATTTATTTCCAGTAGCTTATCATTCAACGTCAAATCATACTCACCTAGTAAATTCAGCCCTTTCGAGGTTAAGCAACTACTTACGGGAGATACTATTTCTGTTTCAGAAGTTATTAAAGACCTATCTTTTTCGTTAATATTATAAATTATTTGAAAGAATTTCCCATTATTCTTGATTGCAATTATTTTATTATCGGATCCGGTTGATTTACAAAATTTTATAAATCCATCTGGTTCACTTATGTTTTCGAGAAAAGTAAAGTCACCGGTATTTGTTGTTTCAATGAAGGCCTCAATTACCCCTTGATTGTTGATGGCAAAAAATAATCCAGACTTATTTTTTAAGGAAGTACCTATCACATCCATATAACTACCTGCAGCTACTAGTTTTGCTGTTCTATCAGTTGCACTAGCTCTGAAAATAGAACCTGTTTTATCTATCATTATTAAATGACCCAGCCAGCTTGCGACATTATTGGGGACGAATGATATTTTATGTATAGGCTCAGTTGTGTAAATCTCACTAGTAGATGATACTTCGAGCTTTTTCTTATTTTTTGTGGCATCGATTGCATTCTGACAAGAGCCTAAAATAATAGCTATTATTATAACTTTAATATATTTCGTTAACATGCATATAATATGTATTAAATACTATCTTATTGCATTATTTTTTTAAAAATAATGAATAAAATCTGCGGTATAATAATACCACATACTTAAGTAACTGATTTAATTGTCTTAAAAGCTATAGCTTAGAAAATAATTATGTTGACATTGCTTGCAAGTTAATTGTATTTGGCAGGCAATTATAAAAGGTTATTAGCATTTAGCTTTGTACCCCGAAACTAGAGAAAATTATGAAGACTACTAAATTCGTAAAAACAGCAGAAGCCGACAAACAATGGATATTGATAGACGCTGAAAACGTAGTTGTTGGTCGTTTAGCTACATTTATTGCAATGCGTTTGCGAGGCAAGCATCTACCAACTTACACCCCCCATATCGATCATGGCGATAATGTAATTATTATAAATGCAGAAAAAGTATCATTTACCGGTAAGAAACGTAAGGATAAAGTTTACTACTGGCACACTGGTTACCCTGGTGGGCTCAAAGAAAGGACCGCCGATAAAATTCTAGATGGCAGATTTCCAGAAAGAGTCATGAAGAAAGCTGTACAGCGTATGTTACCAAAAGAATCTCCATTAGCTAGAAAGCAGCTTTCGAATTTACGTATATATTCAGGGGCAGATCACCCTCATTCTGCTCAAGAGCCAACAATAATTGACTTTAAGTCAATGAGTCCCAAAAATGTGAAGGTAAACTAGACCATGGCTGACACTAAAACTTTAGAAGATTTAAAAAACGTTATTGATGGTGCTGATACAGTCGCGTCAATCACTGATAGTACTGTCTTACCTGAGCCCAAAATTGACGATTTAGGCAGAGCATATGCTACTGGAAAAAGGAAAAATTCAATAGCGCGCGTATGGATTAAGCCTGGGAATGGAAAAATTACTGTAAATGGAAGAGATCAGGGCGTTTATTTCGCTAGACCAGTTCTAAGATTAATTATTGCGCAAGCATTCCAAGTTGCTGAACGCGTAGACTCATATGATGTTGTTGCAACTGTTAAGGGTGGAGGATTGTCTGGACAAGCTGGGGCTGTTCGTCACGGAATTACAAAAGCATTAACATATTATGAGCCTTCATTACGGGGCTCCTTGAAAGCTGCCGGTTTTATAACTCGTGACTCCCGTGTTGTTGAAAGAAAGAAATACGGTAGAGCGAAAGCCCGTAAAAGCTTCCAATTCTCTAAGCGTTAATTTTTTTAATATAATATTAATAATTTGGCGCTTTGATTTATCAGGCGCCTTTTTTTTTGGATAAAATTATGAAAAATGCAGTAATACTAGGTGCTACTGGATATACAGGTGCTGAGGCAGTTAGATTGATTTCCGGTCACCCTAAATTGAGAATCATTGGTTTAGTCGGAAATACAAACGCCGGGGTCACGTATGAAAGTTTATATCCAAACTTCTACAATATAAATCTACCTATTATTTCATTAATAGACGATATTGATTGGTCAAATGTTGATGTTGTTTTCTCTTGCTTACCTCATGGGACTAGCCAGGAAGTAATATCTAAAATCTATGACTCAGTTGACACTATAATAGATTTATCTGCTGATTTTCGTCTAAAGGACCCAAATCTTTATTTGAATCTTTACGGAGAAAAACATGTTTTTCCTGACTATCTTAAAAAATCAATATATGGCCTGACTGAATATAATAGAGAAAAATTGATCGATGCCAAGCTTGTCGCATGTCCTGGCTGTTATCCAACCTGCTCTCTACTTGGACTTTTGCCTGCCCTTGAAAGCTCTTCAATAGATCTAAATAATATAATAATAGATGCTAAATCTGGAGCATCAGGAACTGGTCGTAAGGCATACAAATCATTACATTTTTCTGAAATTTCTGATGGTTGCCATGCATACAGTGTTGCAAATCACAGACATGCCCCTGAAATCGAGCAAACAATAGAGAATATAACTGGTAAAAAAATAAAGGTTAGCTTTACTCCTCACTTAATCCCGATGAATCGGGGTATGATCTCTACTAGCTATGTCAAATTAGCCCATGGAGTAACGTACCAAGACTTGCGACAGATTTATCATGATCGATTTAAAAATGAGTCATTTGTTATTCTAGAAGATCAAGGTATTTCCCCGCATAGCCGTCATATAAAGGGCAGTAATATTTGCAAAATTGCACTATTTGAGGATAGAAGGCCTGGCTGGGTTATTATTATTAGCGTAATAGACAATCTTACAAAAGGATCTTCTGGACAAGCCCTACAAAACTACAATCTTACTCAGGGATGGGATGAAACACTAGGACTCATAAATATATCTATGTTTCCCTAGTAATATATAGATTTATTTCTTTATATACATGTGTAATAAATATAGCATTAAGTGTGAAAAAGATGCAGCATGATTCAATTTTTTAAAATAATAACTCTTTGTCTAACATTATTATTTATTCATGGCTGTACCTCCACACGGGTACCTAACTTAGATTTTTTTGATAATAAAAAGAATGATTTAGGAAAATATCCTAGATTATCTGATTTACCTGACTTGCCAGAAAACCTTCGTTCCGCAAAGAAGTGGGACACTCAAGTAAAAAAAATAATGAATGATCGAAAAATAGTAAATAATAATATTAAAGATATTAATGAAGAGCAAACGGCAACTGATAATATATTAGATGAAATCGTTACTCTTAAGTCTCTAGTTAATTCTTACAAATCCGATGACCCATCAGGCAGTACGGCGAATAATGAATAATCCTTCTGAAGAATTTTATAGAATTAAGCGCTTGCCACCCTACGTTTTTGCAGAGGTAAATAAGCTTAAGGCTAAATTACGAAAAGAAGGAAAAGATATCATAGATTTTGGATTCGGCAATCCTGATAGTCCCACTCCTGATCATATTATAGCTAAACTTATTGAAACTGTCCAAAAGCCACGGACGACTGGCTATTCAGTATCTAAGGGTATTTCTGGACTCAGAAAATCAGCTGCGCGCTATTATAAAAGACGGTTTAATGTATCTTTGTGTCCCGAAAGTGAAATAATTGCGACAATAGGGTCTAAAGAGGGCTTTGCCAATTTAGCTCAGGCTATAACTGCACCAGGGGACATAATATATGCACCCAATCCTTCTTACCCACTACATGCATATGGATTTATAATATGTGGCGGTATTATAAAGCCTATCAAAGCTATCACATCAGATGAGTATCTAACTGGAGTTAAAGAGGCATTGCTTAATGCAGATAAACCCCCGCTAGCGATAGTAGTCTGTTTTCCTTCAAACCCCACAGGACACACAGCAACGTTAGGTTTTTATAAAGAAATTGTGAAAATTGCCATAGACAATAATATTATAATACTTTCTGATCTAGCTTATTCTGAAATTTATTTTGATAGTCCACCCCCGTCCATATTCGAAGTAGAAGGCGCTAAAAAAGTTGCCATAGAGACCATTTCTCTATCTAAAACTTACGCCATGGCTGGCTGGAGAATGGGTTTTGTAGTTGGGGCTAAACATCTTATATCTGCATTAGCTCGAGTTAAATCATACCTCGATTATGGTGCATTTACTCCCATACAAGTAGCTGCTTGCGCTGCTCTTGATGGCCCACAAGACTGTGTAGTAAAATTTAGAAGCCTTTATAAAGAAAGAAGAGATGTTCTTATAGAAAGTTTTGAACGAGCAGGATGGCCAATTGAAGCGCCTCGCGCAGGTATGTTTGTTTGGGCACCTTTACCAAAAGGTATAGGTGAAACAAACTCACTAGAATTCTCCAAACGATTAATGGAAGAAGCCGCCGTAGCGGTATCACCCGGTGTGGGGTTTGGTAGTAACGGTGAAGGATATGTGCGAATTGGATTAGTTGAAAATGATCAACGTATTAGACAAGCAGCTCGAAATATAAAACAATTTTTGATTGATCTTAGAAACGAAAATACAAATAAAAGCCCCCAAAAGTCTCCAGAGATTTCATAACCGCGAAGGAAAAATAATGTCGAGATCAGGTTTTAATAAAATGTTGGCTTTAAAAGCAGCATTTGTCACGGAAAGCGCAGCTATTGCATCGTATCATTGGATAGGTCGAGGAAATGAAAAAGCTGCTGACAAGGCAGCAGTTGATGCTATGCGTAATGAATTAAATAAAATAAATATCGATGGCGAAATAGTTATAGGTGAGGGGGAGCGTGATGAAGCCCCCATGCTATTTATTGGAGAAAAGGTAGGAACTGGTGTTGGGCCAAAAATTGATATAGCTCTTGACCCGCTTGAGGGCACAACATTAACTGCAAAAAATATGGCTAATGCCCTTGCTGTAATGGCTTTTTCGCCAAGTGGAAGAATGCTTAATGCTCCAGATACATACATGGATAAAATTGCTATAGGCCCAGGATATGCTCCTGGTATTATAAACCTTGATAATTCACCCACAGATAACATTTTAGCATTATCCTCTGCTAAAGGGGTTAAGCCGTCTGAAATTACTGTCTGTGTAATGGATAGAGACCGTCACAAAGATTTGATCAATGAATTAAGGAATCTAGATGTCAAAATTTCTTTAATTACTGATGGAGATGTTCAGGGCATTATAGCCACTACTAATCCATCCACTAATATAGATATTTATATCGGAAGAGGAGGTGCACCTGAGGGTGTGCTAGCAGCGGCAGCATTGAGATGTGTAGGTGGTCAAATGGAAGGTCGATTGCATTTCAGAAACGAGGTGGAAATTGTAAGGGCTAGAAAAGTTGGAATTGATGATCTTGATAAAAAATACAATCTAGATGGTCTGGCATCAGGGCCTGCAATATTTTCTGCGACTGGTGTTACTACAGGAAGTTTATTAGATGGTGTACGGCTTGATAGCAATTACGTAAGCACTCATACATTAATAATGAATTCCATTGATGCATCAGTACAAAAGTTAAGATCTCATAGACCTATATGATTGATGATAGCTTACTAGATGTAAATAGTTCATACTCTGGAAATAAATGGTCTCTGAGGTCAACGGACGAGGAACTGATATCCTCTATCCAGAAAGACAATCAAATAGATTATATCACTGCGAGAATTATAGCCGGAAGGAAAATAAGCTTAGCGGATGTTCAAGACTTCCTAAATCCAAGTTTAAGAAAATTATTACCAGATCCGTCGTCAATGCAAGACATGGATAAGGCTGCCAAAATTATATTTAATGCGATAAAGAGCAATAAAAAAATTACTATTTTTGCTGATTATGATGTTGATGGCGCAACATCGGCCGCGCAGCTAGTAAAATGGGCAAGAAACTTTAATAATGAATTAAAAATTTATGTTCCTGACCGTATAAAAGAGGGTTATGGCCCATCAATTGAAGCATTTGAACATTTAAAGAAAAATGGGACTGAACTAGTCGTAACCGTTGACTGTGGCGCAGCTGCGCATTCGGCATTAGTAGCAGCTCAGGCATTAGATCTATCAATAATAGTTATCGATCACCATTTAATGGATGATGATATGCCACCAGCCGAGGCTTTGGTTAATCCAAACCGAATCGATGATAGCTCGAAACTTAATTATTTAGCTGCAGCAGGAGTCACATTCATGCTTTTAGTGGCATTGAACAGAGAGGCTAGAGTTCAGAACTATAAAAATATTCCAGATCTATTTGATTATTTAGATTTAGCAGCACTAGGAACTATATGTGATGTAGTGCCTCTTAAGGGACTAAACAGAGCAATTGTAAAACAGGGTCTTAAAGTCTTATCAAGAGAAAGTAATATTGGACTAAAATCATTAATGTTTGAAACAAATACTAAGTCCCCAATTACCCCTTATCATTGCGGATTTGTTCTAGGGCCAAGAATCAATGCTGGGGGAAGAATAGGAAAGGCGAATATTGGTGCGGAATTACTAAGCACAGAAAACCCTCAATTAGCAATTAAGCATGCGCAAGAGTTGGATAGAGTTAATATAGAGCGTAGAATTATTCAGGATAAGATTTTAGATGAGGCATTGCTGAAGGCCTTCAGTGTAAATAAAACTAATTCAATTATAGTAGTAGGTATGGAGGGTTGGCATCCCGGGGTTATTGGCATCGTAGCTGGACGCCTTAAAGATAGATTTAATAAACCCGTTATTGTCATTGGTACAGATGAAAATGGAATTGGAAAGGGGTCCGGAAGATCAATTCAAGGGGTTGACCTAGGCAATGAAATAAAAAAATTAAATGAGACAGGTTTATTGATTTCCGGTGGGGGGCATGAAATGGCATGTGGCCTCACAATAGAAAATAAATATATTAAAACTTTTCATGAAACTCTGGAGAGAAATTTAAGTGACAAGGTCAATAGTATAAGAAGTAAATTTTCTACGAAAATTGATGCTCTTTTGAATATTTCAGCAGTAAATAAGGACCTGATTAATTCAATAAACCAAATAGGTCCTTATGGTTCTGGGAATCCAACTCCTACATTTGCGTTCGCAGAGTTACGTGTAGCCTATGCCGATAGAGTAAAAGGTGGTCATATTCGTTGTAACTTCGAAGATAAAAATGGACAAAGAATCAAAGGTATTTGTTTTCGCGCAGAAGAAATGGGATTCGACGAGATACTTCTAAATGAAAGGAATAGATACTTACATATAGTAGGAACCTTGAAAAAAAATACGTGGAATGGGCGTACTACTATAGATTTACAAGTAATAGATGTATCAAATTGCTAAATTTATAAAAAAAAACGTAAAATATGTAAATTATTCTTGCAAGCAGTAGCACTGATATATATATCGCGGCTCACAGCTATGCGGTCCCTTCGTCTATCGGTTAGGACGTCTGGTTTTCAACCAGGAAAGAGGGGTTCGATTCCCCTAGGGACTGCCAAGCCTTATAAATAATTTTCCATTGATATATTAGCTTGCGTTCTCTAACCATTAATTATGAATAAATATTTCTTATATATCTTTTTAGTTATGGCTTCATTTTTTGAGATTAGCGCTCAAACAGCTAAAGATGATGTTGTAAATTTCAGTGCACCGATAACTATTTATATTTCCTCTGGTCAAGAAAAACATGCTTTTAAAGTTGAGCGCGCAATTACTAAAGCGCAGCAAGCGAGAGGAATGATGTTTAGAGAAAAGATGAATAAGAATTCTGGCATGTTATTTGAGTTCAAAGAGCCTAAAATTGCTTCAATGTGGATGAAAAATACACAGCTTTCTCTGGATATCATATTTATTAAAGGGAATGGTAAAATTCTTAAAATAGAGCATAGGGCCAAGCCCTTTACTTTGAGAAGTGCCTCATCAGAGGCTCCCGTAGCTGCAGTACTAGAAATAATGGGCGGGCGAGCAAATGAATTAGGTATTTCATCCGGGGATTTTGTTATTCATAATTTTTTTAACACAGAAAACGATTAACAGGCTTGCCTTTTATTTCTACTAGGTTAAGACACCGAAATTAGTCGGGGCGTAGCGCAGCCTGGTAGCGCACCTGTTTTGGGAACAGGGGGTCGCAAGTTCGAATCTTGCCGCCCCGACCAATATGAAACTTTGTTTTTATCTATTTAGTTTTTGTAGTTTGTATGGTGGAGTTGAAATTGTTGGCTAAAATATACATACCTGCTTCATCAGCAATGACATCAGGTCGTAGCAAGCAAAACTGGGTATTAGAGTTTGATAAAAGCCTATCGATCAGTATAGATCCACTCACAGGAACAAAACGAAGTAAAAACGTTATGTCGCAAGTCAATTTAGAGTTTAAGTCTCGCGATGAAGCTATAAATTATGCAAAAATGAATAACATTCCTCACAAGGTAATCGAAAGACAAGAAATAAATCGTATTAAAAGATCATATGCAGATAACTTTTCTTATGATAGAAAAATTCCTTGGACGCATTGAACTCTAAGGGTCCGTAGCTCAACTGGATAGAGCAGCCGCCTTCTAAGCGGCAGGTTGCAGGTTCGAGTCCTGCCGGGCCCGCCATGACCACCAGTAATGATTTTAATCAAGCTTTAATTTTAATAACGATTTTTCAATATCTTTTTTAAGGTCTTCTAGATTTTCCAAGCCGCAAGCGAACCTTACCAAAGGTCCAGTAAATTTATCAGATTTCTCTCTAATCAGTTGAGGGTCACAGTTTATACATAAGCTCTCATAACCGCCATATGAAAAACCAATTCCAAATAATTCAAGTCTATCTATAAACTTATTAACTTCATTTTCTGAGCAAGGCTTAAATACAGCGCTGAAAATGCATCCTCCTCCAGTAAAGTCTCTTTTCCATAGTTCATGGTCTGGATGGCTTATGTGTGCAGGGTGTATAACTTGGGAAACCTTACTTTGCTCATTAAGCCATTTAGCCAGACTTAAGCTTGTTTCTTCCTGTTGCTTAAATCTTGTAACCAAAGTTCTGAAGCCCCTTAATATACCATACACATCATCTGGGGATACAGAGTTTCCCAGATGCTTGGCTGTTTGCTTCACTTTTTTAGCTATTTCTTTTGTTCGGCTAATTGCAACTCCGCACATTATGTCACTATGCCCTCCAAAATACTTTGTCGCTGCATGACAGCTAATATCTACGCCGTGATTTAAAGGATTAAAGCTTAATCCTGCTGACCAGGTGTTATCGATTAAAGTAAATATATTATTCTTTTTGGCAATTTTTACTATTGCAGGGACATCTTGAATTTCGAAAGATAATGAGCCAGGACTTTCCATGATAATTAATTTAGTCGATTTTTTAATAAGATACTCAATATCACACCCAATGCGTGGATTGTATAGTTCAGTTTCAATTCCCATACTTAATAAAAATTGCATACAGAAGTTTTTAATCGGTCCATAAGAGGAGTCTGTAAGCAGTACATGGTCACCTGTTTTTACTAAAGACAAAATAGCTACAGTGCATGCAGCTAAGCCTGAAGGAAATATTGTGGTTTCTACACCATCTTCTAAAACATTAAATGCATGTGCTAATGCATCATGAATTTCACTCCCATGCCTGCCATAACCTCTAATATCAGACCTATAAAGATCCTTTGAGTTATTAAAAAGTAAAGTTGACGCTTTTGTTATGTCGTGATTAACAGAAGTTGCAGTCCCTATTTTAGGTCTTGATATGTGGGAAAATTGAGTTTCTTTTTTCATAATGTTTTCTTGTTTATATAGTAATATTTTATATCCTGTATTTATCGAAATATATATTAGCTTTGCATCCATCTTGGTACTGGTAAACCTTTTTCAATCAAAAAATTTGGATTATATATTTTCGACTGATAGCGCTGTCCGTGGTCACATAAAATCGTAACTATAGTATTCCCGCGTCCCATGTCTTCGGCCATTCTTATGGCCCCCGCAATGTTAATACCTGATGAACCGCCCAAACATATTCCTTCGTCTTTATTTATGTCAAATATTATATTCAGCGCCTCCTTATCTGAAATTCTGTAGGCATCATCAATAACTATGCCCTCGAGGTTTTTTGTTATTCTGCCTTGACCAATTCCTTCTGTAATTGAAGAGCCTTCGGATAATAATTCACCGGTTTTATAATAGCTAAACATCTTCGAACCAAACGGGTCTGCAAGTGCTATCTTTATATTAGGATTGAGTTGCTTTAATGATAATGAAACACCGCCAAGTGTACCACCTGAGCCTATAGCACAAATAAATCCATCTATATTTCCAGATGTTTGGCTGTAAATTTCTGGACCTGTTCCAATGATATGAGCCTCACGGTTCGCTATATTATCAAATTGATTAGCCCAGATCGTATTAGCACTATCATCTGAAATTTTTTGTGAGACATGGATATAGTTATTAGGGTTTGAATATGGTACGGCATTAACTTCAATAAGCTCAGCTCCATATAGCCTTATGGCAGATTTTTTTTCTTCACTCTGTGTATTGGGCATTACAATTTTACATTTATAGCCAAGAACAGAGCATATCATAGCTAGTCCAATGCCTGTATTACCTGCTGTTCCTTCAACAACAGTTCCGCCAGGAGAAAGGCTGCCGTCTAACTCAGCCCTTTTTATTATGTTTAGCGCCGCCCTGTCTTTTATAGATTGACCAGGGTTCATAAATTCAGCTTTACCCAATATTTCACAACCTGTTTTATTAGATGCACCTTTTAGACGTATAAGAGGAGTGTTTCCTATCAATTCTATCAGCGATTTTGATTTCATATTATCATGCTCCAATTGCATAATTATCTCTGTTAACTATATAATTTTTCATGATTTATTTATTAAAAACTTAAACATATTCTGTACAGACACTGATATATTATTATACAGTGTATAATAATGAACAAAGCAAATAAAATAATTAATTTACCGCTACCAGTTGGTGGGAAGTGCTTAATTAGTAATAGTAACCGTTTAACGGTCATAGCAGGCCCCTGCGCAATGGAGAACCGTGATCATGCATTAATGATCGCAGAAAAACTTAAAAACTTGAGTGATAATCTCGAAATTAATATTATTTATAAATCTTCTTTTGATAAAGCAAATCGTACGAGTATATCCTCTAATAGAGGTATTGGCCTTGATAGGGCTTTACCAATATTTGATGAAATTAGAAAAACATTTAATATGGCTTGTTTAACTGATGTTCACAGCCCCGATCAAGCCTTACGGGTATCAGAGGTGGTTGATATATTGCAAATTCCAGCATTTCTTTGTCGACAAACAGATTTACTTACTGCAGCTGCTAAAACAGGCAAAATCATAAATATTAAAAAAGGTCAATTTTTAGCACCAGATGATATGTCAAATGTTGTTCAAAAAGTTTTAGAAAGTGATAACCCTAATGTTCTTCTTTGTGAAAGGGGTACTTCATTTGGCTATAATACACTTATAACTGATTTTCGTGGTTTAACTACCATGAAAAAATACGGACCAGTTATATTTGATGCAACTCATTCTGTCCAACAACCAGGTGGTTCAGGCAAAACAAGCTCTGGGCAAAGAAGGTTTGTTCCAACATTGGCTAGGGCAGCTGTATCAATAGGCGTAGCTGGGGTATTTATCGAAACACATCAGGACCCAGATATGGCCCCATCTGATGGGCCCAATATGGTTCCACTGAACAAATTTAAAGAGTTATTAATTGACATTATGAAATTCGATAATCTTGCAAAAAACAATCAAATTACTGAATTATAGAACTTATAGGACTCTCTTTAATTTCTTGTATGTCATTAATGAGAAAATTTGGAGCCCTTTTGGGTACAAATCCAGAATTTATCGTAGATTCCACCCTTAGCTTAGCGTTTACCCTTAAATCCTCGTAGAAAAGATTGGAGGGCAATGTCCTAAATTTACTTCCAAATATAAAGGGTCTTCTTAATGAACGGCTATTGGGTTTATCAACATTAAGAACTCCTCCTTGGCATATAGCGCCGACCTCTTTCGTAATTGCAGCAGGCTTAACGTCTGGATCTAAACCCTCAGCGGCAACACCGCCTTTATGGAAGCTTGCAGGAACATAAGCCTCAGATAATGTCCATGACAGAGGGTTAATGCACAGTAATGGTCGGTTGTTAATGGGTGCATATTCATTACCATCATGAACCATTAAAGATTCAACATATGTCTTTGCTATTTTTTTATCCCCGGGCATGAAGGCTCCAAATGAAACAATACATTTTGTTGAAGACTTCGATTCGCAGGGCGAATAAGAACTTAAGGTAGTATTAAACAAATCATAAGGCGTCGGGTAATCGATAATATATGCGACAGCTAACCTTTTAAGCGTTTTTTCATCAATTGATTCTGCTAATAACCGCTGAACATGACTTGCGCCCTGATTGTGGCCGACTAACACAATTGGTCTTTCAGGAGGCGATTTTTTCAAGAAATACTCAAAAGCCCTCCTTACATCTTTGTATGCAAAATCCTGCGCCTTAAGTGCATCTTCGCTGTCTGTAAAAAAACTATATATTGATGCTTGTCTGTAATATGGCGCAAAAAGTCTTCCTGCATCACCATAAGGTGCAACATAATTAGGCCTGACTATTCTTTTTAATTTATTCTTTCTCCGCGTATCTTCATCCCTTAGTAACCAATGTTTTCCGCCTCGATAAACACTAGGGACAACTACAAATACGTCTCCTTTTGGTTCTGATTGTATCGTTTTACTATTTAGGTCTGGTAATGATAGCCAAGAGCTTTCCAGATTATAATTTGGTGCCGGTGGTTTTAAATATGTTTGAAATGGTTGACGTGGGTCTTGAATGTTTTGAAATATTTCATCACTACTTATGTATAAAACTGAAAGCATAAAAAATAATATTGATATTATTAATGGGATCTTCTTATTCATATAGACTCACTATGTAGTTTGTAAGTTTTTGTATCATTTTCTAATTACTCTGATAGGATTTAGATTATTATGCTTTTTTAATGGATAAGCAAATGAACATTAAAGATGAAATTAAAGGTGCTAAATTTAATTTAGTTAGATGGCTTAGGAATAGGATATTTACTGGGATAATTATAGCTCTTCCTTTAATAGCCACAATTGCAGGAATATCTTGGATAGTTCAGTTAATTGATAATAACGTACTTAAAATTTTACCACGAACTCTAAATCCCAATACTTATCTTGGTTTCAATATCCCTGGTCTTGGACTAATTATATCTATACTTTTGTTTTTTATACTTGGATTACTTGCTTCAAATTTTATAGGAAAATCAGCAATAAAAGCAGGGGAATATTTATTAACTAAGGTACCTGTAGTTAGTCCGATTTATAATTCCCTTAAGCAGATTATAAATACAGTTGCCAATCAAAAAGAGAGAGCGTTTAGGGATGTTTGCTTGATTGAATACCCACGCAAGGGGTTGTACGCTATCGGTTTTATTACTGCAGATCTATCGGGTGCTCCAGCCAAGATTCTTCCAGACGGCTATGTTTGTGTATTTGTGCCTACGACGCCAAATCCAACCTCTGGGTTTTTATTATTTATAAAAGAAAAAGATGCTAAAATCTTAGATATGACTCCAGAAGAGGGGGCAAAAATGATAATTTCTGGAGGTATGGTTTCATCAAGCGACAATCTAGGGAAAAATATAAAAAAATAAAACAAATCTAGCCAGCACCCATCAGCGCTATTCCAAAGTCTTGTTCAAAGAGGTATAGTAATACCCTTACCGATTTTCCCCTTTTACTAATAAGCATTGGGTCATTTTTTATAATATCTTTCGCATCTTCATAAGCAGTCACTAAAAGTGATTTATGCTTATCAAGATCTGCTAATCTGTGCACTGGAAGGCCGCTTTGTTTGGACCCAATTAAGTCACCAGATCCTCTTAACTCCAGGTCTTTTTCCGCTATTAAAAAACCATCCTCTGTTGCTCGCATTATTTCTAGTCGTGATTTACTATTTTTTGATAATGGATTTTTATATAGAAGTAAGCATGAGGAGGCTGAACTACCTCTACCTACACGACCACGCAATTGGTGCAATTGCGCAAGCCCAAACCTTTCTGCATGCTCAATCACTATGATAGATGCATTTGGGACATCAACTCCAACCTCAATGACTGTTGTCGCAACCAATATATCATATTTCCCAGATTTAAATTCCTTGGATACAACTTCTTTCTCTAGGGGCTTTAAGCGTCCATGCAACATCCCGACACGCTCACCAAAAAGCAATTTAAGTTGATTATACCTATTCAAGACTGAACTTAATTCTATTAATTCACTATCTTCAACAAGAGGGCAAACCCAATAAACTTGTTTATTGCTTTTTATTGCTCGTTTTATGCCTTCAATAACTTCATCAAGTTTTTGCATCGGAAGTATATGTGTTCCTATTGGTTTTCGTCCAACAGGTTTTTCTGTAATTGTAGATATATCCAGATCACCATAAGATGATAATGCTAATGTCCTAGGAATGGGTGTAGCAGTCATCACAAGAAGGTCAGGGTTGTCGCCTTTTTCTGTAAGTTTAAACCTATCATGAACTCCGAATCTATGTTGTTCATCAATAATTACTAAACCAAGTTTTTTAAAGATCGTGTTACTTTGAAATAGTGCATGTGTTCCAATGACCACATCTATGTATCCTTCTTTTAAACCTGTTTCCAATGCTTTTCTTTGGATACCCTTATCTCGACCTGTAATTGCTTCGACTGTTAGTCCTAGTGGTTCTAATAATGACTTTAGACTAATTAAATGTTGTCGAGCTAAAATTTCAGTAGGAGCCATTAAAGCTATTTGTGACCCTGATTCCGCAGCATATGCACAAGCCATTGCAGCAACAAAGGTTTTACCTGAACCTACGTCGCCTTGCAATAATCGTGTCATGCGATTTGGGGAGCTCATATCCTTTTTTATTTCTTCAAAAACACTATATTGAGAACTTGTTGGCTCAAATTCCACCACATTCAATAATTCATCTATATAATTACCAACAGAATTATGAGCAATTCCTACTTTTTTTTGGTTATTATTTCGGACTAAAGCTATTGCTACTTGCTTAGCTAATAATTCATCATATGCCAGCCGTAGTCTTGGAGGAGATGTTAACTTAATATCTGATGGATGAGTTGGTGAATGGATTTTAATTAATGCTTCATTGAATTTTGGCCAACTATATTGATCTAAAATTGACTTATCTATCCATTCTGGAAGAGCAGATACCTTATCTAATGCATTCAGTATTGATTTACGTGCTATTTTTTGTGTCAGGCCATCAGTGAGCGGATAAATTGTCTCAATAATTGGTAATTTATTTTTTTCCGATAGTGGTAAAACATAATCAGGGTGAACAATATTAATTTCTGAATTATAAAATTGTGCTTTCCCAGAAATAATTCGTTTTGACCCCGAAGGAAGTATTTTATCTAAATATTCTTTTTTAGCTTTAAAAAAGCATAGAGTTAGCTCCCCGGTTTCATCAAAAACTCTTACCCTTATGGGTTGATTTTTATTTTTATTTATAGAATGTGAACCAACAGTAACAACTAAAGTGACTACCGCATTATCCGTTATTTTTGAAATTTTAGGAGTATAACTTCTATCAATAAAACTTGATGGTGGGGTAAATACAAGATCTAATAATTTCGGACCCATAGCACGTGATAGAATATTATGAGTTTTAGGTCCCACACCATTTAACGTCGATGTTGAAGAAAAATAAGAAAATAATGGTTCGGGGCGCATTTTGTTAGTAAATCGAATTTTTCTACTAATCGCAAGTGACATAGCATAAGATTTTATATAATAGATTTCTACTATGATGAACATCAAACGAAAAAAATTATTATATCGATCAAACTACAGAGGCTTTAAGGAAGCAGACCTCATCTTAGGCGGTTTTGCAAAAGAGCATATAAATGAATTAAGTGACAATGATATAGATTTATTCGAGAAATTACTGAACTGTAAGGATCACGATATTTATGGATGGTTAACTGGTAACACAATTACACCCGAAGAGTATGATACTGATCTTTTTAAAAGAATTAAAAACTTTAAACCACTAAAATAGATGCAAATACAGTTTAATAGATATGCGGGAAATGAACCAAGTATCGTAGCTGCTGGTTTGCCTGATGGCGCTGATGCTTTGATTTTTACCAAAGCTGCGCGTAAGTTCGATAATATTTCAGTATTCATAGCCCGTGATGATAGACGAGCCGCCTCTTTCTTTTCTGCTTGTCAATTTTATGCACCTGATATCGAGGTGCTAATGCTTCCAGCGTGGGATTGCCTTCCTTATGATCGAGTATCTCCAAGTAGGGATTTAGCAGCAAAACGTGCATCAACTTTATTCAATATATTGTCATATATGAATGATAAGCCATTGATAATAATATCAACTATCAGTGCTGTAACTCAAAAACTGATTCCTCAAAAGATATTATCTTGCTCTGGATTGACAATCAAAACTGGTTCGGAACTAAAAAGAAACCACCTTCAAAAATACTTGATTGAAAATGGTTTCATACGCGAGACTATTGTTCGAGATCCAGGCGATTATGCCATAAGAGGGGGTATAGTTGATATATTCCCAATAGGTTTTGAAAGCCCGGTAAGACTTGATTTTTTCGGGGACGATATAGACTCAATACGGTCTTTTGATTCTGAAACGCAAAGAACTAAGATAAAATTGAATACCGTTACTTTTACTCCAGTAAGTGAAGTATTACTTACAACATTATCAACAGGTATTTTTCGAAGAAACTATATATCCACTTTTGGCGGTGGTGTAGCAAAGGACCCTATTTATTCATCTATTGTTGAGGGTATTCGACCGCAAGGGATTGAGCATTACTTACCACTATTTTATGATAAAGTTGAAACAATTTTTGACTATTTGCCCTCTGGGTCATTAATATCTTTTGATTGTTTAATATCAGAGGCATTATCTGAAAGACGAGACTTGATCGAGGATTATTACTCGTCACGTATGGATTATGTAAACTCACAAGATACTGGTTCAGGTGACCCCGCAAAACTATCTGGATTATATAGACCTATACCTGTAGAGAATCTTTACATACAACCTAATGAATGGAAAAAGGCTTTATCAAAGTTTAAGATACGTAATCATACATTATTTACGCCACCCGATACAGATAATAAGGTAGACTTCGGTGGACGCCTTGGTAGAAATTTTTCAAATGAAAGAAAGAAATCTGATTGTAATGTTTTCGATGAAGTAATTAATTATATTAATGATTTAAAAGGTATCAATAAAAAAGTATTAATTGCATCACATACAGATGGTTCGTCAGAAAGATTAGGCAGTGTATTAGCAGACCATGGATTAGTTATTCCTGAAATCAAATTAGGTTCTGAAGCTTTAGCAATAAATAAATCAAATGTTTTTAGAATTAGATTGCCACTAGAAACAGGCTTTGAAATAGATGACTTTATTGTAATATCTGAGCAAGATATTTTTGGTGATCGATTAATAAATAGCGGAAGAAAAAGAAGATCTAAAAACTTTATTTCTGAAGTTACGTCTCTTAATACTGATGACCTAATAATTCACATAGATCATGGACTGGGCCGTTATATTGGTCTTGAAACTATAAGTGTTCGCGATGCTCCACATGATTGTTTAAAACTTGAGTATTTCGGCGGTTCTACACTTTATTTACCTGTAGAAAACATTGAACTTTTATCACGTTATGGATCAGCACCAGAAAACATTACTCTTGATAAGTTAGGAAGTGCCGCATGGCAGTCGCGAAAAGCTAAAGCGAAAAAACGACTCCTTGATATTGCAGGTGAATTAATAATTATTGCCGCCAAAAGAGCAACGAAGACCTGTGAAGCTATAAGTATTGATCAAAATGCTTATAATGAATTTTGCTCCAAGTTTCCTTATGCTGAAACTGAAGATCAAATAAACTCTATTGATGAAGTTTTAAGTGATCTCCAAAGTGGAAAGCCAATGGACAGATTGATTTGTGGCGACGTCGGATTTGGTAAAACTGAAGTGGCCTTAAGAGCTGCCTTTGCAGTAGTGATGAGCGGCAAACAAGTGGCAATAGTCGCACCAACAACTATTTTATCGCGACAACACTTTAAAACCTTTTCAGAGAGATTTAAAGATTTACCCGTTAGCGTTAAACAACTATCAAGAATGGTTTCCTCTAGAGAGCAAATTTTAACAAAAAATGATCTTAGCAAGGGCCAGTGCGACATCGTTGTGGGAACACATAGTTTGCTGTCTAAGTCTCTCCAATTTTCGGATCTAGGATTAATTATAGTTGATGAAGAACAGAGGTTTGGTGTGCAACACAAAGAACGGTTGAAACAATTGAGGTCAGATCTTCACGTTTTAACTTTAACCGCGACACCAATACCGAGAACATTACAAATGGCACTATCCGGCATAAGGGATTTATCTCTTATTGCAACACCACCAGTTGATAGGCTTGCCGTTAGGACTTATATTTCTCCTTTTGATATCATTTCAATTAGAAAGGCTATTCTCAGAGAGCGTTATAGAGGAGGGCAATGCTTTTTTGTTGTGCCAAGAATTTCGGATATTAAAAAAATAGATGAATTTATACAAGCACAAGTACCGGAAGTTACATATGTTATCGCACACGGTCAAATGTCACCGAATACTCTAGAAGAAATTATGACTGCTTTTTACAACGGTCAGTATGATGTTCTTATATCTACATCTATAATTGAAAGTGGAATAGATATTCCAACGGCTAACACAATGATAGTGTATAGGGCAGATAGATTTGGTTTAGCTCAACTTTATCAAATGAGAGGAAGAGTAGGGCGATCTAAGCTCAGAGCATATGCTTATTTTACAATGCCTGATAATAAACTCATAACAAAAGGAGCTCAGAACCGTTTAAAAGTTTTACAATCTTTGGATACGCTGGGTGCGGGCTTTACCTTAGCCAGCCATGATCTTGATATACGGGGAAGCGGTAATCCCTTGGGTCAAGAGCAATCTGGTCATATAAAGGATCTGGGAGTGGAATTGTACCAACATATGCTTGAAGAGGCTGTATCGGAGCTTAAGGATGACGGATATTACAAAGATAATAGCTGGTCACCACAGGTAAATGTTGGAGTTGCCATACTTATACCTGAAAAGTACATTGAAGACCTAAACTTAAGGCTATCAATATACAGACGTATATCAGCAATCACAACTGATGATGAAGGAAATGCCTTATCATCTGAATTGATAGATCGTTTTGGATCGCTTCCTGTGGAACTAGAATCATTACTAACGGTCATGAAAATTAAACGGTTATGCAAGTTATCATGCGTTGAAAAAGTAGATGTAGGTCCTTTTGGGATAGTAATTACCATTAGAAGTAAAGAAGTTTCAGATCCATCGAAAATACTTAACGCAATTACAAAAAACCCTGGGTGGCGACTAAGAGAAAATCAAACAATATTAATTAAAGGTAATTTCGAAAAAGCAGAAGTCCGATTAGCTAAAACACTTAAAGTCATTCAGTCACTGCACGAAAAACTTAATTAGATCGGTAGATGTACTTATGATCTGCGAAACAATCAATCATTAGAATAAATATCAGGCCTGTCGACTTAGAATTTACTTTATTTTTCTGCGAACGGTATTTTAATGCATGAAAATTAATACAAAATTCTCTCAATATTCATTAATCAACTTTACCAACCGCATGATCTATTTTTATTCTGATCCTTAAGGTAAGACATTAATGGATCAAAATACTCTAATATAGCCGACCCATCCATTTCACGTGTTCCTGTAAATGCTTCCAAAGCATCCGGCCATGGCTTTGAGGCCCCCATCTCCATCATTTCATTAAAACGTTGTCCAACCTCTTTGTTTTCATAAATAGAACATTCGTGAAGTGCTCCCTCGAAACCTGCCATGTCACAGGCTGCCTTGTGAAATTGAAACTGTAATATATGGGCTAAGAAATAACGCATGTAAGGGGTGTTGCCCGGGATATGAAATTTTGCTCCCGGATCGAACGCATCAGCAGGGCGCGATACACCAGGGTGGCGTAAACCTTGATATTTTTCTCTTAACTCCCACCATCCAGAGTTGTACTCGGATGGACTATATTCGCCACTAAATACTTTCCAACGCCATTGATCAACCATCAAGCCAAAAGGTAGAAAGGCTACTTTTTCCATTGCCTGTTGCATTAAAAGAGAGATATCAGCGTCCTCTCCGGGTAAGTCTTGCGGATCTAGTAATCCGATTTTCACTAAATAATCAGGTGTTATAGACAGAGCTATCATATCACCAATAGCTTCATGGAAACCATCATTAGCCCCGGTCTTATAAAACACAGATTGATTCTTATAGGCTCTTTGATAGATATTATGGCCTAATTCATGGTGTATTGTAACAAAGTCTTCACCATTAATTTTTGTGCACATTTTTATTCTAATATCATCTTTGTCATCAAGGTCCCATGCCGATGCATGACATACAACTTCACGATCTTTTGGCTTCGTTATTAGAGATCTTTCCCAAAATGTATCTGGTAGCGGCTCAAAACCAAGGGAAGTGAAAAAACCTTCTCCAATTTCTACCATCTCTTTTTGGTTTAGTCCTTTTTCTTCAAGTAAAGAGGTAATATTCACACCCTTGCCAGAATTATTTGGTGCTACTAAGTCATATATATTACCCCAGCTTTGACCCCACATATTTCCGAGTAGGTCTGCTCTTATCGGTGCATTAATTGGTTGTATATCATTTCCATAGATATTATTTAATGCTGCTCGCGTATTGCAATGTAGTTCATTGTAAAGAGGTTTTACTTGCCCCCATAATCTGTCAGCTTCTTTTATGAATGCTTCTCCGTCCATATCATAGCCACCTCGCCATAATGCACCAGTATCTGAATAACCCAGCTCTTGTGAACCTTCATTCACTATTTTAACCATTTCAGAATACTTATCCTTCATAACAGGTGATATTGTTCTCCAACCTTCCCAGACTTTTTGTAATTCTGAAGCATCACGTGATGACGCTATGATATCTGACGCTTCCCCAAGATTTGTCATATTATTCTTATACAAGAATTTTCCAGTACCGTAGGTGGCTTCTAAGTTTGTCATTATTTGCGCTAAATCTTCAGCTGCTCCCTCTCTCTCTGGTGCAGGGAAGTTGCTTCCACGTTTCAAACCATCCATTTTTCGTCTAAGGTCTAAAGGGAGAGAAGTGCCATTAAAACGTTTTGCTTCATTTGCCAAACGAGTTGACATCTTTGCTGCTTGTGCACCTGCCATCGCAGCTAATGAATTAGTATCTTCTGTTATAAAGTTTGCTTGAACCCAATAAATTTTAGAAGCAAATTCGCTTAATTTTACTATTTCTTCCTCTGACTTTTCCAAAAACTCTTTAGCTTCTTGTATAGATGGCGGACTAGAATCTGATCCTGCGGTAGCAGCTTCTGTTAAACTTTTTACAGTTATTGCTGTCTTATCAGAAGACGAAATCGTTGAGTTTTGTGTTTCACCACAAGCTACTAAGCTAAGTGCTGCAATACTTGCGGCCGAGAGTAATAATTTGCGCATTTTTTCCCCACAGACTATAGAACTAATAATTAAACCTGATCGTAAACATACTATAGCTCCGGTCAAGTTATGGATACTTAGTTTATACTAATTTATTATGAATTTTGATCAAAAGGATAAATAATGATTAACAAACCCGGGATATTAGTAGTAAATCTTGGTTCCCCAGATCAACCAACAGCAAAGTCAGTCAGAAAGTATCTATTTCAATTTTTGCATGATAAGCGCGTCATTGATACGAGTCGTTGGATATGGTGCTGGATTTTACATGGGATAATACTCAGAGTACGGCCCGCAAGGTCGGCTAAAGCATACAAAAAGGTATGGGGTAATCCTGAAAACGATGCTCCATTAGTAGCTATAACTAGATTACAGGCTGCAGGAATAGAGAAACAAATTAAAAATATTGCAGAAATTGAGGTGGCTATGCGTTATGGCAATCCATCAATAGATCATGCATTAAAAAAACTTGAAGAGAAAGGCTGTTCACAAATAGGTGTCTTGCCAATGTATCCACAATTTGCTGGGGCTACCACTGCATCAGTTTATGACGGGGTAGCTAAAGCATTAATCAAAAGGAAGAATATACCGGAGTTGCGTTTTATAAGGCATTATTACAACGACAAAAGATTCATAAAAATTTTAGCAAATAGCCTAAAAAAACATTTAAAATCATTACCCTGGAAGCCCGATGTAATAATTACATCTTATCACGGCCTGCCTCAAAGTTATGTTGAAAAAGGCGACCCGTATCAAAAAGAATGTATTCAAACCACCGAATTACTTAAAAAAGAGATGGGCAACATTGGCGATAAAATTATGACAACATTTCAGTCAAGGTTTGGGCCTAAAGCATGGCTAAAGCCTTACACAGATAAAACCCTAGAAAAACTCGCAGAAAATGGCACTAAAAATATAGTAGTGATTATGCCTGGTTTTTCAGCTGATTGTTTAGAGACACTTGAGGAAATTTCGATTGAAGCTAAAGAAAGTTTTATTGAAGCAGGGGGAGTCAACTTTTCGACTGTATCTTGTTTAAATGATGAAAAGCATCATACTAATTTTCTTGCTGATTTAATAAAAGAACGTTTATTAGTCGGTTGGTTGTAATAGTTCAAATAGTTCATCAATATCAGTTTTTTCATCAAGTATTTTAGAAGAGCAAATTATTTTATCTGCTATTTTTTCATATGCTTTTCTTCTGGCATTCAATAGTTCCGGATAACATACAAATAAGCTTTCAATAGGAGTTTTCGCACTAATTTTACGATAATGATTTTTCCAAACTAGAGGTTTTGGATTGGAAAAATAATCACTTTTTAGTCTCTCCATATGATCTTCATGAACTTGAATATACACCACAAAAAAATTTTTAACTAACTCTTCAAGTACATCTTTCTCGATATATATAACACTCCCAGTTGTATCTATAAGAGTGTTCTTTTTTTTTGAAGAAATTGCACTTTTAGTAGCTATTGTTTCCTTTTGAATAGATATATCTTCACGTTCATCATAGCCATTAGTAAAAGGCTGTCCTTGCCAGTCAGCAAAGTCCTTCATGCTTTCGTGACCCATATTCTTACGAATTAATCTATCGACTTCTATCAAGCTGAATTCATAATGTTTTACCAGTCTTTTGGCAGTATAACTCTTTCCAACATTTGACATGCCAATGAGTGCAATTTTTAAATCACCTTTTTGGTACCTTTTGGAGAAATCATGTCTACTAATATTCATAATATGCTATTTAATAAAATTGCTTCTAATTCAGTAATATTGGGAGATATTGTATTATATATTTTCTTTTTCTTAAATATAGACTTTAAAGTGTCTGGCATCTCAGTTTTATGACCGATAATCCTATCAACGTTTTCAGTAAACTTCGAAGGGTGAGCTGTTGCTACAGTAACACCTATGAAATCAGTTCTATTTTTATTCCTATATTCAATCATTGCTAAATGCCCAATAGCGGTATGTGGACACATTAAGTAACCGGTTTCATTAAATATTTTCTTAATATGTATTTCTGTTTCGCTATCGGAAAAAGAAAAACCCTTACATACCTCTGTTATGTTTTCGTAATTGTTCGAATATAATTCTAATATTCTAGGAAAGTTATTAGGTCTACCAATATCCATTGCATTAGATAAAGTTGGTATTGAAGGTAAGGGATTGTAATTACCTGACTTTAAATATCTAACAAATGGATCATTTGCATTATTGCCAACGATAAAACGGTCTATGGGAGCTCCCATTTTTTTTGCTAGCAACCCACCTGTTAAATTACCCAAATTTCCTGATGGTATCGAATAGACAATTGGTAATTTGGGATTAGTGGCTTTTACTTGCAAGCTACTCCAAAGATAATAAAAACTTTGCGGAATAACTCTTCCAACGTTGATGGAATTAGCTGACATTAAAGAAAATTTCTTACTCATTGATTTGTTTGAAAAGGCATCTTTTACTAATTTTTGGCAGTCATCAAATGTACCATTAACTTTAACGGCCTGTATATTTGAATAAGAGTTCCCGATAGTGCATAGCTGCTGTTCTTGTACCTTACTTACGCCATTTTTCGGAAATAGAATGATAACATTTATATTTTTTTGATTTAGAAAAGCATCGCCAATTGCCCCTCCGGTATCGCCAGATGTTGCAACTAAAATAGTCTTTCTTTTGATTGACTTAGATAGAAGTTCTGAGGTGCATCGTGCCATAAAACGAGCAGCAAAATCCTTAAATGCTAGTGTAGGTCCATGGAATAATTCCAATATATAATCTTGACTATTACTTGTAACATTTGGGTTTTGTTCATCACCTAAAGTAGTTTTGATCGGTAGTTTGAAGTTATATGCATCATAGCATATTTTATTGAGAGTTTTATTATTTAACTGATTGGAAACAAAATATTCTGATAAATGGGCAGCGCAATCAGAAAAATTCATTGCAGCTAAATTAATTAATTCAGATTCTGAAAATGATGGGATTACACTAGGCATCCACAACCCTCCATCATTTGCTAAGCTTGCTAATAATGCATCTTTAAAAGTGGTTTTTAGGTTAATATCTGTATGAGAATAATAGTGCATCGTAGCTAATTAACAATTGTATGGTTTTATGCAATAGTAAGGTGGCTATTATGAATTATTTTCCTAGTTTATGCCTTATCTATTTAAGTTATGTAATAAAAAAAAGAATAAAACTATTTATGTCTTTTACTCAGCTCATATACAACATCTGACAATTCTAGACCTTTTGCCTGCAATAGAACAAGTAAATGATACAATAAATCAGCAGACTCACCTATTAGTTTTTCGTCAGTTTCAGTAACTGATGCAAGGGCAGTTTCAACACCTTCCTCGCCAACTTTTTGAGCTATTCGCCTTAATGGTCCATTCAAGAGTTTAGCAGTGTAGCTTTCATTTTCATCTTTAGATTTACGACTTTTTATTATTTCTTCTAATTTAGTTAAAAAACTCGAATTTGAAAATTTATCTCCATCGAAGCAGCTTATTGTGCCTTTATGGCATACCGGGCCCTTAGGTAGAGCTTTAATAAGCAATGTATCGTTATCGCAGTCATTGATTATTGTAATAAGTTTCAAAAAATTACCACTTGTTTCTCCTTTTGTCCAAATTTTATTCCTCGAGCGACTAAAAAAAGTAATCAGACCTGTTTTATTTGTTATATTTAAAGCCTCTTCATTCATATATCCAAGCATTAGAACTTGATTGGTTTCTGAATGTTGTATTATCGCTGGGACTAGCCCAGACCCCTTAGCAAAATCTATTTTCATAATCGCACTTCTATACTGGAGTTACTTAGTTCTTGTTTTAAATTATGTATATTTATTAGTGACTTGTGGAATACGCTTGCTGCTAGAGCTCCATCAACATTAGCTTTATTAAAGACATCTATGAAGTGTTGAATAGTTCCAGCCCCTCCAGACGCTATCAAAGGTACAGTGCATATTTCTCGAATACTGCTTAACTGATCTATATCATAGCCTGTTTTTACTCCATCTTTATTCATACAGTTTAACACAATCTCACCTGCGCCTCGACTTGTTACTTCCTCAACCCATTCACTTGTAGTTATTCCTGTTTCTTTTGTTTTATTAGGATCACCAGTGAATGATTTAACTCTATGTTGATCCTCTTCTTGGAAGCTATCGATGCCTATCACCACACATTGTTTTCCGAAAGAGTCAGTAAGTTCATTAATTAACTCAGGACGGTGGATCGCTGGAGAGTTAATGCTAATTTTATCCGCGCCTGCAGCCAACCTTTCTCTTGCCGCCTTAACTGAATTTATGCCGCCTGCCACACAGAATGGAATATCTATAGATTGAGACACTTTAGAAACCCAATCATTACTAATCAATTTATTATTAACGGAAGCACCTATATCGTAAAAAACAAGTTCATCAGCACCTGCTTGCGCGTATCGCGATGCAAGCTCAATGATGTCACCAACGACTTTATGATTTTTAAATTGAACACCTTTTACTACTTGTCCATTTAGCACATCCAAGCAGGGTATTATTCGCTTAGCTAACAATTTATTGCCTGCTCTAAAGTAAATCTATTTTCATATAAGGCTTTACCTATAATTATTCCATAAGGATCTAGCAACTTCAAGGATTCCACATGCTTGATGGAACCAACACCGCCTGAGGTAATCAAATTCAAGTTAGGATATTTATCCTGTATGTTTTCATATAAAGATAAATTCGAACCAAGTTCTGCGCCATCTCGGTTAATGTCAGTAACTAATATAGTCTCCAATCCACTATCAATGTAATTATTAAGTATATTCCAAAGTGATTTCTCATTAGGTTCAGTCCATCCCCGAATAGCAGGGTAGGGGATACCTCGTTTATTAATGTTAACATCTAATGCGATACAGATACTGTCATTAGGAAGTTCTTTAATCCACAATTTAACTTTGTCTGGATTTGTTACAGCTAATGAGCCGATCACCACCCTTTTAACACCGTTGTCTATTAACTTTTTAACATGATTTAGATCCCTAATACCTCCGCCAGTTTGGATATTAATTCCACATGATTGGGCTATTTCTATAATTAAACTACTTTGAGCTTGTTTTCCATCTTTAGCACCATCTAAGTCAACGATATGTATCCAATCAGCGCCTGCTGCAGAAAATCGTTTAGCCATTTTAACCGGAGATACATCATAATTAATTCGGTCACTAAAGTTTCCCTTTAACAACCTAACGCAACCACCATCCATTATATCTATCGCTGGGAAAATCATTTTTTTATCTTCATGAAATTTTCTAAAATAGTTGCACCGACCTTACTGCTTCTTTCAGGGTGGAATTGACAGCCATAAATATTATTTTTTTTAACTATAGATGAGAAATCAGTTCCATAACTGGTTTTAGCTAATGTATAATTTGATATAGCTGCTGCAAAACTGTGAACAAAATAAACATATGACCCCTCTCTGATACCATTTAGCAAACCATCACTTTTATTGAAACTTAACTTATTCCACCCCATATGCGGAGAGGGACTGGTTTCCGTATTTAATAGGGTAACTTTTCCTTTGAGAACACCCAGTCCTTCAACGTGGAGTCCACCCTCTTCAAGAGTTTCATATAACAATTGCATTCCTAAGCAAATACCAAGAACAGGTTGCTTTAATACTTTCAATACACTGACAAGTCCTTTTTGTCTTAACATTTTCATGGCATGAGGTGCCGAGCCTACCCCCGGTATTACAACTCTATCTGCTTGTTGTATTAGTTCTGCGTTACTTGAAACTAAAGGGGATATCGATAAACGCTCAAAAGCAAATTTAACTGATGATATATTAGCTACTCCAGTATCAACAATGACAACTTTCATCAGATGACACCTTTTGTTGAAGCTATATCATTACCAGAACGTCTGAAAGCGGGTCGCAATGCTCTTGCTACACCTTTGAAGCATGCCTCAATCATGTGGTGAGTGTTTTCTCCATTTACCGTTATATGTATCGAGGCACCCAACGTTTGTGAAAGACTCTCAAATACATGTGGACACATTTCCGAAGGAAACTCTCCCACATGATCTGAAGGAAACTTACCTTTAAACTTGAATGCAGACCGACCTGATAAATCAATTGCTACATTAGCTAAAGTTTCATCCATCGGCATAACAAACCCAAACCGGCCAATGCCTGCCTTATTACCAAGTGCTTTCTTTAGGGCTGAACCTAAGGCTAATGCGCAATCTTCGATCGTATGGTGGGCATCTATTTGCAAATCACCTATACAAGTGAGTGTAAGGCCGAAATTACCATGCTTGGCTAAGCTCTCTAGCATATGATCATAGAAACCAATACCAGTATTAATATTGATCTCGGTAGCGTTATCTAGATTAACTAATACGGATATATCCGTTTCTTTTGTTTTTCTATGATATTCGCCAATTCTATCTGTACTTATATCCTCAATAGTTACACCAAAGGCTTCAAGTGCTATATTATTTTCTTCTGGTGAACCAATTGATATGCGTAGATGGCCTGTTGATGATCTGTAGTCTCGTATCTTTATATTAAACTTGTTCAATTCAACCAATAATTTATCGTAATTAGTAACTTTAATTAACAAAAAATTTCCCTCAGAGGGCCATATATTCTCTATGAAGGGAGATGCGCTTAATTTCTTAAGCATTCGATCCCTTTCGAGTATAGTGGTTTTGATTCTTAATTTATGTGTACTAATTGCACTAGGAGTTAATGTTTCAAGAACAGTGACCTCAACTGGCCTCGCTATAGGGTATGGAGGTAGAGCTTTGCGCATCATTTCAATAACATTAGGATTTGCTATTGTAACTCCAAACCTAACACCTGCTAATGAGTAGGCCTTGGATAAAGTTCTTAAAACTACTAAATTTCTATATTGTTTAATCTCAGATATATAACTTTTTCTGGAAGAGAATTCCTGATATGCTTCATCTACTACTATTAAGCTATCAGGACATTCTTGACAAAGTTTTTCAACTAAATCAGTTTTAATTATGCCCCCAGACGGGTTGTTAGGCGAACATAAAAAAATTAATTTAAGGTTTTTTGACTTCTTTGATTCTGATACTATTTTTTCATCTTGCCATTCAAAATTTGGAGTAAGAGGTACGTCAATTATTCCGGCTTCTTGAATTTGAGCGCATGTAGCGTAATAACCAAAAGTAGGAGAACATATAAGTATGTTATCTTTATTTGATTCACAAAAAGTTCTGAGTAACACCTCAATACCTTCATCCGCACCGCGACCTAACATTATGTTTTTCTTATCAGTTGAATAAAGTGTTGATAAACGCTCAAGCAACGGCAGTGGTTGCTGTTCAGGATATCGATTGTATTTATTAAGCGATAAAGATGGCGGGGGTGTATACGGACTTTCATTAGCATCAAGATGCAATGCACTAGTAACCCCACCACGAGATGAATAGGGAACTAATCCTAATATTGCTTTTCTAACAATGCGTTCTGGCCAGTTATCCATTTTTAGTATCCAATCTTATCGTAACTGAACGTTTATGAGCTTCAAGGCCTTCCATTTCTGCTAAACAGGTAACTGTCGGCGCTATAAGCTCCAAACCTTTTTTTGATAATTTCTGTATGCTTATATATTTTATAAAACTTTCTATAGTTATGCCACTATAAGACTTTGCAGCTCCGTTAGTGGGTAAGGTATGGTTAGTTCCACTGGCATAGTCTCCCACAGCCTCAGGTGACCAAGGACCAAGAAATATAGATCCAGCATTTCGTATTGCCGGAACTAAAAGGTCAGGATTTTTTATTTGTAGAATCAAATGCTCGGGTGAATAGTTGTTAATAATATCAACTATCATTTCTCTAGACTTTGCTACTATAAAACGAGACTTTTTCATTGCTTCTCGCGCAATGTCTTTGCGAGGTAATTTTTCAAGTTGTTTATCTATTTCTTCTCTAATATCATTAGAAATCTTAGATGTAGTTGAAACACATATAACTTGAGCAAGGACATCATGTTCAGCTTGGCTTAAGAGGTCAGCGGCTACAAAAGCAGGGTTAGATTCATTATCAGCTACAACCATTGCTTCGGAAGGCCCAGCAGGCATATCAATTGCCGGACCGCCTATTTCTTGCGCAACTAAAGACTTGGCCAAAGACACATAAGAATTTCCTGGTCCAAATATTTTGTCGCATTTTGGTAAACTTTCTGTTCCGTAAGAAAGAGCGGCTATAGCTTGTGCTCCACCACACGAAAAAACATCGGTTACGCCACAAATATAAGCAGCGGCTAATATTGAAGAATGTATTTTTCCGTTCGCCCCTGGAGGAGAAACCACTATTCGCCGCCTTACACCGGCAACCTTTGCTGGTATAGCCAACATTAGAAGCGTGGATATCAACGGTGCAGTTCCTCCTGGCACATACAAGCCAGCAGTTTGTATAGCCCGAGTTTCTCGCTTGCAAAATACTCCTTTGGTTGTCTCAATTTCTATATCTTTTGGTAATTGTGATATATGAAATTTTTGAATATTCGCAATGGCTACTTTAATAGCATTTTTTTCTTTCTGCGGTAGATTAGACCAAGCATACGCTAACTCCTCATTGGCCACACTCAAGTCTTCTAGTTCAACGTTGTCGTACATTGAAGTAAAAGATTTTACCGCATTGTCTCCCTTTAGTTTAACTTCAAGTAAAATATTTTTTACCTGATCAATTTTGCTTAAGTCAGATAGCTCGCTAGGTCTTGCTAACGCCTGAGTTCGTTCAACAAGATTCATATTTTCCCAAATAAAGTTATTCATTAGCTCATCATTTTTTCTATGGGTAAAACTAATATAGCTCTTGCTCCTAACGACTTTAAATCCTCAAGGTTTTCCCATAGAATTTTTTCTGTACATACCGCTTGAAGCGCTACTAAGTTATCACTTCCAGCCAAAGGCACGATTGTAGGAGAGTCAGATCCAGGTAACAACTTTGTTATTTTATCAACCTTTTCAAGGGGAGCGTTAAGCATTACATATTTTGTTTCCGCCGATTTAATTACCCCATCTATACGCCGTAATACTTTCTTAAGTAATAATTCCTTTTTAGGCGTAAGAGGTCTTTTGGATTGAATTAATACAGCTTCGCTATCGAGAATAGTTTTGAAAACCTTTAGTCCATTTGCCTCTAATGTCGCTCCGGATGAAACAAGGTCGCAAATGCTGTCAGCAATACCTATTGAGGGAGCTAACTCAACAGCACCCTTCATTTCTACTAATGAAGCTTTAATATTCTCTTCACTTAGGAACTTTCTTAGAACACCTGGATATGTTGTTGCAATACGCGTATTTTTTAAGCTTCTGATATTTTCCAATGGCTTTCCATCAGGTGAAGCAAGGCACAATTTACACTTAGAAAACCCGAGTCGCATAATAATATTTGCGTCTAATTCAACATTTGAAACCAATTGTTCTTCAACTAATACATTTTCACCTACAATACCAATATCTGCTGCATTGTTAGCTACAAAACTTGGTATATCATCGTCTCGTACCAATAAAAGATCAATTGGCATATTTTTGACACGTGCCAATAGACCCCCACCGCGAACTGTGAAATTAAGGCCACATTTACGAAGTAGATTAAAACTATTTTCTGCCAGCCGTCCTTTCTTTTGAAGGACGATCCTTAATCTCTCAGTCATTTTTAATTCTTTCTAGTCTATTTAGGACTGTTCTGTAACCTTGATGAGGCTCATCTTTCAGAAACCTTGCAACTCTAGCTATAGTTGTTGTTGAAACCCCAGTTTCTGAATTTATCTGTCTGTAACTTTTTTCATTTGAATCCAATATTTTAGCTACATGCCATCGCTCTGAAAGCGCCCTTAACTCTGCGGGTGTACAAAGATCAGTTAAGAAACTATTCATCTCCTGAGGTGAGACTATATCACTCAATACAATGGCTAAGTCTTCCTTTGGGTTGGTTTTTAAGTTGTATGACATTGTACCTCGCCTTAGTGTGTTATCGTGCTAATACACGCAGACATAAGAATTACAAGATAAAAATTAAATAAAATCTATTGGATAATTAGAAACTACATTGCTCCCAAAAATCTTATCAAATTTATGATTTAATAATGATGGAAACTTGGTAGCTATACTTAATTTGCGGTCTCTGACCCATTTTTTAATAGAAGGTTGCATGTGATAAAGATTAGCATTTTCTTTTGAATAAGTTTGAATAAGGTTTGCTTTAGGAAGACAAGCTTCTTGGTATTTTTTTAAACCGAGTTCGATATTTTTATTATATTTATTTAAATAATGTGTCAGAATCCAAGCATCTTCTATCGCTACTGAGGCACCCTGGGCTAAAAATGGCATCATTGGGTGTGCTGCATCACCAATAAGTGTTACATGGCCGTCTGTCCAATTATCCAGAGGCGGGATATCGAAAATTCCCCAAAGGTAACATTTGTGGCAATTATCTAGTAAAATTTGCACGCGATTGTCACTATCTTTGAAGCAATCACGCATTTGACTCAGTGAGCCTTCAAGTTTCCAGTCTTGCTCCAACCATTTATCATGTTTTGTTACAGCAACAAAATTAACATAATCCCCATTTTTTACATAATAACATACGATATGCTTGTTTTCACCAAGCCAGTTATTAGTAGCTCGAGGTATAAGGTTCGGAGGTAATTTACTAGTTTGAACAAGCCCTCTCCAAGCAGAATAACCCGTATAATTAGGCACTTCTACTCCATTCAAATGTTTTCTTACGGAAGACCTTATACCGTCTGCACCGATTAAAACATCACCTCGGAAAGTCTTTCCATTTATTATGGTTGATACTCCAGTCTTTGTATTCACATAGGAGTTAACTTTAGATTTTAAATGTATGTTAACATTATACTTTTTAGCTTCATTTAGCAAGGTTCTATGTAGGTCTGACCTGTGAATATGAAGGTATTTATGTCCATAACGACCCTTATGCGCTCCCAATAAGTCTGATGAAAAAAGTTTTTTTGCAGTAAGTAAATCATAAAAATCTATACTTTCTGGCTCAAATGATAAAGACTCTATCTGTTTATCTATACCCAAAGCTGCATGAATCTGCATTGCGTTAGAAGCCTGTTGTATCCCAGCTCCTATTTCATGAAATTCATCACTTTTATCAAATAAAATTACAGAATTACCCGACTTTGCTAAGGAAATAGCTAACGTTAGTCCTGCTATACCAGCGCCAGAAACTAAAACTTGTAAAGACATAGGCTGTTATTCATTTAGATAAACTATTAATTGAGAGGCTAAATCATCAATTAAGCTTTCATTATAACCAATTTCTTTCAGAATACTTCTCGCATCTGCTCCGCTTTTAGAAATTGAAAAATCAATGTTACTATCTGAATTTGTAAACCTTGGAGCAGGCCCTGTTTGTATAACCCCGTCTATATCAATAAGGTTACTACGGTTCACGTTTTGCGGATGGCTAGCTGCTTCAGTATAACTAAGGACCGGAGTTACACATGCATCCGTATCATTAAATATTATCGACCACTCATCTCTAGTTTTCATAAAAAATAAATCTTCAAGTGTTTTGTTTTGCTTAGCCCACAAAACCTTATCATGCTGTGGTCCAAAAGAAACTTTATCAATGTTAAGGCATGACAACATTATGTTAAAAAACTTTGGCTCAAGACAACCAACCGCCATATATTTATGATCCTTAGTCTCATAACATCTATAAAAGGGCATGGAACCATCTAACAAATTAGATTGCCTTTTATTTGTCCATTGACCCAGGGAATGAAGAGAATGCACAATGCCCATCATTGATGTCGTACCGTCAATTATTGCAGCATCTACTATTTCACCAACACCTGTTTTTTGAGCTTTTAAAAGGCTTGCTAATATCCCCATGATTAAGAACATGGTTCCGCCTCCATAATCACCAATCAAGTTTAAAGGAGGGGAGGGAACTTGTCCTTCAACGCCAATGGCGTTTAAGGCCCCAGTTATCGAAATATAATTTATATCATGACCTGCCATATTTGCCCAAGGACCTGTTTGTCCCCACCCGGTCATTCGGCCGTAAATAATCTTTGGATTTATATCATGACATACTTTAGGTCCTAACCCTAGTCTTTCTGTAACTCCTGGTCGCAAGCCCTCAATAATAACACTAGCTGTCTTGCAAAGTTCTAATACAATACTTATCCCTTCAGGTTTTTTTATGTCTACAATAATAGATTTTTTACCCCTTGAATCTATAGTTGGAACAAAGCTTCCAGGCCTATTAATCACTATAACTTCAGCGCCCATTTCAGCTAAGAGTTGCCCAGCATAAGGGGCAGGGCCAATGCCCGCTAATTCAATAACTCTAATCCCTTTTAATTGATCACTCATAAATACCCATTATTATTTTTATATATAGTTATTCAATATCATTAATCTAAAAAATATTATATTTTCAAGGCGTCTTCCTTTAATATCCATTAGAGAAATATTGACTCTATCGTTAGAAAATTATCAAAGCGTCTAATTCATCCGTATTTTCCATTTAAGTAGTATATTGGCAACCCTGCTAATATTAAAGCAAACCCCCATAATAGGACCTTCAAACCTGAACCAAACATAGCAACACAAATATATGCTAATGATAATAATGATAAGGAAATCCATAAATTTGAAGACTTTCTTGATGCTTTTATCTCTGCCATAGCTGAAATTGCATAAGGCAGTAGAGTGCATAATGTCGACATAGAAATAAGAAAGACAAAGGCCTTAATTAAACCCTCTTGGTAGTTTAATATTAGTAATATACTTGAAACGATACATGAGAAAATAATAGATATCGAGGGAGAACCACCTCTATTCTTTTTACTAAATATTTTCGGAGCAAGACCGTCTATCGCTAAAGCCATAGGCATTTGGCCGCTTAGGAGTATATTCCCATTCACTGAGCCTGCTGTTGAAATTAAAACTCCAAAAGTAATCAATATACCCCCAAACCATCCCAATGGACTTGCAGCATCTAAAAATGGAGCTTCTGAATATTGAAGCACTTCTATGGGAACAAGCATCATTACAGAAGCAGTAGCAAAGATATATACAAGGGTAACCGTTATAGTTCCTGCTAATATTGCTTTTGGAATTGTTTTTTTTGGGTTGCTAATATCTGCCGCCGCTACTGTCCCAGCTTCCAAACCGATAAATGCCCACATTGTTAATAAAGCCGTTGAAGCTATTGCTCCGAAAATTGATTTACCTTGGGGGTTGAATTCTGGTATATTATTGACTGACCCCGAAACGATGCCCAAAAATATTATGACGATCAAGGGGATTAATTTCAATATAACAGTTACCAATTGAGTTTTTGCACCGGAATTTAAACTACGAATGTTGATTGCAGCAAATGTCCATATCAAAGCCGATGCAGTAAATGCTTGCATTAATGAACTTGACCGTATTTGGGGTATGATAGATCCTAAATACCCAACAAAAGCTGTACTTATAGCTGTAATTGAAAATACTATGGCCAACCAATAACCCCAAGCTATTAAAAATGCTGGTAGATCTCCAAATGCATCCTGTGTGTACACATAAAACCCACCGCTACGATTGGTGCGACTAGATAGTCTTCCTAATATAAGAGAAATAAGTATTGCCGCTGAACCTGTTACTAACCAACCCAAAAAGCTTACCGAACCAAATGGTGCTAGTACAGAAGGCAATAAAAACACACCAGAACCTATCATTACTCCAACAGAAATGGACCAACATTTCCAAAAACCAATTTTTTTCTTATTTGTGCGAAGATTACTTTTATTACTCAATGTAATCACCTTTATTAGAATTTATTGTCTTAATATACCAATCAAGAAAGTTTTTCTGAAAATTTTCCATAAGTGATAAGCGTCCCGGACTATAAAATTTAGAATTTATACCTTTTTGGTTATTCATAATGATAGTTGTGTCAGCCACTGTTGTGGTATTCCACAACCATGTAAGATTATTAATATTATAATCAATATTTTCTACCGCATCATCTCGAACCATCCAAAAAATATCACATACACAATTATCCACAGACAAGGGCGTAAACCTGTATCCAACAATGTGATCATCATAAATTAGGAAAAACATAAGTGGGCCAATCATTAGTTCAGATGCCCCATAATCGTATTCAGTAAGTTTCCCCAGCAAAGGCGCAGCTGCCTCACCATTCAGAGTTCCGCTACAGATCCCAGGCTTGAGCGGGTTTCTGTCATATTGATACCCTTCCTGACCAGGCTCGGCATTATCATAAAAACAATTGAATTGAGCATATTTAGGGTTATTTTTATTAAGCTTTAGGTATTCATCTTTTCTTATATTAAAAATTTTATTATCAGTACCCATCATATGAATTTGAGAAAATTCTTTATGCGATGGCACGCAGTGATAGCACTCGTTATAATTTTCTACAGCCAGTTTCCAATTGGCGGGGATTGAGAAGCTTTTATGCATTGCAAGTTTCAAACTGTCTAAACCGAATAGTTCCAAAGTTTCGTTTAAATCACTTTTAAAATTATTTAAAGATAAAGGTTTTTTAGAAAGACTGATGAATATAAACCCTCCAATTAATTCTAAATGAACAGACATTAGGTTATTGTGCTCAAATTTGAAGTCACTTGGCATGTCACGCGCAGATATTAAGGCTCCATCTAAGTCATAACTCCATGCGTGATAAGGACAAGTTAGCAAATTTTTATTGCCTTCTTTATCTAAACAAATCTTTGAGCCTCTATGACGGCATACATTGATATGTGCCTTTATCTGATTGTTTTTATTTAGAATTATTATTATAGATTCATCGGCGAATTCGTATAAAAAATAATCGCCTATATCCTGTAACTGTGATGTGTGGCCAGCAAACAACCAATGCTTATGAAAGATATTATTAATTTCTAAATTGTAGATACTTTCATCTTTATAGTAGATTTGGTTTAAAGAATAACCAGATTTATAATTATCTTTTAACATACTAATAGATATATAAATGAACACATGTAGCAAGATATTGCACTATATTATAATTTTGACTATTAAAAATTTATACGAATAGGATTTATCATGATTGATGCCATAATTATCGGAGGTGGCCATAACGGACTCGTTTGCGCAAATTATTTAGCCATGGCTGGAAAAAGGGTTAAAATTTATGAGAGGAGGGACATAGTTGGCGGTGCTGCTGTAACTGAAGAGTTTCATCCGGGATTTAGAAACTCAGTTGCTTCTTATACAGTCAGTTTACTAAATCCTAAAGTAATCAGTGATCTAGAACTCAATAAATACGGACTTCAAATAGTTCACCGAAAAGTAAATAACTTTTGGCCACATAAAAATGGAAATTGTTTAGCATTTTTACTCGATGACAATGAATTAAGAAAAGAAATATCACAGTTTTCGATAGAGGACTCTAGAGCTCTTGATCGTTATTTCCGAGATATAAATATGGTAGCAGACTTGATACGTGAATTTTTACTAGAGACCCCACCAAATGTAGGTAGCGGAATTAAAGAAATATTTAAAACAATAAAATTCGGTAATAGGTTGCGTAAGCTCTCCATAGAAGATCAACGAATTGTTATGGATATTTTTACTAAAAGTGTTTCAGACTTTTTAAATAATTATTTTGAAAATCAATATGTAAAGGGCGCTTTTGCTTTTGATGGTATCGTAGGCAACTATGCAAGTTCAGAAACCCCTGGCTCAGCATATGTGCTAATGCACCATGCTTTCGGTGAAGTAAACGGTGTGCGAGGCGTATGGGGCCATGCTATAGGTGGTATGGGGTCAATAACAGATGCCATGAGTAAGTCAGCGGCTGCAAAAGATGTAGAAATTGAACTAGGCACATCGGTAAAAAGAGTTATCATTAAAAACAATAAAGCGTGCGGCGTGCTACTTGATAACGGGGATATGGAAGAGGCTAAAATAATTGTTTCCAATCTCAACCCAAGCCTTTTGTACAACCAACTTATAGGAGAAGGGGAGCTACCACTTGATTTTTCCAGACGAATGAAAAATTATAAAAATGGTTCAGGAACTTTCCGTATGAATGTTGCATTGGATAAGCTACCTGAATTCTCATGCCTCAATAATCAACTAAGAACTAATTTAGATTATTTAACAGGTGGTATAATTATAGCTCCGACTTGTGAGTACATTGACAAAGCGTATTTAGATTCAAAGTTAAATGGCTGGTCAAAAGAGCCAATAGTTGAGATGCTGATACCCACAACACTTGATAAAACATTAGCGCCTGAAGGAAAACATGTAGCAAGTTTATTTTGCCAGCAGTTTGACCCTGATGTTGACTGGGATACTAATCGAGAAGAGGTAGCTGAGCTGATAGTCGATACAGTTGAAATCTATGCACCTGGCTTTAAAAACTCTATTTTAGGCAAACAAATATTTAGTCCATTGGATCTTGAAAGAGTTTTTGGCTTAGTTAAAGGCGACATAATGCATGGCAATATGAGTTTGGATCAAATTTTTAGTGCTCGACCAATGATTGGCTATGGAAATTACAGGTCACCCATTAAAAATCTTTATCTTTGTGGCGCTGGTACACATCCAGGCGGTGGAGTAACTGGTGCTCCAGGACACAATGCAGCATATGAAATTTTAAAAGATATTAAATAAATATATATCCATTAAATTGTTGATTTATAATTATATTTTT
>JAQXEH010000018.1 GCA_029250925.1 Hellea sp.
TTACCTTTATACCAATAAGTAGACCAGTAACCACCCGTAACAAGCTTATCCTTATTTATAGGGCCTCTATCATAATATGCAATCTCGACGGGGTTAGATGAATCCGTAAAATCAATTACGGACAATCCACCTTGATACCAAGCCTGCGCAAAAATATCTCTTCCTGGAACCGGAACAATTGCGCCATTGTGTGCTACGCAGTTTTCGGTATCAGACTGCGGTGCAGGTATCTTATAGTAACTTTTAAAAGCTAGCTTACCATTTTCAATATCATAGATTGCATCAGCTCCCCAATCTTTCGGATCATACACACGACACCTTGGGCGGCCGCCGCCTCCCCACTCATCAGTGAAAAGAACTTTTGTACCATCATTATTGAAAGTGGCAGAATGCCAGTAAGCAAAACCAGGGTCAACAACCTCGTCTATACGCTTTGGCTCTAGCGGATTTGAAATATCAAATATAATGCCATTTCCTGAACACGCTCCCGCTGCAATCTTAGCTTCAGGAAAAACAGTAATGTCATGACAGTGGTCAGTTTGTCGGGTGTCTTGTGTAGAGTCTCCGTGATCGCCTCCTTGCCACAAGCCCGCTAATCTTCCTGTCTTTTCATCAGCAAACACAGCCGGGCTATCTATAATACGCGATTTTGAAGGATCAGCTAATGGAATTTCAATGACATCTATACGGAAAAGGGCTGTCCGGTTATCTCCTGGAATTCTACCAACACATCCCGCAAGCTCTTCCTCTTCTCTTATGGATGATGTTCCTGAGTTATAAACTATCAATCGGGTATCATCTTGCTCAACAACAGAATGCGTATGCGATCCGCGGCATGTCTGAACTTGTCCTACTTGTACAGGAACTGAGAGATTGCTAATATCAAAAATTCTAAGTCCCCTAAAGCGGTCTTTGCTTACATCCTCACTTATTCCCTGCAAACCGCAATCAACACGCCCACGTGTCTGTTCTACAGACATAAGCAATAAGTCGCCTACTATGGAAACATCACCTTGTCCGCCAGGACAAACTATAGAGCTGTGGAGCTTAGGAATGCCGTCATCTTGGAGTTTATAGATATTAAACCCATGATAATTTCCTGCTACTAATATATCCTTATGAAATGCCATATCTGTATTAGAAAAACTCAATAATGGTGAACGATCACTCCATTCAGTACCATCTAAACTTTGTCCATCATCAACACGGCTTTCAAACTCTTCGTTATTATCTGTGATTACAGGAGGCATCCCTGAAGGATTATTGGGATCAAAAAAACCTGCGGGCTTTGGTAAAAAACTTACAAGCTCTAAATTCATTGACGCCTCTTCAGCATCTAGTAAGCCAGCTGAAAGAGTGGCCCTTGGGTCTGAAGAGAATGAGCTTAGTATGGCGCTCATAACTTCGATTTCACTTGTCTGATCATTACGAATATCGCTTGTGAAATCATAAAGAATTGGATCATATGCTGATCCAGGCTGATCTGTGAGATTTTTAACCATAGTCAATGCACCTTCATGATGCGAGATCATAAGGCTTAAAAATAATTTATCGAAATCAGTACCTGCGGAGTCTGACAATTGTTGCATCTGCTCAGGGCTTGCCATACCTTCCATTTTTTGGTGATCAGTATGATGATGGCTGTGGTCATCCATTTTAAGCTGTTCATTTCTTTCTGATAACCATTCTTGCATAAACTTAATTTCATCACCCTGAGATGCTTTTATTCGGCCCGCTAGCGCAATTATTTCTTCTTTATTTGTACGGGCCGCTACCAAATCAGACATTTCAACAGCTTGACTGTGATGTGGTATCATATTCCGCATGAAAGAAGCATCATCGAATGAATAACTATTATTTGCTACTTTTATTGCTTCCTTGGCATCTAAAGTCTGTGAAGTCTGCCCAGGTGCACCTGGCAAAATAATTTGAGGGGCTTCACTTAATTTTGCAGTATCAGACTTACCGAAATCTACTTGAGAATTCTGTATCTCTGCAACATCATTGGATTGCTGACAGGAGGCTATAAAGAAGACGGACGCGAGAAGAATTTTTTTCATTTCGCTTTATTACTAAATGATTATGTATATTCAAGACATAATTAGCTTAGCAATTTAATAATTATTTGAACTTGGTAATTATTTCTCTTGTAACCATTTGATTGAATTCCTTAAAATTTTATCAAAAATTGGGAGCTCCCAAGCACCCAACTCTTCTTTTTTGTAATAATTCGTCAGCGGCTCCATATCCCAATGTCCTCTTCTATGCCCAAGGGAACAATAAAGTATTGCTCCATTTTCAATTGTTTTCTCATAAAGAACTGGGTGGGTGATGCCAGAGCTCCATTTGCGTTCTGCAAATCCACGGGCCTCGCCTTGAGTAACAGCCTCCATCAAAACACGGAAGTCACCAAACATATGCATATAATAAAGCTCATCTCCCCCTACTACTTCAAAGTCATCACATCCTTTAGAGACAATGTGATCATCATCAATAACACTAACTGCATAGGGTTCAATTGGCGGATGGGCTGCAAATTGCGAACCAATCAGCTCAAAGTACTCTTCATGGCCAGCTGGGGTAAACCACTCTTTATTTTCATTTAAGGCTAACCAAGAATTAGTTCCGTGTAGGGCCAGCCATCGTTTTCCAGATATTAGAAAATTTCGTAAATGAGGAACTTGTTCAGGTCTAGGGACGACATTGCAGGTATATGTTATAAGATAATCTGAATTACAAATACCTTCAATATCATCAAAGTTCTCAAAACAACGTGTTCGTAAATTCGGCACCTCAAGAAGAAAGCCTAATAATCTGTGACGAACGTAATCTAAATCATGATAATCTCCACCAACTATCAAACTTACGCTAAGCTTTTTTTTACTCTCGGCCATGGACACACTCTGGTTTATTATAAAAAGACTTAAATACCTCAAATTCAAATTTATAAAAAAATCTGAAACTAATTCAACATTTGTTTACTGCTTGATTGCGATAGTAAGTACAAACCAATTAGAAGCTATATATAAATCTATAAGTTTTCAGGACTCTCTAAAGCCTCACGAAAAGCCTGAAGCCATTTAGCTCCTAAAACTCCGTCAATAGCCCTATGATCACATGATAATGTCACGTTCATTAATTTAGTACACTCTCCATTGGGAAGTACAGTTTCTTCTAATGATCCAACAGCTAATATAGCGGCCATAGGCGGATTAACAACGGCATCAAAACTTGATATTCCCATCATGCCTAAATTTGATAAACTGAAAGTACCGCCTTGATAGTCAGATGGCTGCAATGTTTCATTTTTAGCTTTATGGCCTAATTCTTTCATTTCACTTGATATTTCTGATATTGTCTTGTCATCTGCTGAACGAATTATAGGGGTAATTAAGCCTCTATCAGTGGCCACAGCCACACTTATATCTGCATGCTTAAAGCGATGAATGGTTTCACCCATAAAATTAACATTGACATCTGGCTCAGCCTTCAATGCTATAGCGCATGCTTTCAATACATAATCATTTATTGAACCTTGTTTATTTGTCTCGCGGCTTTTAATCAAATTATCCATATTAATTTTACATCGTAAATAAAAGTGAGGTATATCTCTGTTTGCCTCTGTTAGTCGTTTTGCAATAGTCTTTCGCATTGATGTAAGTTTTATGACTTCGTGGGGGTTATTTTCATCACTGTTATCAATAGAATACAGGCCTTGCGCTTTTGCTGCTTGCTCTACATCTTGCAAAGAAACTCGACCTTTTCGGCCGCTGCCTTCAACTGAAGTTAAATCAACTCCTAAGTTTTCAGCAAGTTCTTTTGCCATAGGTGAAATAGAAAGGTTAAGAGGAACTTTGGTATTCTCTGTGGAAGTATTTATAGACCCTTCACTCTCTTTGGAATTTGCAAAGCTAGCATCTACAGCTTCAAAGCTATTTCGAAAAACCTCAACCTCTTCATCAGTGACAGACTCTTCTGCAAAAATAGAAATAAGAGCACCAACTGGATAGGCATCACCTTCACCGTCTATCCTCCACCTGAGAGTGGATGAAAACTCAAGCTCAACATCATTAGCAATTTTATCAGTCTCAATAACTACAAAAATATCACCTTCATTTACTTTATCACCAACTTTAGCATGCCATTCACGAATAACACCCTCTTCCATTTCAATACCCCACTTTGGCATTGTAAAAGCTCTAATATTTTTAGTCATAATTCAGCCTATTTATAATTCATTACTCTTCTAACTGCAGTAGAGATATTCTCGGGACTTGGAACATACGCACGCTCTAACTCACGCGCAAAAGGTACAGGGGCATGAGGTGAAGTTACTTGTTGAACAGGGGCTTTTAATGACGAAAACCCATGGCTCACTATAAATCCTGCTATATCTGATGCAAGGGAACATCTGGGTGTCGACTCATCAACTATTACAACACGACCTGTTTTTTCAACACTATCAAGAATAGCATTTTCGTCTAAAGGACTTGTAGTTCTTAAATCTATTAAGTCGCAATTAATTCCTTCTGCCTTTAATTTTTTAATACTTTCCTTTGCAAATAGTACCATTCTGCCCATAGCAATGATAGAAACATCATCACCTTCATTAAGAACTGCTGCTTGACCGAAGGGTATTATGTATTCACCATCAGGCACTTCACCTTTACTTCCATACATAGCTTTGTGTTCGAAAAATACAACAGGGTCGTCATCGCGAATAGCTGCGGTTAGTAAACCCTTTGCATCAGCGGGACTCGTTGGCATTACGCACTTCAAACCTGGTACAGATGTAACTATATTGTACATAGTCTGTGAATGTTGCGCACCCATATTCATACCTGCGCCGTATGGAACTCTTATAACTACAGGGCACTTAGCTTTTCCCCCAGACATATAACGGAATTTAGCTGCTTGATTCATCATTTGGTCCAATGCCAGAGTTACAAAGTCCGCAAACATTATTTCAGCTACGCCCCTTTTTCCAGCTAATGAAGCCCCCACAGCCATACCAACTATAGTATTTTCTGATATTGGAGTATCAATAACTCTATCTTCACCAAACCTAGGCAATAATCCAGCAGTTACACCGAAAATACCTCCACTAGCCTCTCTTTCTCCTGAGGTTCCACCTGCCCCCCCGGATATATCTTCGCCGCAAACGAAGACATTAGAATCACGCTCCATTTCAGAATGCATAACTTCATTTAAAGCTTCTCTGTAAGTCTTTATAGCCATCCTGAACTCCTATTCGTAAGAGATGTAAACATCAGCTTCCATTTCTTCCATTGGTGTTGGGGGCGCATTGCGTGCCTCTGTTACTGCCTCATCAATTAGGCCCATAACACTCGCATCGATTTCATCTAACTCTGATTGTGTAACAATTCCGCTGGGTAAATTATCTTTACAGAATTTTTTTAAACAGTCTCTGGTAGATCGATGATCTTTAACTTCATTTTTTTCCCTGTAATTTTGAGGATCTCCTTCATAATGACCGAAAAAACGTGTTGTATTAAATACTGCAGCACTAGGTCCATTCCCTGACCGAGAGTAATCTAATAACTCTGCCATAGCATCGTAAACTGCGTGATAATCGCACCCGTCAGCCTCGATAGTCTTTAATCCAAAACCTTCAGTTCGTTTTGCAATATCAACACCGCCAACGGAATAACTAGCACCTGTATGCTCAGAGTATCCATTTATTTCAATTATAAAAATTGCAGGTGCGTTAATAACTTTTGCCATATTCATTGCCTCAAAGACTGCTCCTTGGTTAATTGAGCCCTCCCCAGAAAAGCATATTCCAACCTTGCCCTTGCCATCAAGCTTAGCAGAAAGCGCAGCTCCAACAGCCAAAGGACCGCCAGCGCCCACAATACCATTTGCACCCAACATGCCTTTATCAAAATCAGCAATGTGCATTGATCCGCCCTTACCCTTTCCTAAACCGGTTGAACGGCCATAAATTTCAGCCATCATTCCTTTCACATTACAACCTTTAGCAATACAATGACCATGTCCGCGGTGAGTAGAAACTATCAAGTCTTCAGTGTCTAGATGCTGACAAACCCCGACAGCTACTGCCTCTTGACCGGAGTATAAATGAGTGAATCCAGCTATTTCCCCCGTCATTATCTCTTTATGTAGGCGCTCCTCAAATTCACGTATAGTCTTCATCTGACGATAAGCACCCAACAACTGGTCTCTGCTTTGTTGCAAGCTCATAAATATCCTTGTACTTAAAATTTTGTTTTACAGTTTAATTTTATTAGATGTACCTATGTTTCAAGATAGTCTTTTAATACTTTATAGAGATGATTTTTCTAAACTCTTAATAATTTAGCGATAAACTAGTAAAACTGTTAACAGTTGCTATTTTTGTACTCAAATGGTTTTATTAGAAACTTGATTGAAAATAATTATCAATGCTTTTCATCTAATTTAATTATATAATTTTTAATGAAAGATTTAATACTTTTAACCTTAATTATTAAAATTGAACTCTCTTGGTATAACCACCATCAACAACCAAATTAACTCCCGTTATCCAACTGGACACGGAGCTTGATAAAAATACAACAGCATTGGCAACCTCCTCAGGGGTACCCAGTCTTCCAAGTGCATGAGTTTTTTCTGTTTGCTCATAAAATATTTCATTTGAAGTTTTAATTTTATCCCAAGCCCCACCATCGAAATAGATGGGTCCTGGAGAAACGCTATTAATTCGTATCCCTTTGTCACCATGAGCTTGTGATAATTGCTTTGCATAGGTAATTAATGCAGCTTTCATTGCATTATAGGACTGCGGGGCTACAAATGTTTCAATTGCTGCTGTTGTACTTATCATAACAATTGACCCACCCTGACCCTGTTCCATAAGAGGTACAACAGCTTCGACACCACGCACAGTACCAAGAATATCGATTTCAAAATTTTCCCACCAGTTCTTTTCACTACCCGTACCGCCACCTGCTGATACGTTTGGGATAAAAATATCCACACCTCCTAGTTCATTAGCCATATCATTTATCCAGGAAACATAGTCTTCTTTATTTTTTATATCACATGAAGAACCAATAATTTTTCCATCCCCAATGAGACTTATTTCGCTTACAGCTTTATTGACGCTCTCGGGTGATCGAGAACAAATTGCTACATTAGCCCCCTCTTTAGCAAACAAGTTTGCAATTCGGCGGCCTATTCCTTGAGTCGACCCGGTAATTAAAACATTTTTTTTTCTTAAATTTAAATCCATTGAAATTCCTTAATATGCTGGACTAACTACAAGCCCATTATCAATCAGAAATTCAGCACCTGTAACAAATCGTGATTCATCAGAAGCCAAATATAAAATCATACTAGCTACATCTTTTGGTGTTCCAAGTGATCCCGCTGATAATACTCCTTGAGCCGGAACATCAATAGGTGCTTCACCAACTCTTCCTTGTGCAAACTGAACCATTGGTGTTTCAATGCCGCCAGCATGAACAGAATTACAACGTACAGGTAAAGACTCGGCTTTGCAGTAGATAGCCATAGATTTTGTCATGGATCTCACAGCTCCTTTTGCAGCTGAATATGCGATCATAGGGTATCCCAAATGAGACGCAGTTGATGACATATTAACAATAGAACCACCGCTATTTTTTTGCAGCAGAGGCATAGAATATTTCATACCAAGAAATACACCTTCAGACATAATACTGTTAGAGATACGAAATTCTTTTAAAGTACAATTAACAGGGTCTGACATAAAAACAATACCAGCATTATTTATCAAAATATCAAGGTTGCCATGTAACTCATCAATTTTATTTATAACGTCTATCCAATCTTGCTCAGAACTAACATCATGTTTGATGAATGTAGCAGATGGTCCTATCTCTGATACTGCTAATTTACCTTTTGCTACATCTACATCAGTAAGAATAACTTTCGCACCCTCTTCGACTAAAATTTTTGCATCTGCAAAACCAAGACCCGATGCCCCTCCCGTGACTAAAGCAATTTTACCGGCTACTCTTCCCATGAAATACCTCCAATGTTAACGAATTAGATATTCAACTCTACATATTAGTTTTTTATAACTAAATTACCACTTTTCATATATTTATAAAAATTAAATCACACTACTATTTTTAGGGCCTAATCAATGAGAAGCAAGACCTTAACAGAAAAAGCCACGAGAAGTTTTAACTAAGGTATAAAATTCATAGTAGTTGACCATCTCATTAATAACTCGCATGTATTTAAAAACTCTGTCTGACAGGAAAGATATTATAAATTAGCCATTTTTATACAGAGTTTGATCAATAAACAAATTAGGAAATACAAAAGATGTCATCAAAAAGCCTTCACTTAGTTGCCAATGATCTAAAACCATTAGTCACCTCGATACAAGAGATGGATTTAAAGCTCGAAAACCAACTAACCTTAAACGCATACAGAGATGTAGTGAAAAGCCTTTCAATGCTTCAGAAACTAGTGCCAAATAATGTTACGCGAAACGAAATAAAAATTTTACTTAGAGATGGAAGCCAGTCAAAAGCAATTTTATATAAAAATAATGAACCTAATAATACTAACACATCAGCTGGTTTAGTGCATATCCATGGCGGTGGTCTTGTAATGGGATTGCCCGAGAGTAATGATTCAAGACATCTAAATTTGTGTTCAAAATTAGGAATAACAATTCTCGCGATAAGTTACAGGAAAGCACCCGAACACCCTTACCCTACCCCTTTAAATGATTGCGAGGATGGCTTCGACTGGTTTTATGAAAATGCAGAAAGTCTTAAAGTTAACATCAACAGAATAGCCTTAAGCGGTGACAGTGCTGGAGGATGCCTCGCAGCCGCACTCTCGCAATTAAAGTTAAATGATAAAACAAATAAAATAGCACACTTACTTCTGTTGTACCCAATGCTTGATGCCAGCACGGGATCTAAAGCAAATGAAAAAGATCCACTATTAGGTGAGTTCATTTGGACTGCAGAGATGAACCAGTTTAGTTGGTCAGCATATTTAAATGATCAACCTCGTACATCACCAGCTGTACCTGCAGCATTAAAATCTCACACAGGACTGCCATCTTGCTGGATAGGGGTAGGCGCCTTGGATTTATTTTTGGATGAGAATATTGAGTATGCACGAAAATTGATAAAGGCTGGTGTAAAAACAGAATTTGATATTTATCCAGCAGCAATTCATGGTTTTCCCATGATTGAAGAAGCTGAGTCTACCCTCGCTTTTATAAATGACTTTACGAATAGCTTAATCAAAGCTTTGAAGTTAACTTAATTAGAAATTATATCTTTTAATTTAAAGATAAGGTTTTAAAATACCCTCTAGGGCATCCGTGATAGCTAACATATATTCATATTTTGGGTGGTAAGGCAGCGTAGTCATACTCCATTCAGCACTCTTATAATCTCTTATCCACGGCTCTTCAGAACAAACATTATGATCCCTCGTAATTTCCGAAGCTTTAATTAATAGAGTCCTGTTTCTATTGGACACACGTTCTAGCATATCTTCTATCTGAACTTTAATATAATTTGATTCAATTGCATATTTCGTATCCATCGGCGTAAGAGCACACAAAGGTGTTGATGGCAAAACAGTAGCATAGTCTATTAGCACGATTACTGATTTTGGAGCTTTTTCTTTAATTATATTAATAATTAAGTTTAAGTGGTATTCTGTATTTTCATAATCAGCTATAGAAGGAAACTCTGGCATTTCTAGGCATGGTATTGTCTCGTGGACTTTACCTTGTTTCACCAAGCTCTCGCAAGAAGCAGTCATTAACCTAGCTAAATAACCTAAATCATTTCCTCCAGCTAAAAGTGTAACTAATCCAACGTCTGATTGTATATTTTCTATTTGAGAATATATGCTTATTGGGCTTACTCTATCCGATAATTCAGCTCCGATACAACTCGCATCAATAAGGTGCAGATTAAGTCTCTTGGATAATTTTCGTGCATAATTTTGATCTGATTGCCAACAATTATCTGGAGAATTATCTGCTACATCCTTAACACCAGGGCCAGCTGCAAAAGAGCTTCCTAAAGATACATACTTAACTCTTTTACTTTCTTTTGCATCATTATCTGAAATATTTAAACGGCATGCAGATAAAATAAATAATATAGAAATTAGAGATAATAAGTATTTATGCATTGCATTTTTTCATAAAAAAAGCGCCCAAGTGTTACCTGGGCGCTTAATAATTATTTAAAGGTCCCTAGAAAGAGTAACCTAATGTAACTCCAACTTCACGTCCTGCGACTAGCTCTTGCCAAGCAAACGCTCCAGCATCAAAAGCTCGTGAGACACGACCATCTTTGTCTAATATATCAGTTCCATAAACAACAAGCTTAAGTTTATTTCCTGTATCCATTTCTTTGATGTAAGTCATGGATAAATCAAACTGTGTATGCGCCCCAATTGTGATATCAGGACCAGTTTGGAAACTATAAGTCTCAAAGCCTGCATTACCAAATTGCTCGCCGCGGTGGCTAAGTGTACCACTAAAGGTTAAATCACCACCAAAACTTGCAGAGTTGTGCTCTACTGTAAGACTTCCCATTTCGCTAGGAGCATAAATGATCTTAGCATCATCAGCAATATCACGGCCATCGAAGAGATACTCATCGAAATCAGCATCAAGGATGGAGAATGAGCCCCTGAATGTTAATGCATCCGTTGGCGTCCAAACACTTTCGATCTCAAGTCCATTATTGCTTGTCTTGGCAGCGTTTCTAACAAATGTGCAAGTAGCAGTATTTGCTAATCCGCATTCTGTACCATTTGTAACGACAAATTGCTGCTTGTCATCATAGTTAGACATAAATGCAGTAACGTTAAGTTGCAAGTTATCTGATGGACGCGAACGTAACCCAAGCTCAAAGTTTTCAACTGTTTCTGAGTCGTAAGGTCCCGCTGTCAAAGGGTCACTACCACGGTTGTTGAAACCACCACTACGGTAACCTGTTGAATAAGATGCATAAACCATACCACCCTCAAATTTTCGCTTAGCAGAAAGTCTATAAGACAAGTTGTCATCACTATATTCCGGCGTAAGGTTTAATATGGCACCAGTGGCTGGAGTAGCTGTACGACCTGCACTATCAGCGAAACGAGTTAAATCTAACTCTTTAGACTCATCTGTATAACGGGCACCAGCTGAAATTGACCAGTTTTCACCGATATCATATGTGGCCTCACCAAATAAAGCCGTAGCTTCAGCGTCTTGAAGGGTTGTGAAGTTTGAACCAGGCCCAGAAGTTAAGTATGAGTCTGTCGACAGGTAGTATAATCCTGCAACAAAATTAAGCGGACCATCTAGATCAGAAATAAACTGCAGTTCATGAGATGACTGACTATATTCTTGCTCTCTTGTAACTGGATACAGTGGAGCTGGTGCTCCCCATGAACTGAAAAAAGCATATTCTTCAAAATCCATGTGCCCAAATATATATTTAAGAGCAAACTTATCTTCAGTGTGATCAACATTTAATGTTATGTTTTCACCCTTAATTGTGCTTACTATTTGCTCACTTGCATTAGAAACGCGGTTACCACCAGCTCTTGAAATTGCACCGGAGTCGGCGTCACAACCTAGTGAGAAGAAAGCACAGAAAATACTGTCACCAGTACCAGTTGCTATTACATCAGCAGGCTGAGTATTGTGATCATACCAATCATACGAAAGAGTAGCAGTAGTTTTGTCTGTGAAGTCATATTTTAACGCAGCTGAAGCTGTTTGACTATCTCTCATTTTTGGGCGTTCATTATTAGTAACATTGAAGAGATGTGAATCTTGCTGTAGATTACGATAGCTAACTTTTAAGCCTCCGTTTTCCCCTAAAGGCATATTTACTAAACCTTTAAGGTCAATACGGTCATGGCTTGCATAAGTGCCTTCAACCTTGCCTCCGAACTCACCCGTTGGAGCTGTTCGCTTTATGTTAATAACACCCGCAATTGTGTTACGTCCGTATAATGTACCTTGAGGTCCACGAAGAACTTCAACGCTTTCTATGTCAAAAAAGTCGACGACAGCACCACTATTAGATGCCATAAATACGCCATCAACTGAAACACCTACAGTAGGTTCAAATGTTTTTTCTAAATCATCAAAACCAATACCTCTGATAGAAGCTCCAAGTGCAGCACCTGATTGAGTAACTGTATGCAATTCAACATTTGGAATATGCTTTGCTACATCAAGTATTGTTTGAACAGAACCTCGCTCTAGCTGTCCCTGGCTTAATGCTGAAACTGCAACTGGCACATCTTGTAATGATTCAGTACGTTTTCTTGCTGTAACGACTATTTCATCAAGTCTTCCAGCTGTTTCAGTTGTTTCTTGTGCATAAACTCCTGTACTCATACCTGCTAAAGGTAAAGCAGATGCTAGTAAAAGAGCTTTTGCGCTTTTATTAATATTAAAATTCATTTTTATAGACTCCCCAATTGAATTAACCAATGTAATCCACCCAAGTGCCCCCAGTAACAACTGACTTTTTAGATAGTAATCAAAAATTAGGTAATTCTATGACTAAAAAGTCACAATAGACTTTTGTCAAACAACCTTTCATATCGAGTGCTATTAATTTTTAGAGGAGAAAACTATTAAAGCATTACCAGGCATCATAGAGCCAAATGAATAACCAGAATTTACTATAACGTGACCATCATAGATAACAGGTCCATCAGACTCAATTGCTCCGCCCTTAGCAATTTCACCGTTTACAGAGACAAATTCTTTGTTTGTATTAAAATCCCAAATAATATCACCATTTAATGAATCATACGCTCGTAAATGTCCGTCGAAAGCCCCAGCGAATACCATGTCTTTTGTTGCAGTAACAGCAGCTGATAAGCCAGGATCACAAGCAGGTTCATCCTTGTCTTCACACACATCCACAGCTTCAGTTGCCCATAGGGTCTCACCAGATATAGGGTCCAATGCATATAAACCCGCACGACTTAATGCTTTATCAGACTCGCTATAGGCGGTATCAGCAATAGGTACAAAAATAGCCTTATTATCAGTCGCAATACCCCAATGAACCCCGCCACTAAAGCCTCCTCTACCCATTTTCTCACGCCACAAAAGGGCTCCATTATTGTCAGGGTCTAATGCAAAAACATCGCCAGACTTCTGCCCTACTGCAATAATTTCTTTTCCACTTTTAGTTTTGATTAAAATAGGTGGTGCGCCAATATCAAGATCAGGTCCGTTCTCCTCAGGGCAATTTGGACCGCCACCTATAAAACAAGCCATATTCCATGCATCGCCGCTCAAAGCTTGATAATGCCACTTAATTTCTCCATCATCTAAACCAATTGCAAGAACAGAATCACTTGTTGATACTGCTGGCGAGGTATATGACTCCCCTGTACCGACATAAAGAACACCCCGTTTTTCATCAATAGTAGGACTATTCCATATAGGTACTCCGGCCGGATGAAAACGGCGCGCTCCCATTTCATTATAATCACCCGTGAATTTCGACTCCTCGGCTATAGTATGAGTAGTCCATTTCGTATCGCCGTTTTTTATGTCCAGCTTAACAACACCGCCTTGAAAAGTGCAACATTCATATCCTGGATCTGCTGCAGAAGCCCACTCTTTAGAAGAGAGCGGCACATAAAGAAATTCTTTATATAATCTCGGCGATCCAGTCAGGGTAACGTCAGGGTGCTCACTCACAGATTTTCGCCAGATTAACTCACCAGTTAAAGCATCTATTGAATAAACATTCCCCTTTATATCACCAAAGAGAGCAACTGTTTTACCCATACTCTCTGTTATATTTACGGCATTTCTGACTTCAGCATCAGCCTGAAAGGTCCATGTTGCGCAGCCAGTATCAAAATCAAGAGCAAAAACGCGACCATCCTGGCCACCTACTATGATATGGTTAGCAAAAATTACAGGCTGACTTCTTGCTCTTGAAGCATCTGGGTATGCAAAAGCCCACTTAAATGATAAATTTTCAATATTTTCTTTAGGTAGTTTAGCTATTTTCTCAGAAATAAAGCGCGATCCATCTAACTTTAACCCCCAACCTTCAAAGACAGATTTTTTTTCCTTCGTCTTAATCATATTGGAGCTACACATTTTTACAGGTTTAGAGCTTTTGCGTGACCCTGCTAAATACATTGATAGGCTGTCAATTTCATTTTCCGTAAGATGCGCAGCTTGCTGTTTCATAACGCCAGACATTAGTGCCTGCTTTATATAGTCTGTATTATACAATTGAAATTCAATTAAATGAGGCGCTTTTGGAACTCCTCCTAAATGACAACTGGAACAATTTTCGTTAAATAATGTTTCCCCATCAATAGGTACCGTTTCTTCAATGAAAGCTACATCTGTTTTAGGTTCAACATTTAGCTCACTAGGCTGACATCCAAATAAAATAGAAATAATCAAAATGAAAAAAATTTTAAAGAAACCAGGATACATATTTATACTACTCAATTGAACTATATTTTACTTTTATAATTTGAAATTTTTCTGACTTCGGCAACAATTCTTTCAACAGAAGGGACATAAGCCGCTTCCAAATTAGGAGCAGCTGGCACGGGAGTGTGCGGGGCTGTAATTTTACAAATCGGAGCTCTCAAGGAAGAAAAGGCTTCCGATGCTGCGATACTCGCTATTTCTGATGCATATGAGCATATAGGCGTTGATTCATCCACTACAGCAAGTCTGCCAGTTTTTTCTATACTATCCAATACTGTGTCCATATCAAAAGGCGAGAGAGTTCTTGGGTCAATAACCTCAACAGAGATACCCTCTTTTGATAATATTACCGCTGCTTTTTCGGCCAGAAGCGCCATTCTTCCAATTCCTACTACAGTTACATCATTACCCTCACAAACAACTCTAGCTTTGCCAAATTCTATTGTATATGCCTCATCAGGAACTTCTCCTTCCTCAGCAAAAAGCATTTTATGCTCACAAAAAATTACTGGGTCATTATCTCGTATAGCCTGTATCAATAAACCTTTAGCATCATATGGCGTTGTAGGGACCACAACCTTCAAACCGGGTATGTGCGCAAATATAGGGTAAACTGCTTGTGAGTGCTGCGGCCCAGCACCAACTCCAGCACCAATCATAGTTCTTATAACCATTGGAGCTCCTTTTTGGTTTCCGAACATATAACGAAACTTTGCAGCTTGATTATAAATTTGATCAAAACAAACTCCAAAAAAATCAGCGAACATAAGCTCCGCAATTGGCCGCAACCCAGTGAGTGAAGCCCCTGCAGCAGCACCCATGATTGCGGACTCAGAAATTGGCGTATCAATTATTCGTTCTGCTCCAAATTCAGTGTATAATCCAGCAGTGAGTCCCATAACACCGCCAGATTTCTCTCCCTCGCCTCCTGACCCCCCTCGGCCGCCAGCTACATCTTCTCCCAATAAAATTACATTTGGGTCTAACCGCATTTCAACTCTCATGGCGTCCGTAATAGCTTCACGTAAAGTCATTTTTGTCATTCCAAATTACCTCAATAACTTTCGTAAACATTTTCTTCTAAGGATGATAAGGGTGGCAAAGGCGAATTAAGTGCTAATTTAATTGCATCATCAACCTCTTTTTCAATCAAAGAGTTAATTTCTTCGAATTCAACATTTTCCATTAATTCCTTTTCAAGTACTTTTTGTTTGAATATCTCTAATGGGTCCTTATTAGCTTTTATTTCCTTAACCTCAGTTTTGCTCCGATAAGCTTGAGGATCACCTTCATAATGCCCATACCAACGTAACGCTTCACATTCTATGCTAGTAGGCCCATCACCTGACCTTGCGCGCTCAACTGCCTCTCTCATAACATCATGAACTGCAAAAAAATCTGTGCCATCAACCTTAACAGCAGGCATACCAAAGCCGCTAGATCTGGTTGTTATGTCCACAGCACCGCAATGATAATCTATACCTGTAAATTCCGCATATCCATTATTTTCATATACAAATATAACTGGAAGCTTTAATACAACTGCAAGGTTCATTGCTTCAAATACAGTGCCCTGATTAGAAGCACCGTCACCTATGAATGCTACTGCAACAGCTTTATTTTTTAAAGTTTTTGCTGCTAAGGCAGCACCCACTGCGAGTGGCGGCGAACCTCCGACTATAGCATTTGCCCCTAACATGCCTTTCGACAAATCAGCAATATGCATTGAGCCGCCCTTACCCTTGCAAAGGCCGTCTTCTCTGCAATAGATTTCGAGGGCCATGTCTTTTACATCACAACCTTTAGCTATACAGTGACCATGACCCCTATGGGTACTACCTATGTTGTCCGTATTACTTAAATGCATACATACGCCAGTAGCTATTGCTTCTTGTCCGCAATATAAATGCACGAAACCAGGCATTTCTCCTTTTTGAAATTCTGTTCGCATTCGTTCTTCGAACACGCGTATTCTTTTCATAGTTGTGTATGCTTCTCGTAAATCATCTCTACTTAGCTGCATATTTTCCTCCCATGAAAGAATTAGTGCTAATGCTTTTACTTTATAGCTGTCTAAATTGTCAGGTTTTTTAAATTAATTATCTAAATTTAAATCATCAGGTAAGGCATAGGCCACAACATAATCACCGGGAGGCGTTTGAAACCATAGGTGCTGCCCAGAGGTGATAACTACATGTTGCTTTCCGCCGGCCATATAAGTCATCGGAGTAGTTTGTCCACCAGCAGGAAGCTTGTCCTTCCATAACTCCTTACCATTGGATGCATCGAATGCCCTTAAGTAATTGTCCTGCGCAGCGGCAATGAAAATAAGACCAGACCTGGTTGCAATTGGACCCCCAATATTAGGGGTTCCCAAGTTTGTATTTATCGGCAATGGAATTGGCAATTTATCCCTAATTGAACCTAGAGGAACATCCCAAACAATCTCACCGCTATCAACATTTATTGCAGTTAATCCTCCCCAAGGAGGGGGCGAACAGGGAGCTCCAAACGGTGATAATAACCACTCTCTTTTTACCGTATAGGGCGTTCCGTTTTGAGGTGAAATATCATCTTTACTTGTTAAAGACACAGTCTGAGTTGAATCTTTATCAGCCTTAGGGATCATAGTGATTACTTGAGCAACTCTAGATGTATTAACAAATAGCATTCGGCGCTTATGGTCAAAACTGTTTCCACCCCAGTTAGCTCCACCAGCAGTAGAGGGATAGAAAATAGTTCCCTGTTCGCTTATTGGCGTGAACGTTCCCTCTGACCTGTATTTCGAAATTTTGCGCCTACAAGCGATATAGTCTATAGGTGTAAAACCAAACGCGTCCTTAGGGTTTAATCTATCGGGTACTAACTGAGGCGGCTTAGAAGGTATAGGTTGTGTTTTTACGGAATTATCATCGCTTATGGAAGTAACCGGTATATCGATTTCATTTAAAGGAAATATAGGTTCTCCTGTTTCTCTATTAAAGGTGAAAACATATCCCTGCTTAGTCGTTTGGATTACCGCAGGTATTTGAATGCCATTCACATTAACTTCCAGCAGAGTAGGCTGTGAAGGCAGGTCATAATCCCATATATCATGCCTGACCAATTGCTGTGCCCAAACTAATTCACCAGATGAGGCCTTAAGAGCTACCAGAGAGTTAGCCCATCGATTGTCGCCTGGTCGAAGCCCCCCATAAAAATCTGGAGATGGCGACGAGGTCGGGAGGTAGACAAGGTCACGCCGCTCATCAACAGCCATCGCAGTCCATACATTACCACCTCCGACATTTAATTCTTTTGGTATTGGATCAAATTCCCACACTTTATTTCCAGTTTTCGCGTCAAAAGCCTTTACCGTTCCAAAAGGAGCATCTGCGCGATAACCGTCTACAATTGTGGATCCAACAACAATGACATTATTAACAACAGCAACTGGTGAATTTAGTCTTATTTCACCTTCGAAAGCCGCAGGCCTGGACTGCTCTATATGTACTGCTCCATTGTCACCAAAGTCCTTGCACAACTTTCCGTCGCCTGCATCAATTGCGATAACCCTCAAGTCATTAACGGGTATAAATAAACGATGTTTACAATGCGTTTCCTCGATACCCTTTTTGTCAACCCACTGACTAATTCCCCGGCATACATATTGAAACGGAAGCTTTAAACCAGTTGATACATTAGGATCAAATACCCACTTTTCCTCACCTGTTACAGGATTTAACGCTATGATCCTATTAAATGGAGTACACACAATTAATTTTCCATCTGCAATTATTGGAGTGTTTTCATTGGAGCTATTAATGTTCATTTCGGCAGAACGGCGATCAAGCTCGCCTGTTCTATAAGTCCAAGCAACTTCAAGGCTTTTTATATTTTTTAGGTTAATTTGGCTATGATTAGAATATCTAGTACCCGAGTCAGAGCCCCCGTATTGAGGCCAATCTGAAGCTCCATCATGGGCTTGTGAAATTGTGTTTAAAAGGAATAATAAAACACAAAAAAATAAAATTCTAGAAACAATAAAACTTTTAGCTAGAAAGCGCATTACGAAGCTCTTTCATAACCAGCATTCCACATGTGCCTGAGAACCTTCCATTGACCATCAGCACCTCTTACAACTAAATCATTGTATTTTAGGTTATTTGATAGTTTACTCAATGCAGCTTTAGAGTCTGTTATTAACTTAGTTTCACTTTTGAGTGTAATTTCTATTATGTAATCATATCTTACTTGTGCAATATCATTGCCGATAAACTCTATGTCCCAATCAGATAGATTTATAATTTTATAGGAAGCATTGTTAAACACTGGAATTAGAAATTCACCATATGCCTCTAGTCCAACGATGTCAGGTGCTGATTGCGGAACCATTCTAATCTTATTGTGAAGTACTGAGAGGTACCCCTCCCTATCACCAGCCTCAACCGCTTCATTCCAAGTGCTATAAACATTTAATATTGCCTCTTTATCAACAGCCCTAGTATCCATTTTAGTTGGCGCCTGTATTTCTGGACTGCACGCGTAACAAAACACCAAAAATAATATCAAAATATATTTCTTTAATATATTAGTCATGGCCTAACCTTTCGTGCGAAATGAAAGCATAGTTTTTTTTACATATATTTTAACAGACTAGCACTATCATTAAAGGGAGTTTGGTGTTTAGGTTGAAATGCTAGAATAAATGAAAAATGAGATACAATCAATGTCATTAAAAAAATTATCATTAAAAAGTTTCACATTACTTTTTTTACTTATATGTTTTTTTTCTTACCCACTCACAAGCTACAGTCAGACAATTGAAAAAAAACCATACTCTCCTGCTTTAAACAATAAGCACCCAGACAAGGTTTTATGGGGTGATCTTCATTTACATTCAAATATTTCAATGGATGCGTTTAACTTAGGCAATGAGTCTTTAACACCAGGTGATGCATATAAATTTGCCCGAGGAGAAAGTATTGATAGCACTTCAGGGGGGCCTGCAAAACTAGCAAGACCATTAGACTTTCTGTCGGTAACAGACCATGCAGAATATCTCGGCGTAATGGCTGGCTTAACAGACCCGAAAGTATCAAATTGGAACGTATCTAATGGTTCAGAAAAGAGTTCCCTCAAAGAAGCATTGTTAAACTCTCAGGTGGGGTACAAATGGAATGAATATATAAAAAACTCAGAGCAATCTAAGATTCTTGATGAATTTATTGCTGCAGTAAATAAATCTGGGGAAGCAGAGCTTATCCCCGAAAAGTTACAAAAGTCAGTTTGGGAAAAAATTGCAAGCATCGCAGACGAGTATAATGATCCAGGGAAATTTACAGCACTTATCGGATATGAGTGGACTACAATATATAAAGGAAACAATCTTCATAGAGTTGTTTTATTTAAAGATGGTAAAGAAAAAGCATCTCAAATACGTCCATTTTCTGCGATAGATAGTCAAAATCCCGAAGATCTATGGAAGTCTCTGGAACAATATGAGTTAGTAACTGGAGGTGAAGTTTTAGCAATACCTCACAATGGAAACCTCAGTAATGGTGCTATGTTTGCAGAGATGGATTTAGACGGTAATCCCATTGATCTAAATTATGCAGAAATGCGGTCAAAGTGGGAACCTATCTACGAAGTAACTCAAGTTAAAGGGGATGGTGAAACACATCCAAAAATTTCTCCTAATGATGAATTTTCCGACTTTGAAACATGGGATACTGGAAATATTGCAATGTCTGAAGAAAAAGAAGATTACATGCTTAAGTATGAATATGCTAGATCAGCATTAAACATAGGCCTGAAAATTAAAAACAACATAGGAGTTAACCCTTTTAAATTTGGGATGATTGGAAGTACCGATTCTCATACGGCACTTGCAACTTCAGATAACGATAACTTTTTTGGGAAGTTTCCTGGGTCAGAACCAACAATTGCAAGGTTTACAAATCAAATGGCTTCAAACCTGTGGCCGAATATAACAATCAGCTCCTCTGGCTATACAGCTGTTTGGGCCAAGGAAAATACACGTGAAGAAATATTCAACGCACTCAAAAGAAAAGAAGTGTATGCAAGCACAGGCCCTAGAATTGCACTAAGATTATTCGGCGGTTGGGATTTAGATAATGAGGATCTGCATGCCTCTAATTTTGCTGAAAGGTCCTATGGAAAAGGAGTGCCCATGGGAGGCACTTTAATAAAATCAAAAATGAAAAATGATGCACCCACATTTCTCGTAAGAGCTATGCGGGATCCAATAGGAGCAAATCTTGATCGTGTTCAAATTATTAAGGGTTGGTTAGATGAAAACAACATGATGCATGAAAAAATATACAACGTATCTTTATCAGATAATCGTAAAGTTAGTAATAGCGATATCGTCGAACCTGTAGGGAATACTGTAAACTTAGAGGATGCAACATATTTAAATAATATTGGCTCCGCTGAACTAACAGCGGAATGGAAAGATCCAAATTTTAATAAACAAATTGATGCTTTCTACTATGTTAGAGTCCTTGAAATACCTACCCCTAGATGGTCTACATATGATGCCGTTAGGTTTGGAATCGATAGACCAGAGAGCGTCCCATCAACATTACAGGAAAGAGCGTATAGCTCACCGATATGGTACGATTCTACAAAATAACTGAGATTTTTATGATTAAAAAAATTTTACAGGTGCGGAAAGTAAATTTAGGAGAAGCTAATGAATAGTATGAGTGATCGAGAAGCAATACATGACATATTATGTCTATACACACATGCCATAGATCGCAGGCGTTGGGATATAATGTCAAAATTATTTCACCCCGATGCCGTTTTTCTCTTTGGAGAAGTATCTGGTGATTGGCAAGGTTTTGTCGAGCAAGCAAAGGCTATAATAGACCCAATGCCATCAACACATCATCAATTAGGAAACACAATTTATCACTTTGATGGGAATTCAGCAATTACGGAAACATATTGCACAGCCACACATATTATTCCTGCTGACTATCCTGATGGATTCCCTATGAAACCAACAGGAAAAAGGTATTTATGTACAGTTGGGCTGCGCTATATCGACAAATTTGAAAAAAGAGGTCATGAGTGGAGGATAGCAAGTCGCAATGGAGTTTTTGATTGGAGAAACGATGAGGACTTCAATGATGGCGGTGTTTTAGATGGCCCGCCTGAAATGCTTGGAAAGCATGATGACTCAGATCCTTCTACAATCATAACAAAAAAATGGAGAACCAATTAATTCAATTTCGAGAGTTTAACGGGTATTGCACTCATAATCGGGATTCCAGTTATTGGGTCAAAATTCTTATCATTAAAAGATAATCGGCCAGTATTACCACCTGAATTAATTGGATCATCTTCTTCATCAGGGTTTGTTCCCCATCCGTGAGGAACTGCTAAACAACCTACTTTTACATCTGCCGCAGAATAACTCTTGCATTTTATAGAAGAACGTTCAGATATTATTTCAACTAAGTCACCATCATTAATACCTAACTTCAGCATATCACTTGGATTTATATATGCTGGATGATGAGGCAACCTTTTCTTAAGGCTTGATGATTCATGCCATGCAGAATTTAAAGCATCTTTTAAACGCCTTGAAATCAGTCGAAAAGGAAATGCGTCAGCAATAGGACTACCTTCAAATGTTAAAGCTATTTCCTTAAGTTTTGAAATCATAATTGGATGACCAATATTTAAATATCCTGGCCAATCATCAGGCCTTTTCTGTATTGTGTCAGGCTCACGGTCAAATCTTTTACCCTTAAAAGAATTTAAGTCTTTTCGTGCCTCCGTATAAGAAACTGGTGAGCCTTTTAATATAGCTTCCCAAACAGATATTGGGTCTGGAAAAGGTTCATCCGTTTTAATAATTGTTTGATTTTGAGAGGCTTCATTCGGATCAACAAAAGCCATTGAATTTATTGTTAAATTTAAACCTAGCTCTTTTGCCATTTCATAAAAAAACTCTTGTTCTTCGCAAAGATTTGAACCCTCAGGCACATCTAATATAGGATCGCAAATCTGCCCATAAGTATCTTCGTAGCCCCAACCATTTCCAAAGTTACCAAGTAATTCATTCGGAGCAGAAGTAGAGTATCTCTCATAGTGTATCTTCGGAGCAATTATATAGTCTGATAAAATTCCTGTCTTTGTTTTTCGCGGGTCAAAACAAGCAAGAAGTTCAAGTTTTTTCATTGCTTTAAATGTTTTTATCTGATCTGGCCATGCTAACATAGGATTTCCACCAAGTACTAAAAGAGCTTTTACTTGCCCTTTTCCTGGGGTTAATATTTCATCCGCCAGAGCTCCAGTTGGTAAACCAGCAGTAGATTCTTCTAGGTCCCTTACCCTAAGTTTTTTACCAAACCCAGTGGCGGGAGTAGATCCAGATCCTGCCGCAATAGGAGGAAAACCATTTACAAATACACCTACATTTTCTTTTAATTCACCTTCTCGTCTCCAATGCCCCATAAGCGACATAATTACCTTACCAAGGTATTCAGATAGATTTCCTGCGCCTGACATATTTGGACCGGTGCCAAGGCTTATATCAGCCTTTTTAAAAGAACCATAAAGTCTAGCAGCTTCGACAAGTTCCTCTTCAGTAACTCCAGCAAATTCGGCTACCTTTTTAGGCGTAAAAGGCTGAACCGCTTTAACAAGATCAGAAAAACCTTTGGTCTCTTTTTTTATAAAGTCTTTATCATGATAATCTTCCTGGATTATTGTTCTGATAATACAGGCCAATATTTCTCCATCGTAGCCAGGGTTGCACTGCAAATGAAGATCAGCCTGTTTTGCCGTTTCAGTAACACGAGGATCAATGACAATTAATTTCATACCTCTTTTTTTAGCTTCATGTAAATTTTTTGCTGGATTTGCCCCAACTCCGCCAAGCATTGAAACAAGAGGGTTAGAACCCATGACTAAGAGGCCATCCCATTCTTTATGTCGATAGCCACCAGCCAACCATATACCATGAAAGGCTGCTGTTATTGCTTTTCCTGGCTGGTCTATGGTAACACTTGTGAAGATCATCTGGCTTTTTATGGCTTTCATAAAGGCCAAAGCAAACGCATGAGAAGGAAAAGTGTTATATCCAAATGTTCCTATATATAATGCTACACTATCTGGACCATGTTCGCTTATAATCAACTCAATTTTTTTTGCCATTTCCTTAGCAGCAGTTTTCCACTCATAATCAACATATTCGCCTGAAGATTTTTTAAGTGAGTGCTTCAAGCGAGAAGGATAACTATGGTAATTTTGTAAATCTCTGCCTTTAGAGCAAGAAAATCCTGCATATGCTGGATTATCTTTATTGCCGTGGGTGGCGACAGGTTTACCATCTTTAAAATCAACGATTAATCCACACTGCGCATGACAAGCCCTGCAAATTACATGTTTTTGCTCTAAAGACAAAATCTTATACCTTCTCAATTTTATTTATTAGCTCATTATATTTAAGAGCTAAGTTGCTTTTTTTTGATTTTTTTTGCTAAGGACCACTTATGAACTTCAGTAGGTCCATCATAAATTCTAAAAGCTCTTATCTCTCTAAAGAACTGCTCTACAATTGTATCGCCGCTAACACCCATTCCGCCCATTACTTGAACGCATCTATCAGCAACTCTAAATAAAGCCTCAGAAACAGCGACTTTTGCCATTGAACTCTCAACATTTCCATGTTCTCCGCGATCTAATGCATCAGCGCACCAGTCAATTATTAGTTCACTTTGAGTTAAGTCTATCTTGTTCTCTGCCAACATGAAGCCTACTCCCTCATGGTCTACCAAAAGTTTGCCAAATGCTTCACGCTTGCATGCATACTCTATAGCAATCTCTTGTGCTCTATGACCTAAACCTGTCCATCTCATACAATGAGATAACCTAGCAGGAGCAAGTCTTATTTGAGCGAGACGAAAACCTTCACCAGGTTCTCCAAGCATATTATCAGAAGATACCCTAAGGTCCTTAATAAGAACTTCCGAATGCCCACCAGGCATTGAACTATCAATTGTATCTAATACTCTTTCTATTCGAACAGATGAGTTTGGTAAATCAACAAGAAACAAGCACGCTCCCTCATTAGAATTAGCCATAATGATTCCAACTTTTGCTCCATTAGCTCCTGTAATAAAAGTTTTCCGACCATTTATAACCCAATGATTACCATCAAGAACGGCAGTGGTTTTCATCATTGACGGATCAGATCCTGCTCCACTTATTTTTGATGGTTCAGTCATGAAAAAAGCTGACCGAGCAATTCCTTTTTTTAATGGGTCTAAGAAATGTTTCTTCTGTTGCGCACTAGCTGCCTTACCCAAGAGAAACATGTTTCCTTCATCAGGAGCAAATGTATTACAAGCAACTGAACCCAAGGGTGACAAGCCCGTAATTTTTAATAATGAAGCGGTGTCTCTTTGTGAGCGGTGGTCACCATTTTTTAATATATGCGGAGTCATAAAACCAGCAAGACGAGCTTTATCCCTTAATTCGTTGACCAGGTCTTCATCAGGACCATGGCCACCATTTCTGGGGTCCTTCTCATAAGGAACCACTTCATTTCTTATGAAGAATTCAATATCATTTAATAATTGGGAAAAATCAGACATCTAAAATCCATTACTTGTTGCAACATTGTCTACATGATAATTTGTATTACCAAACATTTTTTCGGATATCGAAACACGTTTTAAGTATAACCCGACATCATATTCATCTGTCATTCCTATACCACCATGGAGCTGTATCGAATCATTAGTCACCAATCTAGAGACTTGCCCTGACTTTGCTTTTGCCATTGAACAGAACTTTTGAGCGTCAGCATGATTTTCCTCTAATAAAATCGCTGCTTTAAAGTTTAGCGCTTCCGAGGTTTTAAGTTCAGTGTATAATTTGGCCATCCTGTGATGAAGTGATTGAAATGTTCCAATTATTTTTCCAAATTGCTCTCTCTGCTTTAAATATTCTAGCGTTAAATCAAAAGCTGCTGCTGCACTTCCATATTGTTCAGAGGCATATATTAAAGACCCAAATGCATTTATTTTAGCATTTGCATCAAATGACATTGGAGAAAGTCCAATAATGTTTTCTTCTAATATTTCATGATTAGAAAAACTTAACTTAGAAAATTTACGCCCATCGATTGTAGTAGAGATTTTTTGTTCGATACTTTTACTGTTTGTGTCGACAATAATTAAGTAAACTTCATCCGAGCCTTCCTTTTGCACCTTAACAAGAACGTTATCAGCATTCTCGGAATTAACCACATCAGGTGCTATACCAGATATAATTAACTTAGAGTTTTCCTGTATTAATGTTGGAAAATTATTATTACTAAAGCTACCAAAGGAGGATGTCAAAATGGTTTTTCCAGAAGCAATTGAACTTAGCCAATAATTTTTTTGATTATGTGTCCCTAACAGATTGATGGTAAAACTTGATAATAACGCCGAGGAAATAATCGGCGATAACAACAATGATCGTCCAATATTTTCTGCCATTAAACAAGCTGATACTAAGCCTAAATTAGACCCCCCAAACTCCTCATCTATCAGTAATCCAGTCCACCCCATTTCAGATAAACTTTTCCATGTGTCTGCTTGCATACTAACACCCGATGAAAGCATTTCACGTAAACTTTTTATTGTTTTGAGTTGCGATAAAAACCCACTCATTGATTCACGCAACATTATGTGATCTTCAGTCAACATATTTATTTACTCGGTAAGTTTAAAAGTCGTTTGGCAATGATATTTAATTGAATTTCTGATGTGCCACCTAAGATAGTATAGGCCCTTGAATATAGCCAATTTGAAGCCATCGTTCCTGGCTGTCCATCTTCACCAAGCTTTAAGTCTTCTAAATCAGATACTGCGACTCTAAGCTCATATCCACGTTTAATAATTTGAGTAGAGGCATACTTTACAATTGAGGATTGCGAACCAATTTCTATTCCTGAATTTGATTGTGAGTCTAGTAATTCTGCAAGTGCCGTGCATGCTGCATCATCTATTAATGCGGTTGATAGGTTCACCCTTGCAACAGGATCATTTAATTTATTACTCCCATTTAATCCTAGTTGATTAATCGTAGTTTCAATTATTGGCAACTCGTACCCTCGACCATTTAGTGTGTATCCGCCTAAGCTTCCCCTCTCATGAGTAAGTAAATACATACCCACTTCCCAACCTTGACCAAGACTTCCTACCATCGAGGGATTATCAGGACCGTAATATTTTGGAACTTTTACCTCGTCAAAGAACACCTCACAAAAGACTGATTTACCAGAGATAAGTTCAATTGGCCTTACTGTAATGGCTTCATCAGCCAAATCCATGAGTATGAATGAGATTCCCTCATGCTTTTTTACTTCAGTATTTGTTCTAACCATAGCAAATATCCAATCACTTTCATCAGCATTGGATGTCCATACTTTTTGTCCGCTTACTAACCAGTCATTTCCTGCGTCAATACATTTTGTTTTTAATGCAGCCAAATCAGAGCCAGCATTTGGCTCAGAGTAGCCCTGACACCATCTAATTTCACCACGTGCAATAGGAGGCAGATGTTTCAATTTTTGCTGTTGAGTTCCATACTTTAAAAGAGCAGGCCCAAGCATAGAAATACCATAACTATAGAGAGGCGCCCGTATACCGAGAGAACTCATTTCTTCTTTCAGAATATCAGCATTTAAAGCCGACATACCAGCGCCACCAAATTCTTTCGGCCATGTGGGTACCGTCCAACCCTTTTCAATGCATTTATTTAACCATTGTTTTTGGGATTTAGATTCAAATTGCCACTTTTTTCCTCCCCAACAACGTCCTTCTGAACCAGTTTTTCCATCACGCATTTCTTGGGGGCAATTCTCAACAAGCCACTCTCTACATTTAAGCCTAAAGGCTTGTGATGACTTTTCGCTTGGTTTGAACAATATAGCTTCCATTTCTATATCATGAACAACTTTATGTTAAATAAATAGCTAACATTCCTATCAGGATAAACATTGAAAAAGCCTAGTAATTAACCTCACTAAATAAAAAAATGTATAAATATCAGTTTCGACCAGCTGCTTCGAAACCTCCACCAATTATATATGCCTCATGCTGAAGTCTTTGCTCCATTAAGGACCATACTTCTGATGCAAGCTCCTCACCTAAAGCACTCCCTAGGTCACCCATCAAAGATAAGATATTACTTGCAGACTGATATTTTTTTTCATCGCTTTCATTAGAATTGAAATCTTTCAGCGCTTTTGAAATTTTATCAGAAGAGTGGTCATTTGAAACAAATTTTTTAGCTACAGAAAGAATAGATGTTACTTCCTTTTTCATCCATTCTTTTTCATTTTCGCTCCGTACCGCGCAGCTAGAGAGAACACCAATAATAGTATCAATTTGCGCATTTTTAACAGGGTCATTCAAACCTTGTTTGAGAGAAGTTCCCATTTCATGCGTTACTCCTCTTAAAATTTCAGATATAGAAGGTGAAATCAACATTACCGACTCCTTTTCATTTCTTCGACTATTTTAACAGCATTCATCCACATTGTGTGCTGATAGCTTGTAATAGACAGATAGTACGCAGCTAAAACTGATTGCGCCTGCTTAGAGTCTTTTGCTAATGCATCGCTAGACTTCATCATCCCTCGGTGTGTACGAATTGATGAAATAATCAAAAAATAAGCAGATGTTTCTGGGTTTATTATTTCTTTTGAAAGACCTGAGAAAGCACGATACTCATCATAAAACCCTTTAGGGTCAGCTGCAAGAATGTCGGGGGGAATTGTATTGCAAACCATGGTTAACCAGCCTAAATCTTCTCGTGGATCGCCAATATGAGCCAGCTCCCAATCAACCAGCAATGCATCTTTTTCGCTGTTAAGGGAAAGCATATTGCTTACCTGAAAGTCTCCATGAACTAGGCTCAGAGGTGCAGCAGGCGGGCGGTTCTCATCAAGCCATTTTGCCATGTAACGTAAAAATGGACGAGATTTAGAGGACTCACTTTCTGTTTTCTTAAATAATTCAATTTGAGAAGTTAAATAATCCTCCCAGTTTGTAGGCGTATGCATACTTTTGGGCAATTTTTTTATATCCTGACCGTGAACCGAAGCAGCTGAGCGGGCTACTATACGATTTAAAGACCCTAGTTTATTATCTTGCGTATCTCGACAAACATCTACAAATGGCCTCCCTGGTTCGGCTTTATAAATAAATGCCGCATTATCAAAAAAGTTACCCTTAACATCAGATGCAATAAGTTTTGGAGAGTTCACGCCCTCATTTTCAGATAAGTGAACTAAAATATCATTTTCAACCATGCGATCAATACGAACTATTCCAGTAGCGCCTAACGGGACATACTGCAAAACAATGTCTTCATCTCCGTTCTTAGTTCTTATTGAATATCTAAAGGTAAGGCGACTATAGCCTCCAGAAATTGGAGAGATCTCCAACACTTTTGCCCCAACATAAATTTCACTAGCGGCAGCAAGACAAGCAATAGTTGCTTCTGGCAGTGCACTAATATCCATAATAGTCCTCCTTAAATATTATTTCTAGTTTACGGTTAAAAGTATTTTAAGTCTGCAACTAACGAGCCGTCCACCCACCATCTATTACAAGCTCAGATCCTACCATGTAACTAGACTCATCAGATGCAAGAAAAAGAACTGCATTTGCAATCTCATTAGGTTTAGCCATGCGCCCAATCGGCGTCATTTCTGAAAGCGTATCTAATAAAACATCTACACTATCAGCAATACCCTCATTTACTAAATTCTGCATTCCTTGTTGCAGCAAAGGGGTATGAACGAAGCCTGGGTGAACAGAATTTGATCGTATTGAGATATTTTTTGACGCAAATTCAACTGCAATAGCTTTGGTAAAAGAAGAAATGGCACCTTTTGAAGCATTGTAACCTGATGTATCAATATAACCAACCTTACTTAGCATTGAGCTTATATTTACAATTGAAGCACCACCGTTTCTTTTTTCGCTAGCCTTAGCTAATATATCATAACAATGCTTAACGCCAAGGAATGCGCCATCAACATTTATAGACATAACACGACGCCAGTTCTTTAAGCTTGTTTTTTGCACTGGGCCTACACAATCAACACCAGCATTGTTAACCAGTATGTCAAGCGATCCACGCTCATCGTCAATTAGCTGTGCAACCCTTTTCCAATCTAATTCATTTGTTACATCAGCGTTAATATAATTTATATTCGCATTCAAATCTTCACTGGGTTTATCTATATCTGTTATAAATACAGTTGAACCTTCTTCTGCTAGCCTGTTTGCAATAGCTAACCCAATGCCCTTGAGCCCCCCAGTAACTAGGGCTGTTGTATCCTTACACCTCATACCCCCATCATCCCTGCTGTAGTTGCACCATCGATATTATAGGAGGCACCAGAAATAAATGCTGCCTCATCACTACCTAAATAAACAACCAGACCGGCAATCTCATCTACATGCGCCATACGCTTCATGGGGGCCATGCCTTCAAACATAGCCCGAGCCGCATCAGCGTCTGGAGCACCCGCGATAACTCCCTTAATCATGTCTGTTTCAACGACTCCTGGGTGAATTACGTTGCACCTAACTTTTAATCCTTGGCCTGCACAATGAACAGCTGTCGATTTTGCAAGAGCAATATGAGCGCCTTTAGTAGTGGAATAAGTTACAAAATTACCCAAGGGTATATGAGCATTCATAGAACTATTTAGTATAATAGAGCCATTAGGACCATCAGGGTTTTCTCTCATTAAACGTACTGCCATTTGCGCTGTAAGCATGGCACCTGTTAGGTTGATCGCAACCAACTTATTCCATACTTCGATCGTTATATTTTCTATATCACTATCACCCATCTCTGTCCCGGCATTAGCGAATGCAATATCTAAACGCCCATATTGCGTTTTAATAATCTCTGATATTTTTTCATATCCCGAGGAGTCTGTGACATCATGATTAATAAAATGAGAGCCAGTTTCTTTCGAAATAACCTCACCTGCAGTATCATTTCGGCCAGTAAAAATTACTTTTGCTCCCTCGGCGATTAACCGGTACACAGTAGCTTTGCCAATACCGGAAGTTCCTCCAGTTATGAAAGCCACTTTATTCGCAAGACGTGACATTTATTCCTCCCTTTTAGCCTACTTTTACACAGCTTAAATATTATAGTAACTATGCAATAGATAAGGTATCTTAAATTTAATTTCTAATTAAATACAACAGCAGAGTTGCTAGATATAGATTTTAAACTTATAGAGAAATTGAAAGCTTATTAAAAGTAGACCTGATGAACCTGATAGAAAATATTAAAAAGATACGAATAAATAATGTTGATGACATTAAACCTTCTGCCGAGCACTTTCGTGACATAGTTCAATCTCTTTGCGGTTTAAAAATAGCAGCAAGTCATAATATCGCTAGATCAAATACACCAATTGATAAGTCAGGAGAGCTACTTGCAACCTCAGTCTTTGGGTGGGAGGGGACTAATAAAGACTGGTGGAAAACAGAGAGCCTTGCCCTAAATTCACCCATTGTCACTGCTTGCAGATACGAAAATGAACCCTTCTGGATAAACGATCAAGGTATTCATTCAAGAATAGAGAATAATTTTTTAAAAGAAATAGATTTAGTTAAGTTCTCTCAAAGAGCAATGACGCATGCAGCAATCGTTGTTCCAGTCCATATGCCTTTCGGGCAGATAGGGGCAGTGAGCTTCAATCCACTATCAAGAGATCACCATGACTTAACCGAATTCTATAACAAATACTCTGAAGAGCTCGGCATTTATAGTCACTCATTCATTAATAGTTATGTCAATGTATCAGCTCGAACTCCACTGCTCCCTATAAAATCTAAATTATCTCGCAGAGAGGTGGAGTGTCTTCGCTGGGCAGCTTTAGGTAAAACAGATCATGAAATAAGTCTTATTCTAGAGCGAAGTAGAGCTACAGTGAGATTCCACATTCACAATGCCACAACAAAACTTGATGCAGTAAATAAAAGCCAAGCAGTTTTTAAAGCGACTCAACTCGGTTACATATCAATTAAAAGGTAATATTTATTTATTTGCCTTTGACTGAGCTTCGCAGGCTCTTATTGCTTGCTTTGGATTAAAATAATATGGACGAATTTCACACACCTTATCCCCTTTAAATAAGGTGACTTCCATCATTTCAATAGGCTCTAAATTATCATCACTGAGAAGCAAAGTTACTTTATTTGCAACAGAATTTTTACCCACCAGCATTTCTCCCCTTTCCATACCAACAACACCCATTGTTTCCATGACTATTGGAAATAGTTTTCTTAGACATTGTTTGCCAGTGTATAATCCTGCGAAAGGTAAAAGCTCAGCTTCCTCTACTCGGAAGTCATCCGTCAAAAAAGATTCTACTTTTTCAAAATCACCTACAGCCGAGGCGTTATACATGGCTTCAACGATTGCTTTTAAGTCTGTCATAAAAATTCTCCCTAAAACTTATTGACTTAATTTTCTTTTTTTGTGCACCTATCGAAATTGTTAGCTAATGCAAAGTTAAAGGTTAATGCACATTACCCATAAAAGGAAACAAAAATGATTACAATTATAGGACGTCTAAATATTGAACCTGCAGTCATGGAAAATTACGACAGAGATGTTAAAGAGCTTAGCTCAAAAGTCATAAAAGAAGATGGATGCCATTTTTATTCATTGGTTGTAGAAGACAAAGAAAATGGAGTGGTAACTATCGCAGAAATTTGGCGCGATGAACCAGCACTATTCGTTCACTGGGGACAGCCATGGGTAACAGATTTCATGGAAAAATATGGTGCGAAAGTAACTGGCTCAACATTAAAAATGTATGATACAACAAATGAACGAGACCTACCAAGCTAGAATTTATTAGGAAAAAAAACATGGAAAACAGATACTGGCAATTAAATAATCACCCACAGGGAATAGACTTTGCTTCTGCTCTTACACTAGAAATTCAAAAAAAACCAAATCCGCAAGATGGCCAAATACTCATTAAAAATGAATATTTATCTCTGGATGCAGGAACTAGACTGTGGATGACATCTAGAACAGATGGTTACCAGCCACCTTTACCTTTAGGTTCCATGATGGTTGGCTTATGCCTAGGAGAAGTTATTGAAAGTAAACATCCTGATTTCAAGACAGGAGATTATGTAAGAGCATTCGGAAATTGGGCTGACTATTCATGCGTTGACCCAATTATGACTGGAGCAATAATAGTTGATAGAAATATTTCAGATATACGTCAGCATTTTGGCGTGCTGGGTATGAATGGGTGGACTGCTTTGTGGGGTTTAACAGAAACAGCAAAAATTAAAAAAGGTGACAATGTACTAATATCGGCCGCTGCTGGCTCAACAGGAATTCTGGCGTGCCAAATTGCTGCCAATGCAGGTTGTAATGTTTACGCTCTAAGCGGCAAAGATAGCAAATGCAGATATTTAGAGAAAAATATGGGGGTTAAGCGTGCTTTCAATTATAAAACTGAAGATTTAGGTAACGAATTTTCAAAAATTCCAAATGGCATAGATGTCTATTTTGATAATGTTGGAGGCCCAATACTTGATAATGCTCTACCTAATATGGCATTATACGGTCGCATAGCAATAAGTGGCCTAATTTCTGACTATGAAAAAGACAAACCAACCGCACCGCAAAGATTTGACCAAATATTGATGAAAAGACTCACTATCACAGGTTTTTTCTCTCCAGACTTCATGGATCAAGGGCCAAGGTTAACTAAAAAATTGTCATTAATGCTAAAAAATGAAAGCATTAAAATGCCTTTTGATCAAACAGATGGACTTGAAAATATGCTAACAGCATATAGCAAACTGTTTACGGGTGAAAATATAGGTAAAGTTTTGCTTCAACTGTAATTATTATGCAGTCATTCCGCCATCAATTACAAACTCACCGCCAGTAATATACACCGCTTCATCAGAAGCTAAGAAAAGAACCAAATTGGCGACCTCATCAGCTGTACCAAACCTTCCCATTGGTACAGATGCCGCAACAGCTTCATAAAATTCTGCATTATCACGTTTAGCATCATTTTGTATATTGGTGTCAATCATACCAGGATGCACAGTATTAATTCGAATATTGTCCTTAGCAGTTTCAAGAGCTGCTGTCTTTTGCATCAGCCTCACACCCCCTTTGGAGGCAGCATATGCATAGCAACCTGCAAAACCTTTCAAACCCACAATGGAGGACATAGACACAATTGCTCCACCTTCACCTATCTCGCGCATAAGCGATACAGCTCTTTGAGTTCCATAATAAACACTATTCATATTAATGTCTATTTGCTTATGATATGCGGCAGGAGTTAACTCATCTAGAGTTCCTAGCATTGCTATTCCAGCATTATTTATGAGAATATCAATTCTTCCATGATCTTTTTTTATTTGGTTAAAAACTGTGTCCCAATCTCCCTCTGATGCAACATCATGAATAACACCAATAGCATTTCCTCCGGCTGAATTTATTTTTTTAACTGCTTCATCTAAACCTTCTTTGTTGATGTCGGTAAGATATACAGTAGCGCCTTCTTTCGCTAGTCTTTCTGCACACGAATAACCTATACCAGGTCTTGATGCAGCTCCTGTTACGAGAGCTATTTTTCCTTTTACACGGTTAGTCATCTTCATCCCCTTAAATATTTTCTTGCCATATTATGTTAAATAGTACTTATTAATACCCCGCAAAAAAGTTAGTTGTAAAATTTTAAATAAAATAGAGTTTTACTGTAAATACAGGGCAATCTAATGACATTTAATCGTAAATTTATTTTAAAAAAAAGACCACAAGGAACGCCTAAACCAGAAGACTTTGAATTGGTTAGTGAAAAGATCCCAGAATTAAAGAATGGTTCCATATTAATACGTAACCATTTTATATCTTTAGACCCGGCAATAAGAGGCTGGCTGGACGATACACCATCCTATCTGCCACCCGTAGTGCTAGGGGACTCTGTTAGAGCTACGGCAATAGGACAAGTAGAAGCTTCAAAAAATAATAACTTTAAGCCAGGAGAATGGGTCTTGGGCTTAAATGGAATAGAAGAATTTTCTGTTGTTGAAGAAGGTGGTTTTACAGCTCACATAGATAATAGTATAGTTCCATCGCCCACAAATTATTTATCAATTCTTGGAGCCGTAGGAATGACAGCATACTTTGGCTTGCTTGACGCTGGTAAACCTAAAAAGGGAGAGACAGTTCTTGTTTCTGGTGCCGCTGGGGCAGTTGGTTCAGCTGTCGGTCAAATTGCAAAAATAAAAGGTTGCAAAACTATTGGTATAGCAGGCGGCGCCAAAAAATGTGAAAGATTAATCAAGGATTATGGTTTCGATATTGCTATCGATTATCGAGATAAAGATACGAATAGTCTCGAAAAAGAAATATCTGAAGCAGCACCTAATGGAATAGATATCATATTTGAAAATGTAGGTGGTGAGATTCTTGATGCCAGTTTATTGTCAATTAATGAGCACGCTAGAGTTGTTTTGTGCGGACTCATCTCTGAATACAATACCGATCACAAAGGTTCAAAAAACTTGTGGCAACTGATTGTAAAACAGGCTGTCATGAAAGGCTTCTTAATTCGCGATTACGCGCCTAGATTTTCTGAGGGTGGAGTTGAAATGGCTAAATGGATAACTGATGGAAAAATTAATTTTGATGAGCACATAGAAAAGGGTATAGAAAACACATATGATGCTTTTATGCTTTTGTTTTCTGGCGGAAACAATGGAAAACTCATCCTAGATATTAGGTCATAATAACAGTGAGATAAAAAATGAAAAATGAAAAAGCCTTGCAAAATGTGGCGGAAAAACTAGTAGAATATGCATCCAATAGAACAACCTTCAAAACTGACAAAATTACAACAGTGCCTTACAGCACCTATACTGATGAAGGTGTTTGGCAAAAAGAAGTAGATAATGTCTTCAAAAAATTACCCTTGTGCCTAGCTACAACTGCTGAACTAAAAGAAATTAATTCATACAAAGCTATGGAAGCAGTTGGGCTGCCAATCCTAATAACACGTGGTAAAGATAGCAAAGTTAGAGCCTTTCTTAATGTATGTGCCCATAGGGGTGCACCCTTAGCAGATAAAGGATGCGGTAAACAATCAAGATTCACATGTAAATATCACGGCTGGACATATACAAATACAGGGGCTCTCATGGGTGTTTCTGAGCAAAAAACCTTTGGTGAAATTAACAAAGAGACTCGTGGGCTTCGTGAATTACCTTGTGAAGAGAAAGCAGGATTAATTTTTGTTATACTAACACCTGAGCAGCCTATGCTACTTGATGATTTCATGGCTGGAATGCTTGAAGATTTGGAAAATGCTAACTTTAAAGATTGGGCCTACCTTGGAAGCAGGGAAATTGAAGGTGCAAATTGGAAAATAGCATTTGATGGATATTTAGAAGGTTATCACTTTTCGCAATTACACCCAGAAACAATACACCCTCGCACTATATCAAACTTAACCCACTATGAAGCTTTTGGCCCTCACATGCGTATTGGGTTTGCGCAAACCGACATAAAAGAAAAACTAGAAAAACACCCTAAGGAAAGTTGGGGTAAAATGGAGAATGTTGGTTTTGATTTCGTAAGAATTTTATTTCCAAACGTTTCAATATTTTTAGCTCCAGAAATAACACAAATCGCACAACTATTCCCAGGAGAAACACCTGATAAAAACAAAACGATTTTAAACTTTTATAGAAAATCTCCTCCAAAAGATGATGAAGACAAAGAGGGTCTCGAAGGAATGATGGATTTCCTGAAAATGGTTGTTCTAGAGGAAGACTATATGATTGGTGACCTAATACAAAAAGGCCTTGAGTCTGGAGCGCACGAATCTATTATTCTAGGTCAAAACGAGAGAGGCAACCAATTCTTTCATGAGTGCCTAGCTTGGTACATTGGGGGTGATAAAAATATTCCCAAGCCAACCCTCTAACGGTAGTTACGAAGCAGACAAAATATTCACAGCACTAACTCCTGGTGACCCATACACATGGGTGTAACCTACTTTAGGGGAATTTAGCACTTGTCGTAACCCAGCTTGACCTCTTAATTGAAGACAAATTTCATAGACTTGCCGTAATCCTGAGGCTCCGATAGGCTCACCATTGGCTATGCAGCCTCCGTCGGTGTTTACCGGAATTCTTCCCGAAATTAAAGTCTCACCACTTTGTATTAAATTCTCTTGTTCGCCATGTTCGCAAAAACCATTCTCTGCAAGGTGCATGATCTCCGCTCCGACTTCAGTATCTTGGATTTGCAACACATCTATATCATCAGGACCTATTCCAGCACTCTCAAATGCTGCTTTGGCAGCATTTGAAGTTGCCGTTGGTTTTATGTTAACTGCTAAACAAGTATCATAAACTTCAAAACTACCATAACTCTTGGTTCGCATCTCTGTTGCCTCCAGAAACACTGCCTTAGCCCCCATTTTTCTAACTTCAGTTTCTGATGTTAATATTAATGCAGCACCACCTTCAGCAGGACTGCAAAACATGTATTTTCGCAAAGGGTCATTAATCATTTTTGATTCAGCAATTTCTTTATATGGCACTATATTTTTACGCCATGCATTAGGGTTAAGTGAACCGTTTTGAAAAGCTTTTTCAGCAACCTTAACAAGGGTATCATGTGAAATATTATAATCATGCATGTATCGCTGCAATTTAAGTGCAAAAAATTGAGTTGTTACCATCAAACCTGTTTCAGAAACCCATGGGGGTATATCGTTATTTTTAGCACTAGGCGAAAAAGCACCACGTTCATGTTTATCAAAACCGATTGCCATGGCATATTTTGCTGCCCCAGACTTAATAGCATTAGCTGCAGCGAATAACGAACTACCGCCCGTGGCACAACCTGTGTATAAATTTATGAATGGAAGTCCTGTTAATCCAAGCTGGTTTGTTGCTGCCATAGCGTGACCAGAAGAGCGAGAGCCTCCAAATGCAATTCCGATATCACTCCACTCAAGTTCAGCATCTTCAAGTGCTTTTCGTGCCGCAAATACACCTTGATCAAGACCTGAAAAACCAGGAGATCGGCCAAATGGATGCAACCCAATTCCTATAATTGCTACACGTTCCATTTACTCTTTTCCTACCCGAAATTCGAAAATAGGAAGAGTATCACCATCAGGTTTCTCAAGAATTGAAGTTTTTAATTCCATTTTCTGATTAATTTTAAATTTTGTATCGCTTACCTGAAGTCTAGACTTTACTTTAATCCCGCATGGCATTTCAATGAAACCTACACCATATATCTCAAAATTTTCTTTGTTCTCATGCAAAAAATATGGCGCTTTGGGTGAGATATTTTGTGTTGTCCATGACCATAACCTTCCTGTAGTTCCAAAATTTTTATTCTCTATTTCAACTGATGCGCAGTTGGAGCAAGATTTTACCTTAGGAAAAAAATATTCCTTACAGTTACTACACTGTGACCCCATTAGGCCATTATCACCAAAAACTAGATCTTCATATACTTTGTCCATGACCGAGTTCTAGCACCTTTTGATAATAAGTCGCCCCCTTCAAAAAGTCAGTATAATAGATTATCAAGATGTGGTTGATGCTAATATAAAGGGTGGTTGATATAATGACTGAAATAAATCGTCAGTGGCTTATAAACGGTAATCCGGCAGGAAGAAGTGTTAAATTATTAGACTTTAAGCGCTTAGACCAAGAGTTAGTTAAGCTCAAAGACGAGGAGCTGAGAATAAAGGTTGAGTATCTTGAGTTTACTCCCTCCCTTAAGGGACAGATGGAAAATCAGCTAGATTATGCAGCCCCAACCACGCATGGGCAAGTAATGCGCGGAAGGGGAATAGGTGAGGTAATAGAGAGCAAAAGTCCAAAAGTAAAAGTTGGTTCTAAAGTTAAGGCTTACTTAGGTTGGCAAGATTTTGCTACGCTTAAGTCAAGTCAGGTCAATGTGGTTGATAATGATAAATTTTTGCTAGCCCATCTTGGTCCTTTAGGATCATCAGGAATGACAGCATATTTTGGTTTTCTAAAAGCTGGAAAACCTCATGAGGGGAATACAGTATTAATATCTGGAGCGGCCGGAGCAGTAGGGTCAATGGTAGGACAAATTGCTAAAATCAAGGGCTGTTATGTCGTTGGAACGGCTGGAACAGACGAAAAGTGTAATTGGTTAATAAAAAAAGCTAAAATTGATGCCGCAATCAACTATAAAACTGTTGATCTTACTGATAAAATATCAAGAAATTGTCCTGATGGAGCAAACATTATTTTTGATAATGTAGGTGGAGAATTTCTGAATTCAGCCTTAGAGTTAAAAAATTTGGCAATAGGGGCGAGAGTTGTTCTATGCGGAGCTATTTCTAGATATGAGACATTTCCATACCCTCCGGGTCCAACAAATTATTTTAATTTGATATTAAGAAGAGCAAATATGCAAGGCATACTGTCTCCAGATTATGCATCGGAGTTTCCACAGGCAGTTGAAGACATAAAAGGCTGGATAGATGATGGAAAATTTATATATAGAGAAGATATACAAAATGGTTTCGAAAATATTCCCTCAGCTTTTTTGAGACTTTTTTCAGGTCAAAATAAAGGCAAGCAACTTATTAAACTTTAAAGCTCTAATTTAGCATTTGGAATGGCCTCTTGGGCACGGCCAGTTTCTATAAACCGGTCAATAAACTGATGCATATATCTAATACGAGACTCTGTATATTTACTGAAGTTAAGTTTTCCTGACTTTAAAGACTTCATACCTGTTTGAATATGAGGAATATTTCCGAAATCTTGATCAAGTACAATCTTCAAAGATGATGGCCCTTGTTTGCAAGATGAAACCTTATCATCATACCCCAATATAACTTTTCTTGCGGGCTCTGGCTTTTTTTCTCCTAAAGGAATTGGCGACATCATAATTATATCCATTATTGAGCCTTCAGGGTTTCCGGGCTCAGGCCGCCAGCGGTATACAAGTTTTGAGCCATATCCCGCCCAAAATGTCATATGGGGGAAAATTCCGTATAAGATATAATCAAGTAATTCAGAATCCTTAGCCTCAGAGTAATCCTTTCCAGTGGTAGCTTTTAATCTTTCGCGCGCATGTTTACCCAAAAATGTACGAGCCCTGAATTCATCAGGAAGAACATCCAACTCTACCCCATCAACCCTTGCATCACCTCTTTTTTTCATTAATGCTAACTTCTCTTGTTCGCTAGGTTGTGGATCCATAGCAGGGGAAGCTGTTGCGCCTGCAGATATTTGTCTTGAAATATACGCATTCGGGAAATCATATTGTGAGTTAATATCTCCGATTGCCGGCACTAATTGGGGGTGAGTAGTTTGTGAATGATGGCTTTCCATAAAAGGTTCAGCTAAAGTCTTCCAATTAGCTTTAACGTGTTTTTCAAACCAAAACTCTCTATATCTATTTTCCCAGTCAAATGGCTCCAAGTCTTGAATCATTGGTTCAGCTATACAATGAAAATCGGGAGCATTCTCATCCATATTGATGAAAATAAAACCAGCCCACATAGCAACTTTAACAGAAGGTAAATTTGAATTTTCCTTATTCCATTGAGGCATATCCCAGGCTATGGGATTCCGGACTACTTTACCGCCCAAGGACCAGGTAATTGCATGAAAAGGGCATTCAAATTCTGATTTCCGGCAATGACCTGTAATCAATTTTCTACCTCTGTGAAGACAAGCATTATGATATGCTTTAACTCCATCAGCAGTATTCACTATTATAAATGACTTGTCAGCAATCTCATAATGAAAGCAGTCACCCTCGTTGGGGATGTCTTCAATTTGACATGCCATTTGCCAAACTCGGTTCCATAAATATTGATTTTCTAGTTCATAAAACTCTTGAGTCCAGTATCTGTTAGCATCAATACCTTCTATTCCTGTGTCAACACTTGCTGCTGGCTCAAGAAACTTTGGCGAACCCGTGGCGTCTTTAGAAATAATATCCTGATAAGATTTTTCAGGTTTTGAACTTAGTTTATTTTTACTCATACGCTATACTTGCTCCATTATTGAATATATTACTCCCACCAAAAAGAATAGGTGTTTTATTAAAAAATGCTGATGTAATAAACTACCATAGTTATTTTACAGGGACAAATCATGGAATTAGGTTTAAAAGGAAAAAAAGTAATACTTACAGGGGGAAGTAGAGGCTTAGGTAGAGCCGCGCTTGAACTCTACGCCTCCGAAGGAGCAGATATTGCTTTTTTTTCAAGAAATCCCGAGGGAGTACAAGAAGCAAAAGAAAGTCTAGAAAAACATGGGGGTAAAGTTTTTGCTGAGCCCTTTGAAGTAAAAGACATGGATAGTTATTCCGCTTGGCTAGAAAAGGCAGCGGGAGAACTCGGAGGTTGCGATATATTCGTCCATAATATTAGTTCTTCCGGCGCAGGTGGATCAGGGGATTGGGATATGACCTTCAATCTCGACATAAAAGCAGCCGTGACTTCAGTCACAGCTTTGGAACCTTTTCTTGAAAAGTCACAGGACGGTTCCGTAATTTTTATGGCTTCAACTGCAGCAATTGAGACATTCATAAGGCCTCAAGCCTTTAATGCCTTAAAAGCAGCGCTGATTACTTATGGGAAGCAACTTTCACAATCTTTGGGGCCGAAGGGAATAAGAGTGAATATGATATCCCCAGGGCCAATAGTTTTTCCGGGAGGAAACTGGTCTAAGGTCAAAGAAGCAAAACCAGACTTTTATGATATGACTGAAGCTCAAATGGTTCTTGGGCGTTTTGGTACTCCGGATGATGTTGCTAAGACAGTTGTATTTATTTCAAGTCCAGCTTCAAATTATACAACAGGGACTAATGTGATTATTGATGGTGGTTATACGAAACGCGTTCAGTTTTAACTTTTGTCGTGACAAGACTGGAACAATCAACATCAATTGGAGATATAAGCCGTTTCCAAGCGATTCATAGAGCTGAAAACACAGCACTCATATTTAATGATGAGCATTTGAGTTATAAAGCATTAGACACATTAGCTTCGCAATCAGCAAATGGGTTAATGGCTGCCGGCGTGAAGAAAAATGATCGTATTTGTTATTTAGGTACTAACTCAGCTCATTATTTCGAGTTAATTTTTGCTGCATCAAAAATTGCAGCTGTTATGTGTCCCATAAATTGGCGACTCTCAACAACTGAGATTTTATATATTTTGGAAGATACGGAAGCTAAAATAATATTTATAACAAACGAATTTTCAGAAACAGTTAATAAAGTACTCGCAAAAACATCTAGAAATATAACTGTAGTCAATATTGATAACTACAGTGATTGGAGAAAGAAAAACAAAGCATCGGACCCAAAAGTTGAATGCGGTTTAAAAGATGACGTTATTCAACTTTATACTTCGGGAACTACTGGTTACCCGAAAGGGGTAAGACTATCAAACCAATCACTACTACTTACGAGAGAGCGCGAGTCAAAAAAATCAAGTCCTGAATGGAGCAGGTGGCATCATAATGATGTAAGCTTAATTTCTATGCCCTGTTTCCATATGGGAGGAACAAATTATGGACTTTCAACACTGTATGCCGGTGCCACTGGGGTAATTACGTCTCAGTTTGACCCCTTAAACCAAATTAATTTTATAAAAAAATATGGTATTACAAAGCAGTTTATAGTTCCTACTGCGTTACGCATTATGCTTAAAGAACAATCTTTAAGTAATACTGAGTTAGAATCTCTAAAATACATATCCTATGGCTCATCCCCAATCCCATTGGACTTAATGGAATCCGCAATAGAAAAATTTGGATGTAAATTTATACAAAAATATGGCATGACCGAAACTGGCGGCAGCTGTACGGCTTTAGCGCCAGAGGACCATACAATTCCACCTAATCCACGAATGAATTCTGTAGGAAAGCCATTGAATGGGGTAAGATTAAAAATAATTAATCCGAGTGGCTTGGAGCAAAAAATCGGTGATAAAGGTGAAATAGTTATTCAAAGTACCGGAAATATGAATGGTTATTGGAAGAACATTCAAGAAACTAAAAAATCAATACTTGATGGTAATTGGTTCAAGACTGGTGATGTTGGATATTTGGATCAAGAAGGTTATTTGTATATACTTGATAGAGTTAAAGACATGATATTAAGCGGTGGAGAAAATATTTATTCCGCTGAGGTTGAAAGAGCACTGAAGCAAAACCCTACAATAGATCAGGTTGCCGTAATAGGTGTTCCGGATAAGAAATGGGGAGAATCGGTGAAAGCATGTATAGTATTAAAACCAAACACAATTAAAAATGAAACTAAAATCATATCTGAATGTAAAAAAATACTGGCAAGTTACAAGTGCCCAAAAAGTATAGATTTTCTGACGGAGCTTCCTAGAAGCACGAGTGGAAAAGTATTAAAAAGGCAATTAAGGAAGCCATATTGGGTGGCTAGCAACAAGCAGGTAAATTAACTTTATAGGCTAGACTTTTTATCAGTATTTATCATGGAAAAAACACTTAAATTTAATTTAACAGCACATAAGGCGACAAAACAATGAGTACAAACTGGACCGAGAAATTACAGAATTTAAAAAAAACTACTGGAGCACTAGCTTCTAGCTCACCGGAAACCATGAAAATGTTTGGGGGTTTGGCATTAACTGTTACCAAAGACGGAGCTTTATCTAAAAAGAACAAAGAGCTAATGGCAATAGCAATATCAATATGTATCCGCTGTGAAGATTGTATTGCTTACCACATGCAAAATGCCATTAAAGCTCAGGCATCACGAGAAGAAGTTATTGAGTCAATTAATGTTGCCATAGAGATGGGAGGCGGTCCATCCACTGTTTATGGAGGTAAAGCTATTGCTGCATATGAAGAATTTACTCGTAGCTAACAAATATATGGGTTTATTTTTCTTATGAGTGGCAAGAGTCCTAAAGATAAAACTACTGCTGATACTTTATCAGATTTGAATATCTATGATCCCAATTTTAGTATTAATCCCTTTTCCACATATGAAGAACTACACTTAAATAATCCGATTATATACTTAAATAATTCTGATTCTTGGCTGGTTACAAGTGCTGATTTAATCACTGAGATATGTAGCCAACCACATTTATTTTCTAATGATATTTCAGTATTACTAGCTGGTCTTCATTCTGAAAAACCTAAAGTGAGAAAAATACTTGAACAAGGACTTCCACAAGTACCTGTACTTCTTATGTCAGACCCACCTGATCACAGCCGGTTCAGAAGACTCGTTGGGATGGCTTTCAGTGGCCCAAGAATAAACATTATCGAGTCTGAAATACGTAAAATTTCCAGTAACCTTTTAGATAATTTAAAAGCTAATAAATCTTGGGACTTTATTTCGGAATATGCAATCCCAATGCCTGTTAATGTAATAGGAGGACAATTAGGTTTGAGCCAAAATGACATAAAAAAAATAAGACCCTGGTCTGATGCTTTTACCGATCGTTTAAGCGGTATGATTGATGAAGAACGTGAAGAGGCATGCGCTCATGCCGTAGTAGACTTTCAAAAAACTATGGAACATCAAATTACATTGCGCCGGAATTATAAGTATAATGACTTACTAGGCGATTTAGTGTCAGCAAGCTCAGATGGTGATAAGCCTCTTTCAAATGCGGAAATTGTATCTGTCATACAGCAGATTATGGTTGCGGGAAATGAAACCTCTACTAGCGCAATGGCAGAGGGTATTAAGCTATTGATAGAAAATCCAACTCAGATGAAATTATTGAGACAAGACACCTCTTTGTTAAAAAATACGGTTGAAGAAATATTAAGATTAGCAAGTCCAGTTGCTGGAAGCTGGAGAATAGCAACTCGTAATATAACTATTTTAGGAAAAAATATCAAAAAAGGTGATAAAGTAATGCTTCGCTTTGCGGCTGGAAGTAGGGACTCAGAAATGTTCAATCAACCAAATAAAATGGATATTACCCGTCAAAACTCCAAGACGCATTATGCATTTGGCCGAGGCATCCACACTTGTGTTGGTAACATGCTAGCACGTAGGGAAATCAGTATTTGCCTTGAACACATGATTAATAAATTTGAAACAATTGAACTAGCTGATTACGATAAAGCACACGCTTATAATCCTAATGTTATGCTGAGAGGTCTAAAAGTTTTAAATATAGAAACTAAAGTTAAAAATTAAAGTTACCAATATCATTCCAATCTGACAGTCTATCAGGCCAGCTATCAAGCTCATTATGCAAAGCAGAAAATAATAAGCCCCTGCCCTCAAAATTTTCAAAGTTATGAATATGATCATCTATAAGGTAATCAGCAGAAATTATACTTTTATCACCGCAAAAGACTATTCTTTTAGGCTCGAAGAAAGGCAGGTATTTTTTAATCCATTCGTATTTGGCTCCAAAAGAATTGGGCACGAACATTGCTGCTGTGGTTATGAAAACTTCATGATTCCTCTGTAATAATTCAAGCGTTTCAATTGAAGATTCTAAAGGCTTTAAATTAAAGAAAAACTCTGCTGTTTCCAGCCTTGCTGAAAGAGCAGCATATTGGTCGGCGTTCAAAACATCTCTAAATCTTTGTCCAGGCGTCATAGATGGCTTGACAGAATAAGATCTCTCCAACCAATCGAGTAAACCATTATGTGCATCAGCTATAACGTGATCCATATCAATTGCTATTCTTGCCATTATATTTTCCTAATTTTAGTATGCTTAAAAATAAATTTAAATGAAAATCATACCTTTTAAGGTTTACGATTTATTATTATAATTGTTTTTTTATATAATGCATGTAGAGTGTAAAGATATTATCAAAAGGAATAGTCATTAATAATTGGCAAAAATTTATATGGGTCTCTGAAAGATCGATTTTAATGATAATAGCAGTTGCAACATTATATGCCACTGGGATAGAAATTTTCAGGCTTATCCAATCTCAAGTTGTCAATCTAAGTGATCTGTTCTTACTCTTTATCTACGCGGAAGTTCTTGGAATGGTGGGCTCGTTTTATGCAAGTAGTAGGCTACCCGTAACCCTACCTATAATCATAGCCATGACGGCATTAACTAGAATGATTATATTGCAAAGCAAAGAAATTGATGCCGTTAATATTATATATGAAGCTTCAGGAATACTCATATTAGCTGCCGCTGCTTATATCATGACTCTTAAAGATAAACTTAGCCTAGAGAAACTTCAGTACAGAAAAGATTCTGCCAATAAATGATTGCCTGTTATTAAACAAAACTCCTAATGAATAACGCCCTGACATAAATAGTTTGCAAAAATTTAAATTTTATCAAACTGGTTAACCTCTTGTTATCCAAATCAGGTGCAATGATTCCTATATACATATTTTATAAAGGAATTGATGTGAGTAAACTTCCATTAAATAAGATCATTCAAGGAAACTGTGTTTCAAATATGAACAGTCTTCCAGAATGCAGTGTTGACTTGGTATTTGCCGATCCTCCTTATAATCTTCAATTAGGTGGTGACTTGTCACGGCCGGACAACTCGAAAGTTTTAGGAGTAACTGAAGATTGGGATCATTTTGATACAATGGATGCTTACGATCTATTTACTCATGATTGGTTAAAGGCTGCGCGTAGAATACTTAAACCAAATGGTGCAATTTGGGTCATTGGAAGTTACCATAATATATTTCGTGTTGGCGCAATTTTACAAGATCAACAGTTTTGGATTCAAAATGATATCATATGGCGGAAAACAAACCCTATGCCAAATTTCAGAGGGACTCGTTTTACCAATGCGCATGAAACCTTAATCTGGGCGACAAAAACAGAAGATGCTAAACCAACATTTCACTATGATGCTATGAAAATGATGAACGATGGAGTTCAAATGAGGTCTGATTGGACGCTTCCAATTTGCACAGGTTTAGAGCGGCTAAAAAAGTCTGATGGAAAGAAAGCGCACCCAACACAAAAACCAGAAAGCCTACTCCATAGAATAATATTATCCACCTCAAACCCAGGAGATGTCATAGTCGATCCGTTTTTTGGGACCGGGACTACTGGAGCAGTAGCCAAGAAACTTGGCAGAAAATTTATAGGGTTTGAGATGGAAGAAGAATATATAATTCATGCAAAAAGAAGAATTGACAAAATTAATGAGGGTTCTCTTGATGATGTTGATTTTACAAAGTCAAAACGCTCAGAACCTAAAGTTCCTTTTGGTACACTTATCGAAAGAAACTTACTTAAGTCAGGAACAAAGTTATTTTCTCCAAATGGTAAAATATCTGCACGCATAAGACCAGACGGTAGCCTTGCCACATCAGAATTCAAGGGATCCATTCATAAAGTAGGCGCTCATGTGCAAGGCGCTCCGAGTTGTAATGGTTGGACATTTTGGCACTATAAAACAGATGAAGGGTTAACTCCTATTGATAAAATAAGAACAGAAATTCGTGCTGGCATATTAATTAATCAAAACTAAACTATATAAAATTTTTAAAACTTTATTTCATTGATATTTTAAAAGCTTTTAACATTACTGTTGGTAAAGCATAACTACCTATATCATTTATATCTGCCCAAACTCCTTGATTATCATCTAGTTTTCCTTGAGATCTGTAAACCTCAAGTTCTAATTTAAAGTGACTAAATGTATGGGAAACTATCTCAGGACATTTTTCCCAATTTTTTACAGCAGGTGCATTGTTTATTGATTGGGGTTTATTTTCACTCCATAAAGTGCCTGGAAACTCCATCATGCCACCCAGTAATCCACTGTCAGGTCGTTGCCTTAAGAATACTGAGTCATCGTTAATTAAAATAAAAACAGCACCATATCTGATTGGTAATTTCTTTTTTTTTATTTTCTTAGGATATTGGATTTGTGATCCATCTTTTTGAGCTGCGCATGCACTTAGCCAGGGACAATCAGAACATTTAGGGGATTTGGGAGTGCAAATAACTGAACCTAAATCCATCAAGGCCTGTCCATAATCGCCTGGTCTATCAATAGAAGCTAAATCTCCTGCTTTGATTCGATAAATATTGCGATATTTAGGCAATGGATCTTCAATTTTGAAAATTCGGCTGATTACCCTCTCAACATTACTATCAACTATGTTCGTAGGCTCATCAAAGCAAATAGCAGCTATTGCTGCTGCCGCATATGGTCCTATACCTGGTAATTTTAATAATTCAGATTCATGTTTTGGAAAAAAACCACCATACTGATCTCTTATTAATTGGGCGCATTTATGTAAGTTCCTTGCCCTAGCATAATAACCAAGGCCGGACCACATTGCCATTATTCTTTCTCGATTTGAATTAGCTAAATCATTCACAGTTGGAAATTTAGAAATAAATCTTTCCCAATATGGGGTTGCATGAGCAATTGTTGTTTGCTGTAACATAATTTCAGAAAGCCACACTGAATACGGGTCTGCTTGTTTACCCGCAAGTTTATCCTGAGGCCTTAAACGCCACGGCAATGTGCGCGCATTGAGGTCATACCAAGCAAGCAATTTACTTTGCATTTTGAGAACTTTTTTATTTTTTTTCATGCTTTTAACAAACTGAACACTTTACGTTATCAGTGCAATAGGCCAAATAAGGTATGTGGATAATTCATTCAGAAAAAAACAAAGTATTAGTGATTGGCTCAATCAAAAAAGAGGCAAGGCTCAATATAGACCTGCCCCCACAGCTGCGGTTGCAGTAAGTAAGGTAATAAAACCATTTTCAAAGAAATTTGGTAAGGGAGGGTCATCTGCGTCAACACTTACAAGATATTGGCCTGAAATCGTTGGGGAAAGATGGGCAAAAATTTCGAAACCTGTTAAATTTACTGGAAATCATAACAGAAGAACACTGGTAATTTCAGCACCCGGCGCAGCAGCAACATTAATAACATCTGCAAATCAAACTATAATTGAAAGGCTAAATGCTCACTTCGGTGAAAAATATATTCATAAAATACGGGTATTACAAACAAAATTAATAAAATCTGATAAACAAACATCCATACCAAAACGGGGATTGACACCAAACGAAGAATACAAATTAGTTGAAGGCCTTAAAAATATACAAAGCAATGAGTTAAAGTTAGCCTTGGAAAAGCTAGGAAGAGGAGTAATATCAGATGATTAAATTTTGTTTAGCACTTTTACTATCATTAATATTCATAATTAACGCTTCGGAAGCTAGAGATAATCGCGATACACATAACCATCATATTAATTCACCAAGCATTTCAACTAATGACGCATTCATCTTGAATGAAGCACCAGATGATCATGTTGTAGGTTCAAATAAAGCTCCTATTACCTTTATTGTTTGGGCATCAGTAACTTGCCCTCATTGTTCGGATTGGTTTAGTAACGAATGGCCAATATTTAATAGTATGCTTGTTAAAACAGGAAAGGTTAGATTTATTTTCCGCGAATTACCTACTCAACCTGCTCAATTGGCTATGCTTGGTTTCATGATGGCTGAATGCGCTCCATCTGAAAAATATTTTGATCTAATAGAGTTCCAAATGTTAAATCAAAAAGAAATGTTTGAAATGGCAAGTAAAGGGGAGGCTCTTTCGTATTATAAGAAAATTGGAAAAATGTCAGGCCTTAAAGATGATAATGATATAAATGTTTGCATGCAAACCAAAGAAAAGTTTGATCACATAATTAATAATGGCAAAAGAGCTCAAAATGCAGGAGTATCCGGCGTACCATCATTTTATATAAATGGCAGAAACTATAACAATGAATTGGATGCAATCAGTTTAGTAAAATTAGTAGAAAAGATGATTGAAAGGGGCTTATCTGACTTTACCGATTTAAACTAAGTAAACTTGAACCCCCAACTCAAAGGTTATTTAAATAATCATTAAAATATAAAGTTTAAAGGCTTATAACCAATGAAGCATGGTCAAAATATCCTTTCTAATCATATTAATGGAAAGAAAGTCTACAAACGTATTTACAAAAAACTCGATGGTCGTAACCTTATCTTATATGGCTATAAACAGCATAACGAAAATCCTTTAAAAGAGGAGAATTTTAAACAAGCTAAAGCTGGCGAACTTCGTTGGCACCCCCTCAGGCGTGAGCATAATATATATTCGCCAAACCGCCAAAACCGTACATTTAAACCGTCTGTTTCAAGTGATCCATTAAATCCATCCATTAAAGGTAAAAAACCCACTGAGATTCCTTTCGAAAGTTTCGAACTTGCAATATTTGATAATAAATTTTCTAGCCTACACTCGGATGCACCCGAACCATCTCATTTGTCTGGTGTAAATTCTAGTAGAGCACAGGGACATTGTGATGTCGTAGTATATGGGACAGAGCCAACGGGCAACTTATACACTATAGGTCAATCGAAAAGACGGTTGCTTATTGAAGCTTGGATTGATCGCTATGAACACCTTTTTAATGAGGGTTATGAATTTGTTTTACCCTTTGAAAATAGAGGTGATGCAGTTGGCACAACATTGAGTCACCCGCATGGCCAGATATATGCTTTTCCGTTTATTCCCAGAGTTCAAAGCGATGCTCTAAAGTCATTCAATGAAGGTTATGATTTATCTTATTACATAAACAACAATAAATCGGAATTTGGAGTAACAGAAATGAATGGAATTGAAGCATTCTGTCCCTCTTTTTCACGTTTTCCATATGAAGTATGGTTAGCCCCAAATGTTAAAAAAGCTGGATTATGGGATTTGACAGAAAAAGAAAAAGAAGGTTTTGCTTACCTACTTGGAGAAATAACACGTAAATACGATATGCTATTTGGTGAACCAATGGCCTATATGTTATCCCTTCACTCGGCTCCTCTAAATAAAAATGATAACTGGCATTTTACCGCCCAATTTTATCCAATAATGAGGGCAAAGGATAAAATTAAATATCTCGCTGCAGTAGAGCAGTCATCTGGTACATTTACAGTTGATATTATGCCCGAAATCTCCTCCAAGGTTTTAAGTAAATTATAATGTCATCGAACTTAGCATTTAAAAAGACCTATAACTCCATGCCAGAAGTTACCTCCTTTACACCGGGTAGGGTTAATTTAATCGGGGAACATATCGACTATAACGGTGGTATGGTTTTACCGGCAGCATTAGAGAAAGGTATTTTCATTAGCTTAACACCTAGAAATGATAATAATATTAGGATTTACTCAGACCAATTTGATGAAATTATTGAATTAAATATTAATAATACCGCTACTTCTAAATGGTCCGATTATGCATTAGGAAGTATTGTTTATGCTAATAAAGTTGGCTTTCTAAATGGTGGGGCAGATATTGCTATAACAACTACTTTACCGTTAGGAGCAGGACTTTCATCATCCTCAGCATTAATTGTTGGAATATTAAAACTAACAGCAAGTTTATCAAAAAAAACCTTTGATAACATAAGTATCGCAATTTTAGCTAAACGTGTTGAAAATGAATTCATCGGAATGCCATGTGGAATAATGGATCAAATGGCTATATCATGTACAGACCCAGGAAAAGCTATAGCTTTAGATACTAAAAACTTATCTTTTGAAGTAATATCATTACCAAAATACCACCACATGGCAATTATACACTCAGGGGAATATAGATTAAATACAGACGGTAATTTTAAAAAACGTAAAGAGGAATGTGATATAATAAAGGAAATTATAGGTCACAATGACATATGCAGTATGTCTGATAATGAATTTATTTTATTAAAAAATATTTCAACTGACTTGAATCAACGAGCACGTCATTGTGTCTCAGAGCATCAAAGAACATTGAGGGCCATTAAAGCAATAAAAGAGGGTAATATTCCTAAATTCGGCCTTTTAATGACAGAAAGCCACAATTCGATGCGAGATGACTTTAAGATGAGCCTACCTAGTATAGACAATTTAGTAAACGACGCTATTCATTTAGGTGCCGTTGGTGCAAGGTTAACAGGGGGAGGATTTGGGGGTTGCATTGTTGCTTGTATTTTAAAAGAAAACCTAGAGTCCTGGAGACAAAAATTATTATCACTCCACCCAAAAGCTTTTAATGTGATCTAAGGACATTCATGAGACTAAAAAACTTAAACGGAAGACCCATAATTGTAGTCGGAGGAGCAGGTTATATTGGCTCACATGTCTGTAAAACAATTTCTTCTAAAGGGGGAATTCCTATAGTTTTTGATAACTTTAGTGCTGGTCACGAGCATTCTATAAAATGGGGGCCTAATGAATTAGTGGATTTAAGAGATAGTCAAGCTACATTAAATGCCTTTGAAAAGTACAAATCAGTAGAAACAGTTATCCACCTAGCGAGTTCCATTGAAGTTAGTCACGGAGAAAATTTTCCCTCGGAATTTTATACTAATAATGTACTCGGTACCTTAAATTTACTAAATGCAATGAAAAATACAAATGCGAAAAAAATAATATTTTCATCTACTTGTGCTACTTACGGGGAAATTGATGATGTCCCAATCATGGAGACAGTTACACAAAATCCTTCCAGTGTTTATGGTAAAACGAAATTAGCAATAGAACATATGATTGAAAGTTTTCATAAAGCCTATAGTCTCGATTATATTATTCTTAGGTATTTCAATGCTGCAGGCGCAGATCCTGAAGGTGATATTGGTGAAGAACATGATCCTGAAACTCATTTAATCCCAAATGCTCTAGAAGCTGCAGCAAATGGAAAATTAATGGAAATCTTCGGTGATGATTATGATACAATTGATGGAACCTGTATGAGAGATTATATTCATGTTAATGACATAGCAGCGGCCCATATAAACTCCATTAAAGCTCAGGAAAATGGCCTAGTTTCAGCTGATATTAACATCGGCACAGGAACGGCTTACAGTGTTTTTCAAATAATAAATATGATTGAAAAAGTAACAGGTTACAATGTTAAATATAAAATATGCAAAAGAAGAGCAGGCGATTTGTCCAAACTATATGCCGATACAAGTAAAGCTGAAATGATTTTAGGCTTTAAAACAAAATATTCAGATTTGGAAAATATTATACAAACTGCTTGGAATTTTTATAAAAATAAAAATGAGCGCTTTAACCCAAAAAAATAGCCCATAAAAGAGTCACCATATAGGCATGCTTGAAGTTCCTATTAATAATTATTTTGTGAGTTCCAGTTTTCCATTACGAATAATGGCGCGAGTGACGGGACTCGAACCCGCGGCCTCCGGCGTGACAGGCCGGCGCTCTAACCAACTGAGCTACACCCGCTAAGATGTTTGCGGGGTGTACCATATAAAAGGCGCACGTCAATCAGAAATAAGCTTAAATTTGAACTAAATGAGAATTAAATTGGTGGGCGGTAACGGGTTCGAACCGCTGACCCTCTCGGTGTAAACGAGATGCTCTACCAGCTGAGCTAACCGCCCCACTTAATTGTTGCTTAATGCGCAGAAAAACGTCAAAGGTCAACACTTGTCTCCAAATAATAACCTGTTTCTAGTAAAATACTTTAATGAGTTGAGGCTTCACCTGTTAAAGAGTTATTTTGTGAGGATAATACACTTGAGAGTGCTGCTTCATCGCTCATTGACCATTCTATTTTTTTAGGCATTTCTACAAGCGCGTTAGCCAATACCTCGTCAATATTACAAACAGGTATAATGTTTAGAGCGTTTTTGACATTGTTGGGAATGTCCGCTAGGTCTTTTTCATTATCTTTAGGAATAAGAACAGTCTCGATTCCCGACCGCAATGCAGCTAATAATTTTTCTTTCAAACCACCAATTGGTAGGACTCTACCTCTCAACGTTATTTCTCCAGTCATAGCAACTTCTTTTTTAACAGGAGTTGATGTTAATACGGAAACAATAGCTGTAACCATGCCTACGCCGGCACTAGGGCCATCCTTGGGTGTTGCCCCCTCCGGAACATGAATGTGTATGTCTCTACTTCTAAATTGAATAGGGCTTATTCCTAAATCTGGGGCTTTAGATTGAACATAACTATTGGCAGCAGATATAGACTCTTTCATAACCTCTTTGAGGTTCCCTGTTACTGACATTTTACCCTTACCTGACATAGCCACCGCTTCAATAGTAAGGGTTTCACCACCTACTGGTGTCCAAGCTAAACCGGTCACAACACCTATTTGATTTTTATCTTCAATTTCGCCAAATCTATATTTCCTAACCCCGAGGAAATCATGTATATTTTTTGTTGTGACTATTATTTTAGAAGATTTTTTTGATATGATATTAGTTAGAGACTTCCGTGCAAGAGTAGCTAATTCTTTTTTTAGCCCACGTACACCAGCTTCACGTGTATAGTACCTAATTACATCTTTTAGAGCTTCATCCTCAATAAAAAATTCATTGTTTTTTAGACCATGCTCTTTAATTTGAGCAGGGATTAAATGAAGTTTGGCTATCTCAATTTTTTCTGACTCAGTATAGCCAGGGATCCGAATAATCTCCATTCTGTCAAGTAAAGGCTGCTGCATGTTAAGAGAGTTTGCAGTTGTCAAGAACATTACATCTGAAAGGTCAAAATCAACATCAAGATAATGATCGTTGAAAGTATTGTTCTGTTCAGGGTCTAATACTTCTAACAAAGCAGATGATGGATCACCGCGATGATCAGAACCTAACTTATCAATTTCATCAAATAAAAACAGAGGGTTGTTATACTTTGCTTTTTTCATTGATTGAATAATACGACCAGGCATCGAACCTATATAAGTTCTTCTATGACCTCTAATTTCGGACTCATCACTGACACCCCCTAACGAGACACGCACAAATTCCCTTCCAGTTGCTCTTGCAACAGACTTTCCTAGTGAAGTTTTACCTACACCTGGTGGCCCTACTAAACAAATAATTGGCCCCTTAACTCTTTTGGTTCTCGTTTGCACTGCAAGGTGCTCGATAATTCTTTCCTTAATTTTTACTAATCCGTAGTGGTCTTCATCCAAAATGTTTTGAGCTTTTTTTAAGTCTCTCTGTAATCGTTTCTTTTTATTCCAAGGCACTGATAACATCCAGTCTAGGTAATTTCTTGAAACGTTTGCTTCAGCTGACATAGGGCTCATCTGACGTAATTTTTTAATTTCTACATCAACTTTTTCCTTAGCTTCTTTGCTCAATTTTACACTTGAAACTCGTTCCTGAAGTTCTGAAAACTCATCATTACCTTCGGTACCCCCCAATTCATTTTGGATGGCCTTCATTTGTTCGTTTAGATAATAATCCTTCTGTGTCTTTTCCATCTGACGCTTTACGCGACCTCTGATTTTCTTTTCAACCTCTAAAAGAGCTAGTTCATCGCTTAAAAGCTTGATTATGTTTTCAAGGCGTGAAGTTACTGATATAGTGTCAAGGAGACCCTGCTTCTGGACAATATCCGCGTTTAGATGCACCGAAATCAGATCAGTTAACTTTGATGGGTCCTTAGTCTCAACAACAGAATTTATAATATCTTCGGAGATTTTCTTATTTAATTTTCCGAAAGACTCGAACAGAGTCCTAGCTTCACCAGTTATGGTAACTATATCATCTTCAGGCTCAATTGTTGAGTGAGACGGGGATACATTTGCTTCCATATACTCGGTATTCTTAGTAAATTCTTTAACCTCAGCTCTGCTCTCGCCCTCTACCAAGACCCTTACCGTGCCATCAGGTAATTTTAAAAGCTGCAATATCTTGGCTATTATTCCTTGATGAAATACATCTGAATATTCTGGGTCATCACAATCAGGATTCTTTTGTGTGAGAAGCATTATCTTCTTGTTATTAGACATTACGTCTTCGAGAGCTTTTATTGACCTACTTCTACCTACAAACAAGGGGACCACCATGTATGGAAATACCACAATATCCCTCAGAGGTAACACAGGTAATATAAGCTCTTTAGTCATAAACACTCTCATCTTTCATGTGTATATACGTACGAGACTATAAAGTGGGATGCTAAACCATGTGTTTCAAGTAGGAATTATTAATAAAGTAAATTTAGGATGCTTTTTCTTTAGTTTGGCTTTTCTCTGAATATATTAATAGGGGTTTTGCTTCGCCATTGACTACTTCAGCATTTATAACAACTTCTTCAACAAATTCATAACTCGGTAGGTCGTACATGCTATCAAGTAGAATTCCTTCCATAATTGATCGTAAACCCCTTGCCCCAGTCTTTCTTTTTAATGCTTTTTTAGCAATTGCTTTTAATGCATCATCTGAAAAAGATAAACGCACACTCTCCATATCAAATAAAGTTTGATATTGCTTAACTAATGCGTTTCGGGGATTGGTAAGAATTGTAACCAATGCTTCTTCATCAAGATCAGTCAAAGTTGCTATTACTGGCAATCGACCAACAAATTCAGGTATAAGCCCAAAACTAGTAAGGTCTTCAGGCTCAACACCTTGGAGTATATCACCTACTCTTCTATCATCGAGCTCTTTAACTTTTCCACCAAACCCTATTGAGGCATTATCGCCTCGATTTGATATCACTTTATCCAAGCCTGAAAATGCTCCGCCCACAACAAATAATATATTGGTTGTATCAACTTGTAAAAACTCTTGTTGAGGATGCTTACGCCCGCCCTGAGGAGGTACAGAAGCAACTGTACCTTCCATAATTTTTAAAAGTGCCTGCTGAACACCTTCACCCGAGACATCTCTGGTAATGGATGGATTATCCGACTTTCTGCTAATTTTATCTACTTCATCGATATACACTATACCTCTCTGGGCTCTTTCTACATTATAGTCAGCTGATTGAAGTAGTTTTAGAATAATATTTTCAACATCCTCACCAACGTAGCCTGCTTCTGTAAGTGTTGTCGCATCAGCCATGGTGAAGGGAACATCTAGAATTCTTGCTAAAGTTTGGGCTAAAAGTGTTTTGCCACAACCTGTTGGGCCGACCAATAAAATATTAGACTTTGCTAGCTCAACATCAGGGTTTTCAGAAGCATGGTTAAGACGCTTATAATGATTATGAACGGCAACCGAAAGAACTCTCTTTGCATGGCTTTGTCCAATTACGTAATCATCCAATGTATTGCATATCTCTTGAGGAGTTGGAACGCCTTCTTGGGCTTTAGAGACAGATCCTTTTCCCTCCTCCTTAATTATGTCCATGCACAACTCAACACATTCATCGCAAATAAATACGGTAGGTCCAGCAATTAGCTTCCTCACTTCATGCTGGCTTTTACCGCAAAAAGAGCAATAAAGAGTGTTCTTACCTTCTGTTTCTGAAGATTTTGTCATATTTTTTCCCGTTTAATAACCCCACAGAATACATTCTTGATATAAAAGAAAAGTCAAATACGAAAAGATACTACTAATTAGTATTTGTCAATTAATATAGAGTTTAGTCTATTGTTATTTATCATCCCCGCGCTTATCGTAAACGTGGTCAACTATACCGAAATCTTTAGCTTCTTGAGCAGTCATAAAATGATCTCTATCTAATGTGGTCTCAATTTCTTCGTAACTTTTCCCAGTATGATGAACATAAATTTCGTTAAGCCGCTTTTTCATTGCAAGAATGTCATTGGCATGGCGCTGAATATCCGAGGCTTGACCGCGAAAGCCACCAGACGGCTGATGAACCATAACTCTAGCATTTGGGAGAGCGACCCTCTGACCTGCTTGACCCGCTGATAATAGCAAGGAGCCCATCGAGCATGCCTGCCCCATACAAACTGTAGATACTGGTGATTTGATATATTGCATAGTATCATAGATTGCCATTCCTGAGGTTACTACTCCTCCAGGAGAATTTATATACATAGATATTTCCTTTTTTGGATTCTCAGATTCAAGAAATAACAGCTGAGCAGTTATTGACGCAGCCATCCCATCCTCTACTGTTCCAGATAGAAAAATTATACGATCACGTAGTAGTCTTGAGTATATATCAAAAGCACGTTCACCGCGGCTAGACTGCTCTACAACTGTTGGAATCAAGTAACTTGTTAATACATCTTGTGGATCTTGCATTTAAATATCCTTTGTGGGCTCGAGTAATAATTATCTTTAACTACATATTTGTATTCTTGGTCTATTATTCAAGTTCTTTTTCAATCTAATTTTAAAATCGAATTAAGTAAATAAACAAAAAAAAACCCAGCAGTATGTGCTGGGTAATTTCATTTTTTCTTCGAAATTAAATCATACCGTCTTCTTCAAATAATATTTCCTTGCTAACTTTTTTATCAGTAAGCGTTGATTTTTCTATAATCAGGTCAACTACTTTTTCCTCATAAATAGGCGCCCTTAACTGCGCAATCGCTTGAGGATTTTTTTGGTAAAATTCAATTACCTGTTGCTCCTGACCCGGATATTGGCGAGCTTCCGCTACCATTGCTTGTTGTAATTCATCGTTAGTTATTTGAATTTCGTTCTTTTGACCCATTTCGGCAAGAACTAGACCCAGCCGCACGCGTCTTTGAGCAATTTTTCGATAGTCCTTTTCTAACTGTTTGTCAGTTTTTTTAGAGTCATCCTCATCAAGCTTACCAGCTTCTTTTTCAGACTGGACTTGTGTCCATATATTTGAAAATTCTGCTTCAACCATTTGCGGAGGGAGATCAAACTTATGTTTTTTATCGAGTTCATCCAGAATTGCTCGTTTAAGCTTCATTCTAGATTGATTATCAAGCTGAGATTTATATTGTTCCTCAACTGCTACCTTCAACGCGTCTAGGTCAGCTAACCCAAACTTTTGAGCAAACTCATCATCAATTATAGCCTCTTTCTCAGCTTGAACCTCAATCACTTTAGTAGAAAATACTGCATCTTTACCTGCTAGATTTTCTGCTTGATAAGGTTCAGGGAAAGTTACATTCACTTCTAATTCATCACCAGCTTTTGAACCAATAAGCTGATCCTCGAATCCTGGTATAAAGGTTCCAGACCCTAGAACTAACTGATGGCCGTCCATAGTGCCACCATCAAAAGCTTCTCCGTCGACAGTTCCAATGAAGTCGATCAATACTGCGTCACCTTTTTTAGCTTTAGCAGTTTTTGCTTTCTTTTTATATGATTTCTGCCCTTCACCCAACTTTGCAACTTCAGCAGCCAAATCCTCAGCAGCTGGCTCGTGCTTTAAACGTGTGAATTTAAGTTTTTCTGGGTCAACTGGTGTAAAGTCAGGAATAGATTCAACTGAAAGTTCATATTCTAAATCAGATGTACCGCTTGTGACTTTATCACCATCAGCTTTCAAATCAACTTTTGGCTGTCCTGCTGGCCGTATACTATTGTCATTTATAGCTTTTTGAGTTGTTTCATTTATTGTTTCTTCAACAACGTCTTTCATTATTCCTTGACCATACATCTTCCTAATGTGCGATACAGGAACCTTACCCGGACGAAACCCTTTTAAAGAAACTTGAGGTTGCATTTCTTTAATTTTAGCCTCTAGTTTATCTGCCAAGTCCTCTTTGCTAACTGTTATAGCATAGGTATGATTTAAGCCTTCGGCCTTTAGTTCTTTTATTAGCATGACTTACGCCTATAATAATTAATAGAATAAGCATCGAAGACAGAGCAAGATACCATTATCTATGAGTTAAATTTTGCGCCTTATGTCACGGACATAATTGTAAGGCAACGCCTGTTGCACACTGTTTTAGAAAAAAATTAATAGTTTAATAGCCAATCTTGTATAATTATTCATATTAATTGAATAAATTTGATAACAAACTAAAAAATGAGTAATTTATGAGTTCCTTCTCAGAATCGTCTATAGTACTCTATTTTGCTGTATTTGTTGGGCCATTTATTCAAGAGGACGGAGCTGTATTTATTGCAGCGAGCTTATTTTCTCAAAATCCAGAACGTTATCCGTTAATGTTTTTAATTATTCTATTTGGTTTAATATTATCGGATATTTGGAAATATTGGATAGGATGGTACGCCTTAAAAAATGCAAAAGTCTATTCAATTATTAATACAGATAAGATAACAAAGTTAGAAAAAAAAGTTCAAGAGCACACCCTCACGACCCTTTTTCTTGCTAGATTTCTACCCCTAGCGCGCGTTCCCATTTACATAGCATGTGGGTTATTCCGTATCCCCTACGCCAAATTTTGTATGACGATAGCTTTCACAGCCACTATATATAGCGTTATAGTTTTTGCATTGGTATATTTTTTAGAGAGTTTTCTGGGTAAAGATTTAAAATGGGTATTACTTATCATAGGCTTTACTATAATTTTAATTATTATCAGCACCCAATTAACTAAGAAATACTTATCAGCCAGAAATTAATTTCTTAGATATTTCAGGCCCATTTAACCAATCAATTATTTCACTGATTGCCTCAGTATTGCCTTTATTTATAGACTGAACAATTGAAGAAACCTTAATGTCTTTTGACCTTTCTACCTTCATGGTATCATGTGTACCAATAAAAGATCTGTCTGAGGCATTTGATAAAGTAGAACTGAGATGAACAATTATTAAAGGAGCATTAGACTTACCATTATCAAAATAAGCTTCAAATCTTTTAATAGTAATACTAATTCTAATGTCAGAACGTACACCTGAGCTTGGCAACACTCCTATTAACCCTTCTCTGTTACTCAATAAATTTACAAAAGTATTTTGTACCATGTCGGGAATACTTTCTTCCCATTGCGCCTGCTTAACAGAAGCTAATCTTTGGTCACTCAATGATACAATCAAATCTTTACCTTGCAGAAACCTAGAGGCCTTAGGCCGGTCGACTCTAATAATTACTGCACTATCACTTTTAGGTATAGATTGCTGTGTTACTCCTAGCCTGTAAATTTGATTAGCAGGGGCTGGTTCAGGTAAAAGAAAAGATGTACATCCAATCGAAAATATTACCATGATGAGAGATAGAAACTTTAAAGCTTTCATTGTGGCAACTCCACCTTTTCTTCACTAACGCCGACTATAAATGCAGTTGGGTTTTGCTCAAAATTAATGAGAATACTCTCAAGCCCCAACACTGCACGTCTGATACTATCGATTGTTTCTTCTAGATCTGTAAGTCCAGAATTTGATAGACGGTTTATGGCATCACGGCCATCCGTTATCAATTGATTTGAGTCTTTTGATAGCGCCTCTATTGCGACTAAAGTTTTATCTAGCTTTTCCATTGAAATTTTTGATCTGTCCAATACTGTTCTTACGTCAGTTTCAATTAATACATCAAAATCTTTTGCTGCTAAATCAACCGCATCAGCAGCTAGAGAGACATCGCTGGAAGCCTGCTCAATAGATTGCATTGTTCTGTTAAAGATTTCAGGGTCTACTTTAAGGTCAACGAAATTATTTGTTATAACTTTTAAATTATTCAAAATTTCGTGAAAGTCCATTATAGCCTCTGGAGTCATTACGGCATTTATTCTGGCAAGAGCAGCTTGTGATGACTCCATCACAGTACCACCGCTGCCAAGCAATAAATCAATCCGACTAGCTTCTCCTTTCAATCTAAATGGATCTTTATCTGTGGAGTTTTTAATTAATCGTGAATTTGGCCCACCCGGAATAATTTGAATATAATTCAACCCAGTCAATCCAAGCGGTTCCATTCTTCCAACACTCTCAAAATCTACAGGTGTATTAGACTCGACCTGTATGTCGACTATAACAGAGTTATTATCATTGGGGTCAATCCGTAATTCGTTAATATCACCGACTTTTAGGCCGTTAAAACGGACCTCTGTTCCTTCCGAGAGTCCTTGGACACCTCCTCTGAAAGAAATTTCATAATTATCAAATTTTTTGTCGAATTGCGCATTAGAAAGCCACGCCGTGAAAGCTAGAAGGGCAGCCAAAGAAACTAGAACAAATGTTCCTATTAAGGCGTAATGAGCTTTTCTTTCCATACAAATAATCGACCTTTAATTGAATCGTGACCTAGGGCCATTGAAGTATTCTTTAACCCATGGATTATCATATTGAGCCACTTTATGCAGACTATCCATAATGGCAATCTGTTTATTTATTAAAACTGCTACTTTATCGCAGGTATTTAGTAGACTGTCTAAATCATGGGTTACCATTATAACTGTAAGATCCATAGAGGTTTTCAAACTCAAAATTAATTCATCAAATGCATGAGCAGCTATAGGGTCAAGGCCTGCTGTAGGCTCATCTAAAAATAACAATTTGGGGTCTAAAGCTAAAGCACGGGCTAATCCCGCTCTTTTTCTCATACCGCCAGACAACTCAGAGGGATATAAATCTAGAGCTTCAGATGATAAACCAACCATTTGTATTTTCATGGCAGCAATGCCTCGCAATAATTGCTCGCTCAAATTTGTATGCTCTCTCAAAGGAACAAGAATATTATCCAATATAGTCAATGATGAAAATAGGGCCCCACCTTGGAATAATACACCTATAGAATTATTTAATTCTCTTATATTATTTCTTTTGAGTTTTTTTCGACTGAGGCCATTAAAAAAAACTTCTCCGCATTGAGGCTCTATTAAGCCAAGCATTGTATTCATTAAAACTGATTTTCCAGAACCAGACCCTCCTACTATACCTGTTATTTTACCTTCCTCAGCATGGAAGTTAAGATCTTTATGTACAAATTTTCTCCCAAATTTAGTGGTTATACCCTTCGCATCTACGGGATGATATCTTTTCATTACACCCCCATTTGATAAAATAGAATCGCAAAAATTGCATTCAACGCAATAACAGCAAAAATTGATTGAACTACACTCTGCGTTGTTCTTGATCCCAATGACTCAACGCTTCCACTAACTGCAAGTCCTTGCCTACAGCCAATAATTGCAATCACAATAGCAAAAAACGGCGTTTTCACCAAACCAACCCAAAAACTCTCGATCCCAACGGCTTCATTTAGTCGAGCTAAAAATAATATCGGGGAAATATCCGTAGTCATCCAGGCAATTAACATACCAGAGAAAATACCGCTCATCATTCCTAAAAATGTCAAAATTGGTAATGCAATAATGCATGCTAGTGCCCTTGGGAAAACCAAAGTTTCATAAGCATCTAATCCTATCACTTTTAAAGCATCAATTTCTTGACGCATTTTCATTGCACCAATTTGAGCAGTAAAGGATGAATTGGATCGACCAGCTACCAGAACAGCTACTATAATAGGCGCTAGCTCTCTCAATACGGATATACCAACGAGGTCCACCATAAAGATTGAAGCTCCAAAGGCAGCCAAAAGGTTTACCCCCATATAAGCAATAACGGCACCGATAAAAAAACAAAGAGTCATAACTATTGGAACCGCATTGACACCTACCTCTTCAATCAACGAAACCACAGATTTCCATCGCACTTTATGCGGCCGAAAAATAAAATATATGAAAACCATAAAAAATTGCCCTAAAAAAGCTAGGGTCTCAACAAGCTCGTAAAAAAATCTATCAGTTCCTTTGCCAATATTAGTTAAAATATCGTACCATCTTCTTTTTTTATCACTCGCAGAGTAACTAGTTGAGGATATTACAAGTTTCATCAATGTTGAATAGCCCTCATCACTATTACAAATCATCCACTCACATTTATCTTTGAAACTTACCCTCAGTGCCTGACTAAGTATGAAAGCGCCTGCAGTATCTAAATTATTTAATTTTGAGAAATTATATTGAACAGAGCCATATTCGTAAGAACCAATATCGGCTATAAACTTGGAGGCATCATTATCAAAATCTTTAATTGTCCAAGACCCAGTTACATCGACAAGTAAAACCTTATCCTTCACAGACAGTTTATACTTATCATAAATCATATTGAAGTTTGAAGGCATATGGGTAACGATAAAAGTACTGCGCTAGAGGTCAAGGCTGTTTATGAAAAGAAAATTAATAGTAACAAAAGAAAAATGGCCGATCAAAGGGTCTTTCAGAATATCTCGAAGTAGTATTACTGAAATTACAGTTGTCAAAGTAAGTATAACTGAAAATGGTTTTCAAGGTTATGGTGAATGCCGACCCTACTCAAGGTATAATGAAACACCTGAAAGCGTTTTAAGGCTTATTGAATCAGTAAGAACCAATATAGAAAAGGGTGCAAGAAATATAGAATTGCAATCTTTGCTACCCGCTGGTGCTGCGCGCAATGCAATCGATTGCGCACTCTGGGACTTAGAGGCAAAAATACAAAATAAATCAATATCTGAACTTTTGAGTATTCCAGTTGCTAAACCAAGAAGAACAGCTTTCACATTATCAATTGATACATCTGCAAATATTAAAAAAGCCGCTGAGAAAGCTATTTCTTTTTCAATATTAAAAATTAAAATAAATGGTTTTTTAGGCCTAGAATCATGCTTAGCGGTATTAGAAACTCGTCCAGATGCAAAACTAATAATTGACGCTAACGAGTCCTTAAATGTCAAAAATATAGATAAATTTCTTAATGCACTCAAAAATTTTCCAGTTGCTATCATAGAGCAACCATTGCCTGACAAAGACTATAACCTAATTCCTAAACACTCAAATAAGTTACCGATAATCTGCGCCGATGAGTCACTTCACACAATCAATGACTTAAATAAGCTTTGGGATGCTGGCTATAGGGCAGTCAATATTAAACTAGATAAATGCGGAGGACTTACAGCAGCGCTTAAATTAATACATGCCGCAAAGAAAAAGGGCTTCATCATAATGAATGGCTGTATGGTTGGAACCTCATTGGCGATGGCACCTATAATGTCTCTAGAATACTTTGCTGATTATATTGATTTAGACGGACCATTACTATTATTAAAAGATCGTAAACCAGGTATGAATTATGAAAAGGGCATAATACATCCCGCTAAAAGAAGTTTATGGGGTTAATTCAGTTAAACTAGAAATATAATTCTAATTCGTTTCAGCACGGTTACTAAAGCTATTAGTTACATCACGTAATCCATCAACTAAATCATTGTATATTGTAAACTCATCAAAATTAGTATTTCCCGAAATTTTTAGAAGTGCATCTTCAAAGACTTGTAGTGCCATACGCGAGGCAATTAATGCTTGTTCAAGGTTAGTTATTTCCTCTTGATAGGATTTTTTTGGGGGTGCGGTGTTTAAATACATTTTAGCAGAATCAACTGTTTTCTCGACGTGCGTTGAGGCAATTCGAATATCCGATAAGGTACTTTCTAAATTATTAGCTGTCTGAACATAACTCTGATCAGCTTCATTTATTACTTCATTATCCGATAAACCCTTTAGAAGCACTTTCGCAGCAAACTCCATTTGTTTTCTATTATTTTTGACAGCAAATCTTCTTTTGGAAAAGACCGCAGCTAATCGAGAGGTGGCTTTTTTAACAATACTATCTTCTTCTAAATTATTTCCCATCTCTGATGGAATCTCTGGGGAATTACTAATATCAACTGTTGCGCAAGCATAAATGAACATTAAGGAAACTATGATTAAAAACCTTAATCTAAACATATTGAATCCAATTTATATTTTATATTTCTTAAAAATAAACGCTTATTAAGTTTTATTTAATTTATGGAACAGAGCTAATAAAATATAAATAATTACCATGAGGATAATTAAACTTATTCCACCTGAAATTTTGGAGTAAAGTTGTGGAAGGAATTTTTGAAGTACTCCAAGTATTAAGACCATACTCATGAAAACTGGAGCAATCCATTTCACAAAAAACATCACAAACCTCCCTAACTTCTCGCCTTCCCCTGATATCTCTTCAGAAACAATACCTCTATTTAATCTTGCTCCTGTAAATAAAACTATCAGCAACGCAGATAGGGGTGCTAAAATTGGACCCGCCAGACCAGTGTCTATGAACTCAAAAAACTCCTGAGAGTAAAGCGAACCAAAGCCGAGGGCAGTAATTGCAAACCCTGTAATCCACGCTGCTTTCTTTTTTGTTAAGTTGTATTTTTCAGCTACATAAGCAACTGAAGGCTCCAATAAAGATACTGATGAAGTAATTGCAGCAAAGAAAGCTAAAAAGAAAAATGCAGCACCAATATACCAATAATTGGCCAGTGCTGTGGGTAGTGTTATAAAGAATATTCCAGCCCCTGCATTAAAACTCAGATTATTAGCAAAAACAATTGGAAAAATAGCAAGGCCCGCAGTTAAAGCTACGATCGTATCAGCCAAACTAATTCCAACTGCCGCCTTTGGTATACTGACATTCTTAGGCAAATAAGAACCATAGGTTAGCATAATTGCATTGCCAATTCCGATCGAGAAACAAGCCTGGCCAAGAGCAGATGTTGCCACCTGGGGGGTAATTTTTGAAAAATCAGGTGTAAACATAAACGTTAAAGCTTTTCCTGTCCCTCCCGAGGGAATGCTAGTGATAACAGAATAAGCTGCCAAACAAATAAGAAGTAAAAAGAATAATGGCATCAATAAGCGTGCGGCGGTTTCTATACCTTTATTAACACCGCGAGCGACTAACCATATTGTTAACAATGCGAATAATAGAAAATAAGGCATAACACTTGTTGGTTCATTTAGCATAGTTCCAAACTGATCTGATATTAGTTCAGGGGTTTGATTAGAGAACGAATTACCCAAAAATCTAACTAAATAATTCAGAACCCAAGCAGCTACAACGCAATAAAAGCTAACAATTAAAAAGGATGCCATCATTCCAAGCCAAGCACCCGCACTCCATAACTTAGAAACCCCACTACGGACAGCTAAGTCATTTTGTGAACCAACCGCACTAGCGGACTGGCCTGCCCGGCCAATAATAAATTCACTCATTAATACAGGAATGCCAACAAAAATAATGCATGCCACATAAATAATTAGAAAAGCTGCGCCACCATTCGTGCCGAGTTCAGCTGAAAATCTCCAAAGATTCCCTAATCCAACAGACGAGCCTACCGCAGCCATTGTAAATGCAAATTTTGATGACCATTGCGCTGTGCCAACAGAAGCCATATTATTCCCCATGTAAATACCTAAGAGGTTTACTTAAGCTTTTAAACAGAACGGTCAAGTTAAGTACTGTTACTTTTTCATAATAAAATTAGGACATACCATAGGTACATTTTCTAATTTAATTCAATTCTTAAATTTACTCGATGGTAATTTTGAATCCCTATTAATATATGCGGATAAGATTAAACCAAAACCCGTCATTACAGTAAGGAGTACTGTGCCCCCATAAGATATCAAAGGCAAAGGCACACCAACAACGGGAGCTAACCCCATAATCATTGCTAAATTTATAAATACGTAAAGTGCAAAAGTAATTGTAAATCCAAGTATTAAAAGCTTTGAATACACTTGTTTACATTGGACTGATAACCACACACATATACCAATAATAACCATATACGTTGCAATAGCTGACAAGCTACCAACAAAACCGAATTCTTCACCTATTACTGTAAATATAAAATCTGTTCTGTTTTCAGGAACATATTCGAGCTGCCGTTGTGTGCCACTCATAAAGCCCTTACCATTGAATCCCCCACTGCCTAGTGCGATTTTAGACTGAATAATATGATAACTTGCCCCGCTTGGATCATGGGTTGGATCCAAAAAAGTCAAAATGCGTTCACGTTGGTAAGTTTGTAATCCAAAAATAAAAAATAAAGGAATGGAAATAATAGAAAAAATTAAAAAACTAGCTAATAAACGCCAGTTAATACCCGCTAAAAAAATAATCGATAAACCTGTTGCTGCTACTAATAATGTAGTACCTAGATCTGGCTGACGCAAAATGAAAAACATTGGAACAAATATGATTAAAAATGCTCCCAACAAGCCGTAAATGCTTGATACGCGCCACCTTGGAAGATCATGATAAAAACGCGATAACGCCAAAACAATAGCTAATTTCATTATCTCAGAGGGCTGTATTCTCGCTAATTGGTAATTTACTATTTGCAAATCTACCCATCTCTTTGACCCATTCACTGTGACGCCCATCAGATCGACAGAAATTAAAAGAACTAAAACCACTAGATAAAAGGGATAAGAAATCGTGTACCATAATCTTAAATCTATTATTGCAATAAATAACATAAAAAAAGTGGCAAAGATCATTCGATAAAAATGTTGTCTAGCTCCGCTTAGCCAATCGCCTCCGGTAGCTGCATAAATCATGGCAACGCCTACCAGTCCTAATCCAAAAATTAAAACGACTAACAACCAATTAATCTCTGAAAACTTGGAGGTTGTCTTTTTGTAATCTAAAAGTAGATTATACATTTGTAGCAATCGAGCTTTTAATTTCTTTACCCGCGGAAATACCATCTCTTAATAATGCAGTTTTTAGAATACTTCTTGAGATTTCTATAGCTCTCTTGGAGCCTGTTCCACCGTGCTCAACCAAACAACTAACTGCAAATCGGGGGTTTTTGAAAGGTGCATAACCGACAAATAAATTATGATCACGCAATTTCCATGGCAGATCCTCATCTTTTCTTAATTTAGAACGCCGTTCTTGTTCAGAAATTCCTCTTACTTGCCCAGTCCCTGTTTTACCCGCAATCTGCAATTTTCCTAATTCTAATCCATATTTTTTATAAGCCGTTCCCCCTGGCTCCTCACAAACGGCCAGCATAGATTTTTGTACAAAAGCGATATGAGAAGGGTCGATATCAAGACTTTTAAATTTTGATAGGTTTTGCCCAATGATTAAATTAGGTGTCAAAGAGGCCTTACCGTTTGCTAGACGCGCAACCATCACAGCCATTTGGAGGGGTGTAGATAATACAAACCCTTGACCTATAGAAGCGTTGAGTGTGTCTCCAAGTTGCCAGTTAGCACCTAATTTTAATTTTTTCCATTTAGGGTCAGGCATTATCCCTGACTTAAGACCATTTAAACCGATATTAAATTTTTCACCGAACCCAAGTTTTCGGCCCATAGATGCAATGTTTTCTATACCTACTTTTTGGCTTAATTCATAAAAATAAACATCACATGAATTTTTCAAAGCATCTCGCATATTAACAGGGCCATGCCCCCCACGTTTCCAGCAATGAAAAGTGCGATTTCCTAAATTAACTTTTTGACGGCATATTATTTTATCTTTAGTGTTAATGATACCACCTTCTAAAGCAGCGAGCATCACAACCATTTTAAAAGTTGATGCTGGTGGATAACCTCCTGCTAGAACTTTATTGTATTGAGGACGCCTTTCATCATTATTAAGTTCATCCATCTGCTTTTGAGTAATTCCCGAAACAAAAAGATTTCCATTAAACGTTGGCATCGATAACATTGTCCTGATCTCTCCTGTAAGGACATCCATAACAACTATTCCACCGCTATCATTACCAAAGAGTTCAGCTGCTTTTTTTTGCAATTCAGAATCAAGAGTTAACCAAATATCTTGTCCATTTTTAGGCGCATCATTACCATCAGGAAACTCTCTTACAATCCGGCCCGAAGCATTTACTTCAACTTTAAGCTTTCCTGAGCTGCCTCGGAGTAATTTGTCAGCGCTACTTTCAATGCCAGTTTTACCTATTTTAAATGAGGGTTGCTTTAATAATGGATCTTTATCACTCAGAAGATCTCTAGCACTTGGCGATCCAACATATCCGATTGTGTGAGAAAAAAGACCATCATTAGGGTAAGACCTTCCCAGACCAACTTGGGGAATTACTCCAGGGAAATCAGGTGTTTTAAAATTTAGCCTTGAAAAGGTACCCCAATCTAAATTTTCTTTGATTAGAACGGGAACAAAACTAGCGTGCTTATTTATATTTTTTTTTATCCGGGTTATATTGGAAGTACTAAGTGATAATACTTGCTTGAGCTTTAACAACGTAGCCTCAATATCTTTTACTCGTTCCGGTATGAGTACTAGACTGAAGTTTTGACTATTTATCGCCAAATCATTTCCGTACCTATCCAGTATGCGTCCACGGGAAGGAATGGTCATATTAAAGTTAAACCTATTATCATCAGAGAGAGCTCTGTAATCTTCGGCTTTTAAAATTTGCAAATAGTAAAGTCGACTACTCAAAACCCCGAATACTCCAGCCCCCAAAGAACCTAATAAAGCTGCCCTACGGTTTATGGAAACTAGGTTATGTCTGTCACTATCACCCATTAAATTAAATCACGAAGGAATTGGTCTATAAATATTTTCTTTAACAAATGTCTCAAGCCATAGGCTAATGGAAAAAGACAAGTTGCTATAGCTGGTTGGATAATTAAGGGCATTACTCTTGGTGGAAAATCTATTGAAAACCAAACAAAAAAATAAATCAGAATTGATGAAAAAAATAATAATAAAAACCATGAAGAAAAAGCAGTACTAAAAACTAAAGGCTTTAATTTCATATGGGGCTTGAATACTGCAAAGTTAATTAAAAATATCAGAGACCACAAACCCAAAGGTCCAGAAGAAACAATATCAAGAAGCAAACCGAATATAAATATTATACAAATTGATGTAATTATTTTATCTGTACGCGGCCATGTGCAAATCCCTATCAAAGGTAAATAAATAAAATTTATTATTGTATTAAAAGCATTAAAACTAGAAACAGATACTAATACTAAAATTAACATTAGTAATGACCCTACCAATAAACCTCCGCGAGCAAAAGGCTGTGAAACTGGATGTAATGGCATAATTAAAACCCCTTCAAAATACTTGCTAAATCATGGGTTGAGTTACCTTGAATTTCGGTTTGAGATATAGGAGTTTCAATGGGACTATAATGAGTTACTAAGATCCAATCTACAGTTTTACTATTAGTGTTTAAATCAACAACTAATTTTCCCGTCGCTTCTTTTATAACAAAGCCAACCTCCAAACCGGGAGGAAGCATGCCTCCGTCACCAGAAGTTAATACCGTATCCCCTTCAATCCAACCCTCGTAATTACTGGCAAATATTAGATTAGGAAAATCATCATTATTACCTGCTAAAATAGCTCGTGAATTAGAACGCAGAGACATAACTGAAATACGACTATTAATATCACTTATAAGCAATACTCTAGAAGAATTTTTTCCTACGCGTTGCACGTGCCCGTAAAGACCGTCGACCGTGCTAACAGCATATCCTTTTTGGATGTTACTTTTTTTGCCCACATCAATTAATGATGACCGTACAAATGGACTATTAACTTCCCCATAAGAACGAGCAACAGTTTGCACACTAGTTTTCTTCGTCTCATTGGAAGAATTTAACAACTGCTCAAGTCTTGATAGCTTGAGCTCCATTATTCGAGACTCCTTTTGATAGTCTCTTAATTTATACAACTCATCTCTTAAGGCTTTATTTTCTGAAAGGGCCTTAGATCTTTCAACGAAAGCGCTGGATACATTTTTAAGCATGCTTATTGGTATGGAAAGAAATTTAATACCAGGAGAAGCAATGGCTTCAACGTTAGATCTTGTTTGCAAGAATATTGTTTGTGAGCCACGATCAGATATAAACAAAGTACCCGCCAAAATTAGTGCAGTAATTAAAGCTATATTTGACGCCTTTGTACTATTTGAATTGCTTCCTAACATACTCTGAAGCAAAGGCTCCCCAATTAAATAACTTTAAACACCACTCGACAAAACACTTTTCCATTTAGTCAAGTTTTCAACAACAAACCCAGAACCTCGGACTACACATGACAACGGATCATCAGCAATTGAGACAGGTAGTCCAGTTCGGCTTCGCAATTCAACATCTAAATTTCTAAGCAAGGCACCGCCGCCTGTAAGCATAATTCCCTTGTCAACGATATCTGCTGCTAACTCAGGTGGTGTTGCTTCAAGAGCACTTTTTACAGCTTCTACTATTTGCTCAACTGGCTCAGCTAAACTTTCAGCTATCATGGCCTCAGTAACACGTATTTCTCTCGGAATGCCATTCATTAAATCGCGCCCTTTAATTTGCACCATCATTCCCTCATTGTCATCTGGCATAGTTGCAGACCCTATTTCTTTTTTAACCCTTTCGGCAGACATTTCACCCAGAAGCAGATTAGTAGTACGGCGCACATATTGAATTATAGCATCATCCATAACATCTCCACCCACTCTTACTGATCGTGAATAAACAATTCCATCAAGAGACAATACCGCGACTTCTGTTGTGCCTCCACCGATATCAACTACCATAGATCCTGAAGGCTCATGTATTGGCAGACCTGCACCTAATGCTGCGGCCATTGGTTCTTCAATCAAATAAACCCGTTTTGCACCTGCTTGTTCAGCTGACTGGTGAATAGCCCTTCTTTCAACAGCAGTAGCCCCTGAGGGAACACAAATTACTACATGTGGCTTACGAAGAATAAAAGACGACTTATTTACCTTTTTAATAAAGGTACTTATCATAGCTTCAGCTACCTCAAAATCTGCAATAACGCCATCTTTCATGGGCCTAATGGCTTCAATATGAGCTGGTGTTCGCCCAAGCATATTACTAGCTTCTTTACCAACGGCATGTACAACTTTTCTGCCATTTCTATTGGAAAATGCAACCACGGAGGGCTCATTCAAAACGACGTCTTGGCCTTTAGCATAAACCAGCGTATTTGCAGTACCTAGGTCTATGGCTATGTCAGATGAAATAGTACTCGTAAGAAAAGAAAACATGTCTGCCTAACATTAAGATTGTTTTATGTAATTTGACAATGCTTTTTGCAGAACAAAAAAGCAAGCATATCATATAAAAGTTTTGCTAATTATCTATCATTTATTAGAAATATCTTCGGAATTGGAAAGTTTCCTTTTCATGAGAACAAAAATTAAGATAATTAAAGCTATAATAATTATTGCTAAGGAAATAAGTTTTCCTTCAGATACTAATAGAATTCCATTAGACAGGAGGGCTAAGATTAAAATTTTAGGAATAATTCCTAAACCCGTACCAATTAAGAATGAGATGAACTTTATCGATGAAGCACCTGCAGCCATGTTAATTAGAATAAAAGGCCCACTAGGGAATAATCTAATAATTAAACTACTATAGAAACTATTCTTATTTAAAAAGCTTTTCAAATAAAGTATTTTTTTGCCATTATATCGGTTTATTCTTTCATGACCCAGCCAGTAACCAATGATGAAATCTAGCGCAGCAGAAATGAGTGTTGATACCCATGAATAAAACGCACCAATATAGGGTCCAAATACAAATAAAGAACCACTAATTAAAACCCATTGAGGAACACCAAAAAAAGCTAAAATACAAAAAATTATTATGGTTACAGGTAAAGCAAAATATGTACCCTTAACTTCTGAGAAGAAGCCACCAATTTTATCAGAAGTTAGAAATAAAGGATCTAAATAACTAAAAACTAGGACCAGCAATATAAAGGTGAGAAAAATAATAGCTTTTACTGGTAAAGCAAATTTATCCATATGCTTAAAAATAAGTTTAAAGAAAGATATTTTCATATATTCTTTTATCTCGTCTGCAGTAAAGTTCAATGAAGTTTACGATAAAGTTAATTAACCTCTCTATTTTATAGAGCAATGTTAAACTTTATGAAGTATTATCTTCTCAAAATTTTTCCTTTGGACTTCAGTTTTTATTTCATTCCAATTTTTCAGTTGCCCCCTAAACCAAGTAAATTGTCGTTTAGCGAAGCGGCGACTATTTCTCTTGGCAAGATGAACAGCTTCGTCCAAGCTAATGTCACCGCTAAAGTATGGAAAGAACTCTCTCAAACCTATAGCTTTCATAATTGGTAGGCTTGGATCAATGTTTTTAGTAAAAATGCGCTCTGCCTCATTAAGTAAACCTTTTTTCATCATTAAATCAAATCGGTTATTAATTGCATCATAAAGCTTTTGTCTTTCAGGCAGAAGAACTGCGCAATGACAAAAAATTCTAGGAACAACGGGTTTAGTATTTTCCTGCCAAAAACTAATAGGCTTGTTAGTGGCTTTATATACGTTTATAATACGCATCAATCGATGAGGGTCCTTTCCAAGAACTCGATTTGCTGCTTTTGGGTCTAACTTTTCTGCTAAATTCCTCAAACCTTCAACACCATTTTGTTCTTGAAATTTATTTGTCTCCAATATGATATCAGATGGAATAATCGGAATCTTTGCGATTCCTTCAATTAAAGATCTAAAATAAAGACCTGTACCACCAGTAAGTATTGGGCTTTTTCCACGTGCCAGAATATCAATAATAAGATTTTCAACCTCTGATATCCAATTACCAACCGAATATCTAAAATTACTATCTACATGACCAAATAAATGGTGCGGTGCACTCAGCATTTCTGATTTACTTGGTCTTGCACTTATAATGTTTAACTCTGAGTAAACTTGTAGTGCATCAGTATTAATGATTTCTCCGCTAAAAGATTTAGCTATTTGAATAGCCCATGCACTTTTGCCGCTTGCCGTAGGTCCTGCAATACATATAATTGGTTTCATAAAAAAAAGAATCTCTCAATGTCAATATCCATACAATACACCATCACAATAGTACTAGCACATAGGAGTGCCAAGAAATTTAAAATAGCAACGAGCTTAGCTGAAAATTTATCTCAAATAAGGATTTTATCTGAAAATAAAGCGTTCGAATACAGTATAAACAAAAAACCATTTAAATCCGAGATAAAACATATGCTTCAGACGAATGAAGTTCAAGCAGATATAAGCATAAGCAGCGATCCTCTAAGAAAAAAGAAATTATTAATTTGCGATATGGATAGTACACTTATTGAGCAAGAATGTATTGATGAGTTAGCCGATTTTGCAGGTGTAAAAATGCTAGTCTCTAAAATCACGGAAAGTGCTATGAATGGAGAAATTAATTTTGAAGAGGCGCTAATTAAAAGAGTTAGGTTACTTAAAAATTTAAATATATCAGTTCTAAAAAAATGCTTCCAGGAACGCATTACAATTAACAAAGGTGCTAAAGTTTTATGCCAAACCATGAAAGCTAATGGTGCTAAAACTGCTATAGTATCAGGCGGCTTTACTTTTTTTACTAGTAAAGTAGCACTTGCCTGTGGATTTGATATGCACAGCGCCAATGAACTAATTTCAGTTAACGGTATACTCACCGGAGAAGTAAAAAAACCTATTCTTGGAAGAACGGCTAAGTTAAATACTTTAAATACTCTTACAACTGATTTGGGCGGCTCACTTTCGGCTTTAGCAATAGGTGATGGAGCCAATGATTTAAGTATGATTAAAGCTGCAGGACTAGGCATCGCATACAAAGCAAAACAAATAGTAGCATCCGAAGCTCAATGCGAAATAAAATACACTGACTTAACATCTGCACTCTACTTTCAAGGTTACAGCGAGAGAGAGTTCATTAGCTGTTAAATACTCTTTTTTAAATTCTAGTATTTAGAGTTTAACTAACTGTGAGGCCAATTACAATTATACCCGCGGCTACAGATAAAAGCCCCCCCAAATGAAGAGATCTATCATCTAGTTGCTCAAGCATGCCGATGTACATTTTTCTCGTGGGTCCTGGAAGGATAGCCCAAATGAGGCCCTCAAAAAGTAGAGTGCCTCCTATAGCGATTAACACAATGGAAAATATTTCCATTAACGACGTGCGCGAGGACCACGCTGATTATCTAAGTAACCTAAGAAATCAGAGTCGGGTGATAATACATATGTTGTTCCATTTCCTAAGCCTCGTTTATAAGCTTCCATTGAGCGATAAAATGCAAAAAACTCAGGATCATTATTGTAAGCATCAGCATATATTTTATTAGAAACAGCATCACCTTCACCTCTGATAGTCTGAGCTTTACCCTTTGCAGTTGCTAGTATTATTTTAGCTTGTTTATCTGCATCGGCGATAATTTCATTTTTTCTTTTTGATCCATCAGCGCGGAAAAAGCGGGCTTCTTTTTCTCGTTCAGAGTTCATGCGGTCAAAAACTGAATCAGCTACTTTAGTAGGAAGTTCTGCTTTTTTAATTCGAACATCTGTTATCTCAACTCCATAATCTTCATCTCTAGCAACAGTATTAGCAGCTTTTTTAATTTCCGACATAAGCTCAGCGCGACGCCCCGATATAATCTGCTCACTATCCACTTTTGCTAAGACCCCCCTCAACGATGAGTCCATTAATTCATCTAGTAAATTTTGGGCTTTAGTTTTAGTTCCTAAAGCTTTGTA
>JAQXEH010000085.1 GCA_029250925.1 Hellea sp.
AAAGCATAAGTGATACCAATGATGATATTCTAGTTGTTACAAGCAACGGTATCGCACGGTTTCTGTTTGAGGCAGTTGATAATATCGAGATTGATATTCAAAGAAAATTGAATACAGCATGCTTTGGACTAGTTAAAGTCAGTCAAGGTATAACATCTTTAAAGTCTTGGAACAAAAACTGCATTAGATAACGCACTCAAGCCATTGTATCTATGCATTTATCTCTAAGCTATCATATGCAACTATTGTATTTCCAAATATTTCATTAGATAAAGTTTTATAATCCATATCAATATGTAAATTGGTTAGAATACCTCTTTTTGTTCGTGTCTTAGCAAGCCACTCTAAGGCTCTATCTGCATTGAAATGCGTTGGATGTTCTAAGTATCTAAGTGAATCAATAATCCATGTGTGAGTGTCCTCAAAGTACTTTATACTTTTATCAGGAATATCCCTTAAATCAGGTGAATAGGCTAGTTTATTCTCAAACTTAAATCCCAATGATGGAGTAGGACCGTGACTTAATAATATTGACCGGATATTGACCTCTCCCCCAGGACCATCAACAATAAAGCTTTCTCCTCCCTTAATTAGTGGCATCATCTCTAGAATTGATGGATGATGGCGCCCATCAGGTACTTCAAAACAATAATCAAATCTTTTAGACAAATGCTGATGAGTATGTATATCCATGTAAGTTGGAATTTTTTTTCGCATTCGATAAGCAAGTGCTCTAAGATCATCTATGCCGTGAGTTTGATCAGCATGATCGTGCGTATAGAGAAGCGCATCGACTCGCCTTACATTGGAACCTAATAACTGCTCCCGTAAATCAGGAGATGTATCAATTAATATAATAGTTTTCTCTTCAATATTAGGCTCTTTAACACCAGCCCAGCTTTCAATCAGAAGAGAACATCGGGTTCTTCTATTTTTAGGCTCTATAGGGTCACATACACCCCAATCACCACCAACCCTTGGTACGCCCCCAGAAGAACCACAGCCTAGTATAGTAGCCTTTAAAGTCATGATTTTGCAGCCTTTTTAAATAAGTTGAAAAAAGCGTCAGTTGTTTTTTGTGCAGTTTCCTCGTAAGTCCAACCTTTGATTAAAGCCAGCTCTTTGCAGACTTCGGTTAAATAAGATGGTTCGTTACGTCTCCCTCTATGGGGGACTGGCGCTAAATAAGGACAATCAGTCTCTAGCATTATTCTATCATCAGGCATTGCACTGGCCAAAGCGCGAACATCATAAGCATTTTTGAAGGTTATAATTCCAGAAACAGAAAAATAAAAACCCTGGTCAGAAGCCCATTTAGCTAAGTCTGGACCAGAAGTATAACAGTGTAATTCAGCCTTGAATAAACCATAATTATCAATTGCATCAGACAATGTATTGAACATTAATTCATCCGCATCTCGTGTATGGATAATTAAGGGAAGCCCCGTTTCTTTAGCTGCAATTATATGGGCCTTGAAGTTGGAAATTTGGTCCGCCTGAGAACTTAACCCATAATGAAAATCAAATCCAGTTTCACCAATGCCAATCACTTTAGGGTGCTGTGATAGCTTAATCAATTCGTCGGCGGTTATATTTGGATTTTCATTAGCATAATGCGGATGTGTACCAACACTTGCCCATATATTTGGGTCTTTTTCTGCTACTCTAATTACATTATCGAAGTTGGATACCTTGCATGCTATATTTAACATAGTACTAACACCAGCTAAGCGTGCTCGAGAAATTACCTCATCTATATCACATGAAAACTTTTCTCCATGTAGGTTAACATGACTATCAACTATCATTTTATTTAGGATCCGATTGCGTTTAAGATATCGACAAGAGCTGTCTTTTTATCCATATTTAATTTAGTTTCAAGTTGTTGCATTTCTACAGTTTTTCTCCAAAGTAATTGCCATTCTTCACTAGTTTTTATTATTTTTATTGGCTCAAATGCCCCTTCCCAATCACCCGTACAGCTATGAATAGCCTGAGAATGCAATGTGTCTTGTAAAGCCTCCCAAAATAACTTTCTCGCAGACCTATTCTTGATTAGTGCTAAGTCATTAATTAAATTAAAATCTAAGGAACTGTTAACATTTGATAAACCTTTTAAATACGTACCCAGCGGCTTTATAACTCTATCAAAATTATTATATAGTGAAATTGCTTTTCCAGGTGCCCCGCGAGACAATGAAACCACATTATCTATTACACTCTGAGAGGCATTGACCCGCGAAGACAACCAAGATTCAATTTCTTTATCACTAATACTCTTAAGCGATAATCCTATGCAACGAGATCTAATTGTAGGGAGTAATCTTCCAGGGGATGCTGAAAGCAAAATAACTAGAGATCTAGCAGGCGGCTCCTCAAGTAATTTTAACAAAGCGTTCTGAGAGTTTAAATTTAGATTGTCTGCTGAGTCTATTAAACATACTCTTAATGCATTATCTTCTGCGGCAGTACTACGAAAAAAACCACTAAGCTCTCTTATAGAATTAACCGGAATTTCTGTCCGCAACTTTTTTGTTTTGTAATCATATGGAATTCTAATAAGTTTAAAATTACCATGCCCGAGACTTTCAAGCTTTTGAGATACAATATCTGTTTTTGGAACATCCAGACTATTTGGCAATAAAGGTTTTCCTCCAAGCGCGTATCTAATCATTCTATACGCTAAAGTTGCCTTCCCAATGCCAGGAACTCCCGTTACAAGCCATCCATGATGCATTCTTCCACTATCTAAAGATTTAATAAATAATTTTTCAGCATCCCTATGCCCAACTAAATTATATGTCCTTCTCGGGTGAAGGCAGCCTGGAATACAATCGGGCTCTGGAAGATTATCTGTCTCTTTATTATACACTGCTGCCTAGCTTGCCAGCTAATTCTGGGTACTTCTGACTTAAAGCGAATAAAATCCTTGTCTGGACACCATCTCTTGAGGATGCTGCGTCTACGGTAAAGAACCTATGATTATTTTCATTACTGATTTTTAAAAATGCAGCCCGTAATGAGTTATGAAAACTAATAGACTCCGAGTCAAAACGGGACATGTCCTCCCCCCGTGTTTCTACTCGTTTCTGGGCAAGAATAGGGTCTATATCAAACAATATGGTTAGATCAGGTTCGAAATTATCCATTACTGCGTCATGTAGCGACTGAACTCGCTCTGGACCTAAACCTCTAGCATAACCTTGATAAGCAAGACTTGAGTCGGCAAATCTATCACTAATAACCCAGACGCCCCTCGATAAAGCTGGCTTTATCAGCTTTTCTACATGGTCTAAACGGGCTGCATACATTAAAAGAAGCTCGGTCATGCCTGACCAACGATCTGCTGTACCTTCTAAAACTAAATTTCTGATTGCTTCTGCCCCAAACGTTCCACCAGGCTCACGCGTTAATAAAGTTTCAACACCTGCGCTCTCCAGAGCCTTACAAAGCAATTGGGCTTGTGTAGTTTTACCAGCGCCCTCTCCGCCCTCAAAAGTTATAAATTTTCCAACCGTCATTAGTTTCCTCTTATTTTGTTTTTAAGCACAGACCAAGCAATGCCAAATAGTGAATCTTTGCTAATACTCTCAGCAGATAATAATGGAACCACACGGTCAACTCTGCCGGGAACCGCTATAATCAAATCAGCAACATGGGTTCCTTTATCAATTGGCGCGACTGCATCTTTATATGTTATTTTCGTCCTCAAACTAGACCTATCGCCATAATACATACCAACATTAATATCGTTTCCAGTCATAACATTAACTTTACCCTTCGATCCTAAGTAGACATCAATTTGACCGACAATATCATTTTTTTTATAAAGAGCGTAAACTTTAAATTGATTAAAAGCAGCTTGCATAAGTTTTTGACTTACACTCGATCTTTGTGACTTACTCGCAAGTCCATTAACAACAATAATTCGCCTATTTTCACCAATTGTTGCTGAACCTACTAATCCGTATCCAGAATCTTTTGTACTTCCAGTCTTAACCCCATCTGCTCCGCTAAATTTACCGAGAAGAGGGTTTCTGTTATTTTGAGTGATTCCATTCCATGTAAATGAGCCTTCACTATAAATAGAAAAATAATCTGGATGACTATTCATTGATTGCTTTGTTAAAGAAGCAAGATCATAAGCACTTATTTTATGCTCCGGATGTGGCCAGCCTGTTGAATTTTTAAAGTTAGCTGTCGTTAAACCTAACTCTTTAGCTTTTACAGTCATGCGCTTCGCAAAATATTCCTCGTTGCCGGCCATTCCTTCTGCGATAGCGATGCATGCATCATTTCCAGATTGAATTACAATGCCGCGTAGCAAATCCATAACACTGACAGATGAGCCAGCCTCTAAAAACATAGTCGAAGACCCAGAAGACACACCTCCCCTTTTCCAAGCTTCATTTGAGACTAGGTATTTGGTATTTGGAGTAATAACACCATTTTTTAAAGCATCAAATACCATATGTGCTGTCATAATTTTTGTCATAGAGGCTGGTGACATAGCAACGCGGGCATCTTTTTCAAACAAAACCTCACCAGTAGCTACATCCATTATTATCGCATGCGGTGCTTCAGTGTAAAAATTACTATCCTGGGATGAAGCGTAATTAGATATCGAAAATAATAAAACAAAGAAAGTAAAAAAACGAAACACATCAGACCTCTAAAGAATCAATTTACAATAACAAATAAAACACGAAAAACCTAACAATCTTATAATGAAATAGGAGTAAAATTATTTTTAAACAAAAATAGCTAGCGTATATCTTTTTTATTAGCAGGTCCGGCGTATTGAACTCTAACTTCAGCCAAACCTTTTTCAGTTGTGCCCAGGGCTTTTGCCGCAGCTGATGACAAATCAATGATGCGATTACCGATAAAAGGTCCCCGGTCATTAAGTCGAAGCATAAGAGATTTGCCGTTTTCCAAGTTGGTGACATAGAGTAAAGAATTCAAAGGTAATGTCTTGTGTGCCACAGTTAAGTCATACTGATTATAGATTTCTCCTGTAGCGGTTGGCTTTCCATGGAATTTATCTCCGTACCATGATGCAATACCTACAACATCGTAATAAGGTTCGTGCTTCGGTGTGTAATGCTTACCCATTATTTTATATCGTTTCCCAACTTTTTGATGACTGTAAAGCGTTCTATCTACAAAAGCTGGATTAAATTGCTCGTTTTGATTGTTATAGAGTGTATATGAGTTTCCATTATAAGACTTAGGCTTACTGGTTTTGTAAGTAATGTCTGAATTTGAATAAATTGAAGATGAACAACCCGTTAGATAAATAAAGAAGACTAAAAAAATATATTTTAATACATTGAAATTTATAAATAATAAAATTTTCAAAGAATATACCCCCTAAGTAATAATTGTTAATTTAAAAAATAAATCAAAGATTTAATAATTTGAATAGCTTAAATTTCAGTTAATCATTTAGGTTACAGTTTTTATCCTCATTTAAAAAAAACGTCTTGAACATGCTTGTAAAACACCTTAGAGCGAGGCTCGCGTGACCAGCACTTTCTTTTACGGGTGGGTGGCAGAGTGGTTGAATGCACCGGTCTTGAAAACCGGCATAGGTGAAAGTCTATCGGGGGTTCGAATCCCTCCCCGCCCGCCATTATAGTTCAGGAAATAAAGTATTGCGCTTGAATAGACATGATCCTAATGTAAATTTTTATAGGGAACATGTATGTTAAATAAATTTATCTTAGCCTTTTGCTTAATTATGACACCAATAATGAGCTCTGCAATGAATGAAGATAGCAATATTGTTGGATTGGAAAAAACTAATCCTGGGTCGTGGCCAGAAAATGAATGCATAAAGCTAAGCAAAGCATCTGGTTTTTATCTAAAAATTTCTGGTGACCTTCTAAAGGAATCTGGTGAAAAAAGGGATAAAGGTGATAGCCGTAGAGCTGACGAATTAGGCAGTGCATCGTTATACTTCTCAAACCAAGCAGCAAATTATGCAGCCAACTACAGAGCTTACTGTAAATAATACCTAATCGAAAAGGTGTTTATATTTATTGCGTAATTGTTTTTTTTGAACCTTACCCATCGTATTTCTTGGGAGTTCTTTCACCAGCTCAACGTATTTTGGAACCTTGAAGTTTGCTAATTTACCTTTTGATTGCTCAATAACACTATTTACGTCAAGTTCATAACTTTTTACCTTAACAACAGCTGCAACTACAGCCTCACCAAAATCAGAATGGTTAACTCCAAAAACAGCACTTTCTTTTACACCTTCAAGCATATCGATAACATCCTCTACTTCTTTAGGGTAAACATTTAATCCTCCACTAATAATCATATCCTTGCTACGACCGACAATGCTAACATACCCATCATTATCTATTATGGCCTGATCACCTGTATTAAAAAAACCGTCTTTCGTGAAATCTTCTTTTGTCTTTTCCGGCATTTCCCAATAACCTATGAACACATTATCTCCTTTAACCTGCAAATCTCCAACCTCCCCTATGTTAACGATTTCACCAAAATCATCAACTATACGTGCTGTTACGCCGGGTAATGCTGGACCGACAGTACCGGGTTTACGTACCCCCACCAAAGGATTTGAACAATTCATACCAGTTTCAGTCATTCCATATCGTTCGAGTATCTCAAATCCAGAACGATCCCGAAAATTATTGAATGTATCGACTAGAAGAGGTGCTGAACCCGATGTAAATAAACGAATATTTTGTGTATGTTTTTTACCGAATCCAGCATTAGATAATAAACGTGTATAATACGTCGGAACACCCATCATCACCGTGCATTCGGGTAAATATTGATTTACATAATTAGGTGTAAATTTATCTGCCCATCGCATAGTCCCACCTGTCAATAAAATACAGCTTAATGCAACGAATAGCCCATGAACATGAAAAATAGGTAAAACATGCAATAACCGATCTTTTTCACTAAAACCCCAGTATTCAACTAAACATTCTGCATTAGTTAATAAATTACTATGTGTTAGCATTATACCTTTAGGTAAACCCGTGGTTCCAGATGAGTATAATAATGCAGCTAAGTCATCCTTATTCCTAGAAACAGTATTAAAACTAGATGAACACGATTTAACTGCGTCCGAAAACTGGCCATTTCCATAAGAGTCTAATGTATAAATATGTTTTATATCAATAGGTTCAGATAACTTTCTCATCATATCGAGATTTAGAGGGTCGCATATTATTACAAATGGTTTTGCATTACCGAGAAAATACTCAACTTCATTTTCTTTGTATGATGGGTTTAATGGATGAAAAACTAGGCCTCCCTTTAAACATGCAAGATAAATACACATATTTTCGATAGATTTATGTACTTGGACTGAAATGCGGTCTCCTGGTTTTGCGCCAAGCGAATACAAAAAGTTAGTAACCCTACCAGTTTTTTCTAATATATCAGACCTAGTATAAACAGAGCCATCGACAGTCGTTATTAATTCTCTTTTAGAATTCGAGTTTAAAATATTCTCTATAGAGTTAAAAAAATTCATCTCATCAACCAAAAATTAAACTTACAATCATAAACAAAAGTGAGGGTGCCAACAAACAACCTATACCCGTATAAAACGTTGCGGTCATAGCTCCATAGGGCACTAACTTGGGGTCAGTCGCCGCTAACCCGCCTGCAACACCACTAGTTGTTCCCATAAGTCCACCATATATCATCGCTGATGTTGGGTTATTAAGCCCAACAGTTTTAGCAATGAGCGGAGTGCCGACCATAACTAATACTGACTTTACTAATCCAGCAGCAACGCTTAGTGCAATAACTTCGGTCGATGCGCCTAAAGCCGTTCCGGTTACTGGACCAACTATATATGTAGCTGCCCCCGCTCCAATTGTAGCGATTGATATGGGGTCTGAATAACCAAATAATACTGCTACTATTCCGCCAATAGTAAAAGATAGTATTACACCAATGATTATAGAAATAGCACCCACGTAGCCTGCTTTTTTTAAAGATGATAAATCTGCCCCAAAAGCTGTTGAAACAATTGCAAAGTCTCTTAACATTGCACCGCCCATTATGCCTATTCCCGCAAATATTGGAATATCCGCTAAACCGTTACTTCCTCCAGTATATTTTCCACCAAAATAAGCTAATACTAAACCTAAGGTAATTGCGAGCGCAGAACCGTGAATTCTGCCGCGTGTAAGCCAATCTGAAAACCTATAAGAAATAAAGACCAATAACCCTATGAATGCAAATGCAGTTACTAGGTCATTCTTAATTAAAACAGCCGTTATAACATCATTCAACATCATCTGGTCCAGCTAATTTAGTAAGTAATGGAATAAAAGAAAAACTAGCTAATACAGCTAGGGATCCTGCCGTGAAAGCCATCCAGCCTCCATCAATAGCTCCGGAAACATTTTGTTTGGAAGCCATTGCTACGACAATTGGTATATACATAGCACTCCAAAAGGTTATTCCGCCTTGAGTAATTGGCTTCATTTTGAATTTAAATAAAGAGGTATTAGCTAGTAAAATTAATAAGATCATTGATATACCAACGCCACCAACGTTAGCGTTAATTCCCATCAAACGACCAAGCAGAATACCGCATATAGAACCCACAAGCATGCAAAATGCTAATAAAGAAACACCGTAAATGACCATATGCTTTCCTCAAATATTCAAATACTATATCTTAACATACAGTAGAATTTAAACTGACTTTTTAGTGAGCCAAGACACATAATAAACAAATAATTACTCAGTTTTTATTGACACGATAGACATGTTAAAAGATGGTGTTCAGATTAGTCAAAGTCTGGGTCAAATGAATATTCATAAAAAAAATACAATGACAAATGAGTCAGTAAAATCAAAAGTACAGTCCGTAAAAATACAAATTGAAAAAGCTTTAGCGAATTCACTGCCAAATGAAAACACCTGGCCTGTTAAGTTACACAAAGCCCAAAGACATGCCCTACTCTCGCCAGGTAAAAGATTTCGCCCACTTCTCTGTTGTTTTGTAGCTAGTGGCCTAGGAAAAGAAGATGAAGCAGTAATTCTTGTTGGCTGCGTTGCGGAAATGGTACATGCAGCTTCTCTAATATTAGATGATTTACCCTGTATGGATGATGCCGATATCAGAAGAAATCAGCCATCAACCCATATTGAATTTGATGAAAGTACAGCAATCCTCAGCGCTACAGCATTACTAAATCAGGCTTTCTCCGTAATATCCAAGCTTAATAACGTTACAGACAAAACAAAAGTTATGCTTGTAGATTTATTATCACACACCGTGGGATCCAATGGATTGATAGCCGGCCAAATAGCAGATCTTTCTAACAATAGCTCTGCGACTACCTTAAAAGACGTTGAGGAGCTTAATACTTTAAAAACAGGAGCTCTCTTTGACTTTAGCATCGAAAGCGCAGCAATTTTATCAAATGCTTCAGAGGTAAAGAAAAAACACCTCAAAGAATTTTCACGCTATCTTGGATTAGCTTTTCAGCTAATGGATGATGTCAAAGACAAACTTATGTCACAAGAAATAGCAGAAAAATCTATTAACAGAGATATAGGGAAAGCAACAATATTAGCTATTAAAGGATCTAGCCTTTCAATGGAAATTTTAACTAATTATCTGAAAAAATCAAAAGAGTCCCTGATTATGGCTGACCTTAGTAATCTCAATGCTTTTGACGTGTTATTTGAAAGCCAATTTTCATTTTTAAAAACTTATCAAAAAATTAAATAGAATTTTGTATTTTAAAAAGGCAATATAGCGCGGGTACAAACTATTTATTTTGTACTAAGTGTATAAATAATTATGTTTCAAAAAGAACTTAAATTACCGAGATAATGAATAAAGAAATAGACACAACATATTATAAAAAAAGCATTATTTATGCCTTAATCATCATAGTCGCATGGTTTATAGTTCATGTATTCAGTGTATTCATTCATTCATTAAGCAACCCTTTGTGGCAGACAGTACTGTTAATTCTACTGCAATCCTGGCTTTATGCAGGAATGTTTATTGTAGCTCACGATGCTATGCACGGAACACTATGTCCCAAAAATATTAAATTAAACGATGCAATAGGAGGATTTATTGTCTTCATTTATGCTGGTTTTAAGTGGGAGAAAATGAGATCATCCCATCATGAGCATCACACTCACTCTGGCACAAATAAAGATCCAGATTATTACTCAAAAAATTCTCAGAACTTTTTGTCTTGGTATATGAATTTCTTTAGTAATTATTTTAAATTGAAACAGTTTTTTCTCATGGTTGTTTTCACTCTAGTGTACATACTAATTCTAGGTGCTGAATACAAAAACACAATTGTGATGTGGGCAATACCTGCAATTCTCTCATCTTTTCAGTTATTTTATTTTGGAACATATCTAACCCACAGGAACTCTAGACCCTTTAAAGACAAACATAATGCGCGAACAAATGAATTTCCATTTTGGTTGTCGCTAGTAACTTGCTTTCATTTTGGTTATCATCACGAGCATCATCTATATCCTTACGAACCCTGGTGGCGCCTCCCTGCCCGGAAATTAAATCAATGATAATTAATTTAATAATAATAGCCATAAGTATAATAGGCATGGAAACTTTTGCTATCTTCTTTCACAAATATTTTATGCATGGACCAGGGTGGAAATGGCACGAAAGCCATCATACTCATACCGAAGGGTATTTTGAAAGAAATGACCTCTACGCACTATGTTTCAGCGTTATTGCTGCTGTTCTCTTTATTTTGGGTTCGCTCTATTGGGAGCCGCTATACTTTATAGCAGTAGGATTGACTGTTTATGGGCTGTTATATGGTTTTGTCCATGATGGTCTCGTTCATCGACGCTGGACGTTTAAATATGCACCTAAAAATGGTTATCTTTACAGACTAGTATTGGCGCATAGAATACATCATAATACTACAACCAAAGAGGGTGCGGTGTCTTTTGGGTTTTTGTATGCTGAACGTATAAGTAAATTAAAATCAAAACTCAAAGGTCAGTGATTAACTCAAGCTTACTAAATTCCAATCTTCTTCTAGATTGCTACAAAGTTGGCATTTTTCCAATGGCAAATAGCCGCGAAAACAAAGAAATATTCTTTGTGGATCCAGATGAAAGAGGTATCATTCCTCTTGATAAATTACATATATCCAAATCATTAAAAAAATTCATGAAAAATATGAAATATGAGGTTTCATTTAATAAATCGTTTATGCAGGTGATAAAGAACTGCGCAGAGCCCTCACTATCGAGAGGGGAGACATGGATTAGTCATGATATTGAAAGACTTTATTGCGAATTACACCATAAAGGAAAAGCTCACTCAATAGAGGTATGGGAAAATGAAAACTTAGTAGGTGGCATGTATGGAATGGCCATTGGCGGCGCATTCTTTGGGGAGAGCATGTTTTCAAATAAAGTAAATGCTAGTAAAGTAGCTCTTGTAAAGCTTGTGGGACAGTTAAATAATAAAAACTTTATCTTACTTGACACACAGTTCATGACTAAACATCTTCAAACTATGGGCGGAATTGAAATTAGTCGAGGGAACTATCAAGACCTATTGAACATCGCTCTTAATATAAGTACAGAGTTTATATAATAATCTAGAAAGTTGTTAATGTGATAACATTCAATAAAATAAACCTTAGAAATATATTAATTCTACTCAGTCCAATATTCATCAACGCTTGCAGTGGGTCCCTCGATCTAAAAGAATCGATAGCATTTGAAAGCACCTATGCACCTGATCTAAGTATAACAACACTGATAACTAATGCTAAAATTATTGATGGAACTGGTGCTGATACATTTAATGGTTCTATTTGTATTGACCAAGGAAAAATAAAGAAAATATTATCCAATAATATTCTTAATGACAAGATTGAGGCAGTAGATATTAACTGTACATATACTAATAAAATCGATGCAAAAAATAGATTTGTAACACCAGGGATAATTGATGTGCATTCGCATTTGGGTAACTACCCAAGCCCTTCTATATCGGCCCATAATGATGGAAATGAAATTACTTCACCAATTACGTCTGAGGTTTATGCCGAACATGGTGTTTGGCCTCAAGACCCCGGCTTCGATGAAGCATTAAAGGGAGGCGTAACTACTCTTCATATTTTACCAGGCTCAGCCAATTTATTTGGAGGGCGAGGCGTAACGCTTAGAAACTACCCCTCTAGAACGGTACAAGGCATGAAGTTTCCAGAAGCTCCTTACACATTAAAAATGGCTTGCGGTGAAAACCCTAAGAGAGTTTACGGCGAAAGAGGTGGTCCCGGCTCACGAATGGGCAATTTTGCAGGTTATCGTCAAAACTGGATTCGTGCTCAAGAATATCAAGAAAAACGTAATTCAAATCGATTAAATACCTCTCGGGATTTACAATTAGAAACTCTTGCTGATGTGCTAGACGGAAAAATTTTAGTGCAAATGCATTGCTACAGAGCTGATGAAATGGCTCAAATATTAGATTTGGCAAAAGAATTTGATTACAAAGTTACTACTTTCCATCATGCTGTCGAGGCATATAAAATTAGTGATATTTTGAGAGAGAACGACACTTGTGCTGCTATGTGGGCTGATTGGTATGGCTTTAAAATGGAGTCATATGATGGAATACTTGAAAATATACCGTTTGTACATCAAGCAGGGGCTTGCGCTATGATTCACTCAGATAGCGATAGCGGTATTCAAAGGCTAAACCAAGAAGTAGCCAAATCTTGGGCACACGGTAATAGAGCCGGTCTAAATATAAAAAAAGAAGAAGCATGGACTTGGCTAACATCTAATCCAGCCAAGGCATTGGGTATACTGGATCAAACAGGAACACTTGAAACTGGAAAAAGAGCAGATATTATAATATGGAGTGCAGATCCTTTCACTACATACTCGAGGCCTGAAAAGGTTTTTTTAGACGGCCAATTACTATATGATAAACATAATAATATTTATCCTAGAAGTGATTTCCGTTTAGGGTATGGAGTTAAGTAATGATAAGAATTTTTATTTACTCTTTTATTATATTTATATTTTTAATAAACTACTCCGCATATGCAAAAGACTTGTTAATCACAAATGCTAAGCTGGTGATCGACACAAAAACATTTAAAGAGAATTTAGAATCTAACGAGAAACTGCCAACTGATTATACAAACAATATCCATGAAAATATAACTATATATCAAAGTGTGCGTGCGGGAAGCGATAAGACAATAACTGTTTTCTTCAAGGGCATCGAGGCTGATTATATAAAGGAAATGCTAGGTGATACAGACTATGTAATTAAGGATGCTGAAGGTAATTGGGTAACCTCAGGAATATTCGCTCCATACTCGCATTTAGGTATGGCGGATATCGGAGGAGAGGAATTAACTAATGATATTAGCTCACCAGGATCCTCTACTACTATAAGTGAAAAAGCGAGTGATAGCTTCAATCCACAATCTGTTTTTGTAGCCAATAATAGAAGACATGGAGTTACTCACGCTGTTATTTCACCAACTGCAGCTGGAAACTCTGTTTTTGCAGGTACAGGTTCCATAGTATCCTTAACTGGTAAATATAATTCCGTTATAAAAGAGAGAGCTTTTGTTTTTGCTCAACTCGGTGAAAAAGGTACGCAAAATTCTGGTGGGTCAAGATCTGCTTCACTTTTGCAATTAAAAGAGGGCTTAAATACTGCACTTTGTAATGATTTTAGGAATTGTAGAAACTCACTAGAAAGAGCAATTAATAATATTAATATAAACTCATCTATTTCTAACTCTGAATCTGAGTACCTAATCCGTGTGACTAGAGGTAATATTCCACTGATAATATCAGTTGAAAGAGCTATTGATATAATTAAAGTTATAAATCTTAAAAAAACCTTTAAAAGATTAGATATAATAATTCTCGGAGCTTCCGAGGCATGGAAAGTCGCAGAGCAGATAGCAGAAAATAATATAAAAGTTATGATTGACCCACATAATAATCTACCCTCAAGTTTTGAAACAGTAGATTCATCTCTTAAAAATATTATAATATTAGATAAAGCAGGAGTAGACTACGCAATAACTAATTTATCTGCACTAGGACTACAAGGCATTGGAACCCTAACTCAGCATGCAGGAAATGCTGTTGCCAATGGTTTAGAGTGGCATAAAGCATTTGCTGCGATCACGTCTACACCTGCGAGCTGGTTTAATTTATCTCTTATAAACAATTCTCTAGTAATTTGGGATGGAGACCCTCTCAATATAACTTCGACACCAACAAGTATGTTTATAGACGGTCAAGCGCAAAGTTTAGAATCAAGACAGACATTGCTACGTGACCGTTATAACCCAGTTAATGAGAGTGAAAAAGAACATAAATATCGTTAGGCGATGTACCCGGTATCATTTAATAACTGGATCATGCGCCTTCTCTCATCAGGCAACGTCTTATTTACGCCCCACTGCAACCTTGTCTCCAAAAAAAATCCAGTTAGTTCTAAACCAGCTTGGAGGTCATCAGGGCTAAATGATGAATTAGAAATTAAAAATTCAGGTAATAAAAATAATTTATCTGCGTAAGGTTTCGCCGCTTCAGCGCTTACAGCCCTACCCGACCTTGGTGATACATGGGTTAGATTATCTTTAGAGCCAGTTGCTGCACAACACTTCAAATCCAGCCCATACCCCATGGCAGATAGCAAGCCAGACTCCCACTTAATATACAAAGCAGGCCAGATTTCATGAATACCTAAATTATTCAATACAACACCAAAGGCTTGATACACATCTAGATGTGCTTCCCGTTCAGGCAAGCACTCACGAGCCATAGCGCACAAAGAGTTAAGAGCTGATAATGATAATCTATCTTCCATAATTTGTGCAGCCTTAGAAACTAATGGCTCTACCGTAAAACTACCTAAATGCTCGGAAAGCCTCGCACTCCACTCAACATTTATTTTATTTCCTGGCTGCAATATTGGACGAATTTTTCTACTTATACCCCCTCTAACAAGGCCTAAGTGACGACCATAATCAGGGGTTAATACATCTATTATAGCTGAAGTTTCCCCATGCTTTCGTACTGATAAAACGTATCCCTCAGAATTCCAGTTCATCACGCATCATACTCAAGTCCAGTTTCTATATAATGGGACTTATCATTTTGCCAATTATCCCTTACTTTAACAAAAAGAAAGAGATGAACTTTTCTTCCTAACCAGTCTTGCATATCATTCCGGGCACTTGCACCTATAAATTTAATAGTCTTACCACCCTTCCCAAGAACAATAGGTTTTTGACTATCTCTTCGAACGTATATTATCTGGTCAATTCTTACATCACCATTTTTCTGGTTTTTCCAGCTCTCTGTTTCAACAGTGGATGCATAAGGAAGTTCGTCATGAAGTCTTAGAAAAATTTTTTCACGGGTTATTTCAGCGGCCATTAGACGAGATGGAATGTCTGCAGCTTGGTCAGCAGGATACAAAAAAGGTGAGATAGGCATCAGATTTGCTAAGTATTCTGAAAGTTTGTTTATACCTTCCATGTTGATAGCCGAGACTATAAAAATTTCATCATAAATTTCTAATTTTTTAAATTCCGCAATTAAGGAAAGGGTTAGGTCATGAGCTAACTCATCAATTTTATTTAGTATCAAGAATATTTTCTTTTTGTCTATCCGTTTGAGGCCATTCGAAACTCTTTTAGTATCTTCCACAGAAAGGCGATCTTGCGATGTTCCATTATTATTTAAACATCGGTGATAAGCCGGTGCATCAACAACATGTATTATAACTTCAGCATCATTAACACCAGTCCAAGCAGCATGTACCATAGACTTTGACAATCTATCAGATTCTTTAGGTGAGAAAATTCCTGGAGTATCCACTAAAACAACTTGCGCTTCTGAATTATCGCTTCCTGTAAGCATAGCTATTCCGCGTATTTGGAACCTTGTGGTCTGAACTTTATGCGTAACAATTGAAACTTTTTCACCTACAAGTGCATTAGTTAATGTTGATTTACCTGCATTTGGGGCTCCTATTACAGCGGCAAAACCTGACCTATTTCTTATTTCTTTTGTCATGACTTCCAGTTACTTAATAAATTTATTGCAGCGGCTAATTCCGCTTCTTTTTTAGAACGCCCATTTCCAACCGCAGTTCCTTGACCAAGAACGTGGACCTCTATTTCAAAAAGAGGTTTATGGTCTGGTCCGGTTCTTTTTAATAGGGTATACTTTGGCAATTCTTTATTTGTCGTTGCAGCTCTTTCTTGCAATGTAGTTTTCGGATCTTTTATTGAGCAATTTTGTGAAACAAACAAATTAGACCACTCTCTTTCATAGAACTCCCTCGTTGCGGTTAGGCCTCCATCGAGATAGATAGCAGCTATAATAGATTCGCATATATCACCAAGTATGGAAACATTACCTCTCCCTCCTTGTTTATCCAGTGCAGGAGAAATTAGCATTACAGAGCCAATATCAAGTCTCTTTGACACTATCGCGCAGGTTTCCTTTCGGACCAGAGAATTCAGCCTTACAGCCATTTCCCCTTCATCTTTATTCATTGTCTTATAAAGCCTCTCGGCTGTTAATAAGCCGAGAACCCTATCTCCTAAAAACTCCAAGCGTTCGTAATTTACTATTGAACGCCTTCCTGATCCATAGGAGCTGTGAGTTATTGATCTTAGAGCAAGCTCCTTGTCACTGAAAACATATCCAATTTTGTCTTCTAGCCTACTTATATGCCGTTCGCTCATAATCATAATATGACTTTAAAAAAGCGGTTTGAACGAAAATTTAACCAAGTCCATGGCTTTAGTAAAACGAACTTATTTTTTACTGAAAATAATACTAAGGAAGCTTTACTGACTATATTCCCAGATGGCACGAAGCCCGCCCCGCCATTTATAACAGACACGCGGCTATCTGAAGAATTGTCACGATTATCCCCCATTACAAAGTAGTGGCCTGCCGGAACTGTAAATATTGAAGTTTCATCTAATCGTCCGTTATTGGTTGTGTTATAAATCTCATAAGCTAAATTTTCACTAAATGACTCATTCCATTTCTCTGCAGGCAACTCTTCTCCAGATGAATTCGTTAGAATTTCAGTAGTAATAAGGTTTGAATTAGATTCTACACCATTCACTATTGGCTTTCCTTTAACTATTTGTATCTGCTCACCCGGTAAAGCTAAGACGCGTTTTATAAAGTTTTTATTATCACCCTCAGGAATAAAAACTATTACATCTCCGCGGTTTATTTTTTTTTCAAACAATCTTCCATTCTTGATAGGGAATGGAATTGGTGATGCAGCATACTTACCATATCCGACAGATAATTTTGATGTTATGATATAATCGCCCTTCATGAGACCAGGCATCATAGAACTTGATGGAATATGGAAAGGCTGAAAAATAAAAGTTCTTATAATAACAGCAATTATTAATGCCCATATAATAGTACTAAAGAAATCTTTTATAGAATTTCTATTCTTTATGTTTTTTTTATCCACTAAATTGTCTTTCTTGACTCTATTATGGCGTATGCAATTGCGTATGGATAGTCATCAGACAATGTTAGATGAACGAATGATTTACTATCTAAAGGAGTTTTAGCTTTGAGTCGTTCTAATGCTCCGCGATGAAGTATGGCTTGTGGCCTTCCGGATGGGTCATTATTAACTTCAACATCCAGCCATGACAAAGCTCCAGATGATGAAGTAGCTAATGCTTTAGCAACTGCCTCTTTAGCAGCAAAACGCTTAGCATAGAAAGGGGCACTATCAGGTTTATTGCTACAATAACTCTGTTCATTAGCAGTAAAAGTCTTATCAATAAACTTTTGACCAAATTTATTGATAAGACTTTCAATACGGCTGATGTCACAAATATCAGTTCCTATTCCAATTATCACAGACCCATCCTTGCATTCACAGCCAGAGTTCGCATTTCATTAATCGCTGTCCCTAACCCACTAAAAATGGCTTCGCCAATAATAAAATGTCCAATGTTAAGTTCAGTGCACTGAGGAATGGCAGCAATCATTTCAACATTATCATAGTTTAAACCATGGCCGAAATGAACTTCCAAACCTAACTGATCTGCAAGTAATGCAGCTCTTTTAAACTCAGTAATAATATTATCTATGAGTGCAACGTCACCAACTTCAACTGCTTTTGCATACGACCCAGTGTGAAACTCAACAACTTTCGCATCAGTTCGGCTAGCAGCAGTTATTTGCTCATCTTTTGCTTCAATAAACAGTGAGACCCTTGATCCGTTTTTATTTAACTCATAAACTATAGGAGATAAAACATCGAACTTACTTAGAACATCCAACCCTCCCTCTGTTGTACGTTCCTGCCTGCGCTCTGGCACTATACAGATACTTTTTGGCTTCAAAGTTAATGCTATATCTAACATTTCTTTTGTTGCAGCCATTTCCATATTTAAAGGGATATTTTCTGATGAACACAACATTTGCAGACGATTTAAGTCATCATCATTTATATGGCGCCTATCTTCACGTAAATGAGCTGTAATGCCATCTGCTCCTGATTTGATTGCCTCCCAAGCCCCTAGAACAGGGTCGGGCTGTGAACCCCCTCGAGCATTTCGTATGGTGGCAATATGGTCAATATTAACACCTAAACGAACAGAATTATGTGCCATTATTGCAGTCCTCTACTTCCAGGTTTTATGGCTGGAATATTGGAAAGTTCTTCTGGTAATTCATTTGGGTCATAATCAGGAAATTTTCGGGCTGCCAGGCTGATTAAAGGGACACCTATATCAGCATCGCCATTAGACCGATCAAACAAACAAGCCCCAGCAATAACAGTGGCTCCTGTTTTATTCATTGAATCTATACATTCACGAGATGATAACCCGGTAGTTACAATATCTTCGACCATCAATATTTTCTGTTCTTTTTGTAGAGTAAATCCACGACGTAGTTTAAACTCTCCTCCCTCACGCTCAACAAAGATTGACTCCAAACCCATATGCCTCGCTGTTTCGTAACCGGGTATTACTCCACCCATGGCAGGAGCGACAATAATATCAGGTTTAGTTTCGAGTGAATTCATAACTTTATTAGCTAAGGCACTACATAATTTAGAGGTCAAGACTGGATTTTTAAAAATAAGAGCCTTTTGTAGAAATACTGAACTCCTACGTCCCGAAGATAAAATGAAATGCCCCTCCAATAAGGCACCAGCTTCACGAAAAATATCTAGTACTTCATCTGTATTCATAATTTTTTTCATTCTCATTCATAGTTTCTGATCTTGTACGCTCTGCCGCTACTACATAAGTACTTGCACGCATAGCTGCAACTATCTGTAAAATATGCCTATTATCTGATACTTCTATATCAATTACCATATCAAAAAATGACTGACTTCGCACTAAAGTTTTAATATTAGTTACATTACCGCCAGCCTCACCAACTATCTTAGTTACATCAGCTAATGAACCGGGAACATGCTCAAGTGTTGCTGTAATTCGCCCAGTTGATGCTGTCTGCAAAGCAGCTCTTCGCCAACCTAAATCTAACCATTTCTCCTGCTGGGTTTCAAACTTTTCTAGTACATCACAATCAATAGTATGAACATCAACTCCCCGCCCTTCAGATTGATAACCGACTATTCTATCACCTGGCACTGGGCAACAACAGCTTGAGAGGTGAATTGAGACTCCAGAACGCAAACCTTCACCCTTAACGTATAGTTTTGCAGTATTATCATTTATAAGATCTCTACTTATAATCGTTTCTAAGGAGCCTGCTGACTTACGAGCAGGAAATACTGAATTCATAAAATCCTGAATAGATAGTTTACCACGGCCTAACATTTCATAAAGATCCAATATTGATGAATAATTAAGACGCTTCATAGCATCAATCAATGAACTTTCACTAAAATCTTTATCCTCTCTGGAGAAAGCGTGGTCAGCTAACATTTGACCTATCCGTCTAAACTCAGCTAATTCCCCGGACCTAGTTAAACGACGTAATGCAGATCTTGCCTTACCTGTAACAACCATATTTTCCCAATCTTGTTGAGCTTCAGCTTGACCACCTCGAATAATTTTAACAGCATCACCATTTTTTAATCTACTCCGCAATGGTACTTCCCTACCATTTATAACAGCGCCTATGCAGGTATCTCCTACCTTGGTGTGAACGGCATAAGCAAAATCTAAAGGAGTTGCACCACGCGGCAAAGAGATTAAGTCGCCTTTGGGAGTAAAAGTAAAAACCTGATCAGAAAACATTTCCAGTTTAGCATGCTCAAGAAACTCATCTGCATCACCACTCTGCTCCATCATTTCAACCAAAGGCCTAATTCTTTTTAAAGGGTCACCACCACTAGCTTCTGCGCTATCTGGATCATAAGAATAACTATTGTTCTTGTAAGCCCAGTGTGCAGCAACACCGCGTTCGGCTACATCTTCCATACGTTCTGTTCTTATTTGGATTTCAACTCTTCTATTATTTTCAGACAGTATTGTGGTTTGAATGGATTGATAACCATTAGGTTTTGGTACCGATATATAATCTCGAAACCTTGCGGGCACGCATCTGTATTTTTGATGTAGCAATCCTAATACACGGTAACATTCCGTAACGTCGTTTACAATAATTCGGAAAGCAAATATATCAGCGACATCATCAAAACTTATATTTTGTTTCTCCAATTTTCTCCATATTGCGTAAGCTCTCTTCTCTCTACCATATAACCTACCAGCAACTTTATTAACCTGCATAAAACCGCGAAGACCTATGGACATTTGAGAAATTGCCTCTTTTTGTTCAGATCGCCAAGACTTCAATCTATTAGTTATACTTTCATATGCCGAAGCATTAATGTGCTTAAAAGATAAATCTTCTAGTTCTGAACATATTCTATCAACACCTACTCTTCTGGCTAAGGGTGCATATATTTCTAAAGTTTCTCTAGATATGCGTTCTCTCGACTCGGGCTTTGGGTGGTGATCCAGTGTTCTCATGTTATGTAAACGATCACACATTTTAACAAGCAAAACTCTAACATCACGACTAATCGCTAATACAAATTTTTGAAAGTTTTCAGCCTGAACTCTTTCTTTTGTTGCATTGGCTGACAACTCAACACTACCGAGTTTAGTAACACCTTTTACCAAATCAGCTATTTCTGGAGTAAACTCTCTGGAGAGTTCTTCAAAAGTAACTTCCGTATCCTCCAGGACATCATGCAATAGTGCAGTGCAAATACTAGCAACATCTAGGTGTAAACCAGCAAGGATTCCAGCGACTTCTATGGGGTGAGCATAATAAGGGTCACCAGAGTGCCTCATCTGAGTGCCATGGGCTTTCACAGAAAATATATATGCTTTATTTAGTAATCTTTCATCTACAGATGGATCATAAGCTCTTACAATATCAACCAGTTCGTATTGCCTGAGATATGTCTGGCCTTTTTTCGGCATAGCTGCCTTAGTTTTGGAAGTCCTACCCATCACGTATTTATAGCCCTTTAATTTACAACGGCTACATAAAACTTATTATTTATTCCCAAAAAATTCCTAGAATCTACTCGAATTATCGTTATCTTTGTCACTTTGCAAAGCTCTCAATAACTCGTTTTCGTCCATTTCAGCTTGGGGATTAGTTTCACCATGCTCTAAAGCTAATAGAGGCTCGTTTTCATCTTCTGGCATATCATCATCAGTTATTACTCTTTGCAGATTTGCAACAAGGCTTTCACGCAAATCATCAAGGTTGAGTGTTTCCTCTGCAAGCTCCCTTAGCGAAACTACAGGAGTTTTATCATTGTCTCTATCAACTGTAAGCTCTGCTCCAGCTGAGATATTTCTTGAACGATGGGCTGCTAATAATACTAAATCAAATCTATTGGGAACTTTTTCTACGCAATCTTCAACTGTAACACGTGCCATGAAATTCTCCAGAAAGACTATTAGTTAACAAATCAAGCGGACCTATAATTTATAGAAATGAATCATGCAAGTAAACAATTGCAAGGTGATGTGAATATTTGGCTTAACTTTTATTTAGGGCTATAAATTATTTTAAAAAAGTGGACCTAAAGAGACAGTATTAAATACATCACTTATTGGCAGTTTACCTATGAGATCATCTATCGAAAGTCCTGATACGGGATCTTCCCACGACGGAGCCACCTCTTTCAAGGGTAAAAGTACAAATGCACGATTTTGCATACGCGGATGAGGTAAAATTAATCCATGTTCATGGACTATATGTTTTGAACGAAAATCTAAAATATCTAAGTCAATAGAACGAGATTCGTTTTTTGTGCTGCGTTTACGACCGAAACGGTCTTCAACGGTATGAAGAAACTGAAGGAGAGACACATCAGAACCATGATAAAGAATTTCAGCGCATGCATTGGTATAATCTGGCTGACATGATCCTTCTGGCCATGCCGGGCTGGCCCATAAATTAGAAAACTTAATAATTTCAATATTGTATTTCTTTAACTCTGAAATAACAGATTTGAATGTTACTTTTGGATTGTGTAAGTTTGCTCCAAAAGCTATATAAATTTTTTTACTTTTTAACATATAAATATTTCTGGTGTAACAATGGCCTTTTATCCAAATGAACGCATAGCAATATTTATCGATGGGTCAAATCTTTACAATACTGTTAAATATTTAGACTTTGATATAGATTATTCAAAATTATTGGAATTTTTTTCTGAAAAAGGAAATCTGATCACTGCAAACTACTACACCGCTGTCATTGAAGATGACGATTATTCACCGATAAAAACTCTTGTTGACTGGCTGTCTTATAATGGATGGCAGCTTATCACCAAACCAGCCAAACATTTGATAGACAGAAATGGTCGTCGTCGCGTTAAGGGGGACATGGATGCAGAAATAATAGTTGATATGCTAGAATTATGCTCAAGAATTGATCATATGATTTTATTCTCAGGTGATGGTGACTTTCGTGTGGCCTTAAAGGCTGTTCAGAGGAAAGGGGTAAGAGTAACAGTTGTATCAACATTAAAGTCTAACCCTCCAATGCTTGCAGATGAATTAAGAAGACAGGCAAATGACTTTATAGAAATTGCAAGTATGGATAAAATCATTAGCAGACATAATAGCATGACTGATAAATAATGACTTTTGATGAACCAAATAAAAATTGCAATCTATGCCCAAGGTTACATAAGTTTCTTTTGAAAAAACGGATAGAATTTCCAGATTACCATAATTCCCCTGTTCCTAGCTTTGGAGACAAGACTCCTAAATTATTAATTATTGGACTTGCCCCCGGAATGCACGGAGCAAATAAAACGGGTCGCCCTTTCACAGGTGATTGGGCCGGTGATTTACTTTTTTCCGCCTTAAAAAAATACGGATTTACTCGTGGTAACTATGGAGGAACTATTGATGATGGACTTGAACTAATCGGTGCACGAATAACAAATGCTGTACGCTGTGTACCTCCACAAAACAAACCGATTGGAATTGAATCAAAAACTTGTAGAAAATTTTTAATAGATGAGATTAATCACTTAACCTCTGTGAAAGCGATACTGAGCTTAGGTAAAATAAGTCATGATAATACAGTTAGAGCACTTAACCTAAAATTAAGCGCCCACAAATTTAGTCACCATGCCATAAATAAACTTGATAACAATAAAAAACTCTTTTCAAGCTATCATTGCTCTCGCTACAACACGAATACAAAGAGATTAACGGAAGAAATGTTTTTTTCAGTATTTGAGAGCATTAGAAGTCATATAAATATTTAGTTGCATTTAACCTCTATCCCTCATTAAGCGGGCCTTATCACGCTGCCAATCACGCTTTTTAACACTTTCCCTTTTATCTTTGTTATCCTTACCCGTTGCTGTACCTATCTGAATTTTTACACGCCCATTAGCGTCGAAATACATTTTTAGTGGTATTAGGGTTCTACCTTTTCTTTGAGATAAGCTCCATAACTTATTGATTTCATTTTGTTTTACCAACAGCTTTCGCGGCCTTGTCGGTAAGTGATTAAACTGACTAGCAGGTGCATATATTGGTATTGTAGCATTGATTAAGAATAATTCCTGATTTTCTATTGCTGCATAGCTCTCAGCAATATTAGCTTGACCCTCTCGCAATGACTTAACCTCAGTACCTACAAGCATTATTCCAGCTTCAACGACCTCTTCAATGATATAATCAAAACGGGCTCGACGATTTTCCGCGATTAATTTTTTAATCTCTGAGGACATACTTAAATATTAATACCAGCCCTTCTCATAGCAGATAGTATTAATTCTTTACTGGAATCTTGTACAGCGGTTATTGGTAAACGCACATCTGGATTCATCCTGCCAAGTAAGTTCAAGGCGTACTTTGCAGGTGCTGGACTAGGGTCTACAAAAAGATCCTGATGAAGGCGATGCAATGATCTATTCAGAACCTTCGCTTCGTCAAACTTATTATTCCACATTAAATCATGAAACCGACCATAAGCTTTAGGGGCAACGTTTGAACCAACAGATATACAGCCTTGTCCACCATGGGCTGTATGCCCCAATGAGGAAGGATCATCGCCTGATAACTGTATAAAATCTTTTCCGCACCTTTCATATATCGCTGCTACCCTAGAAATTTCACCAGTGGCATCCTTACAACCAACAACATTATCGAGAGTTGCTAAACGACCCATGGTATCATTAGTGATATCAACAACAGAGCGAGCCGGTATATTGTATACAATAATAGGTATATCGACAGAATTAGAAATCGCTTTGAAATGTTGGAAAATACCTTCCTGACTAGGCCTGTTATAATATGGAGTAACAACTAATACAGCATCGGCCCCGACAGACTTCGCCTTCTTTGTATATTCAATGGAAACAGATGTTTCATTTGATCCTGCACCAGCTATCACTGGCACCCTTCCATTTGCAGCTTCTACACATAACTCGATTACTCTTTTATGCTCCATATCAGACAAAGTAGCTGATTCACCTGTAGTTCCGCACGGTACGAGACCGTGCGTTCCGGATTCTATTTGCCATTCAATAAAATCCTGAAATGCTTTTTCATCTACCGCCCCATCTTTGAAGGGAGTAACTAAAGCTGTTATGGAGCCTCTTATCATAAGATTCTTTCAAATACTCAATTACGTTAATGCAAAATTAAATAACAACTTTATATAAATTAGTCTATGCACGATCTTACAAGAAAACTTACTTAATCTGAGGGAATATGAATATTATTTATACAAATAAATTATTTTTAAAAAAAACCCTCAAAATATGTAAAATCATAACTTATTTATATTTTTTTATACCACTTTGCAATGTAGCATATGCAAATATTCCATTACCAAATTTAAAAGCCCTACCTAAAAATACATCTTTTATAATTGATGACTCCCAATCCACTTACCTAAGAAAAGGGCTAAGGGCCTCAAAAAAAGGTCACTGGAGTGATTTAAATAATTCAATTAAAAATCTAGATAACGATACATCAAGGGATTTATTATATTGGGCGCGAGCTATTAAGAGCCCTAATATATCATTTAAAGAAATTAACTATGTAGTTGAAAAACTTCACAATTGGCCTCGGGCTATTGCTATTCAAGCAAAAGCTGAAAGCATTTTGTTTGATGACCCTATCAGCCACATAGAAGTATTATCTTGGTTTGAAAGTAAAATTCCAGTTTCTGGTGAAGGCCGCGCAGTGTTAGCTAGAGCTTATTATAAAATTGGCGATACAACAAATGGAGATTACTGGCTACGAAAAGCTTGGAATGAGTCTAAGCTTACAGGTTACAGACAAAGAGAGCTCTACTTCGAATTTAAAGATAAACTCACAGAAAATGATCATTACTTACGAGCCGATCACTTGCTATGGCAGGGTAAATTTCATTACAAAAAAATAGACCAACTACTTAATTATATCGATGAAGATAAAAGGTCTTTGATTCGAGCAAGAATGAAAGTAGCCACAAACAGATCTGGAATAGACAAAGCTATTAACACAATTCCAGAAGATTTAATCAATGATTCCTCACTCAATTATGAAAGATCAAAATGGCGTCGTATAAAAAAATCTAAAAACTATGCATTACCACTCATAAAAGAAATTGATATGCCGGTTGCGAACCCCAGGGGAAGACAACTCATGTGGCTTGAAAAACGCATATATGTTCGTTGGTTAATAGAGGAAAAAAGGTATCAAGAGGCTTATAACCTTTGCATTAATCATGGCATTAACAGCGGCGCGAGGTTTGCCGAAGCAGAGTTTACAGCAGGCTGGTTAGCCTTAACCAAACTAAACAATCCACTTTCAGCAAAAAAACATTTTAAAATCCTTAATGATGGTGTCTCAACATCAGTCTCATCTAGTAGAGCGCTTTATTGGTTAGGCCGTACAAGCGAAGAGCTTAAGGATGAAGGTGCCAGTAATTATTTTATGGAAGCATCAAATTTTACTAATACATTCTATGGCCAGCTATCATTAAGTAAAATCAATAGCGAAGCTGTAAAAATTATTCTGCCACCCGAGGAAGATACAAAAAACCTTGAGAAAAGTTTTTTCGAAGACCCAAGAATAAAAGCTATGAATTTATTGGGTGAGCTCGGTGAAGAAGAGTTTTATACTAGCTTCTCATTTCATATGGATGATCAATACAATGATGAGCGTCTACTCACTTTACTATCACGGTTAAGCGTAAAGTATGACTATATGAGACCATCTATAAGGGCAGCAAAGCAAGCATTCCGTTTCAAAAAAATGCTAACAGTGTCAGGTTACCCTCTGATAAATGAAATAGAAATGCTTCCGAACGAATTCGACATACCATTTGTTTACGCCATAGCGAGACAAGAAAGCGAGTTTGAATATAATGTAGTAAGTACTGCAAAAGCATACGGAATGATGCAAATGATCGACAGCACAGCAAGAGAAACAGCGAAAAAACATAATATAAATTATTCAAAGTCAAAATTAATAGCTGATAGAGATTATAGCGCCAAATTAGGAGCTTTACACCTAAACGACTTGCTCGAAAGATTTGATGGCTCGTATATATTAGCAGCTTCGGCCTATAATGCCGGGGCACATAGGGCCAGCCAATGGATTCAGAAATATGGGGATCCTCGTTTAAACGAAGTAGATACAATTGATTGGATTGAATCAATACCTTTTTCCGAGACACGAAATTATGTTCAAAGGGTTATGGAAAATCTTCAGATATATCGAGCCAGAAGAAATAATAATCAGTTCATAAATGAAATAAATAAAGATATAAATATAAATAACAATATATTAGCAAACTAGAACTTACATATATTTCTTCACATATAAGCTTTATTTCCTAATATTTTTATAAGTTAAATACCATTCTCATAAACAAAACTTATAAAGAACTTACAACCCCAAAGCCTCATCTGCACTACGTGCAATAGTATTATCCACATTACCGCCCGACAAAATTACACATATTGCATTGATATTTGGATATTTACTCAAATCACCTTTTAATAAAGAAGCTAAAGCAACTGCCCCACCAGGTTCAAGTTGTAAGCCTGTCTCTTTTTTGAAAATTGCCATTGAATAACGGCATTCATCATCCGTAACAGTAAATACATTTGATAAAGATTTTTTATTAATCGGCCATGTGATCTTACCAGGCATTGGTGTCATAAGTGCATCACAAATTGTTTCATTCGTAATTGGAACAGATTTTCTTTTTTTCGATAAAAGGGAGAGTTGATGATCATTATATAAAAATGGTTCAGCACCAAAAATTTTTGTTTTAGGTGATAATTTTTTCATTGCCAAACTAATACCAGCACACAACCCGCCACCCCCTAAGCAAGTTATTAATCCATCAAAATGAATGCCGCTGTTTGCAATCTCTAATCCAATCGTACCTTGACCAGCTATAATATAGGGATCGTCAAAGCTGGGTACATATATGTATCCATACCTTTTTGATAAGTTCTCCGCAATTTCCTCCCGACTTTCAGTATATCTATCATAAAAATGTATTATCCCATTATCACCTTTTACCCCGTTAATTTTTATAACTGGAGCGTCACTTGGCATAACAATGTGTGATACAATATTTAATTCTTTTGCCGCTTTAGCTATACCTTGTGCATGATTACCTGAACTTGTCGCTACAACTCCTCTTGCTCTATAAGCAGTGGAGAGATTGGCCAAACGATTAAATGCACCTCTATATTTAAATGAGCCACTCTTTTGATTGCATTCTGGCTTAAACCAGACTTTTTTTTGAGTAATAATATCAATCACATCAGAGCGAATTAATGGAGTTGGAGATATGTTACCATTCAATAGCTCAGCTGCACTTTCAATATCTTGAAAAATTGGCCTACATGATTTGCGTTTTTCATAATGATTTTTCATAAGCTTGTTGACACTAACTGAATGTACATAAATAAAACACACAAATAAAAAAATTTATTAAGGAGAACTCGATGCAAGGCTTAATGATGAAGCAAGAACTAATGATTAGTGATCTAATAGATCATGCATCAAAAGTTCATTCTACGCGTGAAATTTTTACACTTAACTCTGATATGACCGAGCATCGTTATACTTGGTCTGATTGTGCTGTTAGAGTTAAAAAACTCGCTAATGCATTGTTAAAAGCTGGTGTAAAAAAGGGTGATCGTATTGCTACTATTGCTTGGAATAACTATCAACATATCGAAATATACTATGCGGTTTCGTCGATCGGGGCTGTTGTTCATACAATAAACCCGCGATTGAAGCCTGATCAGATATCCTGGATGGTTAATCACGCAGAAGATAGTTTCGTATTTTTTGATAAAACATTTTCGCCAATTATTAATTCAATATCGGATAACTGCAAAAGTGTTGATCATTGGATTTGCCTCACAAACGAGCAAAATCTACCAGAGATTGATACAACTATAATTGATTATGAGACTTTCATAGTTAATGCATCAGATGATATTGTATGGGAGAGGTTTGATGAGAATACAGCTTGTACGCTCTGTTATACCTCCGGAACCACCGGTAACCCTAAAGGCGTGCTGTACTCTCATCGATCAACTGTATTACATGCAATGGCAGGATCATTTCACGATGTTATCGGTGCTGGCTCACGCAGTGTAATACTTGCAGTTGTACCAATGTTTCACGTTTCAGCTTGGGGATTAATTTATTCCGCAGCAATGATTGGCGCAAAACTTGTGATGCCAGGACCGGGACTTGATGGTGAAAGTATGTGCAAAATGATAAACCAAGAAAAAGTTTCTTTAATGGCTGGAGTGCCTACTGTATGGCTGGGTGTTTACAATTACGCTAAAGCTAACAACATAGAGCTTAATAGTGTTAAAAAAGCTTTGGTTGGAGGGTCAGCGCTACCAGAGTCACTCCTGAGATCATATGAACAAGACCTAGGAATCCCAATGCAACAAGGCTGGGGAATGACAGAAACATCTCCGATTGGTTGCACCTATACCGCACATCCCGATACAGATTTAAATGATTATGACTCAACTGTTAGTGATAAATTACTTGCAGGTCGACGAATGTTTGGTATCGATATGCGTATCGTCGATGATGAAAATAATATATTGCCTGAAGATGGAATTTCTGAAGGTCACCTACAAGTTAAAGGACCTTGGGTTGCAAGTGGTTATTTCAAAGGAGATGGAGCAGAGAGCTTCACAAGCGATGGATGGTTTGCGACTGGTGATGTTAGCAAATTACACCCCACAGGCTTTATGGAAATAACAGATAGATCTAAGGATGTTATCAAGTCAGGCGGTGAATGGGTGAGCTCAATTGATGTAGAGAATGCAGCATCTGATCATCCAGAAGTAGCAATGGCCGCCTGCATTGGAATTAGGCATGATAAATGGCAAGAAAGACCTTTCTTAATTTTACAACCTGTTCCAGGGAAAACTCCCGATAAAGAAGAGGTAAAATCTTTTATACTGGCTAAATGTGCTAAATGGTGGATGCCTGACGAAATGGTCTATCAAGACGAACTACCACTAGGGGCAACTGGGAAAATCCTTAAACGCGAACTCAAGGAAATATATAAAGATTACTATATAAAGGGATAATTGCTCACTAAGTGATTATTGCCCGAACAACACTCCATTTTCTGTTATTATCACAGTGATCAATGAAAATATCCCAAGGAATATAAATCCTATCAAAATTGGTGTCACAGAACCATTAAATTGGCTCGATACAAAATATCCGAATACACTTGACACTGCTGTAGTAAAAAAACCGTATAGAGCACTTGCTGTACCAGCTCTATCGCCTTGAGACTCCATAGCAATAGCAGAAAAATTAGCTCCTAACATTCCAAAACAACCAAATGTAAGTGCAAATAAAGGCAAAAAAACCGTTAATATCTCACCATAAAAATAGGAGGCTATTAGATTTATAAAAGAGAGAAATATAAATAATAGGAGTGTTATGTGACTTATTCTTCGCATGCCAATAATATCTACTATACGAAAGTTTATAAAATTAGCTAATGCAAGAGTACCTGCTATTAAAGCAAACCATAATGAAAATAAATTACCTGAATTAAATACATCATTAAATATTTGCTCAGCAGAGGCAATAAAAGCGAAAAGAGCTGCATAGATAAAACTGCTTGAGATCATATAGCCAGTTGTTACACGGTCCTTTAAAACCTCAGAAAAAACATTGATTGATGATTTGAAACCAATATTTCTATTTGACGGGTTTCGGAGAGTTTCTGGTAGTCTATAATGCGTCCATAGAAATACAACTAACCCCGAAAGACCAAGAACACCAAAGGTCCATTTCCAACCTGCAACAATCATTACACCTTGACCAATAACTGGCGCAACAATAGGTACTATCATAAATACAGTCATAACAAGTGACATAATACGAGCCATAGCTCGTCCAGCTGTTAAATCCCTCACTACAGAAATTGCTATAACTCTAATTCCTGAAGAAAAAACTCCTTGAAACAATCTTGCTATGCATAGGAAATAAAAATTTGACGTTAACATGCATAGAAATGCAAAAACCACATAAGCAACCATGCATATCTTTAAAAGGTTTCTTCTTCCATATTTATCAGTTATTGGACCAAAAAATAACTGAGGGACACCAAACCCAAGGATATACGAATAAATCAACCATTGTTGACCATTACCCTCAATTTTGTAATGCTCAGCAATAACACCCATTGCCGGCAACATAATGTCTATAGCGAATGCATTCATCGCCATCAGAGCAGCTACCAAGGATATGAATTCCCATGTATGCATCGAAAAATTTGGGTATTTTTTTGTATTTAGCATGCTTAAAAAAAACTAAATTAGCCCTGCCAATGGTGAGCTAGGATCAGCATATTTTTTCGTAGGCATTCGGCCGGCTAGATACGCTTGTCTTCCTGCAATTACAGCATGTTTCATAGCTAAAGCCATTTTTATTGGATCCTTGGCATTTGCTATCGCAGTATTCATTAACACCCCATCACAACCAAGCTCCATTGCGATAGCCGCATCGGACGCCGTTCCAACTCCTGCGTCAACAATCACTGGTACATTCGATTGCTCAACAATCAGTCTAATATTCACTTTATTTTGAATGCCAAGTCCTGAACCAATAGGTGCTCCAAGAGGCATTATTGCTACGCATCCCATATCTTCTAATTTCTTAGCAAATACAGGGTCATCTGAGCAATAAACCATAACTTCAAAGCCGTCCTTAATGAGTAATTCAGCCGATCTTAGAGTTTCCTCCATATCCGGATAAAGATGTTTAGGATCAGATAGTACCTCAAGCTTAACTAAATTCCAGCCTCCAGCTTCTTTAGCTAACCTCAAGGTTCTAACAGCATCTTCACCTGTGAAACAACCGGCTGTATTGGGCAAGTAGACTGTTTTCTTAGGATTTATATAGTCTACGAGCATAGGCTTATTAGGGTCAGACACATTTACTCTTCTGACAGCAACAGTCACCATTTCAGCTCCAGAAGCATTAAGGGCATCAGAATTTTGCTTATAATTGGTATATTTTCCCGTACCGATTATTAGTCGTGAATTAAATTCATAACTTCCTACTTTCAGAGTATCATTGGATTTAATGCTACTTTTCATTAACCACCACCTATGAAATGAATAATTTCTATTATATCGCCATCATTTAATCTTACACTATCGTAAGTTGACTTAGATACGATTTCACGGTTCCGTTCAATGGCTATTTTTTTAGCTGGTAATTTCAAATGGTCCAATAATTCACGCATTGTTATATCATCTTCTAGATTATCATATTTTTTACCGTTCACAATTAAATACATACTTTATTCCAATGGATATAGAGGCTTGTAGACAAAGCGTAGTAAGGTTAACATAATAAAAACGAGGTATTCAATGACAAAAATCATTTACATAATAAATGGACCAAACTTGAATTTATTGGGTAATAGAGAAACAGAAATATATGGCCAGTCAACATTAAATGACATAGAAAATAAATGTAAAGAATATAGTAAAAACTTATGTTTAGATATAGTATTTAAACAAAGCAATATAGAAGGTGAAATTGTTAACTTTATACAAGAGGCTGGGAATAAAGCATCTGGTGTGATTATTAACCCCGCCGCCTATACTCACACATCAGTAGCTATTCATGACGCACTAAAATCTCTGATTGTTCCTTCAATAGAAATTCATTTATCTCAGCCAGCTAAACGAGAAAGCTTTAGACATAAGTCATTCGTTGCAGAAGTAGTTAATGGAACAATAAGTGGCTTTGGCCCAAATTCTTATTTGCTAGCTATGAAAGCTATAGATGATTTGTTAAAATCCTAATACGGAGAGTTAGATAAAATGACAAAATCCAATTTTAAACCTTCATTGCAATCTATTAAAGTGACTAGAGAACTAACTAAAATTCTCACCGAAAATAATCTTTCTGAAATACAAATCGAAGAAGGTGATATTAAGATTAAATTATCTCGAAGAAACCATGCAATTACTGATATTTACCAAGAAACCAAAGATGAAGTAAATGCGAGAGAGGTAACTTTAAATACAAAAAACAATGAACTAACTACCGAGAGCAATAGTGATCACACTTCTCATATAAATGCTGTTAAATCCCCAATGGTTGGTACGGTATACACAAGACCCTCACCTGATGCCGACCCCTTTGTGAAAGTTAATGATAAGGTAAAAGAGGGCGATACAATTGTACTTATAGAAGCGATGAAAACCTTCAACTCCATCACTGCTACAAAGTCAGGTACAATAACGAAAATTCTGATAGAAAACGCTCAACCAGTTGAGTTTGGCGATCCACTATTTACTATAGAATAAATTATGCCAGGTTCGACTAAATTTAAAAAAATACTAATTGCTAACAGGGGTGAAATAGCGCTTAGGATTCATAGGGCCTGCAAGGAAATGGGCATAAATACCGTGGCTGTTTACTCTGAGGCAGATCGTGAAGCAATGCATGTAAGATTAGCAGATGAAAGCGTGTGCATAGGACCAAATAGTGCAGCAGATAGTTATTTGAATATACCTGCAATTATAGCAGCTTGTGAAATCACTAATGCTGATGCCGTACACCCGGGGTATGGGTTTTTATCTGAAAACGCGAGGTTTGCTGAAATAGTTGAAGCACATGGAATGGAGTTCATAGGACCAACTGCTCAACATATACAAATTATGGGAGACAAAATTACCGCTAAAGATACTGTTAAAAAAGCGGGTATCCCCGTGGTTCCTGGTTCTGATGGCGGAGTCTCGAGTTATACAGAAGCAAAAAAAGTTAGCGACAAACTAGGTTTCCCATTATTGGTTAAAGCTGCTTCCGGGGGGGGAGGTAGAGGCATGCGTTTAGCTAATAAAAAAGAAGATTTAGAAGAAGCGATTAATTCAGCTCAACAAGAAGCTATTGCCGCTTTTGGTGATGGTACTGTTTATCTAGAAAAATACCTGACAAAGCCGAGGCACATAGAAATACAAGTTCTAGCAGATAAGCATGGAAATGTTGTACACCTTGGTGAAAGGGACTGCAGCTTACAAAGACGGAATCAAAAAATACTAGAGGAAGCGCCCTCACCCTGTCTATCCAGCAAAGAAAGAAATAAAATTGGCAGCATAGTAACAAAAGCAATAAAGAAAATTGGATATCGCGGTGTTGGTACAGTCGAGTTTTTATATGAAAATGGAGAGTTTTATTTCATAGAAATGAATACGCGATTACAAGTTGAACATCCTATTACAGAGGAAATAACTGGAATAGACTTAGTTAGAGAGCAAATTAGAGTAGCATCCGATTTATACCTTAATTATACTCAAAAAGACATAAAGTTTAATGGCCACAGTATAGAATGTAGAATAAATGCTGAACATCCAACAACATTCGTACCTTGTCCAGGTAAGGTGATAGATTTTCATGCAGCGGGAGGAATGAACACGCGATTTGATAGTGGTTTGTATAGCGGTTACATTATTCCACCGTATTATGATAGTTTAGTTGGCAAATTGATAGTCTGGGGGAATACGCGTGAAGGTGCGCTTTTTCGATTAAAAAGAGCTTTAGGAGAAACTGTTATAACTGGAGTTGAAACCACAAAAAAGCTACATGAAGACCTTTTGGAGGACCCAGACTTTAAAAAAGGTAAATATGATATTCATTGGCTTGAAACATGGCTTGATAAAAAAAATAAGGTCTGATCAGTCCAAACGCCTTATTTCGGGCGTTGATATAAACTTTCTCTAGGAATGTCGGCGACTGATTTATTTAAAAATATTGAAAATAAAGCAAGAAAAGACAAATATAGCTTTCTTAAAAGGCTTGAACTTACTCGATTGGACCACGCGCCTGGTCCTTGTTTTTTTATTTTAGAGCCGATGTCACTATAAACGTTTAGTGCTGCATACATTGCCCACGCACAACGAAAAGGAAGTGCTTTTATGCCAACTTTAGAACTTCTATAATATCTATCTGCTAAGCTTAATTGCGCCAGTACCGCCTCATGTATTACGGGTAAATTTCTTTGATCAAGTAGTTCTTTCACTGAGCCACTGATGCCTTTATCATGAAATAAAGACTGAGGTAGAAAAACTCTATCGGCTTTAGCGTCATCCATTACATCTCTGGCTATATTAGTTAATTGAAAGGCTATTCCTAAATCACATGCTCGGTCCAATACATGCTCATCAGTGATGCCCATAATTTTTGCTATCATTATACCAACAACTCCAGCAACATAATAACTATAATCAAGAACATCATCAATAGTTCGGTAAACACGGCAATTAGCATCCATTAAAAAGCCCATCAAAAGTTCGTTAGGGTATTTATGATCTATGCAATTACTATTGATGACTTTTGCTAAACCATCAAATATTGGATCATTCATGAATTTTCCAGATAACGCCTCAGCAGTTCTTTTATTCAAAAAACTTAAACGGTCTAATTGCCCATTTTTATAATCAGGTATTTGTCCATGACCCATTTCCTGACCATCAATCACGTCGTCACAATACCTACACCATGCATAAAGCATTGCTACGTCATTTCTATACCGCTTAGGTAAGAACTTTGACGCCAAAGAAAATGATTTGGATCCCTGCTTAATACTTTGATGAGCATGTTCAGTAATTACATCCATATTTTCAATAAACTTTCATTCAAAAATTAGTTAATCGAAAAATCATCACAGATCACGCTTGCCGTTGCTTTAGCAGCCCCTATTACACCAGGTAAGCCTGCACCCGGGTGAGTTCCAGCACCCGTAATATACATATTACTGATTACATCGTCACGATTATGGGGCCTAAACCAAGCTGATTGAGTTAATATAGGTTCAACTGAAAATGCACTTCCCATATGAGAGTTCATGATATCTCTAAACCCAAAAGGTGTGAGTGTGTGTAAAACTTCTAAGTTTTTATTTAAATCAGGTATAGCATACTTTTCTAAATAGTTTAAAATTTTCTTTGTGTATATGGGGCCTACTTCATCCCAATTAATATCGGCATTTCCTAAGTGCGGCACTGGAGCTAAGACGTAGTAGGAAGACTTTCCAACTGGAGCCATGCTTGCATCTGTAACGCAAGGAGCATGCAGATATAATGAAAAATCATTAGAAAGTTTACCTCCTTTTCCAAATATTTCCGCTATTAATTCCTTATATCTTTTCCCAAAAAGAATGACATGGTGCTTTAAACCCTTGGGAGTTGGCTTTTTAAGGCCAAAATATATAACAAATAATGACATGGAGTGGCGCTTTTTACTTAACGACTTTCCATATTTTAGACCTCTTGGATGCGATCTTAGCAACTTACTGTAAGTATGAACAACATCAGCATTGGATGCGACTAGATCTGAAATGAATACTCTTCCATTTCGTAAGGTAACTCCAGTAGCTATATCTCCAGAGGTTTGGATCTCATCCACTTCAGAGTTGAGTATAACCTCTCCACCAATATCCTTAAATAATGAGATTAAACCATTTACAAGAGCACCAGTTCCACCTTTTGCAAACCATACACCACCTTTTCTTTCAAGTGCGTGGATTAATGCGTAAATTGCACTTGTAGCAAAAGGGTTACCGCCTACTAATAATGATTGAAAAGATAATAATTGCCGAGTCTTTTCATTTTTAACAAACTTAGAAACTTGCTTATAAACACTCCTGTCTGCTCTCAATCGCATTAATTGTGGAGCAGCAGCAAACATCTGACTAACCTTCAAAAATGCAGTGGTACCAAGTTTCTCATAACCTTCTCTATAAAGGTCTTTAGAGTATTCAAGGAATTTACGATAACCAATTACATCATCTTTGTTTCTTTCTCCAATTTGCTTTTCGAGAAATAACTGATCGTTATTGTAATCTAAAACCTGACCGTCTTCCCACTGCAAACGATAAAAAGGATCTACAGGTAATAACGTCACATAATCTTTCATATCCTTTCCGCTGACAGTAAATAATTCCTCGATGCAATTAGGGTCGGTTATTACAGTTGGGCCACCATCAAATTTGTAACCATCGATTTCATATACATATGCTCGCCCGCCAGGCTTGTCACGGTTATCGAGTAAAACAGTTTTAAAACCCATACTTTGCAAGCGAATAGCTAATGAAATACCACCAAAACCTGCCCCAATTACTATTGCAGTTTTCCTGTTTTTTTTACTAATAATTTGATTGTTATTTTTAGTCATTTTTCACTCTTTTTTTTTCTCGAGCCACAAAAGCCCTTTCAGAAAAGAAATATAATGCTCTTAATACGGGCACTGGCGGTTTTCCGATTAAAATACGTAACATGTCTTTTTTATGTAGGTTACCCTCATAAAAACGTTTTATTAAACTTTCTGATAATGTATAAAATCTCTGAAGAACCAGGTGTCTTTTTGATGGCGAAGAGGCCTTAAATAAAAGCCTATTGAGCAACCGAAAATATCTATCTCTCCGATAAAGTAATAATTTATACTTTCTAATTTCAAGATCTAAATTTACCAGTTTATTTTTATCGCAGGAGTTAATAGTCCTACTAATTTTAGAAGCCAATCTAACTGAATCTGGAAAACTATACCCTGTTACTGGGTGATAAAAATTACCTCTCATCCCTATTTTAATTGGTTCTTTATTTTTTAGACCTCGCTTCTCAATGAGCTTACTATCAATAGCTAAGGTAATCGGTAAAATTCCCTTTTCTACTCTGATCACTTTGTGTTCAGTCCAGTTATTACCTTCTATATATTGATCAATTCTTTTATTGTATTTATCTTGATCAAAATTGAGACCATCTGAATAGTAGGTGTCCTCAATAAGAATTTGATTCTTACCGAATGGCAGACAATAAATAAATCGATATCCATCATGCTGCGAGACAGTTGCATCCATGATTATAGGGTATTTTAAATTATGAGGTTTAGCAGTCTCAATAGTTTTTCCATAAAATTTCTGGATGCCAAGCTTTATATTATCATCAAATGTAAATCCCCGTGCATCAAATATATAGTCACCAGTAAATTTTTCTCCATTCAAAATCGTAACATCAAAACTAGTTAACTTAACAACCTCAGTATCTAAAATTAGCTTGAGCCTACCTGACTTTATAAAGGGGTCAACACATGCTCTTAATGAGTTACTATTTCCAGTGCAGTATGGAATATTTAACCTTCGTGAATAACCCTTAAATTTTACATCATATTTTTTCCAGGAATGAGCAATAAACGGTTCAATCCATTCATGTAGTGAAGATTCTATATCATTGATATTAAATGACCAAGTATGATCACCTCCGATTATGTGATTTGAGTCAATGATAATTACCGATACATTCGGGTTTGAAGATAAGCATCGCCACGCCAAAATTAGTCCTGATAGGCCAGCTCCGACCACTACAAATTTTATGCTTTGAGTATTTTTATCTATTTTTTCCATTTATCTTTTGTTGCAATATCCATGGTTACTTTAATTATTTATCAAACTACTGATCAATTAAATTAAAAAAAGATAACTCAGAAAGTAAACTTTTATTAATCTTGGTAGGCGATATCTGGCTTGTAATTTTCATCATGCTTAGCAAAAACCTCCGAAGCATAAAAGGTATTTTCATTATCAATAAAACCAGAAACGATAACCCCCTGACCCTCTCGAAATAAGTCAGGTAAAACACCTTCATAAACAACAACTATATCGTTCGTCATTTGCCTTTCAAAGTCTTCAATATTGAATTTAGTAATAATACCTTTATCTCTAATTACCGAGCCATTTTTAACAATACCACCAATCCTAAAGGTCTCTGATTCGGGTTCAAAGCTAATTTTTACGATATCACTGGGATTATAAAAAAATTGAGTGTTCTCTTTTAGGGCTTGCAATAAAAGCGTAAAACCAATTATCAGAAAAATTCCAAAGAATAAAACAAGCTTTATTCTTTTTTTATGTTTAGGTCTTATCATGATTTAATGTCCAAACTGTCGCTTTGTAAATAACCACACATCTGTGCTAAAACAAGATAAAATAAAACAAGTTATATATTGACAATAATAAATGAAAAATCTTTTCCCATTAATAAAAAAAGAAATAAGAATTGAGATTGATGGTTTATCTGTATCTCGAGCAAATCAATTACTTTTTGAAAATTTAACGAGCACTATAACAAATCATGACATTGTCATAGTGAGAGGTGACAACGGTATGGGTAAGACTTCATTATTGGAGGCTATATCTGGTTTATTAACTTACTCATCTGGTGAAATTAAATTTCTTATTTCTGAACACAGAACATCTTTTAAGAATTTAATAGCATATCAACCCAGCTCTAGTTATTGCAAGACCCTGTTGACCATAAAAGAAGAGTTAAGCTTTTGGGCAAAAATACATAATAATAGTTCTTTAGTAGATGATGTACTAAGATTTATGAAGCTTCAGGGTACTTTTAATTTACAAACACAAAGTCTTTCAACAGGTCAAAGAAAACGCTTAGAGATAGCAAAAGTCATAATTACTCAAAAACCTGTTTGGATATTTGATGAGCCTTATGCAGGGATGGACAGCAATGGAGTAGAACTTATTGATACCGTTTTAAAAGATCATGTTAGTAGAGGCGGAATAGTTATATTGGCTTCACATAAACACACTAAAATAGAAAAGATACAAACACAAATTATTACTATGAAGGCAAGCTAGTGATACTTAATATAATTAAACGCGATATAATTATCGCAAGTAGATCTGGGAGTAGCGCCCTCAATGGGTTAATTTTTTTCTGCTTATTCATTGCTTTAGCATCAATATCCCTCGGAGGTACTAATGAAGTACTAAAACCTCTTTCACCTGCCTTAATCTGGCTAGCCATAGTTTTTTCAACAATGCTCTCCTACCAAAATATTTTCCAGGAGGACTACAAAGATGGAAATTTATCACAACTAAGATTAGGTGGGGTTTCAGCGCTTAATATATGTATAGCAAAATCTTTTAGCTTCTCGATACAATCAATTTTTCCATTAATATTATCTATACCAATCGTAGCAGTTTTTTTGGATATGCCATTAAGTGAAATTAAAACTATTATAGTAACATTATTAATAGCCACTCCTGGACTAACTGTTTATGGAGTGTTTTCTAGTGCCATCGCAGCAAAGATACGTGGTGGTACTTTTTTTATAGTCCTAATAACTTCACCATTTTTAATTCCTCTTTTAATATTCGGACTTGAAAGCATGAATAGTGCTTCGGATGTAGATATATTTAATAGTGAACTAAGAGTGCTAATAGGTTTAAGCTTAATTGCATCAGCAATTGGTCTGCCTGCATCAGCAGCGGCACTAAAAACGAATTTGGAGTAAGCCATGATTAGTTATCTTGCAAATCCTAGTAGATATTTAAAATTCTCAAAGAATTTTAGCCCTTTTGCTGGTTGGATAACACTTATGTCATTACTACTTGCATTATACTATGCACTTTTAAAAAGCCCTCCAGCAGAAGAACATGGTCAAGCGGTCCGAATGATGTATACCCATGTTCCCGCGGCTTGGTGCGCTTTATTAGCTTATACTTGCCTGACCGTCGCAAGCATATTTAGTTTTATTTGGAGGCACCCATTAGCCGATAGTGCTGCCAAAAGTATAGCTACTCCTGGGTTAGCATTCACATTCTTAGCACTCCTCACTGGTAGCCTCTGGGGAAAGCCGGCTTGGGGAACTTGGTGGCAATGGGATGGACGGATGACATCTGTTTTAATACTATTCTTCATATATATAGGCTATTTGACCGTGTGGAGTGTTATACCAGAGAGAAAAAAAGCTGCAAGGTTAGCATCCATAATTGCAATGGTTGGATTTATAAATATTCCCATAATCAAATTTTCAGTAGATTGGTGGAACACACTTCATCAACCTGCAAGTATTTCATCAGTTGGCTCACCAGGTTTACCACTTGAAATATTAACCCCGCTATTGTTGATGACTTTGTCCTATTCATTATTTTTTATGTGGCTCGTAATCAAGGGAATTGAAAAAGATATAACCAAAATGAACATGCAAAATAGAAAAAATAAACCACTAGCATTCACAGAAGTGGAAGACATATAATGTTTGATTTTGGAAAAAACGCTTTCTATATTTGGAGCTGCTACGGAGTAACACTAGTGATATTTTTCATACTCGCTTATAATTCTAAACGAGGTTCCAAATGATAAAATTAGATCAATCCTATTCAGATAAAAGCCCGATAGAAAAGCTAAAAATATTAATGTTTGAATTACGAGAAAAGTGCCCTTGGGACTCTGTACAAACACATGAAACTATAGCCCCATATACAATAGAAGAAGCTTATGAGGTTTCAGAGGCCATAAATAATAAAGATATGATGTCTCTAAAAGAAGAGCTAGGGGATTTACTTTTTCAAGTGATATTTCAATCTAAAATAGCTGAAGAAGATGAATTTTTCAACTTTGATGATGTATGCGAAACACTCTTTACTAAGATGGTTAATCGGCACCCACATGTGTTTGATCAAGGCCGGAATAATTCAAATTCTGAATTGATTGAAAATTGGGAAAAAACTAAAGAGAACGAAAGAAATAAAAAAGGCTATAACAGTTTGTTAGATGATATACCAATTGCCCTACCTGAACTTATGCGAGCAATAAAATTGCAAAAAAGAGCGGCACGCATTAATTTTGATTGGCCAAATATAGATGGTGTTCTAGAAAAAATAGTCGAAGAGTCAAAAGAGTTATCTGAAGCCATAAAGATAAAATCATACGATTCAATTAAAGAAGAAATGGGCGATCTTTTATTTACGTTGGTTAATTTATCCAGAAAATTGAACGTTGACCCTGAAGAGGCTTTAAGAGAAACCAACTCAAAGTTTATCAAAAGGTTTTCATATATCGAGAGGACTATAGATAATAATGGAGAAGATATAAATTTTGTTTCACAAAATAAACTCGAGAGTCTATGGCTAGCGTCAAAATCTATTGACGTCTAAGTGAACCAAATTTGTTATGGAATTTACCAATATCAGAGTCAGATAAACTGACATCCATTTCACAATTACCGCTTCGGCGCGCATCTTCCTTTACAACAGTACCATTCTTATATAGCCAAGCTCTGGCTTTATAGTCACTCGGTGTAATATCTACGGTAATAATTTGATCGCCCTTGGTGAGGTGTTTTTCAATTCCATTCATTAGCCTCAATAAACCTAACGAATTTAAACAGCTAATAGGGAAAGACACACTCTCATTATCGGTTTGAAATAAAGATTCAGCACGTTCAATCATGAAGTTAAGCTCAACTGGATCTATTTTATCAACCTTATTCCACACCTCTATTATTGATTGCCCGTGTCTTGGACCAGCATTAATAAGGTCTAGAACCTTCAAAACTTCATTTTTTCTTCGTTCACTTAAAGGATCGGCTATATCGCGAACATGTAAAATCAAATCTGCTTCCTTTACCTCCTCAAGAGTTGCCCTAAAGGCAGTAATTAAATCAGTAGGCAAATCAGAGATGAAACCAACAGTATCTGATAAAACTGCGGATTGACCGCTAGGAAGTAGCAACACTCGATGTGTTGTATCCAGTGTAGCAAATAACATATCTTTTGCAACAACATCTCCTTCAGTCACAATATTAAACAAGGAAGACTTACCTGCATTAGTGTAGCCGACTAGAGCAACAACTTTTTCTGGAGCTCTTTTTCTCTTTTTTCTTTGTAGACCTCGGGTTTTCCTAACCTGCTCTAACTCCTTTTTGAGTTTAGCCATCTTATCATTCAGGACTCTTCTGTCACTCTCAATTTGAGTTTCACCAGGACCTGCGAGACTTCCAGTGCCCCCCCTTTGTCTTTCAAGATGGGTCCATGTTCTTACAAGCCTCGATCTTTCATAACCCAATCTTGCTAGCTCTACCTGTAATTTACCCTCTTTTGTAGCAGCACGTAACCCAAATATTTCTAATATTAATCCCGTGCGGTCTATTACCTTAACCTTCCATAAACGTTCGAGATTTCGTTGTTGAACAGGTGATAAATTAGCATTGATTATTATTATGCTAGCACCATTAGCTAAACACTCATCTTCTACTGCCTTTATTTGACCGGAACCAAAAAAATTAGATACCCTTAAGTCTCTAATGGGTATTATTCGGGAAATTTTAGTATCAACGCCCAGAGCTTGGGCTAAACCAATGGCTTCATCCAAATCATGCTCAGCATCATTCGAACGATGATTCACATATCTTGGCTGATAAACAAGGGCAACTATTCGCCTATCATCTCTTTCTATCATATTAGTGAGAAATTCATATTATTCTTCAGCTATGTTCAAGGAAACGGACTCCGATGGTACAATTGTAGATATTGCATGCTTATAAACCATTTGCATTTGTCCGTCTCGAATTAATAGAATACAAAAATTATCAAACCAGGTCACAACACCTTGTAACTTAACTCCATTAACTAAAAATATTGTTAATGAAGTTTTAGCCTTCCTAACTGAATTTAGAAATGTATCCTGAAGATTATTTCTTTTGCCTTCATCCATAAAATCTATCCTATAAAAATATAATTAGTTATATAACAAATAAAATTATGCGCATATCTTTTGCAAGTCGTTTTTACTAAATTTTTATAATAAAATAGAAATACCTCATTTATTAGCTATTACTGCCTCCAAAAAGACGGCGTGAACAATATTAGTACCGCTAAAACTTCAACTCTTCCTGAAATCATAAAAAAAGAAGAAATTACTTTCTGCTGATCAGATAAATCATTGATGGAAAAGCCACTCTCTGTGCTAATGTATTGCAAAAGAGGCCCAAAATTACTTATTGAAGCAGCTCCTAACATTACTGCATTATCAAACGTAAGTCCGCTCGCACCCAGAAGGCAAATGCTTATTCCAAAAAATATAGTATATCCAAAAAAATACATCCATATTGATAGAAATGATCTGTCTGGTATATGCTGACCCCTGAAAAGCACTGGTAGTATTCTAGACGGATGCGATAAACGGTTCATGTCAGTGCCTAAATGCCTAAACAGCAATAAAATTCTTATAATTTTTAATCCACCTGCTGTAGATAGAGCAGAGCCACCTATTAAGGAAAGAGAAATAAGGATTGCAACAGGTATATATTCCAAACCATCAATCGCATAGTTAAAACCTGCTGTGCTTATAAAAAATATACTCTCAATAATTATTACAAATACACTGCTGAAAGAACCATATATTGCACCAATAGAAAATAGTATTAAAACAAAAGTTATCAGTGCTTTATGTTCAACGTTTTTCAACAAGCTTAAAAATGCTTTAGTATTTTTTAGCCGAAAACAATCATGCAAGACCGCAACATTCATAGCACCGATTAAGCAAGTTACAGATAATATAGTGACACCTACTTGGTTTATGTAGGTATTCAAAGGTCCACTTTTTGGCATTAGGCCTCCACTAGAAATACCACTCAATGATAAACATAAAGAGTCAAAAAGATTTGATCCAGAAAATACCATCAATAACACAGTGAAAAAAGTTATTAAAAAATATATAAATGCAACAATTCTCCCTATAGTTAAAAGTTTTAGAAATAATTTTCCTTTTTCTAAAGTGAAGAGCTTTGACTTATGTATTCCGGTACCAAAAAGATTAAGAGCGGCTAATATAACAATAGCGAAAGTTGCAGCACAGACACCACCAAACCACTGCAAGATAGATCGCCACAATACTATAACTTGAGATAAATCATCAGCGACTAAAGATGAAGCACCTGTAGTTGTAAAAGCAGACACCGACTCAAAGTACGCAGAAATAAAACTATTTGTTGTTCCTAGTGCTATGTAAGGCAATGAGCCTAACATAGGAACAAAAATCCAGAATAATAATAAAAAAAGTAATGCTTCAGAATTACTATCGCGATTTGAAGTATTATGGGTGAGAAGTTTTAAAATCGAACCAACTGTAAGAACAACCATACTCATAATAAAAAAAATAAATGAAGCTGAATAATCTGAAAGGAATAATATTAAAAATGAAGTAAAGCCCAATAATACCGCAAAAATAATAAAGGTATTTCCTAGCCAATATATAATTCGTGTTATAGCCATTTCAATGCATTAAAAATAATCTGAGCTAACACTAAACAATAACTCTATCTCTTTCATTGCAGCCTTTTCGGCTAGCAGTATCACGTGATCACCAGAAATAATGATAGTTTCGGAAGTAGGATAAATTACTTTATTATTTCGAACAATTGCACCTATGGAAATTCCATTCACTAAGTTTGAATCAGAGATAGACTTTCCACATAAAGCAGAAGTTTCTAACACTTCACCTTCCATTATTTCCGCTTGGCCTTGTTCCAATGAATATACATCCAAGATCTTACCACTTCGTACGTGCCGCAATATGGAGGATATAGTAGTTGCCCTTGGATCTACGACCATATTTATACCAAGTTCAGCCTGTAAATCTCGCATTGATATTTCATTTATTAAACTAATTGTTTGTTTAGCTCCAATTTTTTTTGCTAGTACCGCACATAAAATATTAGTTTTATCGTCATTAGTTAAACATATCACCAATTCTGAATTAGCAACCCCAGCTTCTTCTTGAATATCAGAATCCATTGCATCGCCATTTAAAATAACGGTTCGCTTAAGTTCTTCTGCCGCCAATTCAGCTTGATTGGCATCACTCTCTATCAATCGCACTCGAACATTTGAAATACTTTCTAACTCTTTTGCAAGATATGCCCCAATATTACCTGCGCCAACAATTACTATATGCCTGGCTAGATTATCTCTGCTACCCACAATTTCGAGTAACCTTTCCGAATGTTCGGCTTTTGTAATAAAGTAGGCATCATCACCTACGCTTAATGGGTCATCTGGCAAAGGTGAAAATATCACACCCTCTCTCTTGATGCCCACAATAGCAGCATGAAGACCGGGGAAAAGATCAGGTATTTGCTTTATTGGAGTGTCAATTATAGGACATTCATCATCAATTTTCACACCTAGCATAGTAACTTTACCGTTTCCAAAACTTACTACATCAAATGCTCCAGGTGTCTTAAGCCGCCTTAATATGGACCTAGCAATTTCAATCTCAGGTGATATAATTATGTCAATGGGCATATTGTCAGAACTGTAGAGTTCTGAATACTCGTCCAATAAATAATTCTGAGCCCTAACCCTTGCTACTTTTGTCGGAACACTGAAAAGAGAATGAGCAACTTGGCAGGCTATCATGTTAACTTCATCAGTATGAGTTACTGCTATTATCATATCAGCATTTTCAACACCTGCCTGCCTTAATATCACTGGGTCAGAACCATGCCCCACTAATCCCTTCACATCTAAATCAGTAGTTATTTTTCTGATTAACGATGCGGAAGTATCCACGACAGTAACATCATTATTTTCAGATGCTAAGCGTGAAGCTATACCAAACCCAACACGACCAGCACCACAAATTATAACTTTCATATCATAAAACCTTTTACATATTTGATGAATGAATCTTAATCACGTCCATACACATTATTCACTTCAGCTTCATCGCGGTCATTAGACTTCAACCCTAATGACTTAAGTTTGCGATGCAAGGCTGAACGCTCCATTCCAACAAAATTAGCGGTTCGCGATATGTTCCCACCGAATCTTTGTATTTGGGATTTTAAATAATCACGTTCGAAGTGTTCTCTAGCATCTCTAAGAGATAATGAAATCAGTTTTTCGTTTTCATTCTTACCCTGAGTTGCCCTAACAACTGATACCTCAGGTGGTAATGTTTCAAGTGTGATAGCCTGGCTTGGATCCCCAGTGGCTAATATCAGCAATCGCTCAACATTATTTCTTAGTTGGCGGACATTACCAGGCCAATTATGGGCTTGAAGAGCTGCCATTGCATCGGCTCCAATTTTTCTTGCAGGTAGCCCAGTTGATGTGGATAGTTGAGTAATAAAGTGCTCAACTAATGCCGGTATATCTTCACGCCTCTCTTTCAATGGCGGTGCCTCAAGGGGCATAACATTTAAACGGTGGTAAAGGTCTTCTCGAAAACGGCCTAAATTTACTTCTTTTAATAAATCTCTAGAGCTAGACGTGATAACACGAACATCAACCTGAACATCATCTTTTCCGCCTAATCGCCTAAACCGTTGTTCAACTAGCAGCCTAAGTAACTTACCTTGAGTTTCGATAGGCATATCAGCTACCTCATCAAGGTATAATGTTCCATTATGAGCACGTTCAAGCAAACCAATTTTATTGAGATTACCACTTTCATCTTCGACGCCGAATAATTCCTCCTCTACCCTTTCTGGTATGATAGATGCTGCATTTACAGCTTTAAAAGGCCCCTTAGAGCGAAGTGAACTTTCATGAAGCAATCGCGCTATGAGCTCCTTACCAGATCCAGATTGACCAGAAATTAAAACTCTAGAGTTAGTTGCCGCTATTTTAGATATTTTTTGTTTTAATTGTATTACATGAGAAGACGTTCCTATAAGAGCAACATCATGGGATGTCTTCCCTTTTAATTCTTCATTTTCACTTTTTAATCGAGCATTTTCCAAAGCCCGTTTACATGTCACTAGAAGTTTGTCTGCCTTGAAAGGCTTTACAATATAATCATAAGCACCTTTGCGAATAGCCGATACAGCAGTTTCAACTGTTCCATGACCACTGATTATTATAACAGGCATATTTGGGTGAGATTTTTTTATTGAGACTAGAAGCTCAATTCCATCCATAGTGCTACCCTTTAACCAGACATCTAGTATCATCAAAGATGGTTTTCGTAATTTCAGCGAGTTAATGGCTTCATTACTCGTAGCTGTAAGTCTAACTTCGTAACCATCATCTTCCAGAATACCTCCAATCATTGCTCGTATATCGTCTTCATCTTCAACAATTAAAATATCGTACTTCATTAATTTACCTCCTATTCTATATTATTGTTTTTACATAATTTTCAGCTGCATTCTTACGAAATGAAATCTCAACGTGTGCGCCAGGTTTATTATCAGTTCTATAATTCAGTTTTAGCTTCCCGCCATGATCTTCAGCTATACGCATAACTATGGCTAGACCCAGGCCTGTTCCACTTTCTCGCGTTGTAACATAAGGCTCTAATAGTCGATCTTTATCCTGTACAGGCCAACCAGTTCCGTTATCAAAAATTGAAATAGTTATGAGCTCTTCACTATACTTTACAAAAGTACTAATTTTACCCTTAGAATTATTAGCACCGATCTCATCAAAACGCCTTATAATAGATTCACCACCGTTTTTATAGATATTAGTTAATGCCTGAGTTATCAATCTCTCATCACATATAATATTAGAGCTTTTTGCACTGTTAATTGAAACATCAAATTTGATTTCAGGAAAGGATACCCTTTGAGCAAACAAGATATTCGAAATCAGAACTTTAAAGTCAATAGCACTAAAATTGGGTGCAGGCATTCTTGCAAATGCAGAAAATTCATCGACCATTTGCTCAAGTGAATTTACCTGCCTTAATATCGTTTGTGCGCAATTTCGAAATACATCAGGATCTGATATAATTTCATTTGAATATTTCTTTAAAAGCCGTTCAGCTGAAAGCTGAATTGGTGTTAATGGATTTTTAATTTCATGCGCAATCCTCCTAGCAACCTCGCGCCAAGCTGAGTGTCTTTGCGCCGCGACTAATCGAGTCATATCATCAAAAGTCATAACCCAACCGGTATCTTTTCGAGATCCAGAATAAGCACTAACACTTAAGTCAAAATTTCTTGTACCAAACTTAGTTTCAAAATTTACCTGATCTTCTATATTCCCTCCAATTGAGTCTTTTGCCTTATTAAAAGCGGGTAAAAACTCCGGTAAAACTTGAGATATAGGGTAGCCCTCCATTTTCGAATCTTTCGAAGATAAAAGTCGTTTAGCAGACTGATTCATAATTGTGATTTTACCGGCTTGGTTCAAACCTATAACTCCGGCACGAACCCCCGATAAAACAGCTTCTGAAAATTGCCGACGCTGCTCAGATAAGTCATGCTCTCTCACAAGATCATCTCTCTGGGTACTCAACTGATATGTCATTTTATTAAAAGCACTACCAAGGTCAGAAATTTCTCCCCAGTTTCCATCAACATCAACTCTCGCAGTCATATCCCCCATTCTGACTTTTTCCGAAGCATCTATCAAAGTGCCTAGTGGATTAATGATACGATTTGCCAAAGATAACCCAAGCCAAATAGAGGTGAATAAAATTAAAATTGCAGCCTCTAGGAAAGTCAAGAAGAAGATCTTATTCATATATTTTTGATCATCATTAAATCTATCGATTGCCTGTGAAGCTCTTGCTACTCCTGACAAACTCGAGAGAACTCGGTTGTTCGACCTAATTACTCGGCCAATAAATAAATATAAGTCATCATAATCGTCAATAGGAGTAACCGCTATGAGGTAATCAAAATCATCTCTTTGAATGAAGGCTATATCTTTTGGTTTCAAACTATCAAAAACGGCCTTTAAAGGAATTTCAAATGATGGTGATATAGGACTTTCTACTCGACTTAAAACATATCCTTTATTATTCATTATATAAATAGCATCCAAATCCCTAACACGAGATATAATCTGTAAATTCGCTGTGAAAGAAATTCTTGATTTTATATTTTGTCTCTCCAAACTAAGCTCTTTTTTTACTATTGAAGCATCTTGGGCTAGGTTTGTCAGTTCTTGTTTTACATAACCGTCTAAAATCTCCTTGGCAGATTCCATATTTAACCTCACATTTGATCCAAATAAATCATTAATGTTTTGACTGATTAAAGATGTTGAAAACACTCCTACAATTACAGCAGGAGTCAAAGCTGATAAACTGAAAATAGTTACAAATCTTCTATGAAGTAAAGGGGCAGATTGATTTCTTTTATTGGCAAACAATCCATACCATATACGTATCCCGAGGTAAATTCCGAGAGCTAGTATGGGCACTAAGTTGAATAATAAAATCGGGTATGACCAACCAAACTGATAAGATTTGCTTGAAAATGCAAATAAGCTTCCGAGCACTAATAAACCAATTGAAAACGCAAATATAGCACCAAAAATTATAGCACCGGAGGAATTAAAGATGTCACTATTAGTTTTCTTTAACTTTTTAAATAACTTTTTCATTTTACCAATATGATGATGTACTAATGGGTATAGTAATTATACTACATCACTGTTGCAATAAATCAACACTAGTCAATGAAACAATTAAAGCCAAATAGGTTTCACAAAATATCTAAAACCTTCAAACGACTCCTCAATGTATTTCTGTGAATTCCCAAATAATCAGCTGCTTTGGCTTTGTTCCCCCCTGTTAGCCTGAGAGCCTCTATAATTAAAGGTTTTTCAACCCAACTTAGAGCAATATTATAGCTAGAACCACTAATTGAATCCGGGTCTATACTTAATAATCTTCTACAAGCACTCTCCAACAGATCCCTTAAATTTTGATCTTGCTCGACCTTATCAGAGCTTTCAGCATCCTTGATGAATTCCTGAAGAACCATTTCTGCTGTTATCAAATCATCAGAATATAACACAGATAATCGATTCACAAGATTTTCAAGCTCCCTCACATTGCCTGACCAATTATGGCGATGTAAAACATCAAGAGCTTGACTGCTAAATCTTCGACTTTTATTTGAAGAAGCTCTAGTTAAAAAACTTGCTGATAACTCATAAATATCTCTGTCACGCTCTGACAAAGGTGGAATTCTAATTTCTGCTACATTTATTCTATAAAGCAAATCATCTCTAAATTTACCCTCATTGGCTAATTTTCGTAAATCTTTTCGCGTTGACGAAATTAACCTTGGACGGTTAGCTGGGGGATTCATCTCTGAAGCAGTTAAAACAGCTAATAATTTTTCTTGTTGTTTAAGGGATAATTCTGCAACTTCATCAATATAAATATCACCTCCGTTAACCTTTTGAAGCGTTAATGAAGTATTTTCAAAATCTGTTTCTCTGAAAAAAGGTAATTCTTTTCTAGCACCACCATCATGAAGAAGTTTCGCCACTAAATCCTTTCCAGTACCAACCTCACCCTTAATTAGGACAGGTAGATTCCCAGCAGAAAATCTAGAGATAGCCCGATACACAGGTTGCATGGCGGGGCTACGGCCTATCATAGGTAGTTTACTTAATTCGTGATTAATTTTCTTTATTCTTGGATTTACCGACAAACCAGCTCTCGATATGGCCTGGGTGACTTCATGTAAATCGAAGGGCTTCGGAATATATTCAAAAACTTTGTGCTTTCCTGCTTTGAGAGCAGTATTAACTGTATTATTGGCACTAATTATTATGATCGGAATAGAAGGCCTTTCTTCAGATATTAATGGCAAATAATTAAATATTTCTGTGCCATTCATCATCACATCGGTAAGAATAATATCACCTTGACCTGTAGCAGACCATTTTAAAAGTGTTTCCGCATTATCGGTTGCCTTAACAGTATGACCAGCGCGCGTTAAAGCCTTTGATAATACTAATCGTATACTAGCATCGTCATCAGCTAATAAAATCTCGTATTTCATAATGTCTCTCTATCTGTCAATAAAAGTGAAAAAGTGGTTTTACCTTGCTCTGATTTAAACTCGACAATACCACCATGAGCAGAAGCAATTTTTGCTACAAGCGGGAGACCTAATCCTTGACCTTCTTTTTTACTCGTAACAAAGGGCATAAAAACTTGATCCAAAATATCTTCAGGTATCCCCGAACCATTATCAGTAACACTTATCTCAATAGGAAGGTGCTGAGCAGACCCTTTCCCATCACGCAATTTGCTCACACCACTTCTATATTTAGTTTCCAATATTACTTCTGATGGGCACTCGATAGCTTGACATGCTTCAGAAGCATTCTTAATAATATTAAGCATAGCTTGCATAAGAGTATCAGAATCCCCCATAATAGTCGGAAGAGAAGGATCGTATCGCTCCGTAATAATTAACTCAGGGGTTGCGGATTGTATAATTTTTCTGGCACTTTGTAATATTTCATGAATATTAACACGTGTAAAATTCACAGGGTTTGGGTCACCAAGAACCTCTATTTTATCAGCAAGTCTTCCGATGCGGTCAATTTCTGAACTAATTAAATCAATTAAATCATGCGCCTCACTGCCTTCAACATCTTGCTTGAGTAATTGAGTTGCACCTTTAATACCCGCTAATGGATTTTTGAGTTCATGCGCTATTAAGTTTCCCAAACCAGAAACAGATTGTGCATCTGTATGTGAGTATATAGATCGAGAATTTGAAGGCCAGATACTTAAACATACATGAGATCCACTCGGAAATGCTGTTAGATGACATAATTTTTTATCAATTTTATTCAAGTGAAGTGAACAATCTCGAACTATTATTGGAGCTTCAGACCTATAACACCTACTAATAATATCTTTGTTGGATTCATCAAACAGAACTATATCTGTAAGTTTGAAACCAATGAGTTTTGAAGAAGAAACCTTAATCCATTGAAGGGCATTATCATTTACCCATAAAATACAATTATCAACTGGGCTAATTAAAAATAGTGGATAAGGCCAATCATCTTCTAGAAAACTTATATCAAAATTATTACTCATTTGTTATTTCTCTCTAGCTTTTGAAAAGATAACATCAAGCTTATCGTACACTTTTGAGCTTTGAGACATTCGAACAATCGATGACTTAATTTCACTATCATCAATCAAATTTAAATCATCCACATAACCAATTAAATGCTTTCTAGCAATTTTAACACCCTTTCTTTCGCCATAGAAGTCAATAATGTCGCGATAGTGATCTAAAATAATTTTCTTTTTATCATTAATGTTTAATGGCTTTTGTACAGCTGATCTGTCTACAACAGAAATTATTTCTTGTAGTTTCCAAGGCGCGCCAATTAGAGCTCTCCCTACCATGACACCAGCAGCACAAGATCTGTCTAATGCTTCGATAGCATCATTAGCATTATTGATATCCCCATTGACAAAAACAGGTATGTCAACAGCTTCTACTGTTTCCTTAACTGCACTCCAATCAGCTTTTCCATCATAAAACTGACATCTTGTTCTTCCATGGACTACTATCATTTTTACTCCTGCCTTTTGAGCTTTGACGGCAAGAGATGGAGCGTTTATATTATCAGTGTTCCAGCCTAATCGCATCTTTAAAGTAACAGGTATATCGACAGAGTTTATAGTAGCGACTATTAATTCCAGTGCATTATCAATATCTTTCATAAGAGCAGATCCAGACATACCAGAGGTAACTTTTCTTGCAGGGCAACCCATATTTATATCTATTAATGCAGCACCAGCTTCCTGAGAAAGTTTAGCAGCCTTAGACATCCAGTTTTTTTCACAGCCAACAAGTTGAATTACAAGGGGGTCTATTTCCCCTCCACCAGCTGCCTTTGCTAAGGTATCCGGCTTACCCATAGCCAACATCTGACCTGCAACCATTTCAGATACTATAAGGCCTGGATTAAACAAATTAACAACTCGCCTGAATGGTAAATCTGTTAATCCAGACATAGGAGCAACAAGAACACGAGATCGTAATTCATACTTGCCAATTTTAGGCATAAAGGTCATTGTTAGTACATACTACAGTAAATATATATGCACAATAATTCATCGCTGCCACAAGAGTACAAATGACAAGAATCGCACAAATAATAGTCGCAGCAGGAAAAGGTGCACGATTAGGTAGCACAATACCCAAACAATATCTTAAATTAGCAGGAAAACGATTAATAGAACATACGATTTCATCGATGAATTCAACTAACTTGATAGATGAGACTATAATAGTGGTCGCTAAGGAGGATAAATTTATATCTGATATAATTAGTCATTATAAGGATATACGTATTGTCATAGGCGGCGATACAAGAGCAAAGTCTTCTTTAGAAGGATTACTCTCTCTTTCAAAAAACCCTCCCGATATCGTGCTTATACATGATGCGGCGCGGCCTTTCGTAACCAAATCCACTTTAGTTGATGTTATATCCAATTTAAAAGAAAACACAGCAGTTGCACCTGCCCTACCAGTTGTTGATTCCTTAAAAACGATCGATGGGGTAAAGATTGACAGGAAGTCATTTTTCAGAATTCAAACACCTCAAGGGTTTAATTATAATGAAATAATAGAAGCCTACAATAACTTATCAGAGAATATAACCCCGGATGATGATATTGAGGTGGCTAAATTATCAGGTATCAATATTTGTTATTCGGAAGGCGATCCTAATAATTTTAAAGTCACGTATCCTAAGGATTTTGAAAGAGCAAAAAATATGATTTCACTAAATGATTACATAGCTACAGGAAATGGCTTCGATGTACACAGATTAACAACTGGAGATAAAGTTTGGCTATGCGGTGTACCTATAAAATGCGAATTTAGCCTAATAGGACATTCAGATGCAGATGTCGCCCTCCATGCTTTAACTGACGCTATTTTAGGAACTATAGCCCTCGGCGATATTGGGGACCATTTTCCTCCATCAGACCCTAAGTGGTTGAATGCAAGTTCTAAAGAGTTCTTATTATTTGCAGTTAGTGAATTAGAAAAACGAGGCGGAACATTACAACACTTAGATCTAACAATAATTTGTGAAAATCCCAAAATTAAACCATATCGTCAAAGTATGAGGGAGAAATTATCAGAGCTATGCAAGCTACCAATAAAAAAAATAAGTGTAAAGGCTACAACAACAGAGAAATTAGGCTTTACCGGTAGGAGTGAAGGCATAGCAGCCCAAGCTACAGCAACAGTTAAATTACCCGAATAATTATGAATCAACTAGATACACAAATTAATAAAGAAGCTCAAAAACTTCTATTTATTTTTAACAAAAACAAACTTAGCCTCAGTACAGCCGAAAGCTGTACAGGAGGCCTTATATCTACTGCCATAACTTCCTTATCTGGTGCCTCTTCAGTTTATATGGGGGGAATTATAGCATATGACAATGAAGTTAAAAATAAGCTTTTAGGAATACCCTTAAAAATTATAGATAATAATGGAGCCGTCAGTGCAGCTGTAGCAGAAGAAATGTCCCTAAATACAGTTAAGATATTTAAAACTGACTTTGCAATATCGGTTACCGGAGTTGCGGGCCCTAATGGTGGATCAGTAGAAAAGCCTGTTGGTACTGTTTGGGTGGGAATTTCTTATTTAATTGAAAAAAAAATAAAAACTAAATCGAATTTATTTTGCTTTGGACAGAAGAGCAGAGAACATATTAGAAAATTGACTTGTTACGAAGCAATAAAATTGACTAGTTCAATTGCATTAGGTATTGATAAAAATTGCAAAGTTTAGCTAAATACCCAAAGCATCAATCTCCTTGATAAAGTCAATCCCACATTTGTCGACTTTATTAAAGAGTTCTGAAGCTCTATTTTCAAAAGCTTTCATTATTACCTCACTATATCTGTTAATTCTTTGTTGAACCAATAAATTCAGAGGGAAAGCTTTAAGGGAGACATCCACTTCAAACAATATTGCTGTAGAACCATCGCTCAAATCGTAAAAAACCCATTTATTTGTAAGTGACTTTAATGCGCCTCCATCACCAGATTTTTTGACAAATATAGTTCTTTTTTTAGGATCTATCACAACTTTAGATTTGAAACACTCCCTAAGTAATTTATAGTTGACAATAGCTTCCGCCTCAAAATTATTAATGTTACTTCTGTTTTTTATTCTAAGGGCAGAAATTAAGTTAATAAAATTCGGATAGTCTTCAACATTTGCAACCAGAGATAAAAGATCATCTGCATCATATTGTAAATGTTTTATAAGCTTTACTGCCGGCATTACTAATGTCTTTTTTTTCTATTCTCCTGCAGTTCTTTAAAATCACTGTCGGCGTGATAAGAAGAGCGTGTCAGTGGAGTGGCTGAAACAAGGAGAAATCCTTTGGCTTTAGCAATAGTTTCATAACCCTTAAATTCTTCAGGAGATACAAATCTGTCCACAGCCACATGCTTTCTGGTGGGCTGAAGGTATTGTCCTATAGTAAGAAAATCAATCCCAGCCGAACGCATATCATCCATAACCTGCATTACCTCCTCCTTTGTTTCACCTAAACCAACCATAATACCTGACTTTGTAAATTGATTAGGGTCTCGTTGCTTTACTTTATCAAGTAATCGAAGTGAATGATAATAACGGGCTCCTGGTCGTATCTTCAAATAGAGCCTAGGCACTGTTTCAAGATTATGATTGAACACATCTGGCTTCGCATCAATAACAGTATCGATGGCACCTTTTTTACGAAGAAAGTCAGGAGTAAGAATCTCAACAGTAGTTTTAGTAGAAACTTCTCTAATTGCTGATATAACTTTTACAAAATGACCTGCACCGCCATCTGCTAAATCATCTCTATCAACAGATGTAATAACAACATGTTGTAAACCCATTTTCTTTACAGCCGCAGCTATTTTATATGGCTCCTGCTCATCTATCTTATTTGGCAGACCTGTAGAAACATTACAGAAAGCACAAGCCCGAGTGCAAACCTCACCTAATATCATAAAAGTAGCATGCGACTTCTCCCAGCACTCACCTATATTAGGGCATGCCGCCTCTTCACAAACGGTAACAAGACCGCTTGATTTTACTATATCACGTGTTTTGGAGTAACCTTGCGATGTAGGTGCTTTAACTCTTATCCAAGAAGGCTTTCTTAGGACCAAAGTATCAGGTTTATTGGCTTTTTCAGGATGTCTGATCCGAGTATTTTTATTAATATTTAATTTGGTAGTCATGATTTTATACAACTTTTTTAGTATTTTAAAATTAATTCAGTTATTAATCAACCATATCAATTTTAAGGGTATTTGTTGTTCCAGGACGTCCGAATGGAATCCCAGCAGTTATTATTATCTTATCTCCAGACTTTAAACCTGCATACAATATAGAAGCTTTTTGTATATGCGGTAGCATTTCATCAAAATTCTTTGGATCTTTCATAATCAAAGGAATTACACCCCAATTTAGACAAATTACTCTTGCCGTTTTGATGGATGGAGTTAACCCGATTATTCTACATGGCGGCCTTTCTCGTGATATTCTTTGTACGGTTGACCCTGTATTGGTATAACCAAATACAGCTTTGCAATTAAGTGTTTCAGACATAACGCAAACGGATTGGGAAATCGCATCTTCAGGTGTGTCAAAATAAGGCAAATCACTGGCTGAGAAATAGTCCCAGAACTCTGGATCGCCCTCCACTGATTTGATTATCCTATCCATAATTGCCACAGCAGTTGCTGGATGACGGCCTACTGCAGTCTCAGCTGATAACATAACAACATCAGCGCCTTGGTAAATTGCTGTGGCCACATCAGAAGCTTCAGCTCGTGTTGGGGTTGGCGAATCAATCATGGATTCAAGCATATGTGTTGCCACTATTACTGGCTTACCAAGTATACGAGCTTTTCTAATTATCTTTCTTTGAACCACCGGCACATCCTCGAGAGGTAACTCTACACCTAAGTCTCCACGTGCAACCATTACACTGTCTGCTTTGTCGAGGATAGAATCTATATCATGAACAGCTGAGGGTTTTTCAATTTTCACAATGATATTGGCTTTATCACCAATAATTTTTCGTGCATCTAGAACATCCTTGGATGTTTGGACGAAAGATAATGCTACATAATCAACACCCTTACTTAATGCGAATGATATATCCACCACATCTTTATCAGTCATTGCAGACATAGGAAGGACAGCATCTATTACATTCACACCTTTTTTATTTTTAAGTGTTCCAGGTACATCAACCTTAACTTTTATTATTAAACCATCATTGTTTTTGACAGTTACCTTAATCTTTCCGTCATCAAATTTTAAAGTATTCCCAGGTTTTAAGACTTCAAATAACTCCTTATGAGGTATACAAATTACATCACTAGCATCGCTATATTTACTATTTATTATAGTGACCTCTTGTCCAAAAATTAATTCAATTTGTCCGCCTTTGAATTCACCGCAACGCAATTTAGGACCCTGCATGTCAGCTATTATAGCAATTGGCTTACCCATTTCTTTTTCTATATTTCGGATAAAGTCTATTGATCGAGCGTGATCACTATGGTTACCGTGAGAAAAGTTTAAACGAAAAGCATCAACACCAACTTCAGCAAGTAATTTTAACATATCAGGTGAAGAACTTGCAGGCCCTACTGTAGCTAATATTTTTGCAGAACGATGTTTCATGTTGCTATGCTCACACTCAGAATTATTATTGAACTTGGGGTGTATGGTCTAACAGGCATCCGGAGGCAAGATCAATAATCTGCCTAATTGAATGTTAAAATTTGAGTTCAAATTATTTAACTTATCAATTTCTTCAATATCTTGGCAAAGCTTTTTTGTTAATGAATAAATTGTATCACCCTTAACAACTGTATGTATCGTAGCTTTAGTAATATTTGGCCCATAATCCTTTTTTAGTGGTAATAATGAATTTGCTGAGTAATCATAATTTATTTCACCTAAAACTTGTTTATCAGATAAAGTTGATGAATTGTTATTCACTAATGCTGAGTCAGATGTAGAATATAAAGTTTTTACCAAAAGATGCCTGTTATCATCTTTTTTTACCTCATTTAACACTACAGACTCAGTCAAGTCATTACAGTTACTTAATAATTCACCTACTTTGTAACCAGTAACACCTCCTAATCCCGCTCCGACGATAGCTCCAGCCTTACCACTCACTAAATTTTTTGCCGCTACCGAGCCTACCAAGCCGCCAATACTGGCTCCGATAATTTTATTAGATTTTGCAGAATTTCTGCAAGTAGTATTATTTATGGTTTCATTGGACGATAATATCTTAGCTGATTTGTTATCCAACACGGTATGGTGTAAATTCATATCAGATTCCGAATTGAAAACTATCTCATTCTTTGAATGCAAATAGGAAGTTGAATATCTATAATTTGGATTTTCCTGATAAGTTGCACAAGAAACAAAACAAAAAGTGCTTATAAATAGAGTAATAATGCGAAATAACATTCTAAGCCTGTGATAAGTTTGAAAGTATCTTAAATTTAAATTTATAATATATTGTTAATTTATACTTAGAAGTTATCTTTACTCTGGATTTATTAACATTAATTTATTACGGATGTTATGTAATGGCTATAATAGAAAAATCCGTAGAGTATTTTGATCAAAGTAAAAAGTGTATTGGATATATGGTTTATGACGATGCACTGCCTAGAAAGAAGCCATGTGTTTTGATAAACCACGCTTGGAGTGGTTTAGATCAATTTTCTAAAAACAAAGCTTTAGAAATCGCTAATAAAGGTTACATAGGGTTCTGTTTGGACAATTATGGAGATGGTTACCAACCAGCGGCCCTTGAAGATAAACAAAACACAATGCTTCCACTCAAAGAAGACCGAGCAAAACTATTAAAACGTCTGCTAGCAGGCCTTGAGAAGGCTAAGAGTTTTGATATTGTTGATAAACAAAATATTGCCACTCTTGGCTTTTGCTTTGGCGGACTTTGCGCGCTAGATATTGCGAGATCTGGTGCAGATATAAAAGCTGCAATCAGTTTTCACGGACTACTGGACGCGCCCAATTTATCCAAAAATAAAATAAAAGCAAAAATATTAGTTGCACATGGTTGGGACGATCCTATGGCAACACCTAATGATGTTATAAAACTGTCCAAAGAACTAACAGAATCGGGTTGTGACTGGCAATTGCATGCATACGGAAAAACAACTCATGCATTTATGGTTCCAGGAGCTGATAGTGGTGATGGTGTTTTAAAACATAATTCCACTAGTGAAAAGAGAGCTTGGTATTCTGCTCTTGATTTAATAAAAACATCCTTCAGTGAAGTGTAATAAATTTGTTGATATGTTTTTTGTGTATCCAATATTGGCTGATTTATGATTATTATTGATAACCAGAAAGAACTTAATTCCTTCTGTAATAAAGCCTCTAAAAAACCTTTTATTTGTATAGATACAGAATTTATGCGTGAGAGCACATTTTTCTCCATACTATGCTTAATTCAAATTGCTACAGATGAAACGGAAGTTGTTATTGATCCCCTAGCAAAAGATATTAACTTAGCACCACTTATCAATATATTATTGGATAGTAATATTACAAAAGTATTTCATGCGGCACGACAAGATATTGAAATATTCTATCACATCTGCGGCGAAGTCCCAAAGAATATTTTCGATACTCAAATAGCCGCGATGGCATTAGGCTTTCGTGAGTCTATTGGTTACAGTTCATTAGTGAAAGGCAGGTTAAATATAAATATTGATAAAGGCGAAAGGTTTACAGATTGGTCGCGAAGACCATTGACCAAAAATCAACTAAAGTATGCACTTGCAGATGTAACACACCTAAGGGACCTATACCCCGGGATCGTGCACGAATTGACGGAGAAAAACAGAACAAGTTGGATAAAAGAAGAAACAAGCCAATTAACCGATAAAAAATTGTATAGCTTTGAACCTGAAAATGCCTGGGAAAGACTAAAAATAAGAAATCCTAAGGTTTCTTATTTAGCAGCATTAAAGGCAGCAGCAGCTTGGAGGGAAAGACGCGCGATAGAAAAAAATATACCAAGACGACGCGTACTAAAAGATGAAATTCTATATAATGTAGCACAACAGAAGCCAAAAAATCTTCAAAGCCTTATGAAACTACGAGGTATTCCAAGAGGGTTTGAAAATTCAGAGTCTGCTGAAGATTTAATTAAATTAATAAATACTGCCGTTGCTAATGCAGACATATATGCACCAGATCCACCCAAAGTTAAGCACATGCCTCCAAACTTAGGCCCAACAGTAGAAATGTTAAAAACATTATTAAGGTTAAGAACAGAATATGTAGGTATCGCCCCGAAATTAGTGGCTACAAGCAGTGATATAGTAGATATCGCTGCTTTCGGCGAAAAATCAAAAGCTAAAGCCCTTACTGGATGGCGAAAAGAAATCTATGGAACAGAAGCAATAGATATGCTCAACGGCAAAATAGGACTATGCCTCGAGGGACGTGAAGTCGTTGTTAGAAAAATAAATTGATGAAGCGAGGATTTACTTATTCCCCCCCTAAAAGTCCTGTTTCATATATCTATGTTGATCAAGATATTATTATTGCTGAAAAACCTTGTGGATTATTAAGCGTTCCAGGTAAAACTGAAACTGACTGTATGGAAGCCAGAGTTAGAGCAGATTATCCAGAGTCTTTGATTATACACAGGCTTGATATGGCAACATCAGGACTAATGGTTTTTGCGCACAATAAAAATGCACAAAGGCACATTGGTTTACAATTTGAAAAAAGGTTCATACAGAAAGAGTACCTAGCGAGAGTTTGGGGACTAATAAAGTTAAATAAATTTAATATTGATCTGCCAGTTAGAACCGACTGGAAAAATCGTCCTCTTCAAATCGTGTGTTATGAAAAAGGAAAGTCTGCTTTAACTAAAGTTGAAATGATAAGCCACAAAAACAATACAAGTTATCTAAGTTTAAAACCTGTAACTGGCAGGACACACCAACTACGTGTACATCTAAATTCTATTGGCCATCCTATTTTAGGTGACAGAATGTATGCGCATGACTCAGCCTTTATACTAACAGATCGTCTCATGTTGCATGCCACAAAAATTAAACTAATGAAACCTGTAGGCGGGGAATGGATTGAGTTTAATTCAGTTTGTCCATTTTAAAATTAAAAATTCATCCATAAGTCTTTGCTGGCTCAATCATGGATACAAAATTATCTGCCTGATTGATTAATGATGAAGCTAATTTTTTATCCATCTTTTCGAGATTTCTATACGGCATAGACATTCTAGGATTACCTCGAAGATATTCTTTATTTTTTGAAATAAAGCTCCAGTACAAACTGTTGAAAGGGCAAGCATCTTTTCCTAATTTTTCTTTAACATTGAACTTGCATGAGGAGCAGTAGTTACTCATGCGATTTATATATGCGCCACTACTGGCATATGGCTTTGAACCCAAAAGCCCTCCATCACTAAATTGGCTCATACCTAAAGTGTTAGGTAGCTCGACCCACTCAAAGGCGTCTATATATACTGCAAGGTACCATTTATGCAGTTCAATGGGATTAACACCTATTAACAATGCGAAATTACCCGTTATCATAAGCCTCTGAATGTGATGCGCGTATGAATGTTCTAAGGTTTGGTTAATAGCCTCCGAAAGACAATGCATATCGGTGTCCCCAGTCCAATAAAAATCTGGCAATTCTTGTGAAGCTTGCAAAGCATTCTCTTCCAAATAACTTGGCATTTTGAGCCAGTAAATACCCCTTACATACTCTCGCCAGCCGATAATCTGGCGAATATAGCCTTCTACTGCATTTATTGGAGCCTTATCATTATAGTAAGCTTGCTCAACAGCCAAACAAACTTCAAGCGGCTGCAACAAACCAATATTAATATATGGTGATAGTAGTGAATGAAAAAGAAAAGGTTGGTCAGTCATCAGAGCATCCTGATAATCTCCAAATTTAGGCAAAAGATTATCAATAAAGTAATTTAACGACCGGAGTGCGTCCTCTCGTGTGACAGCATAGAAAAAGTTTTCAATATCACCTATTCGATCTGGATAAATTTGTTCAACAAGAGAAATGACCTCTAGTGTTTCTCTATCGGGTAAAAAATTTATCGGCGATGGCACACTCAAGCCTTTTACTGGTGGCTTTCTATTGTCTTTATCAAAGTTCCATTTTCCACCAACAGGTTTGTCCTGCTCCATAAGGATATTAGTTTTACGCCTCATTTCTCTATAGAAGTACTCCATTCGAAACTGTTTTCTGCCCTCTGCCCATTCCTCAAATTCGGAGTGAGATGCTAAAAAACGATTGTCGGGCGTAAAGCTAATATTAATTAAATTATTTTTTTGCAGCTCTTTAAGAGTACTAAAAGTTTTCCAATCTGATGGCTCACAAATACGAACTTGGTCTACACAATGACGCGATATGGCTTTTGATATTTCTTCAACTAGGTTTCCCGAATTATTTTCATCATTCAACGCTACATAATCTACTTGCCAACCATTCATTTCAAGTTGCTTTGCAAAATGGCGCATAGCTGAGACGAGAAAAATTATTTTCTTTCGATGATGAGGCACCTCAGATAGAACTTCATCTAATTCCATTAACAGAACTACGCTATCTTTTTTTTCGCTCACTTCTAAGGAAGATATGCTCTCGGTCAGTTGGTCTGCAAGTATCGGAATTAAATTTTTTTTCATGATATTAATACGCACTAAAATAACAAGTGGTTCGTATGCATATTATGGTACACAAAAAATTAAACCTTCCAGAGAAAAATTGTTTGAATTGTTCGCTACCTTTTTCCTGGAGAAAAAAATGGGAAAGAAACTGGGAAGAAATTAAATACTGTTCCAAACGGTGTAGAAAGGGAAATAAATGAATTATAAACTTCCAACAATGGATGACAGACT
>JAQXEH010000011.1 GCA_029250925.1 Hellea sp.
GGAAAAAATTATGAAAAAACTTTTAATTGTTGCCGTATCGACGGCTTTATTAGCTTCGTCTTTGCCGGCATCCGCACAGATGGGAATGCTTAAAAAAGCTAAAAGCTTAACTTCTTCTAATGATGCGGGAATGGGTGACTTAACCAGTCAGCAAAACGGTATTGTAAACAGACTGGTCTCCGGAATGACAAACATGACAGCAGGGCAGGCACAAGTTGCAAGAGCTCTGGGGCTAAAGGACCAAGCAGACCTACTTGAAAGCGAAAGAGATGCGCTCTCCAGCGGTAATGTTAAAGATAAAGACAGTATAAAACGCAGTATGAAGGTCAGTGAAGATGCGCAAGAAGCCATCAATACTAAAATGGCAGAGGAAACCGTCATTGACGCTGAAGCAAAAAAAGAATTTGGTAAAGCACTTCCATTTTATGCCAAAGGCACAGCAGATACTATAAGGTTACTCCCTGAACTTAAAAAATGGGCCTCATCCGCTGGCTCCACTATGAAAGGTGCAGGCATAAGAGAATTACCAAAGCTAAAGAAAACTTTAGGGACTGGTCTTTTTGTTGCTAAAAATCTTCCTAAATATGCTAAAAAATCACAAACAAGCTATAAAGCATTGTCAGATTTCTCCAAGAAGAATGAAATTGATACATCGGAAGCTGACGATATGCTTGGGGATCTTTAATAGGGTATATCATGAATAAGCTTTTAACTTATCTTATAATCTTTTCAGGGCTTTTACTCATCCCAATTATGGATGTTATGGCCCAAGAGAATCCGGATGTAGTTGTTGTGACTACGAAAGGCTCTGGAAACACTAGGCAAGCTGCTATCAATGATGCGCTTGCCTTAGCTGTTTCTCAAGTAAATGGCATTACCATATCAGCCAATGAAAATTCAAATGTAACCTCGGCCGATGTATCTGCTTCATCGAGCTACGAGTCTGCAAATGTGATGGCTGGGCGCGTTGATACCCAAGGAAAAGTAAAAGCTAAAAAAAGACAATACAAAGAAGGGTCTGAGGTTCCAGAAAAAGATGTTGCGGAACTTGAAGGTAATTCAAGTCAAAGTGTTCAAGCGGCTACGGCAAGTGCAGGAGCACAAAGGTCTAACTTCCAGGGTACAGCAAACGTCTCAAATCGCGGAATAAATACCTCCACAAAAGGGCAAGTCCAAAGCTTTAAGTTAATCAGTTCCAGTCAAACAGGAGCTGGTTATCAAGTGACAGTTGAGGCGTCCGTTTTTTCTGCTGCAGCTAAGAATAGACGTGTTAAATCTGAACAAAGAGAGAGCGCCTTAGCCAGGGAAAAGTCTAGGCAAGCCTCAGATAAAAGAAGAGCGGCTGAGGCAAGGGCAAGAGCGGCGGCTGATAGGCGCGCGGCAGCTGAAGCCTTGGCTAAAGCTGAAGAAGAAAAAAGGCTGGCAGAAGAAGCTCGGCAAAAACGAATTGCTGAAGCTAAGATTGAAGCACAGAAAAAGAAAGACGCTCTCAGAGAGGAAATCAAAAACAGAAAAAGAGAACAGGCAATGGATGACGACTGGTAGTCAATGCGCTGCCTATGGTGATCCAATATTTAAATTCTGCAGTATTTTAGGAATTTTCTTTTTAACCTTAAAAAAGCCTTTGTTTGCGAATGGCCATACCTCTTTATCCCACTCGCGTAATATACAGGATATCTCTATTTGGTTTTCCCTTAGCAATGGTACAGCTTTTTTAATTGCATCCGCCGTTGGGCCTGTTGGTGCATAGTGCATCAATATATTACGAGCACCTTTCTTATTACAGATAGATAATAATTCAGAGGCCCAGTCTTTTTCTATTATCTTATTATCTGGACCAAATTTCATAAGTGAGCTTTCGAGAGCTCCTCTTGCAAATTCCGAAATATTTTTATTTATAGTATTTACCGATCTAAACGCTGTTGACTGTAGCCCAACCGCTCCTGTGATATTTAAGTTTTCTGGAAAACACTGTTCGGTCTGGCAATCATCTTCATGGACGAGTAGCAAATACTTATCTGCTTGATGTAAATCTGATGCTGGAAGCACATTATCAATGATATCATATTCTGGTTCGCTTAAAGGATCTGCAGAATCTTCTAGTTGGCCTTTTGGATAAAATCTTCCGCAGGTAAAGCGTTCTATATTATCAGCCCGCGCAAGATAGGATTTCCCCTTTGTATGAAGGCCTGCAACCCATCTCCAAGAGAGGGTGTTACTAGCAGCGTCACCATCAATTAAATTACAAAGAAAAAAATCGGCTCCTAGTTCCCAAGGTAGCTTTAAAGTAAAAATCCAAATACTCGCAAACCACATGCGAGCGTGATTGTGAAGGTAACCAGTCTCCTTGAGTTCATTTACCCAAAAATCAAAACATTCAATTCCTGTTTGTCCGGCAAGGGCCTGCTCGTAAGCTTTATTTAAAAATTTATTTTTACTTATTAAGCCTAGCTGATTGTTGAGTTCAGATTTATATTTCTCCCAAACATATGGCCTATGTTCCATCCAGCCTTTAAAATATGATCTCCAAAATACTTCTTGTATATATTTTTCAGAATCCCGTAAACTATGCTTAGCTAATACACTTGAGACAACTTCTCTTTCTGTTATTAGGCGATGCCTCAGATAAGGAGATAATAAAGAAACTGATTTATGGTTGTTTGGGCCATAATCATAATTACGGAACTGGGTATAATTCGAACCGGATATATTTAAAAAAATATCCAGCCGGTTTAGGCCCTCCTCTCGAGTTGCTACCATGGCCATACTCAGTGCCTTATCTTAGTTCTAGAGTTTTGTGATCTGCGGCTACCATGTTTGTCATAGATATTCTTTGCTATTTCACGATGCCCTTGTTTTTTACGAATTGCATATATTTGTGCTTTAGCTTTTTTTGCAGCTTCTAAGTGATCCACAATCCTATGTGGATATTCATGGCTGTTATTTTGCTCATAATCCGGCCACTTCCATGGCTCTTGAATGAAAGAATCTGGAATATCAACTAGTTCAGTTAACCATTCGCGAGTGAAAGCGTTAGTAGGGTCCTGATCATAACCCTGCTTTACTGGGTTATAAACCCGTAAAGTATTGATCCCAGTTGTTCCTGATTGCATCTGGACTTGCTGCCAGTGAATTCCAGGCTCATAGTCTGTAAATTTTTTGGCAAGAACTGAACCTGCAACGCGCCAGTCTAGCCAGAGGTGATAACTAGAAAAAGCCATAAGCATCGCTCGCATTCGGAAGTTTATCCATCCTGTAGAATTTAAAGACCGCATACAAGCATCAACAAAGGGGAATCCAGTTTTGCCCTCACTCCAAGCCTTTAGACGAATACGTGCTTCGGGATTGTTGAAAGGGTCATCTCTCAAGTCATTATAAAAGGGGTGAATAGCTTCCAACTGATGTCTCGGGCTATTTTCGAGTTTTTGAATAAAATGGCAATGCCAATGTAACCTTCCGTTAAATGAAGACATTGACCCTCTCCAAGTACCGACAGGTTGGCCTTCACTAGCCATGTGCTTTAATTCTCTTTGGCGCAGCCAAACCGACTGCGCAGTTTCTCTCATAGAAATCGTTCCAGATGATAAAAATGTCGACATGCGGGAGCACTCCCATTGTGCAGTTATGGGACTACTCATTCCCTTTTGATAATTTTTACCCCTTTCATCAAGGAAACTGTTTAAGGTTTTAATGGCCTCTTCATGGCCCCCTCTTTGGCGCCCAGGGCAGACATCTTTCAATCCAAGCTCCTCTTGTGTTGGAATATTAAGGGTCGGTTTTTTAAAATATGGTACAAGTGAGCTTGGCGTTGGTACTGGTTCAGCAGACATAAAATGATCCCATTTTTTTGCCCAGCCATCTCTATTTATCAATCCGCGCTTAACTCCAAATTGGGCATATTCCTTCCAATCACAGTTATATTTTTTAACTAAACTTTTAATCCGTAGATCACGCTGATATGTCCAAAAATTGCCTGTTTCTTGATGCGATATAATTGATCTTGCTTTGGTTTCTAAAATTAACTTCTCTAAAATCTCTTCAGCTTTACCACGATATATAAGTAACGGAGCACCTAACACAGTAAGCTTATCATTTAAGTCCTCGAGGCTGTCTTTAATAAATAGCCATTGACGCCCAGAAGTATCAGGCAGCTTCCAGTAATCAGGCTCAATAATATATAGTGGGATAACCTGATCGGACTTGCTACCCAGATAAAGCGGCATATGATCATGCACGCGCAAATCTCGCTTAAACCATACAATAGAAAGGGAGTTTTCTTTAGTGTCCACAATAAAGCATTAATCTAAGCTAAGTAATTCAAAATAGTTTGGCGGAGTGCTTACTAGCTCGACCACTCACACGTTTTCTCCACATACGAAAGCTGCTTGGTTGCATATGATTTCGCATAATTTTGATAATTTCTTTTTCTGCCAAACCAGATTGAGCTTTTATGTTATCAAAGCTTGTCTCATCGTCCCAGGCCATAGCCACCAGCTCGGAGTCTGTAACAGAGCCGGTGTCCTCTCTTCGCGTAAGGGGAATGAAGTTATCTGGGAATTTTCTTTTCATGTTGTGAATACGCATTATCCTTTTAAAAAGTTCGGAAATATGTGTCTTAATAAAATAAATTCTAGTGCGCTTGACCTAATAATATTTGTTGGATAACAATAAGTTATACATAATTTGGGGATTTTATGATTGAGCTAATATACATAAGCAATACGCCTAATACACTTGATCGGTCGACTATTTTAGAAATACTTAATTCATCACATACCAAAAATAAGCTTAATGACCTTACTGGCCATTTATACTATGATGGTAATAGTTTTTTACAAATTATTGAAGGGGAAGAAAATGCTGTACGCTCTTTATATGAAAAAATAAAAATAGACCCTCGACATACTAATGTAGAAACTCTTTATGAAAACGAAATTAATGAAAGAGCTTTTGAGGGTTGGGAAATGGCATTTAAAGAATTAGAAAGATCAACCGTTCAAAACTCTATGGTCATGTTCAACAACTTAAAACAAAATGGCAAACGACACATTACTAATTTTGGTGCAGGACTTTTTGGATTATTCAAAGACTCAATTAGCTAA
>JAQXEH010000040.1 GCA_029250925.1 Hellea sp.
GCACGTGCCTGGTATAAACAGTTCTACAACCCAAGAAAAGAAGCCAAATCATTGCAGAGCAAATCAAATGGCCACTGGGTAACAAAAGGCACAGAGCGTGATCCTTGGCCAACTGCAGCAGAATGATTTAGGGGTTTCAGTGCTCTGTAATATTTAGCACACCATTACGTGTGCCAACCCACGTATTTCCATTGGGGGCTATGGCTATGCTAGCCCAGTTATTATTAAATGCTTCCCCCGTACCCGTTGGGATTCGTATGACTTCCTTACCTGTCTCAAAATCAAGACCTACCAATGACCAAAGGCGATCACCGTTATCAAGTAAATCAAAACTATAGAAGTATGCAATGCCGTTACCCAAAGACAGCTTTGGCACAACAGAGGGGACTTTTAGGTCATTGGTCCAAACCTTATCACAACCGCTTTCATCTTCTCTCACATCAACCCTAACTACCCCACCTACAACATCAGAATAACTTTTTTGTATCATAGAGTTGGTATATCCCGAGTTATTTTCTAAAATAACCGAACGATTATATGCGATCATAGAATTGTCAGTAACACTATAACCCTTTTTAAAAACAGGTATTTTACAGATAATACGTTCTTCATTGCGACTCAAAGTATTTCTTCTCGCTACATAAATGTTCATATTATCATCTGCATTATCAGTGAAGGTGAGGTAGTTGTCTCCAAAAAGACTGGGTGAAGTTCCACTACCTTGATTTATTGATCCAACTTTTCTGCTGGACCCTCTATCATACTCAAAACGCCATTGTTGTGTTGGCATTCCCTCCAAAAGCTTCATATGGTACATAGCGTAATCAGAGACAATATAGGCACCTGTCTGATCAACAGCGAATGAATTTTGAATTTCTTCGCCGTTCAACATAATTGACAAAACTTTTCCCGTTTTAGTATCCAGAGAGCCTACACGGCCGTTACGAGTAACCCACCATAGCAATCCATTATAATCAGGCATTACTGTAGTTATTCCATCGCATTCGCCCTTGGGAAAAAGATTGTTCCAATGAAAGCAATCATTTGGAACATATTTATTCATATCCCAACTATCTATTTCAAAAAACTTCCATTCACCCTGACCGTCTTGCTTAGGCTTTATTCTACGGATTCTCTGATTTGCATCAGCTAATACAGCCCGTCCTTCATTATCTAAATACATATATGCGCCGCCAGAAGTATCTGTAAAAATAATATCTGTGTCTCTTTTAACTAGTGACTCAAATGTTGAAGGTCGCATTGGAAGATCATATGTTGCTAACAGCTCTAATGTATCTTTATGCAAAAGTTGCAAACGAAAACTAGTAAGTCCTCCGCAGAGAATTAAAGGGTGACCCTGTTCTATAAATGTAAAAGTTGCGCATTGACGGGCAGCACTCCCTCCTGCTCGTCTAGAAATTATTTTTATATTTTCAGATGCAACTGCACTCGCTGGATGAACATCACTCTCCCAACTTCCGGCATGCATAGCGCTTCTATCAGTTATAGCCATAAACGGATGTTGAGGCTCATTATTTTGTGGAAGTTTTTTGAAAGTATGGTTTTTATCAACTACTGGATTTAGATTAACTTCTACAGTACTCATAGATAGAGGGGTAACAGAAGCAACTTCATGGTCCATTTTCCACTTTATGAAATTAAATACCAAAAATATTATTAAAATTAATATTAAAAATACTCTAGTAATTATTTTAAACATTAAATTATTTTAAACATTATTACGGGGTTAAACCGTCTGGAGCTCCTGGAAGAACAGGTTGGTAATATCCCGCTCCCCAACCACCATCAACGGCTAGTTCAGCTCCTGTAATATAACTCGCTTCATCACTTGCCAAGAAAAGTGATGCGTTAGCAATTTCATTTGGCTCCCCAATTCTTTGGAGAGGGACACGGCAAAATGCATGCGCTAATTGATCCGCTGGTAAACCACGTGCATTCCCCATTGGAGTATTCACACCTCCTGGATGCAATGAATTTACACGGATTCCTGAGGTGCCTAGCTCATAGGCTAAAGACTTAGTAAGACCTCGCAAAGCCCACTTACTAGCTGTATATAAGGTTAGGCCATTACACCCACGCAAACCATCCACCGAACTAATATTTACAATAGATCCCTTTTGAGCTGCTTTCATAAATGGAGTAACATGCTTTGCACCCAGCATGGGACCAACCGTGTTCACACCTAATATTTTTTCTGCATCATCTGGATTAAAGTGTTCAATTGGAGTAAAATGTACCAGCCCAGCATTATTGATTAACACATCAATGGTTCCAAATTTAGATATTACTACCTCTACAAAACTTTTCCAGCTCTCGTCATCAGAGACGTCAAGTTTTTGAAAAAAAGCATTCCCTCCAATATCTTCAGCAACCGATGTACCCTCAGAAACCATAACATCACCTAAAGCAACATTAGCACCCTCAGAAGCAAACAACCTAGCGGTTGCCTCGCCCATTCCTCGAGCAGCTCCAGTTATAATGCAAACTTTTCCTTCCAATCGTCCGTGCATTACATTGCCACCGCAGGATTATTTTCGTCCAGACCCACGTAAAATTGCCGGAAATATTTACGCCATGCCAAAATAGGGCCATCACCGTCACATAACAATGGTTTAGGTCTGTATTTTTTATTATCCCATACTATTAAGTCAACCGATTCAAAGCCAGCAGAGTCTTCTCCTTCAGCTTCGCCAATTGAATGCTTATATAAATGATGAGCAATTTCTGCTTCCTTTGAACCTTCAGGGTACTTTTTCCAAGTAAACATCATTCTAACCCTAGACATTTCAGCATCTGTTGGTGTTGGAGTAGCAAACATTAACATTGATATGCCATCCTTATTGTGTCTATTAATGGGTATACCTGGTCCGTGGCTCTCGCCTACAATGTATCCATCCATTATATCATAATGCCAAATATGTCCTTCGGCTTTTGCCTCTACAGATGGTATAATTGGAGCTCCATGAAGAAATTTTAAATGGGGAGTATCAACAGAATTTTCACCCATCTCTTGAATACAAGTACCAATATCCCAATAGTGGTATTTCACCTCAACATGTGCATCGGGATCTTCCATTTCAGGAACTACAGGGATTTCCCACATTGGGTCCACACCTTCTGGATGATACCAGGCCCAAATTGCACCATACTTTTCAATAACTGGGAGCGCTTTTAGAATAGGTTTTTTTCGAGCTACACCTGGCATCACTTTACCATATGGTATTTTTTTACACCAACCATCATTATTAAATTCCCAATGATGAAATGGACAACGAATATTATTCCCTTGTACGGTACCGCCCTTTCCTAAGTGCGCGCCTAAGTGAGGACAAAAAGGATCAGTCATACCAACAGAACCATCTTCACCACGAAAAAGCACCCACTCTTTTCCGAAAACTTTTTCAGTTTTTATTTCTCCCACTTTTAATTCATGTGAAAAGTGAACATTGTACCAACCGTAAGGTATAGGAAAAGGACAACGTTCCAATTCTTCACCTGTTTGAATATGATCTGAGTTTATAATAGCGTTCATGATTGTCTCCTATTCTTCTAATATTTCAGGAACTAATTTTTTAGCTGGGTTTCTTTCAGAGTTTACAGCAACTGCAAAACTCATTGCTGGCCCCGGCGTAGGCGCAGATTTAGTTTTCAAAACATAATTTTGTGGATCTAAGGACAAATTAAGTCGGTGAAATACTCTTGCAATAATCACGCCCATAAGTACTTCAGCTAAATTTTGACCTAAGCAACTATGAGGCCCCCGTCCGAATGGGGCATAAACCCCAGGTTTCATATGCTCTTTACGTTCTTCGTTAAATCTTTCGGGGTCAAAATCTAAAGGGTTGGGAAAATACTCATCCATAAAGTGAGGCACAGAAGTTCCAATAAAAATTAATTCATCTTTTGGAATAAGATATCCCTCAAACTCCATATCGTGGTTCGTGGTTCTCATTTGCGCTACGGCGATTGGCCATAAACGCATTGCCTCCTTCAAACAGCCTTGAATGTAACTAAGGTTTCTTATATCCATCTCTGTTATGGTCTCTTTCGAATAGAGATCATCTGCTTCTTTCTGCACCTTTTCTAAAACACCAGGTGTTTTAAGAATTCCGTATGTCGCAGCGGCTACAGTATTAGCAACAGTATCTAATCCAGCAACATAAGGACCAGTTAGCAAGACACTAAGATCACGGGCTTGAACAAATTCAGGATCGTCAATATGTGCCTGATATACATCACCCAGAAGATTATCAGGGAGTTCACCACTATCGGCATAAGCCTTAAATTGAGCAATTAGCTTCTCACCTAACTCGTCAACACGTTTACTTGCTTTTTTGAACTTTGGGGATTTTAAAAAGAATTTTGGTCGAACCCGTGCCACCAAAGTGTTCAAAAGAAAAAGTATATTCGTCCTTATATCTTTAACGTATTCTAATGGTGCGTCACCACTCATCATCTCACCAATCATTTGGACAATCATATACTGAAAAGCCTCTACAACTGGGATGCTGTCTCCTTGCTTCCAGTCGCGTGTAATTGATTTATCCCCAATATCAGTAAGCATGTGGTATTTCCCAGCAGCTGCCTCTCTGGAAAATCCCTTTCTCATTATTGTTCTCATTTTGCGATGTTCTTCGCCGTCAATTTGAGTAAGTGTTTTAGAGGCCCCAAAATGATCAACAAAGTCTTGCCAAAATTCCTTTGACCGCAGTCCATCTCTACCTTTTTTAGTTGACATTAATTTAGCTGACTCAACTCCTGCTATGACATATTGCTTTCTTCCAAAAACATTAACCTGGTAAACTGGGCCATAATCTCGATAGGCTCTTACAAAAAAAGCGGCAGGGTCTTTCGCCATTTCGAAAGTGCTGCCGATAAAGGGTATACCTTTGACTAGGGGAATTTTTTTTGTTTTATTTTTTGTATTGGCTGTTTCTAACATACACTTATTTCGCTTTCATCTTCTCCTCGTTCCCTAGCAATTGATTTAAATGTTGCAGTTAACAATAATTCTAACTTACTCTGCGGTTCTTGTGTGAATACACACAAAGCGTCAGTCATATACGGAAATTCTTTTTTATTTAATTTAGAAAATTGACGTTTGGCCACATCTTTCATACTTTCATCATTATATTCAAATTCTCTTTGTCTGGTGATCTCTATTGCCCCTGCGAATGCCACCATCCCAATTATATTAAATAATTCCATTCCTTTTTTTGGTGTAAAATATCTTTTGGACATTGAAGATAAAAATTTTTCAATTAATTGAAATTGAACTTCAAAACCGTAATCTGTGTGCTGATAACTATGAATAAAACTTGGGTTTTCGGCTAGTAAATTCTGTATGACAGACACATACTCTGTAGATAGTTTTGACCAATGCTGACCTGTATCGACTGGTAACGGGAGATCCGATAAAGAATAAACTGCAGCAGCTCGCATCAAACTTTTACGACTATCAAAATATTGATACAATGTAGCTGTTCCAACATTTAGATGGTTGGCAAGCCGCTTCATAGTGAGGCCCTCAAGGCCTAGCTCTACAGCGCTTTCAAGTATTCCCTCATGAGAAAGCAAACGAGGCCGACCATAAGTTGTTTCTTTTATCTTTTTATTAGTTATAGATGGATTCATATATGACTTTCCGAACGCTGTTCGGATATTCACTTATGTAAACGGATGAGTCAATGAAAAAGCCACTAAGTTTTATAGAGTTTTCAGATTTAGTTGCTAATAAACCTCAGTCATATAATTTTGGACCAAATTCAGAAAATCCTTATTTGGCATTTAACCTCAGTGGTTCTAATGATAGCTTAAGCGAGTGGATAAGCAATTCACCATGTCCCATTATTGGGATAGGTGATGGGAAGCTAAAAACAAAATGCGATTTGGTAATCAACAATATAAAAGAGTTACCCCTGATATCAAAGAATATTACTGAACACCCTCTGACATCAATGGTATTAATACAGCTTTTACGGGCAACAGAAAAACTACCTATGGCAAATTCACTGATTGTTGAAAGTTTTGCATTTAGTACCGTTCAGAAAGGAATAGAATTTAAAAAATGGTTATCAAAAAAAAATAAAGAAAAACTACCCAAATCCAAATCACCAGACTTACTTATAAATTCAGATAGTAATATTCTATCGATAATACTTAATCGTGCGGACACAAACAATGCGATAACTTCAAAAATGCGTGACGAGCTTAATGAAATTCTTGATATGGCAATTATAGATAAAAATATCTCAAAAATTTTATTAAGTTCAAATGGAAAGATATTTTCAGCAGGAGGGGCAGTTGAGGAATTTGGTTTAGTCTCAGATCCTGCTTCTGCGCATTGGATACGCAGTGTTGGGCTGCCAGCAAAAAAGTTAATGCAGCTTCAAGCTAAATTATGCGTTAATATTAAAGGCGGAGCAATAGGGGCAGGAATAGAAATGGCAGCTTTTAGTGAAAAAATAATTGCTTCTCAAAATTCTTGGTTTCAATTACCTGAATTAAAATATGGGCTAATTCCTGGTGCAGGTGGAACTGTTAGTATTCCCAGAAGAATTGGACGTCAGAGAACCGCTTACATGGCAATTACAACAAAAAAAATAAATGCAAAAAAAGCTTTAGAGTGGGGTTTAATTGACGCCATTGAAGACTAACTCGCCCCCGATCCAAGTAGCGCGTGGTTTTATATTATTGAGATTCATTCGCGCATCGGACCAAGGCATATTAAGGAGACATAGATCAGCAGTTGCCCCTTCTTTAATTTCCCTCGAGGCTCCCCCAGCATTATAAGGCGGTTTTAAGTAAAGAGACAAAGCCTCCTCAGGGGATAAAGCTTCATTTTCAAAGCCCCTCGGACGATTTACGGCACTTTCCATAGCAAACCAAGGGTTAGAATTACCAAAAGGGGAATCACTTCCTGCCGCAAGCCTTACTCCAGAATTTATGAATGATTTTAAGCGCCATAAGTTTTTTTGCTCAAAATCATCAACATCTTTGATATAAGATTCCACCCTTTCGGCCATAAAATTTGGCTGAGTAACCACAATAAGATTTAATTTTTTTATCCAATTTATTAAAAAATCATCAGTTATAGCTGCATGCTCAATTCTATCCCCCTCAACTGGGCCAGCTTCTTCTAATGCGGCTAAAACAAGCATCAATTCGGACCTAGTGACACAATGGGCAGCAATATTCTTGCCGTGCTGGTGTGCTGACTTAATCTCTTGAGTTATTCTTTCTAGACTAGGAAGGTCAGGTTCATGATAGTGAATCTTTAAATATTTTGATTCACTAAAAGTCAAATCAGACCTTCCCATTATATCTATTTTTAATAATTTAACCTTATCAATATAATTTAAATATTCTTTAACTCCATTACTTGGTGTAACTTCAGTAACACCTGTAATTCCATAAGAGTAAAGTGTATTCATAAGAGGTTTTAAATCTGGAAATTCTGACCCATATCGCACTGAATTATCATCATCAAACAAGCGACCGTCAGGTGTCTTGTTGTTTCCAATAAGTTTTAAGGCAGCACTATTTAAAATCCACAACCTACCACTTCTGTGCTGAATTTTAATGGGGCGCTTAGGTCCATTTTTATCCAACCAACACCTATCTATTTCCCCTGCCACACTGTGATGATAACCTATTCCACGCAACCATCCTTGCCCTGGGTAATTTAATTTCTCTATTAATTCTATTTCATTAGAAATATCAGGGGGACCACAGTTAACAGAATTAATGGCCACCGCAGTTGAATTCAAATGGATATGATGATCATGTAACCCAGGTATTAAAGCATCGCCCTTTGCATCATAAAAATTGCTTCCAGAGATGTTATTATCGATTTTAGCAATTAGACATTTTTCTAATAGTATATCTTTAATTATTCCATTTACTTCAGCATTTTTGATTATCATAGCCATACCGAATTGTCGGCCCCCAAGCCCTTTGCTTGACCTGATGCTACTCTCATTTCATAAAGAGGATTATCAGCATCATTATCTGAAATACTTTTCCACCCTTCTAGTACCCCGCCGTTAGCGAAATCATATTCACCCATAGCATAACGTAAAACTTCGCACATATTTAAGTCAATTATTCCGCCAATTCTTTTGTGTAAACTTGCTTGTAATATTAAAGCTAAATGCAGCCCATTTATAGGGTCCGCAATAGCATCTCCTACAAAGCTGGGATAACCATAAACATTGTTCATAATTCCTGATAAGCCTGCAGAGACACCAATATCGTCTCCATAACCTATACGGTTCTGATCTCTCGAATAGGCAGTTAATCTCAACCAGATCTTACCCGGCTTTTTTTTAACAAACTCTTTAGCTGATATTCCAAGCTGCATAAAAGCCCTAGGTCGTGAAGCTTCAATTATCACGTCTGCTTGATGCATCAATTGCTTTAATTTTTCTAATCCATCCTCATTATGGAAATCTATAGAAACACAATCTTTATTTTCATTCAGTAAATTATAAAACTGTCCGTTACCAAACCGCATGCCGTCAGGCCTATCAGGGCTTTCTATTTTGATTATTCGTGCACCGGTCATTCCCAATAAACTTGATCCCAATGGACCTGCCCATAGTGATGAAAGGTCAAGTATAAGAGGTTTTTTCAAAATAGCCTTGCTGTACTCTTTAAATGAAAACCAGCTCTTTGGCCTATCTGGTATGCTAACTTCACCTACAGCTAAACCCATGTCTATTGCTCGAGATAATAGATAATTAGTACTTAATTTTTTTGTAATGTTTTGCAGTTCGCTCCAGTTCGAAACATCATCCTCAAGCCATGCTGGGATGAGACCCCAATCACTATCACGAACAAGGTTTAGCGCTATACATCCATCATTGGTGTTTATTAATCGCCCTTTACCTCCAGCAGTTTTTCTATTTCCACTCCTCAGTCCTCTTATTCTGGCGCGCTCTCCCAAAAGTTGACTCCCACATTTCGGTAATTTACTGATATTTTCGGAGATTGCTTTTAAAGCTAATAGGGCTCCATCCGCATGACTCGCTAGTGGAACGGGTAGCATTTGATCACTTATCTGTAAAAGACCTGAGCGCCGGTAAGCTAAGGCTGGATGGTCAGATTGTTGCGATATAAATTTCTTAATCCCTAAATCAGATAGTAATTGATTTGCATAATTTTGTGCGTAATTAGTCAGCAAAATTATCTCTTATTACCCGCCTCAACAATTTACCTGTCTCATTATAAGGCAATTCGTCCATGTACTTGATGATCGATGGAACTCGTGATGACCTCAACTTTGTCCTCACCAATTTAATTATCTCGCCATCCTCTATTGGAGAGCTAGCTACAATTACCAAGCCAACCGCTTCTCCCCATTCTATATCTTTCACTGCAACTGCAGCAACATCTTCGACGTTTGGGTGGGTTCGCACTACATCTTCAATCTCACCTGGCGAGATATTTTCTCCACCTCTTACGATCACATCATCCGCTCGCCCATCGATAAAAAGATACCCATCGCTATCCAAGAAGCCTCTGTCCTTAGTGGGAAACCACCCTTCGCTGTCCAACTTAGAGCCTATACCCTTGTATTCACCACTTACCTGCTCTCCACGAACCCAAACATTTCCTAGTTCTTCTGGCAAACAAATATTACCTTCATCGTTCTTAATAATGAGTTCAATTGAAGGAATAGGTCTTCCAGCAGAAGACAACCGCCGTTTGATCAAAGCATCACTACTATTAAAGGCAGACCTATGATCTTCAGGTCCCAGCATACAGATTGTAGCACTGGTTTCTGTTAACCCATAAGCATTGGTAAAGTTCACATGGGGCAATAATTTCATAGCGCGCTCTATAACTGATCTGGGCATTTTACCTCCGCCATAGGCTACATTTTTTAAAGATGGCAAACTCAAGTTATCATCAAATTTTTCAACAATTCTTTTTAGCATTGTTGGCACTAAAAAAGCGTTGGTTATTTTTTCTTTTATTACTAACCGCATCCAAGCTTCCGCGGAAAAATTTGGAAGTTGAACAATTTTTCTACCCGAATAACTTGATGATAGAACAGCTGCTATACCAGCAATATGGTATGGGGGTACAGATAACAATACAGACTCTTCTGCGCCTGCACTCATAAATTCAACTGTACCTAAAATGTAAGCCATAAGGTTTTTATGCTTCAAAACTGCTGATTTGGGCTCACCAGTTGTGCCGCTAGTAAATAGCTCTACTGCCACTGCTTCATCATCGCTGTAATTATCAAGTTCGGCTTTATTATCTAATGCAAGGGTTGTAATACCTATCGTTTTAATACCTTTACATTTGATGTCTTGGTCAGTGAAGAGAATTGCAGGCGATATCCTTTTTAACTGCATGTTTAATTGCTCTTCAGATAAACGGTAGTTTAAGGGCACAAACTCAACCCCAGCTATTGCGGCACCAAATAAAGCAGCTGGCATTAAAAGGTTGTTTTCTGAAAGGAAACCGATTTTTTCATTATTTTTTACAAGTGAAGCAACAGATTTACTCATATAATTTAATTCTGAGTATGTAATTGAGTCGTTATTTAGTTTTACGGCTTCTCTATCCCCCATAGCTTCGGCAGCCATTTGTAATATTAAGTATATATTCATTTAATCAGAACTTGGTAATTTTTTAGCCGCTTTGATGTCTATTTTATGACCACTAACAGATATGGAGCCTTCACCTCCGCGCGTACAAAGAAATTCCATTGTTTCTGTTTCATCGGTATATCTTTTACCAACCAAGGTTCCATTATTTTCTCCTTGAATTTCACCTAATACATCAGGGTCTCCAACCTCCATAGGTAGACCCCCGCAAAAAATTTCAAGTTCTATGGCTGGAATTCTTAAGACCATTATTTGAGTCTTACAGACTTTACTTGATAGCTTAACACCTGGTTTAAAAATTTGTGTCATATTAAACTCCAATTATTGCACCAGCTACGCCAGAAGCTAACATGGCTGTTTTTGCATTTTTTATTTGGTTAGCGGCCGTTCCGCGCATTTGCCGAACACCCTCAGTAATATTATTCATTCCATGAATGTAACCTTCTCCCATAAGACCTCCATTTGGTGATAATGGGGTTTTTCCATCAAGTTCTAAATTTCCGTCTTTTATATAATCATTGGCCTCGCCAATACCGCAATATTTAAAACCCTCAAGTTGGCGTAGGACCTGTGGGGTAAAATTATCATAAATCATAGCAACGTCTGTATCCTTCGGAGCGATTCCAGCAGCTGCAGCCAAACGGTCAGCAACAATTTCACTATTTTCTGTACGGATAAGGTCTCCTTGATAAAAGTCAGAGATTATTTCATGATTAAATAACATAGAGTACTCTGCCCCCAAAATTTGAACTGGCGTCTGCTTGCAATCTTTGGCTTTATCAGCACGCGTAATAATAATAGCAACTCCTCCATCGCTCTCTTGGCAACAATCAAGAAGTCTTAATGTTGGCTCAACTATCCAACGAGAATTTTGATGATCTTCTATAGTTATGGGTTTTTCATAAAACCATGCGTTTGGATTAGTTGAAGCGGCTTTTCTAAAAGTTACAGCTATCCTGCCTAAATCTTCAGAAGTAACACCATATTTATGTAGATAAGGACCACAAGATAAAGCCTCCCACGATGCTGGTGTTTGCGCTCCAAATGGAAAACACCATTCCATGAAAGTAGAACTATGGGCATCAGGACTCATACTATGATGCGGCTGACCAAATCTATATTGACTACGTTCGTTCATTGCGCGAAAAATTAAAAAAGTATCACAAATACCACTCTCTACAGCATTTTTAGCATGGACGATTGTTGATACTGAAGCAGCACCACCTTGAGGCAAACGTGTAGTATATTTTATTTCTTCACAACCGAGAGATCGCATTACGTCCAC
>JAQXEH010000043.1 GCA_029250925.1 Hellea sp.
ACAGGAGGAGTTAGGTTGGGCATTATTATAGCTCGCTTGAATTGCTTTGCTGTAAAATTTACAACTTGAGATAACATTGGGCCATCCCTTAAGTGCACGTGCCAATCATCTGGACGCCTCATAATAATTTTATCTGTCATCATTATAATCTTAGCTTTTTAATTTTATTGTAGCAACTATTCTTCATTGTATGCTGCATTAATAGTTTCTTGGGTTTTTTTCCATAGTTTATATTTACTCAATTTATTAAGTTTTATAAATTTTGCATCTAAAGCATCGCTTCCAGGAGTAGGTTTTCCAGAAATCCATATAGCACTGTAGTTATGAAGGATATATTTGAAGCCCTCTAAATTGACTACTACTTGATTTATTTTTTTCTCTATAGAGGCTTTTATACCAGTTTCTTCGTAGAGTTCTCTCAGTGCAGCCTTCATTTCTGTCTCGCCAAATTCTATTTTTCCACCTGGGATAGACCATTCACCTTTGCGGGGTGGATTGCCTCTTTTTATAAGGAGAACTTCATCACCTTTGAAGCAAACAATACCAGTACAGTTTATGAATTCTTTTGACAATTGTGTCTCCAAGTTCACGCTATGATTATGTTGGTGACACTCTATAATTAAGTAATTCTGGCATAAAAAAAACCGTACATATAAATATGTACGGTTTATTATGTAGATGAATGTTAATTTATTCTGGATTTTTACCGCCCACATATGTGGAAGTATAGATTCGAGGCATATCGCAAGTCATTACTTCGCCATATGTAGCGTTAATGCTTGCGCCACCATCGTGTAATACCATATCATGTGCTTTGCCGCGTTCAGCTAAATTATTGGTTATATAGATGTTATAAACATCCTTATCTTCATCTCTTGCTCCTCCTGCTTCAGGGAACCAACGAAAAATACCACCCGGCATATCTGCCTCGTCCATTTTTTTATTCCACTCTGCATCGGCCATCATTAAATCACCTAAGCCTTTATCATCATTGAACTTGCATCCGTTGATTTGCACAATAGCCTTTTTTGACTCTGCTTTAAATGGACGGGCAGCAATACCAGACATAAGTTGGTGTGACCCACAAGTTTCAATTTCATCCCATTTTTGTGATAAATCAGTTCCTTTAGTCATCCATTCATCCTGAGCTGTTCCCATTTCTTCATGGGATGGTGAAGCGCCAAGCCAGAAATAATCATAAGGAAAGTCTTCTTCATTACTAGTGTGAGGTTGTAGTACCCATGCGTTATACTGCGCAGTTGTGTTTGGACCAACCCAATCATTCCATTCGTTTGCTACAGCCATTACATCGCTCATATTTTTATCGTCTTTCATGTTGCAAAAATAACCTTCAAGAGCACCAATGGTTGGTCCTTCGTGATGACCCGCTGATGCTATTGCCGATGCACCCATAGTTAATAGTATTGAGCTTGCTAATGTAAATTTTTTCATTTATTTTCCCCTGATTTAACTAGAAATAGAATTACTCCTGCACAAGATCTTATAAGTATTTTTAATACTATAAGTCAATATGGATGCGAATGAATCTCAAGAAAGCAATTTACATAATATATTTAAATTTTGTTTGTTGAGTAAAAATTTGCTAAGTTTTAGAGCTATTTCTATTTCGTTTTAGGTTGAGCACGAGAAAAAACTAACTCTTCATTTGTGGAAAGGTGAATATCATAATTATATCCATCCATATTGAAGTTTCTCAGGTCTTTAACTTTTTCAACCTTATTTTCGATTATCCATCTAGCCATCAGCCCTCTTGCAAATTTTGCATAATACATAAGTGATTTTGCTTGCCCGTCCTTTATGTTAAGAAATTTAGCGGATACAACATCACTCTTCAGGACACTCTTATCGATGGCTTTAAAGTATTCGTTTGAGGCTAAATTAACTATAGTTTTATCTAAATGATCACTAAGGTCGTTATTAATTGAGGTTGCTATTTTATCGCCCCAAAACTCATATAAAGACTTCCCACGTTTTGTTTTCAGCTTTGTTCCCATTTCCAAACGGTAGGGCTGTATAAGATCTAATGGTTTTAAAATGCCATATAGTCCAGATAGTATTCTCAAATGACTTTGAGCATAATTTAAATCATCTTCATTTAAGCTGTTAGCTTGCAGTCCCCAATATACATTCCCATCAAATGTTAGGCCCGCCGCTTTTGAGCTGTTACTAAAACCATCAAGGTTAAAGGCTTTAAAACGATCTGCATTCAGTTGAGCTAAGTTATCACTCAAATGCATGAGTTTTTTGAGGTCATCTACTGATTGTTTTTTTACTACCTTAGTGAGCTCAATTGTATCTAAATTAAAAATTGGCTGCGTAGTATTCAATCCAGATTTGGGAATTTCGAGATTTAATTTTTTCGCGGGCGAAAGTAGCGTAATCATTTGTTTTTTCCTCATAACATCTCAGCTTTACCGAATGTATGCTTGGGTTTTATATACTCAAAGATAATTAAAATAATTAATTTTGCAACAGAGTATTGAATTCTATTTAAAGAAATTATTTATGAACTGCCTTTGCTAAAGCTCTAACGAGCTTTAGAGCAGGCTCTACGCCTTTTTCATTTAACTCTTTCACAATTGCGGATCCGACTACAACACCATCAGCATCATGCGCTATTTTTTGGGCATCGTCAGGGGTTTTAACTCCAAAGCCAACCACAACGGGTAGATTACTAGCGTGTCTAATTCTATTTACTTGCTCAGACACAGAATTTATTCTGTCAGATGACGCCCCTGTAATTCCTGTCATAGATACATAATATACAAACCCTTTAGTACCGGAAACCACTCGGGAAAGACGGTTCTTATCTGTATTTGGTGTTGCAAGGCGAATTAATGCAAGATCATTCAGATTGAACGCTTCGCGCAATTCACTGTCTTCTTCAGGAGGAAGGTCAACTATTATTGCTCCATCAATACCTGAAGCTTTAGCTTTTTTAGCAAATAATTTATAACCCATATGGTGTACTGGATTGCAATAACCCATAATTATAATCGGGGTAGTTGAGTTTATTCTACGAAATTCACAAGCCATCTCAAAAATAGTTGATAATGTAGTACCCGCCTCAAGTGCCCGAAGTCCTGCCTCTTCGATAATTGGTCCATCTGCAGCTGGATCGGTAAAAGGCATGCCTAACTCAATTATATCAACTCCACTACTAGGTAATGCATTTAGCATCTTTTGAGATACTTCTCTGTCAGGATCACCGCCCATAATATATGCCACAAAGGCTTTAGAATTTGTTTGTTTAAGATTTTTAAACGTTTCATTTATTCTGGTGGTCATAGCGAGCCTTGTTTATTTTATTTATATAGATATTTACTAAATCTTAGGTTCTGCAGAACTTCTGAATTTACCCCTCAGTACCTTCACTTATGTGCTCACCTAATGCATCCGCTATAGTAAATACATCTTTGTCTCCACGGCCACACATATTCATTATCACAATACCGTCTTTGCCAATTTCTTTTGCTATTTCTACAGTGCGTGGAATTGCATGACTTGGCTCAAGTGCAGGCAATATTCCCTCTAGTCGTGCACACTCCTGAAACCAATGAAGTGCTTCATCATCAGTTGCCGATAAATATTCAGCTCTGCCTATGTCATGCAAGTAAGCGTGCTCTGGGCCAATTCCGGGGTAATCCAGTCCAGCCGAAATACTATGAGCATCAATAATTTGACCATCATTATTTTGCAAAAGGTAAGTTCTATTACCGTGCAGAACTCCCGGAGAACCTCCTGTTAATGATGCGGCATGGAGCCCGCTTTCTACACCTTTACCTGCTGCCTCTACTCCAATTAGTCGAACTGATTTTTCATTTATAAAATCATGAAACAACCCCATAGCGTTTGAGCCGCCGCCTATACAAGCAATAAGTGCATCAGGTAGTCTACCCTCCCTTTCAAGTATCTGCTTTTTTGCTTCACGCCCAATTACTGCTTGGAAGTCTCTTACCATTGCAGGATAGGGGTGAGGTCCAGCAACGGTACCAATGCAGTAAAAAGTATCATTTACGTTGGTAACCCAATCTCTTAGTGCTTCATTCATGGCATCTTTAAGAGTGGCTGTACCACTTTTAACTGAACGAACCTCTGCACCTAACAAGCGCATTCGAAATACATTTGGTTTTTGTCTGACAATATCTGTCGCTCCCATGTATACTATGCATTTTAGTCCAAAGCGGGCGGCTACAGTTGCGGTAGCAACACCATGTTGACCAGCTCCCGTTTCTGCTATTATTCTTGTTTTTCCCATTCTTTTAGCGAGTAGTATCTGTCCCATGCAATTATTTATTTTATGAGCCCCTGTGTGATTTAGTTCGTCTCTTTTAAAATAAATTTTAGCACCTTTTGTAAATTCTGTGAGCCGCTCAGCATAGTAAAGCGGTGAAGGACGACCGACGTAGTGATTAAGAAACCCGTCAAGTTCAGATATGAAGTCAGGATCAGATTTAGCGTCTTCATAAGCAGCTTCAAGCTCGAGTATTGGGGGCATTAAAGTTTCTGCAACATACCTCCCTCCAAAATCTCCAAATCGTCCATTTTCATCTGGTGTTATTGTATTGTCAGAATTACTCATTTTTTATTTTATCCATAAAAGCTTTGATTTTATTGTGATCCTTTAACCCTGCCATCAGTTCAAGGCCAGAGCTAACATCTAATATTGGCGCTTTTGTTAAATTTACTGCATTCTCAACATTCGAAATATTTAATCCACCAGCTAATGCCCATATTTTAGGTAAAGGTACTTTTGATATCATACTCCAATCAAAAAGTAGTCCATGACCGCCCCTTTGTGGTGAGTCTAATGGGGGCTTAGAGTCGTAAAGCATGATGTCAACAAGACCAGTGTATTGTTCGGCTGTTATAAAGTCTTTCTTGTTATCTATTGAAACAGCTTTGATGAGTTTAATCTTAAAATTATTCTTAATATTTGCTACACGCTC
>JAQXEH010000050.1 GCA_029250925.1 Hellea sp.
TCTGCTCCTCGTGAAACTTGCGCCAGTAAGTCTGTCCGGCCTATAATTTCATCAATTCTTTCAACGCCAAGTTCTGCAAGTATTTCTCTAACCTCCTCAGCTATGAAAGTCATTAAACTGATAACTTTTTCAGGGGTCCCTGTAAATTTTTCTCGAAGCCGCGGATCTTGAACGCAAACACCTACGGGGCATGTATTTGAATGGCACTGGCGCACCATTATGCACCCCATCGCGACGAGGCTCAATGTTCCAATGCCATATTCTTCCGCCCCTAACATAGCAGCAATAACTATGTCTCGACCTGTTTTTAATCCGCCATCAGTCCTTAAAGTAACCGAGTCACGTAGATTATTAAGCGTTAGAACTTGGTGTGCTTCTGAAAGCCCCAGCTCCCAAGGTATCCCTGCATACTTAAGGGAAGTATTTGGTGATGCTCCTGTACCGCCGTTATGGCCTGCAATTAATATTGTGTCAGATTTGGCTTTAGCAACACCAGCAGCGATGGTACCCACTCCAGAGGATGCGACTAACTTTACGGCAACCCTTGCAACTGGATTAATTTGCTTAAGATCATATATTAATTGTGCAAGGTCCTCGATTGAATATATGTCGTGATGAGGGGGCGGTGATATCAAGGTAACCCCCGGTGTAGCATTTCTGAATTTAGCAATCATTTCAGTAACTTTAAAACCAGGAAGTTGACCTCCTTCTCCAGGTTTCGCTCCCTGAGCAACTTTAATTTCAATTTCACGACATTGATTTAAATACTCGGCATTTACACCAAATCGGCCAGAAGCAATTTGTTTAACGGCTGAATTAGGGTTGTCGCCATTTGGTAGTGGTACATATCTAGAGCGGTCTTCGCCACCTTCGCCTGATACAGATTTTGCTCCAATTCTATTCATGGCTATATTGAGAGTACCATGTGCTTCAGGTGACAATGCACCCAGGGACATGCCCGGAGTGCAGAAGCGCCTTCGGATCTCATTAATGCTTTGCACTCTTTTAATGGGAAGAGGTTTTTTATTAGGACGAAAGTCTAGTAAATCTCGGATTTGAATTGGATTTTGATTGTTTACTATGTTTGAGTATTTTTTATAGAGTTCATAATTATCTGATCCAACTGCCTCTTGAAGCATATGTATCATTTCGGCTTTATATGCATGCCGTTCACCTTTTGCTCTTACTCTGTATAGGCCCCCAACGGGTAAATAAATTACTGAAGGTTCATAAGCTTTTTCATGCGCTTCAATAGCTTTAACTTCTAGACCAGCGAGGCCAATCCCAGAAATTCTCGACATCATACCAGGGAAATTCTCCCCTACTAAAGCCCGTGATAAACCCATTGCTTCAAAATTATTACCACCTCGGTATGAGGAAATAACAGATATGCCCATTTTAGAGATAATCTTTAATAGACCACCTTCTATTGCTTTTTTATACTGCGCTATAGCTTCATCAGGCGTGCAAGACTGCAGACCACGAATTGCTCGATCAGCCAGGCTATCTTGAGACATGTAGGCATTAACTGCAGTAGCACCCGCGCCAATTAAAACTGCGAAATAGTGTGTATCTAAGCATTCTGCAGACTTAACAATTATTGAGCAAGAAGAGCGTAGCCCTTTGCTTACAAGATGTGTTTGAACAGCGCCTGTACAAAGAATGATTGGCGCCGCTATATTATTCACATCTGTGAATTCATCAGACAATATAATATTTTCTATGCCTTCGCGGACTGCATTTTCGGCTTCTTCCTTTATTCGCGCTAAGGTTAATTTCAAGGATGTCCCGCTGGGGTCAGTGCCAATCTCCTTAATTGGGAATGTGCAATCAATGGTACGTATTTTTTTAGGTCCCACCAGAACTTTAAATTTCCCAAGCATGCCTGAAGTCATCACCGGACTATCTAAAACTAACATCTCATTTGTTTGAGAGCTATCTTCTGCGAGAATATTTCTAAGATTTTTGAACCTAGTTTTAAGCCCCATAACTCGGGTTTCCCTTAACGGGTCAATAGGAGGATTGGTTACCTGGCTAAAATTTTGCCTAAAAAAGTGTGATAGAGGTCTATAAATATCAGACAGAACGGCTAAAGGCGTGTCATCGCCCATTGACCCTATGGTTTCTTTACCGGTCTCAGCCATGGGACCAAGTATGAGTTCAAGGTCCTCCTGTGTTTGACCACATGACATCTGTCTTCTTTTTAGGTGTTCTTCTCTAAGTAAGGGGGCGGGCTCATTGCCTGAAAGCTTCTCATCAAGATTAACGACTTTCTTTAACCACTTCTTGTAGGGCCTTTTTTCAGCTAGTTCATTTATAATATCAGTAGATCTGTAGAATTTACCTTCTTCGAGGTCCACTGCGATCATGCGTCCTGGCTTTAAGGCCCCTTTTTGCACAATATCAGCTTCATTCATTGGACACATTCCTGTTTCTGACCCAACGGCTAGGATGCCTTCTGAGGAAATAGAGTAACGGAGTGGGCGTAATCCATTTCTATCAAGACCAGCCATAACCCATCTTCCATCATATGCCGCTAATGCAGCAGGTCCGTCCCATGGCTCCATTACTCCGTTGCAATATTCATAAAGAGCTCTCCAACTGTCTGGCATTAAATCTCCTCTTTTGGAGTAAGCCTCTGGTATAAGTAGTGTTTTTGCCATTGGTGCTGTTCGGCCGGCCCTTACAAGTAATTCAAAAACCGAGTCTAAAGCTGCTGAATCTGAACTCCCTTTTTGGATAACTGGCTTAACATCATCTGCCCGCTCGCCGAAGGCCGCGCTCGCCATTTTTATTTCATGACTTTTCATGTGATTAGAGTTTGCTTTCAGTGTATTAATCTCACCATTGTGAGCGAGCATTCTAAAAGGCTGAGCCAGCCACCATTGCGGAAATGTATTAGTAGAATATCGTTGGTGATATATTGCTGCTCGAGAAACAAATCTTTCGTCTTTGAGGTCGGGGTAGAAATTGTCTATGTCTTCGGCTAAAAACATCCCCTTATAAATGATTGTTTGTACTGACAATGAACACGCATAAAAGCTTGGAATAGCCGCTTCGATTGCTCTTTTTTCTATTCGCCTTCTTACAATATAGAGTTCTCTTTCGAGTTTGTTGCCTTTTCGTCCTTTGGGGTCTCGAAACATTACTTGTTCAATTGCTGGTCTTGTAGCTTTAGCCTTTTCACCAATTACGGAGATGTTTATTGGCACCTGTCGCCAGCCATATATATAAAACCCCTCTTTTAGGAGTTCTGTTTCCACTATGGTTCTTGCTGTTTCTTGACTGTTAAAGTCTGTTCTTGGAAGAAAAAACATTCCCACAGCAATTTTAGCCGCTGTGGGTTTATGCCCTGTTCCCTCAACTTGGGCCCTGAAGAAACTTTGAGGAATATCTAAGCGTATGCCTGCACCGTCACCCGTTTTACCATCAGCATCTACAGCGCCCCTATGCCAAACATTTTTGAGGGCCTGTATAGACATTTCAACTACATCCCTGCGCGGTGTTCCATCAATTGACGCAACGAGGCCCACACCGCAGTTGGCATGCTCATGTTCAGGTGAGTAAGAGTGCGATGCAATCAACTTATCTCTGTTAGTTTTATATTTCTCAAGCCAATTAGTCATATTTTACTCTGCTGCAATTTTTTCATCATTAATCATTTGAGATTTTAGGTTTTTATGAATGTGCTCTGCGGCATCCCTACCTTCACGGATAGCCCATACAACCAAACTTGCCCCTCTGGTTATGTCTCCTGCTGCGAACACATTAGATAAATTTGTTTCAAAAGTGACAGGATTAACTTTTAAAGTTCCCCAGCGCGTAACAGCGATTTCGTCTAC
>JAQXEH010000055.1 GCA_029250925.1 Hellea sp.
CAAAGAATGGTATTTGCTTTGTCACAGATCACGGTTATTTCTGATTTAAGTATGGGCGATAGGCCGCGTATGAATGCGCATTATGTTGATGCTCTATATAAACATGCATTTGGTAACTATAAAGAGTTACTGAAAGAGATCACTTACACACCAGCAATGGCCAATTTCTTAACATATTACCGAAACAGAGATAATTCTGACCAAAACCCACTTCAAACACCAGATGAAAACTATGCAAGGGAATTCTTACAGCTTTTTACAATGGGAGTTACTGAGTTGAATATGGACGGCACTCAAAAGTTAGTGAATGGGATGCCTGTGGAAACGTATATTAATGAGGACATTGTCGGGCTTGCGAGAGTATTCACAGGACTAAGTTGCGGGGGGATAGATTTTTGGAATTGCGAAAATTATGACGAAATGGCCCCTTTGGTGATGTATCAAAATTATCACAGTAAAAATGAAAAGAAATTTCTTGGGAAAACAATAGGAGCTTACGTTGATGGTGATACCGCTATAGCTCAGGCAATTGACCATATTTTTGAGCATCCTAATCTCGCTCCTTTTATAGCCACCCGCCTGATTCAGCGCTTTACGGCGAGTAGTCCAACTCCTGAATATATTGAACGCGTAGCAACTGCTTTTGAAAATGGTAGTTACACATCTGCAGATAATACGCAGTTTGGAGAAGGGGTCAGAGGTGATTTAAAGGCTACGTTATCAGCAATATTACTTGATGAACAATTTTTTAACGGTGAAGAGAAATCAAACAAAGATGGTAAGGTAAGAGAACCAGTCCTTAAGTTTATTAATTGGGCAAGAGCTTTTGATGTAGGTAATGTATTTGCTGAAAATGAGTGGGCCCTTTTATTTCATGCTCGAAGTAATGAAGGGCTAGGCCAGCAACCCTTTCAAGCATCATCTGTTTTTAATTTTTATCGACCAGGCTTTATAGCCCCCCAAACATACAGCGGTAACGAAGGATTAACAGCACCCGAGCTACAAACCATTCATGAGGGCTCTATTATGGGGTATAATGACTGGATGTTAGAGTATGTTTTTAATACTTCACCAATGCGTGATGAAGCAATTGATAGTTTTGCACCTGATTACAGTTATGAAGTCACATTAGCAGAGACGCCTGAACAATTATCTGAGCATTTAAACACTCTTTTACTTGCGGGGCTGATGAAAAATACAACAAAGGAACGTATAGTGAAAATTCTAAATGAAATGCCCATTCGTTCAGATAGTGAAGAAAATACTTCTAAAGATCGATGGAATCGCGTTGCAGTAGCAGTCTATGTGGCCGTTACATCAACTGAATTTTCATTAGCGCTGTAAGGTAGGGTAAATGCCATATATTAACAGAAGACGTTTTTTGAAATCATCAAGTGCTCTTGGGTTCTCTGCTAGTACTGGGCTATTGGCAGCACTAGGTAGTTCGAATGCCTTTTCAGCCGAAGTTAATGGTTACAAGGCTCTTGTGTGCGTGTTTCTTAAGGGCGGCATGGATAGTATGGATTTTGTCTTACCAAAAGACCTTCCATCACATAATGCACTCGCAAGTGTGAGGCCTGGAATGTTTGAAGCCTATGGTGTCGGCAGCGGAAATTCGTCTCGAGATATTGATAACATATTAGAAATTAACGCTCTGAATAGCAATTTAGGTGGACGTAAATTTGGATTTTCATCCGGTGTGCCAGAATTGCAAAACTTATTTAATACTGGCCAAGCCGCAATTGTGGGTAATGTTGGTCCATTAATAGAACCTACAAACCGTACAAGTATGAACAACCGTTCGGTTCAACTACCTACACGGCTTTTTTCGCATAATGACCAACAATCCACCTGGATGAGCTTTGGGACGGAAGGTACTCAAAGTGGTTGGGGAGGACGCCTATTAGAGCCTATTCTTGCGGCTGATGCGATATCAGACCCAGTGTTTTCTGCAATATCTACAGCTGGAAACGATGTGTTTTTATCAAGCATAAATGTCAGGCAGTTTTTGGCTAAGGGAAGTCCTAGTTCAGCAAATATCCTAGAGCAAAATTGGCGTTTAGGAACCGGTTATTCATCGAGTACCGCTATGGCTACTCTCAGAGACCATATTAACGCCACGGATGTAACTTCAGATAATTTATTTGGAAAAGACCTTATCGATATTAATGGTCGTGCCCTCAGAAATATAGAAACTTATAAATCCGCTTTAGATAGCTCTGTTGAGATTAATACTCAATTCCCCAACAGTCAGCTTGGCAATCAATTAAGAACTGTAGCTAATACCATTTCAGCGCGCAATAACCTTAATGTCAGGAGACAAATATTTTATGTCGCGATAGGCGGGTTCGATACTCATGATAATCAGCATACCGATATGCCTAGATTAGAAACCCAGATATCAACATCGATTAGCGCCTTCCAAAATGCTATGGTTGAGATGGGTATCTCAGATAAAGTCACTCTTTTTACAGCATCG
>JAQXEH010000059.1 GCA_029250925.1 Hellea sp.
AATCTCTCGCCAGAGGATCGCAAAAAACTCGTCATCAACACTCCAGCAGTAACATGGCTTTCATATGGTGTTCATGGAGACGAAATTTCATCAACAGATGCCGGCTTAAGCCTAGCCTATCATTTATTAGCCGCTCAGGATGACCCGATCGTTAGCACAATACTCAAAAATACCATTGTTATAATAGATCCTGTACAAAATCCCGATGGCCGAGAAAGGTTCGTACAATCATTTGAGTCCTCATTAGGCCTTGAGCCCCTAGCAGATAGGTATAGCGCTGAACATGATCAGCCATGGCCCGGCGGAAGGTTCAACCATTATCTTTTTGATTTAAATAGAGATTGGTTTGCTGTGTCTCAGCCTGAAACTCGAGGTAAGATCAAAGCTATATTAGAATGGAACCCTGTTGTTGTAGTTGATGCCCATGAAATGGACGGTGACGAAACTTATTTTTTTGCACCTGCCGCTAAACCTTTTAACCCTGGCATCACAGATGAGCAGCGGGAGAAGCAGTTCATACTTGGTAAAAACCATGCAGATTGGTTTGACAAATATGGCATTGAATATTTTACGCGTGAAATTTTTGACCAATTTTATCCCGGCTATGGTGATATGTGGCCAACTCTCAACGGCGCTATTGCGATGACTTACGAACAAGGGTCAGCTAGAGGGCTTTTATATAAAAGATCTAATGGAGAAGAACTCACTTATTTTGAGAGCGTTAAAAATCACTTCATAGCAACACTTTCAACTGCTGAAGTAGTGGCAAAAAATAGAAATCTCTTCTTGAAAGATTATGCAAATTATCGAGCATCAACTTTAAAAGAAGGACAAAAATCTAACAACCGTTACTTTGTTGTTGATCGTGGCAAGAAAGCTTGGGACGTTGACCAGTTCGCTCAAAGAATGGTTCTGCAAGGCATAAACACTCATCAAGTCATTGGCTCTAGTAAATTTTGCGGACAAGAATACCCAAAAGGGGCTGTTATAATTGATCAGGCTCAGCCTAATGGTAGGTTAATTAAATCCTTACTTGCTGATAGCACCCCTCTTCCAAAGGATTTCATGGCAGAACAAGAATCTCGCCGTGACCGCGGTCTTCCTCACGAATTATATGATGTAACGGCGTGGTCAATACCTATGATGGACGGCTTATCAGTCACAACCTGTAAGTCAGCTGATTTATCAAAAGCCGCCCTGATAAAGTTAGGCGAAACCTCTAAAGTCCCCAGTCTATCACAAGCCTCTTTTGGTTATGCTATCCCCTGGTCGGATGCAGGACAGGCAAAGTTAGTCTTGGCGGCTTTATCAGAAGGTTTCAAAGGTAAAACAACCGATAAGAGCTTTACAGTGGAAGACCGTGAATACCCACGCGGAACAACTATTTTTCCTGTCAAAGGAAATCCTGAGAACCTAGTGTCTCGGCTTAACGCACTATCCAACAATATTGGAGCCGAAGTTATGCCAATGGAGAGTAGCTGGGTTGAGGATGGTCCAAATTTTGGATCAAACGAATTCAAATATTTAAAATTACCCAAAATAGCTTTAGCTTGGGGCGAAGGAACGGTTCCCACTGAAACAGGTGCTACGCGGTTTGTTATTGAACGCTATCTCGGCGCCCCTGTTACGCCCATCAGAGTGAAAACATTGGGCAGAGCAACGCTTGAAGATTATGATGTTATTATCTTACCTCAAACTTACTCTAATTTTTCATATGTACTAGGCGATAGCGGCATTGAAGCTTTGAAAACATTTGTATCAAATGGCGGAGTATTAGTGGGTTTTGATACTGCATTAGAAACGCTTACTAGTGAAAATATTGATTTATTGTCAACATCTCTAGAGACAGCTGCGACTGAGGACGAAAATAACAAAGAAGACAAAGGTGCCAATAAAGAGAACAATCCTGTTCCGGGTACAGTCATCAAAACAAAAGACGATTATAAAGCCGCCATAACGGATCCAGAAAAAAGTCCTGATTCAGTGCCGGGCGTATTAGTAAATACTATTATCGACACCGATCATTGGTTGTCAGCAGGTTATGAAGAAGCCTCAGCGCTACTACGGGGCAGTAATATTTATCAGCCACTTAATGAAGCCGACGGTACAAATGTATTTAGCTATGCTGGCCCTGAGGAGTTATTGAAAAGTGGATATTTGTGGGAAGAAAACCGGCGCCAGCTTGCCTTCAAGCCTTTCGTTATGGCTCAACCCCATGGTGAGGGCATAGTTATAGGCTTTACCCAAAGTCCCGTTACGCGCGCTTATATGAATGGCCTAACTCTACTGCTTGCCAATGCCATAGTTCTTGGACCAGCACACACAGGTTAATTATTAGAAATTACTCAAACTACCATTTCAAAGAAGTACCAGACTAAGACTGTTCAACCCTACGAAAAACACGAAGGAAATTTCCGCTCCATATTTTCTCAATGTCTTTTTGGCTATACCCGCGGGCAACCAAGGCTTTTGTTAGACTAAGAGCTTCATTTGCCTCATTAAAACCCTCGATACCACCGCCATGATTAAAGTCAGTTCCAATCCCTACATGATCTATACCTATCCGCTCGACTACATAATCAATATGGTCGACTAAACGCTCAACGCTGCCTGGCCCAATTACATCCCTCATAGCCATTAAAAATTTTATCTTCTCTGATGCATCATCAATTTCCCAGTAAAGCTCATAGGGATAAGCATAGCCGCTGCCGGGAAGACCTGCATTTTCTCTAACCTTTTTGATAGAAGCGAGTAGACTGGGGTCTGACAAATCGATCAAATACGCCCCAAAAGGAACCAGATGAACAACACCTCCCTTAGCGCCAATAATATCGATCTCCTCGTCAGAAAGATTACGAGTAACATTTGATAAAGCACGCACATTGGAGTGGGTTGCAATAATTGGGGTTACAGACAGCTCTGCAATCTCCATCACAGCAGCCTTAGAAGATTGGGACACATCAATAATACCGCCAAGCTCGTTAATGCGTTTTACAGCTTTTCGCCCAAGTTCCGATAAACCCCCATGCTCCTCGGCAGGCTCATATACACCTGCCGTTCCATCGTAATTTGGCCGAGAAGAATCAGAAAAATTATTATGCCCAATATGATTAAGCCCAAAAACGCGAACACCTTTTGCGTAATATTCGTCTAATGTGTCTATATTGTTAACAAGGGATCTTGCATTTTGGAAACCGACTATAAATGCTATTTTATTATTGCTCTGCGCATTGATGATTTGCTGCGCCGACCTTGCTAATATTAAAGTCTCATCATGGACCTTAAGTAATTCATCTATCGCAATAAACTTTTGATTTGCAAAATCTCGACCTTTAATATCATCGGCTAAGGAACGGGACGCGCCCGGCGGAACAGCAATCGACATAACCACGGCGTCG
>JAQXEH010000023.1 GCA_029250925.1 Hellea sp.
ATAATCAGCATACCGATATGCCTAGATTAGAAACCCAGATATCAACATCGATTAGCGCCTTCCAAAATGCTATGGTTGAGATGGGTATCTCAGATAAAGTCACTCTTTTTACAGCATCGGATTTTGGCCGAACTGCTGTTGAAAATGGTGATGGTACGGATCATGGATGGGGCGCTCATCATCTTGTTGTTGGAGGCGCTGTGAATGGCCAAAAGATATATGGTGAAATACCATCATATGACAGAGGTGATCTCGCCTATACGAGTAACCGAGGAAGGTTGATTCCAACTACTTCTGTTGATCAATACGCCGCTACACTTGGGGGCTGGTTTGGTTTAGATCAAAGTGAACTAAATGATGCCTTGCCAAATTTAAATAATTTTAGTGAAAAAAACTTGGGTTTTATTTAATAAGAATTTCATGGGTTACCTCTTTTAAATAATTTAAAAATCGGCTTTAATCTTATTTTTAAATTAGGTATTGATATGAACCACATGAAACTTAATAAATATTCTCTGCTAGTTATATTAATAATTACTTTAGTCGGGTGCACACAAGTAAAGTTAGAAAAAGAAAATTTTACTGATGACGATACTTTCACTCCAGTATTATCAGAACAAGGATTTTCATCAGAAGAACTTGTTTTAAAAGCATTGGACCGAATTGATAATATTGATAAGGGTGGGCCTAACTTGCAAAGTGTTCTTTCTATAAACCCAAAGGCTTTAGAAATTGCCCGGAAATTGGATGCTAAACTTGAAGAAGGCAATAAATATAGTCCTCTCTATGGAAAACCTATTCTTATTAAGGACAATGTGGAAACAAAAGATGACCTGCCAACTACAGGAGGAAGCTGGGCTTTAATTAATAATAAAAATAATCGTGACTCTCCTATAGTTAAAAAACTCAGGGATAGAGGAGCTGTTATACTAGGCAAAACTAACTTATCACAATGGGCTAATTTTCGATCTGAGTTATCCACAAGTGGTTGGTCTGCAGTCCGCGGTCAGGTAAAGAACCCTCATGTACTTAATCGTTCGCCCTGTGGGTCAAGTTCTGGAAGCGGCGCAGCAGTTGCCTCTGGAATTGTTGCAGCGGCTATAGGTACAGAAACAAATGGATCCATTATATGTCCGTCAACTATGAACGGAATAGTTGGCTTTAAGCCAACTGTGGGGTTGTTATCTCAAGAGCACATTATTCCAATTTCTTCTACGCAAGATACCGCTGGACCAATGACACTCACTGTTGAAGGAGCAGCTATCATGATGGATGCAATGACAGAAGGTGATGGTAGCTATGTTGGTAATTTAGGTAAGGCTGCACCTCAGAGTATAACTATTGGAATATTGAGTTTCGCGAAAGGGAATAACTTTGGGGTTAATAAAAACTTCGATAAAGCTATTGAAGAATTAAAAGCCGAAGGTTTTAATTTTGTAGAAATAGGGTCTTGGGATCCAGGCGAAGGCTTTTTTGAAGCCGCCTATAAAGTTTTGAAGTATGAGTTCAAGGCAACTTTAAATAATTATCTCTCTACAACCAATACTGACGTTGAGGTAAGAAGCCTTAAGGACTTAATTGAGTTTAATAAAAAAGATGAGAGAGAGCTAAAAATATTTGACCAATCAATATTTTTATCATCTGAAAAATTGGATAATTTAAATTCCGAAGACTACAAGGACTCATTAGAGTTAATACTAAGTGCGACGAGGGAAAATGGAATTGATAAATTAATGGAGCAATATAAGGTGGATTTTCTTATGGCCCCAAGTGCTGCGCCAACATTCTTGATAGATCATATGTACGGGGATACTTATCCTGGAGGAACAGGTGCAGGGTGGATACCAGCAATTGCGGGTTACCCCCACATAACCGTACCAATGGGAACTTATAAAAACTTACCAACTGGTCTTTCTTTCATGGGTGGATCAGGACAAGACAAAGAGGTTATAGCAATGGGGTATGCATATGAACAGGCCAGTGGTAGCTTGCGTATACGGCCTAGCTATTTACCATCAATCGAAACCGCGACTTCTGGTAATGTTTTAGAAGAATAAACTATGTATTTATTAAAGACCGTGACATCAAAATAATGGAAAAGTTAATTACATTAACTTATCGTTTCGTAAACTTATTGATCGTTTGTGCTATTTTTTATGTATTGGTAAAATCAATTATTAGTTTTGTATCTCCTTCGTCTGCTTGGATTCCTTCAAAGTTAGATATTAAAAAGAGTCAAAGCAGTTCAATTCCTGATAAAGAAACTTTTAAATTTGAAGTTGATCCATTTAATAGAAAAACACCTGAAGAACCTAATGCCAAAATGCAAATTGGGCAGAACGCACCTGAAACGACTTTAAATTTAGTTCTTACAGGTATGATAGCAGGCCCTAATGGTACTGCTATTTTAAGAAAGTCTGATGAAAAACAGAAAAGCTATAAAGTTGGAGAACTAATATACCCAGGCGTTAGTCTAAAATCTATTCAAAAAAATTATATAATCATAGATGTTGATGGTAAAATACAGAGGCTTACGTTTAACAAGGAAGAGATAACGGGCCTAAGCGAGAGAAATGATGCGTCCAAAAATAATAAAGGTTTAAATAACGAGAGCTTGGTGACTAGAAGCTCTGATATCGATGTTGGTCTTTTATTTCAAAATCTATCCTTAAGACGGGTTAGTGAAGCAGGTAGGTTAAAGGGATACTCTATTAAGCAAAACCAACCTAACATGGATTTAACAAAGTATGGCTTTTTGGACGAGGATATTATAACCGCTATAGACGGTGTTGATATTACTTCTGGGAGCCCAAATTTTGTTAAACTGTTTGAGCAGTCCAGAAAAAGTGGTAATGTTGTTTTGACAATAACAAGAAATGGTAAGACAGAAAAAATCAAAATTGGATTGCAATCATGAGAATAAAACAAAAGTTACACATTGCTCTTCTTTCATTTTTGTTTGCTTTTGTTGGGTTTAGTAACCTTGCGCATAGTGCAGGGGATCACCTTATTACCATGCAGGAAGCAGAAATTAGGGCTTTTATTAACGATGTTTCTACAGTCACAGGAAATACTTTTATAGTTGACCCTAGGGTGCAAGGTAAGGTTACGATTTCTTCTGAACAGTCCCTATCAAAAAAAGAGGTTTTTGAAGTCTTTAAAGATGTTATGAGGGTCCATGGTTATACTTTAGTTCGTACTGCTACGGGTGAGTACCGCATTACGTTAATCCAGGGTGCTGCTCAAGATGCACCATTTACCACAGGCAATGGGTTCAACGGAAGATTTGCAACGATTGTTATAAAGCTTCAAAATAATGACGCCTCTGAAGCCGCGCGCTTAATTAAACCTGTTATGCACAGTCAAGGTCAGCTCACCGCAAGCCCAGGAGGGAAAGTATTGGTTATTACTGATTTTCCTGAAAACCTAAGAAAAGCTCGTGAAATTATTAAGGTATTAGATGTTAAGGACTCAGAGATTGAAACAATCAGATTAAAAAACCTTCTAGCTTCGGATGCAGAGGAGGTTTTAAAGAGCTTAGGAGGCTCAAAACCTACCTATAAAGTTGTAGCAGTGCCGGGTTCAAATAGTATCGTTATTGAAGGCACCAGGTCAGATTTAATAAAGTTAAAAAGTATTCTCAATGCTTTAGAAGATGGCAGTGTAAACCCGAGGGGTGCTGTGAGTATTGTCCCTCTTCGATATGCCGATGGCGCCTCCATAATTGACTTGCTTGTTAACCTTTTGCCTAATTACCAAAGTGAAGGGCAGCCGCTGCCTACTGTTGCTTATGATGCAGAAAGTAATACTTTAGTTATAAGCGCTTCAGGTGAAACACAAGTTGCCTTAGAGCAGATAATTAGAAGATTAGACGTGCGCCGCCCTCAGGTTTTAGTTGAAGCTATTATTGTTGAGATTTCAGATACTACTGCTAAAGAGCTTGGTGTACAATTTGCATTAGCCGGATTGAATGGTAGCAGCGTTCCTCTCTTATCATCAAATTTTTCGCGTTCACCCCCTAATATTTTGGGAGTAGCTGCATTGGCTGCAGGTGCACAAGATGGATTTGATACCGTAGAGCAAGCTAATTTACTTAATTCGCTGGCAGGTTCTGATGGCGGATTAGCCGGTTTAAGCGGAGTTGATAATGACATGTTATATTCTGTTGTCATTAATGCATTAGAAACTGATGAAGATTCTAATATCTTATCTACACCATTTGTTACAACTCTGGATAATGTTCCTGCAACATTCCTGGTGGGCCAAGAGATACCAATTACAACAGGCGAAAGTTTAGGTATGGGCTCTAACAGTATTAACCCTTTTAGAACCTTTGAGAGAAAAGAGGTTGGCATTAAGCTTGAGGTATTACCACAAATTTCTGAAGGGGACGTTATCCGTCTTGAAATAAAACAGGAAGTTTCGTCAATTGCCGGTGCTATTACATCATTATCGTCTGACTTTGTTACGAATAAGCGTGAAATCGAGACAACTGTTCTTGCCAATGATGGAGAGATCATTGTTCTGGGAGGATTACTTCAGGACGATGAGCAAATTGATTTTTCTAAAGTTCCACTATTAGGTGATTTACCAATAGTTGGAAGAGCTTTCCAGTCGAAAGGAAAATCACGTAAGAAAACTAATTTGATGGTGTTTTTACGTCCTAAAATTATTAGAAGCGCTTCTGATGCTCGTCCTTTGACTCAAGAACTTTTAAACCGGGCACGTAGAGAAGATATGCTTCAATCTCAGCGTCTTACCTCAAAAATAGACGACTACTTATCAGATACTGAACAACCTGCATTATCTAACGATAAATAGTTATGCATAAGCTATATATACTATTTGCTTTTCTTGGGTGTATGTTTGCGCTTGTATTGCACATGCCATTAGCTTGGTGTGCTAATGGAGTTATTGAAAAATATGGTTTTGAAAAAGTAGATGCGTCCGGAACTTTATGGGAAGGGCATTTTTGGAACTTACGAGATATAGGAAATGTACATATCAAGCTTGATATAAAAAATTATTTAGAAAACAACTTACCACTTTCGTTTAAGACAATTTCTCCTTCAATGACTATTTCTGGAGATGCATCACAAACTCAATTAAAAAATATTAATTTTGTGGGGCAATTGTCTAAACTTCCCTCGCGTGATGGAAGACTTCAGGGTCTTAAAGGGGAAGTTAAAATAAACTTTGATGAATTCCGATGGGAGGACCAAGTTTGCATATCGTCTAGCGGAGATTTTTCTACTAACTTTTTAATGAAAAATGCTATAAAATGGAACTGGGTAGGACCCTTGCTATCAGGTCAAATCACATGTGATAACGGCGAAATTGTTTCTCGTTTAATCGGTGAAGAAGATAATCAAACTATAACTGCTGATATTAGATTATCACTTAATGGTAATTATAGCCTCAAAGTACAGGTTGAAACTTTAGATCCATATGCGGATTTGGTTTTACCGCTTTTTGGGTTTGAGAAAGTGGGTTCTGATTACAAATTATCTGAACAGGGGACATGGCTTTAGAATATAATTAGCTTCATTAGGTGTAAGCATTCGTGATCCAGACCAAAGCTATGCCCAATGCTAAAAAAGGACCAAATGGGATATGCCCATTTGATTTGAGTAAATATTTTTTAAAAAGTAATACAGCTATTAAACCAGTACTACTGGCTATCAATATTATATATGGCAGACCAATCCACCCGCACCATGCGCCGCCCACGGCTAAAAGCTTTGCATCACCACGGCCTATGGCGTCTTTATTTTTTATGACTTTATAAAAATGCTCTAAGCTAAAAAATATTAAATAACCAAGAATTAGACCAATGAAACTTTCAATGGCTTTATTTGTTATATATCCATTGAGTAAACCAAAAAGCATTAAAGGAAAGGTAAGCTTATTAGGAAGGCGATAGGTCTTATAATCAGTCCAGCTTAAAGTTATTAGAAATAATATAAGTATAAAACTTGCTATGATAGTTATCAGCTTAAATTCCATATGCTTTATTGACCTTTAAGCTAAAAGTAAGCAAGAGATAGAATGTATGTAAGCCCTAATTTTAGAATTGTGAACGGAGGAAGTAATGGAAAAATCTAATAAAATACTGCCTTCCGGAAATTCTGAAAATAAAATATTATTAGCTTTGGAGCTATTAGATAAAAGTAATTTAGAGGACCAATTAACCTCACTTCATCCTGCAGATTTTTCTGACCAATTTGAGCAATTAACATCTGAGCAACGCGTTTCCCTGATTCAGGCGGCTCCAAAGCTCATATCAGCGGATGTTTTAGCAGAGTTAGAAGATGAAATAGTTGAAGATATTTTACCTCTATTGCCCTCAATAAAGTTAGCATCAGCTATTACTGAGCTTGATAATGATGATGCAACACAAATTATTGAAGAAATGGAAGAAGCTCAACGTGAAGAGGTATTTAAAGCCTTAGAGCCCTATGAGCGAGCCACAATAGAAGCTTCATTAAGATTTGACGAGGAGACTATTGGTCGACTGATGCAACGTGAGTTTGTTTCAGCTCCACCATTTTGGACTGTGGGGGATACGATAGATCACATGCGAGAAGATGGTACGGAGTTACCTGATTTATTTTTTAATATTTGGGTCATAGATACACATTTTATGCCCATCGGTTACGTGCCGCTTTCTACAATTATGAAGTCATCAAGAGATACTTCTCTGAGTGACATCATGAACAGTTCGATAGTTAAAATAACTCAGAGTATGGACCAAGAAGAGGCCGCATATTTATTTGAAAAATATAATTTAATCTCAGCGCCTGTTGTAGATGATGATGAAAGATTAGCAGGAATTATGACTGTTGATGATATTATTGAAAT
>JAQXEH010000028.1 GCA_029250925.1 Hellea sp.
GTTCTAAGTATAGCCCCTAAATTATAGGACTTAGAAATACCCTCTATTCCAACGCCAAAATAACCCCGCATAATTTTATTCTTCCTTTAATGTTTTGAAGAATTTATAGACAGCATATATTGATACTGGAGCAGAAACTATAACTATAGCTAAAAAAGGTGTCGCAGGTTTCATTGTGGTAAAGCTTAACCCTATTAACCCAAAAGTAATTATATTAACCGACGCATTTAATAATACTGAGCCAGCACTCATAAGACGCGCCCTAACTTTATTTGGAGAGCGTCTTTGAGCCATTGCCTGCAAAGGAACTACATACATTCCTGCACAGACAGAAGAACCGATAATTGCTATCATAAATCTCAAGGTTCCAGTATCTGCAATAAATGCATCCATATTGCCTAGTGTTGTGCGGTTTGAAGCGTTTGTATTCAGGTAGAGATCTAAAGTAAAAAGCATCACTCCAACGATTCCGAAAGCTACAAGCCCCCTGGCTTCTTTGCCTTTGGCTAGAACAAGACAAAGTAATGAGCCAATTAAAATGCCGACTGTAGAGGCGACTAACACATAGATTAATACGCTGGCATCATACATTAAAATATCTGCCACCAGCACGGGCAGTACTAAAATTAGAATATTTGAAAAACCGTAAAACCAAGCAATACCCAACATAGGACGTAAGACGGGAGGATGTTGAAAGGAAGTTTTCAATACACTTATTATAGAGGATATGGGGTTATAATTTATTTTGAGCAATGGGTCCGGCGCGGGAGCTTCAGGTAGTTTCTCAGCAGCATACCAACCTACTAAACCCAACATAAGCAATATACATGCAACCATCTTCGGACCTGAAAGAGATCCAGATATAGGCCCCATTAAAACGACTTTAATTCCTATTATCATGCCAAGCAAAATACTAAAAAATTGAAAACCACTTAGCACGCCATTAGCTTTTATGAGGTCTTTTTCCTCAAGCCATTGGGGCAGGACCGCGTTTTTAGTAGGAGAAAAAAAAGCTGATTGTGCACCCATCAAGAAAAGAGAAAAAGCTAGGACATAAGTACTTTCTAGATAAAACCCCAGAGCAGCGATTATCATTATTAAAACTTCTGCCCTTTTTACCCATTTTAATACTGTGCTACGGTCAACTTTATCAGCAATCTGACCTGCAATTGTGCAAAGTATTAAAAAGGGTAACGTAAACAATAGAGCTGCCGTCGCAACAAGTCCGTCCCTTGGCATTGACTCAGAAAAAAGAATCATACCGCCATATGTAACAAGTGCAATAAGCGCATTCTTCAACATATTATCGTTTATTGTTCCGGCTTGGAATAGAACAAATAAAGGTAAGAATTTTCGCTGAAAGAATAAGCTCATAATACCTTATCTTAAGCCATAGGGCTCAATGAAAATCAATATAGATTATTTTTTTGTTATTTGGTTAAAATTGATTATAGGGTTTATATGAATGATTATGGTTTAATTTCATTATTACCTCCTGTTGTGGCTATTGGGCTTGCACTTTGGACACGTGAAGTATTTCTTTCTTTATTATTTGGTATTTGGGTTGGGTTTTTAATTTTAGCCGACGGAAATTTATTTCATGCTTCATTTGAAACAATAGATGGTCTCGTGAAAGTCTTTGGAGACCCCGGCAATACCAGAATCATAATATTTACATTAATTGTAGGGTCTTTAATCGCCCTTATTCAGAGGTCAGGCGGAGTAATTGGGTTCATAAATATTTTACTTTCGGTTCTAGAAAAATCAGAGGCCAAAAGTAAAAG
>JAQXEH010000044.1 GCA_029250925.1 Hellea sp.
AAGTTGTTGGGGCAGTTTGACCTTGTTGGTATACCTCCGGCTCCTCGCGGTATGCCACAAATTGAAGTTACTTTCGATATTGATGCCAATGGTATTGTCAACGTGTCTGCTAAAGATAACGCGACAGGCAAAGAGCAGCAAATCAGAATCCAAGCTTCAGGCGGACTCTCCGATGCGGATATCGAGGCGATGGTGAAAGACGCCGAAATGAATGCGGATGAAGATAAAGAACGCCGTGAGTTAGCAGAGGCTCGTAACAAAGCAGAGGCTTCAATTCATCAAGCAGAAACATCCTTGAAAGACCATGGTGATAAAGCTGAAGAAGAACTTAAATCTGATATTGAAGCTGCTGTCAAAGAACTGAAAGAATTAAAAGACTCAGAAGATACTGCAGAAATACAAGATAAAACTGAAGTGCTTTCAGCCGCACTCATGAAAATGGGAGCTGCCATGTATGAAAGTGCATCCGCGGAAGCAGATACAGGTCCTGCGAAAGAGGCGGATGATGCTGAAGACGATATTGTAGATGCAGAGTTTGAAGATGTGGAAGATGAGGAAAAAGCTTAATAAATTCCAAATCAATTTATAATAAACGAGCCCTGTATGTTTTTAAATATAAGCATACAGGGCTTTTACTTTCATAAATACTCTCTCTCAGTAATAGAATCTGAAACTACATTGAATTTTTAAGCCCCAACAACTATCTAACTACTGTAAATAAGAATTAAACTGACTCTCAAGAAGGCATGCCATGTCAAAACGTGACTATTACGACGTACTAGGTGTAGACAAGACTGCCGACGAAAAAACTATGAAGTCATCCTTTCGCAAGAAAGCTATGGACTGCCACCCTGATAGACATCCCGACGACCCCCAAGCAGAGGCACGGTTCAAAGAATTGAATGAAGCCTATGGCGTGCTATCAGATAGCCAAAAACGATCTGCCTATGACCGTATGGGACATCGTGCATTTGAGCAAGGTGGCATGGGCGGAGGATCAGGAGGCTTTCAAGACTTTGGTGATATATTTTCACAAATCTTTGGTGGCGGAGGATCAAGCGGAGGGTTTTCTGACATGTTTGGCGGCGGCGGACGGCGCCAAGAAGCTGCTAGAGGGTCTGACCTCAGATATGAAATGGACATTTCCCTTGAAGAAGCATTCAGTGGAAAAGACGTAGATATTACAATCCCTATTGCTGGTGATTGTGACCGTTGCGACGGGTTGGGTGCGGAACCCGGAGCCTCTGTAGAAACCTGCGGAATCTGCAGTGGTTCCGGCAAAGTACGTACTCAACAAGGCTTTTTTACCATGGAGCGCGCTTGCTCAACGTGTGGGGGGCAAGGTGAATATGTATCTAATCCATGCAGGAAGTGTGATGGGCAAGGCCAGACGAGGCAAAAAACAGATCTAGACGTTTCGATTCCAGCTGGAGTTGAAGACGGCACTAGAATTAGGCTGTCTGGCCAGGGTGATGCGGCTCCGCGCGGAAGAGGGCAATCAGGAGATCTTTACATTTTCATTTCAGTAAAATCACACGAATTGTTTGAACGCGAAGGCCCAAATTTATTCTGTAATGCACCGCTACCGATGACAACGGCAACCCTCGGCGGAGAAATTGAGATACCCACGATTGATGGAGGCAGATCTAAAATTAAAATTCCAGAAGGTAGTCAAAGTGGTAAACGCTTGAGATTAAGAGGCAAGGGGATGAGTGTTCTGAGGTCCTCCCAACGTGGAGATATGTATGTAGAGCTCTCCATTGAAACTCCAACGAAATTAAATAAAAAACAACGAAAATTATTAGAAGAATTCGCGGAAATTTCTGGGGATGATATTAGTCCTGAGTCAGCTAATTTTTTCAGTAAAGCCCGCCGTTTCTGGGACAGTCTAGTGGAGTAGGCCTTAATTCTAGATAGTTAAATAACCCAAAATGATATAAAGCATTGTTGTTACCGCTCCTCCAATCAAAGCGTAGGGAACCTGTGTCCTAACATGATCAATATGATCATTTGCAGTGGCCATGGATGTGATAATTGATGTGTCGGAAGTAGGCGAGCAATGATCACCGAAAACTCCTCCTCCTAATGCTGCTGCTATAGCTAGGCTGATGTTAGTTTCCATCCCTTGTGCAAGCGGAATAGCGATCGCGATCATAATAGCGAAGGTACCCCAGCTTGTCCCAGTACTAAAAGCAACAAAACAGGCTACTAAAAAAATTAATGCAGGAACTAATGCTGGACTAATAAACCCCTTAGCAGTTTCAGCCACATAAAGTCCTGTTCCTAAATCATTACACAAGGATCCAATTGTAAATGCTAACACCATAAGTATTGCTAAGGGTACCATTCCAGACATGCCTTGTAGTGAAAGCTTAAAGCTTTCTCTTATGCTTAACCTAGCTGATAATTTATACATAATTATGGCAATTAAACTGGCGAATGATGTTGCATATAGTACCGCTTTTGAACCCGACCCTGACTGTAAAGCAGAAAACCAACCCGCGCTACTATCGCCTGTCATAATCAGAAAAAATGGCATTAATATTACCATAGAACTAATCGGCACAATCATGTATCTGGCCGATGGTTTTAGTCCTGGCTTTATTGAGACTTCTGCAGTTTCACTGCTCATCATAGGAACCGCATTTTTGCGCAATAAGGACCCGCGTAACTCAGCAGTCTTCATTTCCCCGATATCTTTTCCAGACAGTATAACAAAGATGACAGTGATAATAACAATCATAGGATAAAAATTATATAGCGTGGCCTTCAGCAATTCTACGAATCCATTTTCTATACCCTGCGCCATTATTAATCCTGCGATAAAAGCCCCCCACGCGTTAAAGGGTAGCAAAATGCATGATGGTGCGGATGCACTATCAGTAATATATGCTAATTTTTCGCGAGGTATTTTAAGTTTATCAAAGACAGGTCTGTATAAAGTACCGACTGTAAGTATAGAAATATTACTTTCTACAAATATCACCAATCCTGTAAAAAAGGCCATTAGTTCAACACGAATGCGTTTAGTTCTTTTACTTTTGGCCTCTGATTTTTCTAGAACCGAAAGTAAAATATTTATGAACCCAATTACTCCGCCTGACCTCTGAATAAGGGCGATTAAAGACCCTACAATTAATGTAAATATTAT
>JAQXEH010000052.1 GCA_029250925.1 Hellea sp.
CCAACCCGCTCCTTTAAATCCATATGTTTCTGGCCCAGATTGCGGCTCATCATAAGTAACCATAACAAGATAAGTTGGATCATCATAAGGAAATGCCCCAACAAACGAAGTAACTAAACGATCTTTATCATAACCACCTTTAGTTGGCTTTTCAGCAGTTCCCGTTTTTCCTAATACACCATAACCTAGAACATCCGCATTTTTTCCAGTTCCGTGAGTAACAACGTATCTCATCATATCTTTCACTGAATTTGATGTTTCAGAAGAAAATACTCGCCGAGTTTCCAGCTGTGAGTTGGGGTTATATTTTAATATGGTGGGCGATATATATAAACCATCATTAAGCGTAGCGCCTATAGCAGATGCTAAGGCCAAAGGAGTAACCGAAATGCCATGCCCGTATGATACAGTAACTGTTGTTAAATCAATCCAATTGGATTGCAATTGAGGCTTAGTGCTTTCAAATAACTCTATAGGAGCCCTATCAAATAAACCTAATTCTTGTAAGTATTTTTTTTGCTGGTCACCACCTACCCTTAAGGCCAACATAGCAGTTCCCCGATTAGAGCTCTCAGCTAATATTTCAGGCATAGCAAGGGGAATTTTACTTGGGTGGTCATCACGAATAAATTTATTACGAACTCTAAAGGGCTCATGAACTGGATAAGTTTCTGTCAAGGAGGACACTTCATCCTCTAAAGCCATGGCCATTGTTAGAGGCTTGAAAACTGAACCCAAATCGTAGGTGGACATAGTTGCATTATTAAATTCATCTCTAGGGTCAGATACCCCTGGATTGTTCGGGTCATAATTTGGCAAACTGACCATAGAGAGTATTTCACCGGTCTTAATGTTTAAAACAATTCCTGCATTGGACAGAGAGCGGTGCTTTTGCATACCATTTCGCAACGCATCATAAACAGCATACTGCACGCGCATATCAATTGAGAGATTTATTGCTTCAAATTCACCCGATGATAGTTCTTTGTTAAAGGCACGCTCGGACCCTGCTGTACCGATGAGATCAGGGTCAGTGTGGCCCACTATGTGAGATGCTAGATTTCTACGAGGGTAAACCCTTTTTAATTCTTCACGAAAAGTTACTCCGGGTAGACCAAGCGCAAATAAAGCTTGCCGCTCCTTTGGATTAAGACCTCGTTCAATTCGTACAAATGATTTTGGTGAATTTATTCGCTTAGATAAGTCATTAACGTCAAGCAAAGGTCTCACTGAAGAAATTTTTTGTATAGTTTCTGAACTATTCCAAATTTTTTTCGGTTCAACGTAAAGAGAATAAGTTCTTAAAGTAGTTGCCAGCACTTGACTGTTGCGGTCGTGTATATCAGCCCTAAAAGTTTCAACCGATGAAGAAAGAAAATTAGAGGCCTGCTTTTTACCAGATAGGGAAACAAAGCCCAGCCTAATTATTACTAATAATAAAATTAACACAAAAAGAGCTACGCCAAACTTAATTCTCACGCGTGCCTCAGCTATAGGTTTAAAATCATCCTCCAAAAACATGGTACTGTTTTTTTCAAAAGAGGCGCCGTTGTTAAACTTAATCAATCTTGGCCTCCCTTAACGTGAATTCATTTACTATATCACCGATTGATATAATGTTCTCTGAGCTTATAGGTTGAAGCTTTAGGTAAATATCTGACAAATTTCTCAGGCGGTCAGGGTTCTCTAAAAATGCAATTTCAGCCTTAAGTACTCTTATGGCATTTTCCTCCTTAAGCACCAGACGCTCTAATCTTAGAACCTCTTGATTTGCAGTTTGTGATCGTGTTTTTACGTAGTATAGAGCAATAATTAATGCCACCCCAATTATGAGCATAAAAATTCCTGTCATGCGGCGTGCAATATGTAAATTATTAGGAATATAAACTTCACTCATGATAATTTCCTATCTGGTCCAGCCCAATTACATCGGGCAACAATCGGTCGTCTGCTTTGAGTGGGATTTTATCTGTTCTTATAGCATATCGTAGTTTTGCAGATCTTGAACGCGGGTTTTCTTTGATTTCATTTTTCTGAGGTTTGATTACAGACCTTTTTCCATCGATAAAACTTTGTTCAGTGGCAACTTTCTTTTGCTCAGGCGCATAACGAGACACTGAGGCCGTATCTCCTGTGCGTCTTCTTAAAAATGACTTTACTATTCGGTCTTCGAGAGAATGAAAAGTTACAACCAATAATCTTCCACCTGGCTTGAGGACCCTTTCAGCCGCACAAAGACCTTTATACAGTTCACCTAATTCATCATTTATAAAAATCCTTAGCGCCTGAAATATACGGGTGGCTGGATGTATTTTTCCACTTCGTCCTAATGTTTTTTCAATAATAGAAGCAAGGTCAGCTGTAGTTTCTATGTATTTAGTCTGTCTAGAGCTTATAATGGCACCAGCAGCTCTACGCGAGTATTTTTCCTCCCCATAAACCCTGAAAATTTTTACTAAGTCATCATAGGGTAGTAAATTTACAGCATCCGCAGCAGAAGCGCCCTTAGTGCTCATTCTCATATCTAAAGGTCCTGAGCGCATAAAAGAAAAACCTCTTTCTGCACGATCGATCTGCATAGAGGAAACACCGATATCCATAACGACTGCATCAACCCTTGGCAGATCAATTCTGTCCATTTCTGAAAACTTAGTTTCTATCAAACTAAATCGATTGCTATATTTAACTTGCAATTCTTCAGCCCGATTATGGACATTTGGATCGCGATCTAAGCCTATTACATTACACATTTTTGCGTTTAAAAAAGCTTCGCTATACCCACCATTACCGAATGTAGCATCAACATATAAACCGCTATCTTTTAAATCCATTGCTGCGATTACTTCCGGCAACATAACTGGATAATGCATCACCTAACACCTCCAGAATTGATAGTTTTTAAGATGTGTCGACTTTCTCTAGCAAACGCCAAAATGGAATCCCTTCTCTCCTCGAGTAATTCAGGATTCCAAATTTCAAAACTTCTACCCAGACCCACAAAAGTTACCCTACCATTAAGCCTTGCAAATTCATGCATATCCTTAGGTAAAGATACACGCCCGCCACCATCAAATGCCAATTGTCGTGATGAAGCAAATATTGCATATTGTAGCGCTGAACGTTCAGAGTCGTAATGTTCCTTTCGGTCCAAAGAAGCTTGGAAGTCCTCCATTAAAGATACACCACCACCCTCTAAATAGTTTCCATCAAGACTGGGCCAAATAACAATTCCATCAAAGGGTGATCTCATACTATCATTAGTTATTGTAGAACGAAAATCGGCTGGCACAGAGACACGCCCCTTTGCGTCTAAAATATTTGTCACGGTTGACAAGAACATGAAAACACCCACTTCAAAGCAAGGAATTTAATAAATATTTGTATGGGATAACATGGGATTGTATGGGATACAATGCCAAATTAATAAAAAATTAGTAATTTTATATAGATTTAACAACAGAAATTATTCTGAATTTTTGCGTTATAAAAAAGGGAAAGTTTAAATGTCGTAGGGCCTATAAGCCGGGTTCTGTATCTGCAAATGCAGTGATGATCATTCCTCTAGTAGCATTATTACTAATACTCTCAAGCGACGCACCCGAACAGCGATGATAAAGCACATCACATGCCGTTCCTATTTGGTCTTGCTCCAGATGGGGTTTACCATGCCGCTAAAGTTACCTTCAACGCGGTGCGCTCTTACCGCACCCTTTCAGCTTTTCCTAGGCATGCCTAGGTAGTTTTCTTTCTGTGGCACTATCCCTAAACTGACACATATGTATCAATTTGCCGGGCGTTACCCGGCATCCTGCTTTATTGGAGCCCGGACTTTCCTCGAATAATAATTACTCGCGATCACCCAACCCTACGACAGAAATAATTAAGCTTTGTTTTAACACACAAGTCAAGATAGACTATAAAAAAAAGAGGTAATTAAATGCGAAAACTTTTGAGCTTCATTATCGTGTTGGCTTTATTTGGATATGGTGAAAATTCTTACTCCCAAAAAGAAAGTATAACCATATATCAAGCAAATAAAGTCTTAACTGTTGACCCAAAAATGGCTGAATCTGAAGCAATCGCAGTCAATAAATATGGAAAAATAATTTCAGTTGATACCTTTAGTAACCTCAAAGACAGATTTTATAACGCAGAAATAAATTATAAATTTAGAGACAAAGTTATTATACCCGGCCTTATAGATCCGCATGTCCACATGACATTAGGTTCTATGATGTATGGCCTAGACTTTATTCCTCCTTGGGAAATGGAAACCCCATCCGGAAAAGTTAAGGGCCTTTCAAACAAATACGATCTGATTGAAAGAATTACCGAATTAGAAAAAAATTCGCAAGATGGTCCTCTCATATTATATGGCTACCATGATCTAGTCCAAGGCAAACTTTCACGAGAAGACTTAGATAAAATTTCACAAACGCGACCTATATTTATTTGGCACTATTCTGGCCATGACTTTTATCTTAATTCCGCTGCAATTAAAAAATCAAATCTTTCAAAAAAACTCGCAAATAAGTTCGATGGCATAGGCTTGAATGAAAATGGGGAGTTAAATGGAAGAATTTATGAAGATGCAGCTTTAGCTTTATTTAAAACGTTAGCTCCAGAACTAATGTCCTCCTCCCACATAAAAAAGGGATGGGAAGGCTATGAAAACATTTTATCAAGATCAGGAGTAACTTCAGTCGCAGAAATGGGGTATGGTATTTTTGGAATTCAAACCGAAGATTTTTTCACAAACAACTTTTATACGGAAGAAGACCATTATCGTCTTTTTCAAGTACCCGAACACAGGGCATTTAATAAAGAATTTGGTGAGAACAAAATAAAGAAAATAAACGAGCTAAGTAAGGAAAAAGGCAGAAGTGCTCGAGTCTTGAAACAAGTGAAACTATTTACTGATGCAGCATTTTATTCTCAAACAATGAAAATGTTAGAGCCCGGTTACATAGGAGGTCAAAGCAGTGGAAAAACAGGACTTTTAGTTACTGAACCCAATAAATTGGCTGACACAATAAAAGAGTACTGGGATGAAGGTATTGATATTCATATCCACTCTAATGGAGACGCGGCTCAAGATGTCACACTCGACGCATTCGAAAAGCAAAAGGGAGGGAGCAAGGGTCAGCGTTTCATAATAGAACATGGAGGTCTATTTTTACCAGAACAGATATCCAAAGCAGCAAAGTTAGGGGTTGGTCTATCAGTAGCCTCCCACTACGTAAAATACATGGGAGATGATTATAAAGACGCTATAGGCAAAAAAACACAATATATAACACCTCTTGCTTCCGCATTTAAAGCTGGGATTCATACCACATTGCATTCAGATGCACCGCTAGCACCTCCCCAACCACTTGTAGCCGCAAGCGTCCACATGACGCGAAGAACGAGGCAAGGTAATATAAGTACTCCAAGTGAAAGGATTACTCCGGTGCAGGCGCTAAGAGCAATTACAATTGAAGCCGCTTGGTCTTTAGGTTTAGATAAAGAGATCGGATCGATTGAAGTAGGCAAGAGAGCCGATTTCACCATTCTCGATGAAAACCCACTGACTACAAAGGCAGAAGAATGGCCAAATATTAAAATTCATGGGACATTTGTGAATGGAATTTTTAAAAAAATAAATATTAAATGAGTATTCCTAACATCGATGAAATTAGGTTTGAACTTAGTAGTGGTTCCGAAGCAGCACTTTCCATATCACTAGCACTGATGATGTTTGCGGTGGCGCTAAGCTTGAAATTAGAACACTTTCGTTTTTTTAAAGAAAATCCAAAAATATACTTTACAGGAGTAATATCACAAATTATTTTTTTACCCGCGTTAACGGTTATATTATGCTCTCTTACAAACCCTCATCCTAGTGTAGCACTTGGAATGATTTTAATTGCCTGCTGCCCAGGCGGCAATGTGTCAAATCTATTAACAATGTTTGGAAAAGGTAATACTGCCTTATCCGTTTCCTTAACTGCGACAAGCAGTCTAGCTGCAGCTTTCATAACGCCGCTATCTATTATTTTTTGGTGCGGGCTTTATAAGCCTACTCAAAATCTATTATCCGAAATAACTTTTGATAAACTAAATTTTTTATTCAACACATTCCTGATCTTAGCACTCCCCTTACTAATAGGTATTTCTCTACTTTATTTATCTCCCGCGTTTGCCAAAAAAATTCATAAGTCAGTATCCCTCGTTTCTGCATTTTCTTTACTAACGATTATAGTACTCTCGTTTATCGAATATTTTGAAGTCTTTTTACAAATTGGTATGGGTATAATAGCCTTGATTATTACTCACAACACATTGGCATTTATGCTTGGTTACCTTTCAGGGTTGACATGTAATGCTTCTAAGGCCTCTGCACGCTCACTTACTTTTGAAATAGGCATTCAAAACTCAGGGCTAGGGATAGTAATTTTACTCACACAACTTGAGGGAATTGGAGGAGCAGGCATAGTTGCAGGTTTGTGGGGTATTTGGCATATAATTGCAGGGGTATTCTTGGTGAGCTTTTTCAAATGGAAAGATAGTTATGTATGATCTTAAAATAATTGGTGGATTAATTTATGATGGAAAGGGAACCAAACCATTCAAAGCAAATATTGCTATTAAAGATGGCATTATTATTGAGGTCGGTGAATGCAAGCTGGATTCCAGAGAAATAATAATTGCGAATGACTACATAATTACTCCAGGATTTATTGACCTGCATACCCATTACGATGGTCAGATATCATGGGACGAAGAGATGAAACCCTCAGTTAACCATGGAGTAACAACTACTGTTTTAGGAAACTGCGGAGTAGGCTTTGCTCCCTGCCGGAAAAGTGACAGAACCAAACTAATTAATTTAATGGAAGGAGTTGAAGATATTCCGGGAACTGCACTTCATGAGGGTATAACTTGGGAATGGGAAACATTTCCTGAGTACATGGACGCTATAGATGCCTTGCCTCATACTATTGATTTTGCAGTGATGGTACCACATGATCCATTGCGAGTTTATGTCATGGGTGAAAGAGCAGTCTCTAATCAACCCGCGACAAAAAAAGATATATCTCAAATGAAGGAGTTAACAAGAGAGGCGCTTGAAGCTGGGGCTATCGGTTTTTCGATTGGTCGGAGTGACTTTCATAAAAGCTCTAAAGGCGAATGGACGCCTGGCTCAGAGGCAGGTAAAAGTGAACTAGTAGGAATTGCATCTGCATTCAAAGGATTAAAGCATGGAGTACTTCAGGCCGTAAATGATTTCGACATGCTGAGACCAGAGGATAATTTCGATAAAGAATTTGACCTAATGGAAGATTTTTTTATGGCAGCCTCTAGCCACAAAGGATCAATTTCATTGATGGAGAGAGATTTTGCCCCTAATGACTGGAAACAGATTATAAAACGCACAGAAGGTATGAATAAAAATGGCTCTGATATATATTTTCAGGTAGCGCCAAGAGCAATTGGTTCCTTTGCTGGCTTAGATTGCACATTCCATCCATTAATGGCATTTCCAAGTTATATTGAGATAAGCGGTAAACCTTTATCTGAAAGGGTAGCTATTCTGAGAAAAACTGAGTTCAGAAATAAAATATTATCAGAGACCCCCCAAAAGCTTTCAGGTAAAAATAGCTCCATACCTCCAATGATTGACTTATTAATTGAAAATTTTGAGCAGATAGCTGAAAAACAATTTAAATTAAATTATGAAGGCCATGTTGATTATGAACAAAGTCCTAAAAACTCAATTGCATCGTTAGCAAGACAAAACAATTTGAGTGTATGGGAACAAGTATATAATATGCTGCTTGAAGATGATGGCAAAGCTTTAATCTATTATCCTGTTTATAACTATTATGAAATGAACTATGATAATGTACTCGCAATGATGAGACATCCACAGTCACTCATGGGACTATCAGATGGGGGAGCTCATGTAGCCACTATATGTGATGCAAGCTTTTCGACTTATTTATTATCTCACTGGACTAGAGACAGAATCGCACAAGGACTTGAGGGGATTGACCTATCTAAAGCAATTATGATGCTAACATCAAAAATTTCTAATTATCTAAATCTTGATGATAGAGGAATCATAGAGTCTGGAAAAAGGGCTGATATAAATATTATTGATTACGAAAAACTATCACTTGATATGCCTAAAATGGTCGCAGATCTACCTACAGGAAGCCAAAGGCTATTACAGGGCGTTCGAGGATATAAATATACAATTGTTAAAGGTGAAAAGGTTATTATAAATAATGAATTAACCAATGCCCGACCGGGAAGGCTTATAAGAGCAGGAAAATATATTAATTAGATTTCTAATAAACTTTTTATTATCTCCATTGTCATAATATCTATTATTCCGTCCACCTGGTCTTGACGGTACCGCCTTTGAATAGCAAAAATGATATCAACCGTATTCTGGTCCATGACGCCATTAACACATGCGGAGTAACCCAACTTAGCTAAACCTGTCTGAACAATAGATATGACTCTATCTCTATCATTTAATTCAAATAAAACTCTACGATCATTAGTCTTAATTAGAGGCCATTTTCCCAGGCCTTTGGATGCCATATGTTGCCAGGGGAAGTGCTCGCCAGGATCCTTCTTTCTTGAAGGAGCAATATCACTGTGACCAAGAAATTCGAGCCTGCCATGTTGATTAATTATTCTTTTTGACAAAGCAATTACTGCGTTTAATTGTTCATTTTTATATTCAGGTATTCTTCCATCCGCATTTAAATAGTTGTGACCACCGTTGACAATTTCTATACCTATAGAACAGGAGTTTATATCCTTTTCTCCCTTCCAACTCGAAATACCAGCATGCCAAGCGCGCTTATTTTCAGGTACCAATTGATAGATTTCACCATTTTCAAATACTAAATAATGAGAACTTACTTTAGATTTTTCATCACAAAGTCTATCCAAAGCTTCTTTGCCCGTTTTCATGCCCGTGTAGTGCATTACTAACAATGATATAGGCAGAGCCCTATGATCAAAGTTGGGGCTGTGAGAACGAAATATTCTCAAATCACTCATTTTTTTCTTCCATAAATTTAACCAGGAGTCCTTTTAGCAATAACATAAACACAAGGTATAATCAGTAGGGCACCCAGATAATAGCGCAGATATATAACCTCCCCTAAAAATATAACACCTAAAATACATGCAAATAGAGTTTGAATTAGCGTTAGGGGCACTATCATTGATACATCATACTTTTTTATTAACCCAAAATATTGCCCATGCGCAAATATTGAAACAAAAACTGCCGCATAACCCCCAGCAATAAGTAATTTCCATTTAGCAATCTCATAGGCATAAAATTGACCATCTTCGAAAAGCATTGTTGTTAATCCAGAAAAAACAAACACCAAAACTGCCATCCATGCAACATATTGTTGCCATGCTACTTTGCCAACACCTTTCATCAAAACAGAACCTGTGGCTAAGGATAAATAAGCGCAAACTATCCAAACCAGACCTATATCAAACTGTAAGGCATTGGGCTCATAAATCATCAACATAGTACCAGATAACGCTCCCAAAATAGCGAGTAACCTTACACGCCCTATTCTCTCATTTAAAAACAGAACTGAAAGAATTGCAGCAAATGGAATTAGCATATGGGAAACAATAGAGCCACCGGAAGCAGGTGCAGTTTGCAATCCTGTATATAAAAAACCTAAATGCACTGGCCCTACGAACAAACAAACTAAAGAAAGTCTTTTCCATTTGTTCGGCAAGGGCTTCAATAAAAAAGGAAACATGATTAAAATTGCAAAACAACTTCTAATAAACGCTAAAAAAAATGGAGGAATTGGTGCAGAGGATAAAGCCCATGCACTTATTACAAAATTCCCCCCCCAGCAAAGGCAACACAATAATATAATTAAAAAATCAACCTTTCGCATGGGATTGCATAGCAAGGAGCATTAATTGGTCAAGAACTAATCCTCAACTGACCATCCATCAGGTGTATTATGGGCTTCAATAATTGGGCCATCTGAAGCATTTGAGTCTTTAGAATACTTAGATCTTTTTGTTTTTGCGTTTGGTTCACCCCGAAACGCCTTAGTGGATCTAAAAAGGGGTGAGCGGCCGCCTGATAGTCTCGAGCGAAGCTTTAAGTAGGTAAAAATGATTAGTCCAAAGAAGAACAAAATAAGCAATGAGAGAAAAACAATCCCTGACAAAACAAAAGTCAAAAATACACTTATCATCAACGCCAAAATAAATATAGTATTTTTCACTATTCGTGAAAGGAGAGTATTTTGACTAATTATGTTTTTAATGAATTCCATACCTATTACTTTGGTGTGCTACATTCAAAGGTCAATAGAAAGAATAAAAGAACATAACAAATTAGTTATTCTTCACTTCGCTGAGAAAGAATTTCTGAATATGCTTTATTTACCATAGCCATCTTATGGTTAGCTAGACCTACCAATTCAATAGGTAATCCACGGGCCATCATCGTATCAGGATGACTAGAGGATGCCATGCGCCTATATGCGCTTTTAAGTTCTAAGTCAGATACAGACTCATCAATACCTAAAATTAAGTAAGGGTCATCCGCTGCTCTTCCCAAATGAGTTGCCTTTACCCGACTAAAATCTCTACTTGATAGACCAAACTCATCAGCAACTCGCTCAAGAAAAAATATTTCAGAAGTCATAACTACACCATCAGCCAAGGCAATATGAAACAGCCCATCAAGTACTCCCTCAAGAATTGAGGGGCTTAACTTGAACCGTTTATATATTATTTTAGCATATTTTTCATAACCCAATGTTGATTGACGGGCTAAATTAAAAAAACGTCCTATTGTTTCTTCATTCTCTGGGCTTGCCTTAAAAACTCTTTTAAAGGCATCAACCTCACTTTTACTCACTGAGCCGTCTGCTTTCGCCATTTTAGCTCCAAGTGCTACTAATGCAGCTACCACGCCTGCCTCATCAATACCTTCAGAATAACCATAATTATGATTTGCAACCTGCGGACCAAAAAGCTTCGCACCAGCATAAAATATTCTTTGCCAAATACTCATGATCTAATTTTGCCCCAATGAAGTAAACTCATCAAGCAAAGAAATAAAAAAATAAAATAGGAACTTTTGTTATCTATCAAATTTAACAAATTTTAATTTTTTTGGCATATCAGCATCAGGACCCAGTCTTCTTTTCTTATCTTCAATATAATCAGCAAAATTTCCCTCAAACCATTCCACGTGGCTATCACCTTCATAAGCTAGTATATGTGTTGCAACACGGTCCAGAAAAAATCTATCATGTGAAATGACTACAGCACAACCTGGAAACTTCTCTAAAGCAACTTCTAAAGAAGCTAAAGTTTCTCTATCCAGATCATTTGTGGGTTCATCCAAGAGCAACAAGTTTGCAGGTCTGGTTAACATTTTAGCAAGATTTACACGGTTTCTTTCACCACCTGAAAGCTGGCCAACATTTTTCTGTTGATCTGTACCTTTGAAATTAAAGGCTCCTAAATATGCTCTAGAGGGCACTTCTCTTTTACCAAGCTTTAAAATATCTAATCCGTCCGATACTGCCTCCCAAACATTTTTGTTGTTATCTAAAGCATCTCGGTTTTGATCAACATAACCCAACTCAACTGTTTGCCCAACTTTAAACGTTCCGCTATCGGGCTGCTCCTCACCTGTGATCATCTTAAATAGAGTTGTTTTACCTGCACCATTTGGACCAATAACTCCAACAATTCCACCCTTCGGGAGTTTGAATGAAAGGTCTTTTATCAATAGCTTATCTCCGAAGCCTTTCTTAATATTTTCAGCTTCGACAACTATGTTTCCTAACCTTTCACCCATGGGTATACGAATATCAGCATGGCTAACAACCTCATTATCCGCTTCATCTCTTAATTTTTCATAAGCTGATAATCTAGCCTTTGATTTAGTTTGACGGGCCTTAGGGTTAGATCTAACCCATTCCAGTTCACGCTTTAATGTTTTCGTCTTAGAATCGTTTTCTCGGCCCTCTTGATCCAATCTTTTGGCCTTAGCAGCTAACCACGATGAATAGTTGCCCTCGTGTGGATGTGCTTTTCCTCGATCAATTTCTAGTGTCCAGTTTGTAATATTATCCAGAAAGTATCGGTCATGGGTGATGAGTATTATTGCTCCAGAATACTTCACCAGATAATTTTCAAGCCAATTTACGGTTTCAGCATCTAAATGGTTGGTAGGTTCATCAAGTAGTAATAAATCAGGCTTAGATAATAAAAGCCTACATAATGCCACTCTTCTTGCTTCTCCTCCGGATAGGTTATTCACTGGACTATCTTTAGGAGGGCAGCGCAATGCCTGCATAGCCATTTCAATCTTTGAATCGATATCCCAAGCATCTCTACCATCAACTTCATCTTGAAGCTTTGTCATTTCGTCTAATATTTCGTCAGAGTAATCCTCAGCCATCTTCATGGCAACTTCATTATATCTGTCAAATATTTGTTTATCCTGACATCCCTCAATTATATTTCCCCATACATCTTTGTCTTTATTCAAACGGGGCTCTTGGGGCAGGTAACCGACCCTCGTTCCTTCAGCAGCCCAGTGCTCTCCTGCAACTTCAGTATCATTCCCTGCCATTACTTTCATTAGAGTCGACTTACCAGCGCCATTAACACCAATTAATCCAATTTTGGCATCGGGATAAAAGGACAGGTGAACGTTATCAAGAATTGTCTTGTTGCCAAACTTTTTTGTGAGGCCTTGCATATGGTAACAGAATTGACGTGCCAATTTATGCTCCGTTTTTGTTGAATTTACTAAAAGATAATCGCGATATGCGTTGAGTTTATTTTAAATGCAAGTACTTGTAGTTAATTATTCGATTTACTTGCAACAATAAAAAGCTTGCCCAGTCAAAATATTGAAACTAAATTATTTTTTTACATGTAAATGTAGCTAGAAATAAGCAGTATCATTTTGTCATAGTTCTTAAGCAATCGCATTGAATTAGAAATACTAAGGAAAATCATGAAAAGTAATTTGCTGAATAAAATAATTGTTTTTGATTTTGATGGAACAATTACAACTAAAGATACCTTTAGATTATTCCTATTTTATCATTCAGGAATCATTAAATGGACAATCAATATGCTGAGCTTAACTCCTCACTTTTTATTTTATCTTCTCAGAATTATAGATCGCAACCAAATAAAAGCTAAAGTGGTCATGCAGTTTTTTAAAGATACCCCAAAAAACAAGCTTAATCATGATGCAAATAAGTTTGCAAAAGAAGTTATACCTAAGTATATAAGAAAAGATGCTCAAAAGTACCTTGATAGTTTAAAAGGTGGTAATGAGAAAATTATATTATGTAGTGCATCCTTATCTATTTATTTAAAAGCTTGGGCTGCCGGTCAAGGCATAATCTATGTTTTCGGTACAGAACTAGAGCAAAATGATGAAAATTACACCGGAAAAATAGAAGGTGAAAATGTCTGGGGTCAAGGGAAAGTAAATAAAATAAATTCAGAACTGTTAGAGTATGAGTTCATTATAACTGAAGCTTATGGTGATAGCCGTGGAGATATCGAAATGTTAGCCCTAGCGGAAAAATCTTTTTTTAAGCCTTTTAGGGAAACCATTTGAAATTAACAATTTTTATTCGTTAAAATACATGACATATCTACTAATGGTTCATTATTAACACAATATTTTTCCATACGCATGATTTTAATTAAAAGCATAACGTTTTGATTTTATTTATTTGATACAAACCACGTTGACACTGGCTCAAGCGACTGTATATAGAGCTCGCTTTGGTCAACGAGTCTCGTAACCTATTGGTCAATTTTTATATAAAGGAAAAAGTATCATTCAGATACTACTTCCATCTAAAAGGATAAATAAATGTTTGCAGTCATAAAAACAGGCGGTAAGCAGTATAAAGTTACTAAGGACGATATTATTATCGTTGAGAAACTAGAAGCTGAAACTGGTAATAAGGTCTCTTTCAACCAAGTACTAATCACTAGTAATGATGGTGCAGTCAAAGTCGGAGAGCCTACTGTCAAAGGCGCTTCAGTAGAGGCTGAAGTCATCGAGCAACGTAAAGCCGCGAAGGTTTTAGTTTTTAAAAAGAAGCGTCGTCAAACCTACCGCCGCAAACGCGGGCACCGTCAAAATGAAACAGTCGTGAAAATCACGTCTATTACAGCTTAAACACTTACCTGGAGAAGGAATATGGCACATAAAAAAGCCGGCGGTTCGTCAAACAATGGACGTGATAGTGCAGGTCGTAGACTTGGTGTAAAAAAGTCTGGTGGTCAATCAGTAATACCTGGTAACATAATAATCCGCCAACGTGGCACAAAATATTATCCTGGTACAAACGTTGGAATGGGAAAAGACCATACTCTTTTTGCACTTAAAGGAGGCCGCGTAGAGTTCACAACAAAGCGAAACCAAAGAACTTTTGTTTCTGTAGACGAACTATCTAAAGCTGCTGAATAGAAATTTCCATCCTCACAGGTATTATGAGATTATTAGGGAACCGGCATCTCGGTTTCCTTTTTTTATTTGTACTCAGTAACTATGGTTAATTAAATTTAAAACCTTACGAATATTATTTGTAAACTCTATGAATATTCATAGATCTCTTAATTAATCTCGATTGTTGAGGAATTGTTAAAAATAGTAGTATAGCACTTAAAACATATACAGCACACAGTTATTAAGGTAACTGAACACTACACAATAGTCAGTGAAAACAATGAAATTCTTAGACCAAGCAAAAATATTTATTAAGTCTGGAAATGGAGGGGCTGGCTGTGTTTCATTCAGGCGTGAGAGGTATATCGCCTTTGGTGGACCCAATGGTGGCGATGGTGGAAAAGGCGGCGATGTTTGGGTAACAGCCCACTCGAGTCTGAATACTCTTATCGATTACAGATATAAACAACACTTTAAAGCAGAAACTGGCACCCATGGAATGGGTCGAGATAGAGCCGGCTCTGCTGGAGAAAATATTGAACTAAAGGTGCCAATTGGCACACAAATTGTTGACTCTGAAAATGGAGAGATACTTGTAGACCTTACAGAAGATGGTCAGCGTGCTTTATTAGCACAAGGAGGCAACGGGGGCTGGGGGAATGCGCGGTTTAAGTCAGCAATTAACCAAGCTCCACGAAAAGCAAATCCAGGAGAGGATGGGGAAGAACGTTGGATTTGGTTAAGATTAAAACTTCTGGCGGATGTTGGGCTAGTTGGATTGCCTAATGCTGGTAAATCAACTTTTCTTTCTACTGTTACAGCAGCAACGCCAAAAACGGCTGATTACCCCTTCACAACATTATACCCACACCTGGGAGTTGTTAAATTAGGTGCATCAGAGAGATTTATTATTGCCGATCTACCTGGGCTCATTGAGGGAGCCAGTGAAGGGGCAGGATTAGGGCATCGTTTTCTTGGGCATGTAGAAAGATGTTCAACAATTCTACATTTAGTTGATGCTTGCGGTGAGAATCCTTCAAAAAATTATGAGGTAATACGAAAAGAACTGAAAAACTACGACGCCGGCATAGAAAAAAAACCTGAAATCATCGCTCTCACTAAATGTGACGCAATAAGTCAAAAGCAAGCTGATGATTTAAAATTCAAATTTGAAAAAAAATATAAAGCTACTGTAATGATTATTTCTTCAGTAGCTAACCAAGGTTTAAAACCTATTCTCTTTGAGGCTTTTAAACATGTAAAAAAACGGAGAGAATCTGAACAAAAAAGAAGAGTTAATAAGGAAAAAATATTATCTAGTGAATACAAAGAGACTGTCGGATGGCAACCTTAGAGATATCTAACCGTATAATTATAAAAATAGGTTCAGCTATTCTCGTTGACTCGGAGAAAGGGGTTTTAAGAGAAGATTGGCTCGATAGTCTATGCAAAGAAGTCTCTGAACTAAAGGTATCGGGCAAAGAGGTTACAATAGTCTCCTCTGGTGCAATAGCATTAGGGCGCTCAAGGTTGGGTCTTCAAAATCGAAAGCTAACGCTTTCAGAAAAACAAGCATGCGCAGCTGCTGGGCAATCTTTGTTAACTTTAGCTTATGAAAAGGCATTAAACAAATACGGAATTACTACTGCTCAGGCTTTATTAACACTCAATGACACTGAAGACAGGCGTCGATGGTTAAATGCTCGTTCAACTCTTGATACACTACTTCTTCTGGGTGCTGTGCCTGTAATTAATGAGAATGATACCGTTGCAACTGATGAAATACGTTATGGAGATAATGATCGCCTTGCGGCAAGAACAGCACAAATGATTGGATCTGATACTCTTATCCTACTAACAGATATTGATGGTCTATATACATCAGATCCTAGATTTAATACAGATGCTCAACATGTACCTCAAGTGGAAGTTTTAACAGATGAAATAATGGAAATGGGAACGGGCATTAACACGCAAACAAATCTTGGTTCTGGTGGAATGGCCACAAAACTAATAGCTGCTCGTATAGCAACACAAGCTGGATGCAGAGTTTGCATAATGGACGGAAGAAAAAATAAACCCTTGCAAAGGTTAAACCTAGGAGAGCGCGCCACCTGGTTCACTGCCAAAAGCAACCCTAAAAGCGCTCGTATTCAATGGATTAGTGGAACTTTGAAACCGAGTGGGTCAATTACAATTGATGAAGGAGCTGTGAAAGCATTAAAGATGAATAAAAGTCTTTTACCTGCTGGTGCAATTTCTTTATCTGGAAATTTTTATAAAGGTGATGCGGTAATGATAATAGATGAAAATAATCTAGAAATTGCTCGCGGCCTCGTATCTTATGATAAAATCGAAGCGGAAAAAATAATTGGCTTTAAATCAGAGGACATATCAAATATTCTTGGTTATGAAAACGGTCCCGTATTAATCCATAGAGACAACTTAGTAGTAATGTAAAATGCCAAATTTTAACGCAGCGAACAACTTATCAGAATATATGAATGAACTTGGTAGATTAGCTCGAAAGTCCTACTCTGAACTTCGAATTACTGACAGTAGTACCAAAAATTATGCTTTAAAAAAAATGGCAGAAGAAATTCGTAAAAAAGAGAAACAAATACTTGTAGCCAATGAGCTGGACATATCTCGAGCAGAGGATAAGTCTATTTCAGGTTCACTTTTGGATAGGCTTAAGCTTAATAGTAACAGAGTTAACGATATCGCAAATAGTCTTGAAAAAATAGCTCTTCTTCCAGACCCAATAGGCTCAATTGACGAAAGTTGGACACAACCCAATGGATTAATATTTTCTAAAGTTAGGGTCCCAATTGGCGTCATAGGAATGATATATGAGAGCCGTCCAAATGTAACCTCCGATGCTGCTGCACTATGTCTCAAGTCAGGAAATGCATGCATATTGAGGGGAGGATCTGAAGGAGCAAGTTCAAATAAAGCTATACATAAGGCACTAACAATAGGTTTAGAAAAGTCTGGACTTCCAAAAGAGACCATCCAATTAGTAAACACAACAGATAGGGCTGCCGTTGGCCTTTTATTGAGTGGTCTAGAGAAGAATATTGATTTGATAATTCCGCGTGGAGGCAAAAATTTGATAGAGCGCGTGCAGAATGATGCTAGAGTCCCTGTACTCGCACACCTCGAAGGTCTGTGCCATTCTTATGTTCACTCACAAGCGGACTTAGATAAAGCTGAGGCGATAATCTTAAATGCAAAACTTCGCAGAACAGGCATATGTGGAGCAACTGAAACAATGTTAGTTGATAAATTAATTGCGCACAAAGCTCTCAAGCAAATTGGAAAACAGCTTATCAATAATAATTGTAAAATTCTTGGTGACAAAGCATCTCAAGAGATCTTACCTAATATTATATTAGCTAAAGAAAGTGATTACATCACAGAACATTTAGCACCCGTTCTTAATGTCAAGATTGTAAAAAATATAGATGAAGCTATTAGACACATCAACCATTATGGTAGTGGACACACGGATGCAATTATCACAGAAAATGAAAATTGTGCGGCACATTTTCTCAAAAATGTAGATAGTGCAATCTGTATGCATAATACATCAACCCAATTTGCTGATGGTGGAGAGTTTGGGTTTGGAGCTGAAATTGGAATTGCAACGGGTCGTTTACATGCTCGTGGCCCTGTAGGCGCCAAACATCTCACAACATATAAATATCATGTCACTGGAAATGGCCAAATACGAAACTAATGAGAAATCTGGATAAATTATCAATTGGGGTATTTGGAGGCTCTTTTAATCCTGCACATGATGGGCATATGCATGTTGCTTCTTGTGGACTACGTGAATTAGCACTTGATAGGATATGGTGGATAACCAGCAAGCAAAACCCCCTTAAAAATAAACAAACTGAGTATGATAAACGTGCTAATAGTATAAAGTCCCTTGGGCTAAAAAAGCGAATGGAAATCAACCACATAGAAAAAAAAATGAATATTCAATACTCCATACAAATGATTAAAGCTTTAAAAGTTAGAAGCCCTAATACAAAATTTATTTTCTTAATGGGCGCTGATAATTTAAGCCAGTTCACTAAATGGAAATGTTGGAAAGAAATAACGTTGTTGGTTCCCATTGCTGTGGTAGCGAGACCGGGCTACGGCTTGAAATCTCAACTTTCTCCAACCGCACGTTATTTGAGCAATCATCGAGTGCCAGGACACAAAGCACATACTCTTAAATATAAATCCCCCCCCACATGGACCTTCATAACACCCCCACTAAATAAAAATTCATCATCAACAATGCGCAAAGATATAGCTAATGCTTAAAGCTTATGGTATATGTTGGATCTAATTATTTATGGAGCTTAAACTGACTGAATCAGAAACTGTGAGCATGCCTTCTCCCCAAGACTCAAAAGAGTCTCGCGATCTCGCCAATTTAATACTCGATGTGCTTGATGAACACTCAGCACAGGATATCATAGAAATTGATATTAGAGGAAAATCCTCCATATCTGATTATATGATTGTTGCATCTGGAAGGTCTAACAGGCACGTTGGCGCATTGAGTGATTACTTAATTAAGTCTCTAAAAAATATAGGAAAGAAAAATATAGGTATCGAGGGGCTCAAAAGTTGCGATTGGGTGCTTATTGACGTGGGAGATGTGATAGTGCACCTCTTTAGGCCCGAAGTTCGAGCCTTTTATAATATTGAAAAAATATGGTCTATGCCTAGCCCAATGAATATAGATGAAAAAATTCAATATGACCCTGAGAATACGGAAGCCTAAGTGAAAATCATACTTCGAGCTGATGGTATAATCCGGTCAGGGCCCGAACGTTTACTGATTGATGATTACATCAAAAGAGCAAACTCAACATCACGCTCCGTAGGTTTCCTGAACGTACTTGAGGAACAAATAAACTTAAGGGCAGTTAAAACGATCACAGAAAAAACAAAAATACTACTACGCTACAATTCATTAAACGAAAGATTAATAATCTTAGATGAAAGGGGAAGACAACCAACATCTAAGCAAATATCCGAACAATTCTCAAAATGGCGCGATAACAATATTAAAAAATTAATACTTGTTATTGGAGGGGCTGATGGCTTCGATCAAACCAATGTCCCAAATGAAGTTACCAGATGGGCTTTTGGTCAACAAACTTGGCCACATAAAATGGTTAGAGCTATGGCTGCTGAACAAATTTATAGAGCAATATCAATTTTATCATCCACGCCTTATCATCGAGAATAGATTTTAAAAAGTAAGTTCACATGAGATCATTTTTTTTAATATTGATAATGATGATACCTTTTGCTCCTTGTTATGGACAAGATTTAAACCTTGGGGACTTAGAAAAAATAACAGCAGCTAAAAATAAAGCACGCCTTAAAAGCGAGGCTCTTTCAAAAGAAAAGAAAGATATTTCTTCTGAGCTTTCAAGCCTTAAAAACCAACTAATTGAAACAGCATCTATTGTGAAAAGTTATGAACTAGAAAGCATTTCTTTAGAAAAGCAAAAACTTAATTTATCGACATCCGAAAAAACTTTAAAAGAAAAGGTTTACGGTGATCAAAAAACATTAATTCGTTTGCTATCAACTTTACAGAGAATAGAGAACAACCCGCCTCCATTATCCATAAATCAGGTAAAAAATTCAGCTGAGTCTACACAAGCCGCAATTTTGGCATCCGCATTAGTTAAAGAACTTGAAAAAAGAGCAAATACACTAGCTAATAACATATCTGAACTAAAAAGGGTTCAAGATGAAGTTATGTCTAATCAGTCAAAACTTGCTGCTAATGAGAACATACTTAAAAAACGCAAAAAAAAGATTGATCAATTAATAATTACTAAAAAAGAACTCAAAGTAAACGTAGAATATGAAGAAGAAAAAGCAATAAGAGAAGTAGAGAATTTAGCTTTAAAAGTGAATTCATTAAAAGAACTAATAGAGGCACTTGAAAAATCAGCAGCAAGTATAATACCCAGAATTAAACCCAAAAAAATGGGGCATACTCCAAATTCAAAGGTAAACAACTCTGTATCAAATAACATTGGCGCTGAATTCTTATTACTTAAAGGTAAACTTAATAAGCCTGTAAATGGAAAACTTACATCAAGATATGAAGGCAATAATAAAGGCTTAACTTTTTCGGCTCGCTCTAAATCGCAAGTAAATTCGCCAATAAATGGAAAAATAGAGTTCTCAGGTGCATTTAAAAACTACGATAATATTGTCATTATAAATGCAGGTGAAGGATACTTTGTTGTATTCACAGGAATAGGAGAAATTTTTATAAATACCGGTGAAACTACGCGTATCGGCGAGCCTTTAGGTGAAATGCCTTTTGACGAAAATAATAAAACTAATTTGTATGTTGAGTTTAGAAGAAATGGAAAAACAATAAATCCTACCCCATGGTTTACTAATATTTTAAAATAATAAAATTTAAAATATAAAATTTGCTAAACTAACTAAACCCTAAAAGCAGCTTACTCGTAAATAACCTGATAAGCTTTACATTTGACACGTCTATTATACAGTGAATACAGGAGTTAAATAATGAAATATGTATTCCCACTATTCGCACTAATATTTGCTGTATTTTTATATACCTCATCTAGTTTTAATAAAACTGCTATAGCATTTGACGGAAATACTTATGAAGACGCTTTTGAACAACTTGACTTATTTGCTGATGTCCTAGCACGTGTGAATAATGATTATGTCGCAGATATAAATAACTCAGAATTAATAGGTGAGGCTATCAATGGAATGTTACAATCATTGGATCCCCACTCTACTTATATAAACCCTAAAGAATATAAAAATTTACAAATTTCTACTTCAGGCGAGTATAGCGGGCTGGGTATGGAGGTAACCTTGGATGAAGGATTTGTAAAAGTTATTAGCCCTATTGACGGCACGCCAGCAAAAAAGGCTGGAATTAAATCAGGTGATTACATCATAGAAATTAATGATGAAAGCATAATTGGTTTGCCACTCTCAGAAGCTGTTGACTTAATGCGTGGTAAGCCAGGGCAGTCCGTAAAAATAACTATAGCCAGAAATAATGATGAAAAAATTGAGCTCAATCTCAAACGTGAAATAATTAAACGTCAAATAGTGTCATACAGCATAAAAGAAGGGTTAGCTTACGTGCGCATTTCCCAATTTAATGAAAATGCTTACCGTGAACTTAGTGTAGCCATATCGTCATTGAAAAAAGAAATGTCATCAGAAATACCAGGTTTAATATTAGATCTTCGAGGTAATCCAGGTGGATTGTTGGATCAATCCATTAAGGTAAGCTCAGCTTTTTTAGATGGAGGCGAAGTAGTTTCGACCAAAGGTAGGAACGAAAGCGACAACAGAAATTATAATGCTGATATCGGTGAATTACTAAAAGGTGTTCCATTAGTTATTTTGATTGATGAGGGCTCAGCATCTGCTTCTGAAATAGTGGCTGGAGCAATTCAAGATCGAAAACGAGGCTTGATAGTAGGAATGACATCATTTGGGAAAGGTTCGGTACAAACGGTTGTGCCTTTAAAGGGAGGAAAGGATGGTGCCATTAAACTAACAACACAGCGTTATTACACTCCTTCAGGGGATTCCATACAAGGAAGAGGTATAACTCCTAACATATCAGTCGATTATTTACCCGAAGGTTCGAAAAAGACGAGTGCAAAAAAAGAAGCAGATTTGCCGAATACTCTGCCTATTGAAGCTGAAAAAACTCAAAAAGAAACAGATAGTACAAAGCAAATAGATTATCCACCCAATGGGTTTAAAATAGAGAGTGATTATCAATTAAAACGCTCCATAGAAATCCTCAAAAGTGGTACATATTTACATAAACTTAACAGCTCTACTTAAATGATGAACTTTTTTTTAAAGATTGAAGTCCATAAGATTATCTCCATCATAATAGTAGCTTTATTCTTTACTCTGTGGTGCCCATCTTTAGTTGCCAAAGCACAGGTTAGTAATAATAACCTTACTCTTGAGAAGCTAGAGCTGTTTGCGAATGTCTTCTACCACATTCGTGAAAATTATGTAGATGAAACAGATGATGAGGTGCTTATCCAGTCAGCATTGAATAGTGCTTTAAATTCATTAGACCCACACTCTGGGTTCAGCAACGCCTCTGATTTTCTAGAGCAAAAAAAAACTGAAAAAAGAGAATATGGTGGTTTAGGCATAGAGGTTTCACTCGAAAATGGAATCATCAAAGTAAACCACGCTATAAAAGATGGACCAGCATATATGTCAGGAATTCGTAAAGGTGATATGATCTCCTCTGTCGGGGGAGAGCCTGTAAAGGGGAAAACACTTGGAAAAGCAGTAGCGGGTATGAGGGGGGCCGCGGGCGAACCAATAAAACTGATAATATTAAAACCAGACGATACCGAAGTTGAACTCAAAGTTGTTAGGCAAATAGTGCGCGGAAGAGCAGTAAGACACAGAATTGAAAAAGGTTATGGTTATGTATACATAGAAACTTTCAATAACTCCAAATTAACCGACGATTTAATTGATGCACTTAATTCAATAACAAAGGGACTTAATGGAGATCTGCCAGGCTTGATAATTGATCTGCGAGGCAACCGCGGTGGTTTACTTGATCAATCTGTTAAAGTTTCAAGCTTATTTTTAGATGGTGGCGAGGTTTTATCTGCTAAGGGAAAAAAACTACAAGATACCCAGAGGTATCATGCTGAGCAAGGTGAGTTGTTCCCCGACACACCAATTGTAATTATAATAAATTCTGGATCTGCTTCTGCTGCAGAAATTGTGGCTGGAGCACTACAAGATAGGGGCAGAGCTGTAGTCATTGGTCGGCGTAGTTTTGGGAAAGGCTCTGTACAGTCTGTTATACCATTATCAAGAGACAAAGGTGCACTAAAAATAACAACTCAGCGCTATTATACTCCCTCTGGAAAATCTATCCAGGGGAGAGGTATTATGCCAGATGTATTGGTCGCTATTACATCTGATACGGGAAAAATAAAAAAACGATTAAGAGAAGACAGCCTTCCGAACTCTCTATCAAATAAAGATGATACAAACTTCAATGAGGTATACAAAGAAATTATTTACCCTGGTGATGACTGGAATTCTTCAGATGATTTCCAGCTACATAAAGCAATTGAGTTATTATCTCTCGAACAATATGATGAGATAATTGAGAGAAACATGAATATAGAAAATTTTAGCTAATGAAAATGGTAAAAGACCTGTGAACTATCGACCAGCTGTGGGTGCAGCTATATTTAATAAAGATGGCCATATATGGCTGGGAAAAAGGTATGGTAAAAACGGCCTGTTTAGTTGGCAAATGCCTCAGGGTGGTATTGATAAAGGTGAGACACCAGAGTTTGCTGTAAAGAGAGAGGTTTATGAAGAAACAGGTATCTCTGATAATTTGATTATCAAAATCGGGGAAATAGATGAATGGTTATATTACAATATTCCTTTTAGCCTTCAAAAAAAAGACACTGCTGACAAATGGATAGGACAGAAACAAAGATGGTTTGCGTTCAGATTTCATGGTGAAGATAAGGAAATTAACTTAAAAATTCAAGATAAACAAGAATTCTCTGAATGGAAATGGGTACCTCTATCAGAAATTGAGTCAAAAGTTATTCCGTTTAAACAGGCTACTTACAATAGAATAGCAAAGGACTTTATGAAATATTCAGATATTTAAGTATTTAGCATCAACAATTAAAGTGGCATCAGTTCTTTGTGCTTAGCCAAAGGCTTAGTAACGAATATACTATCTCCCTGACGAATTATACCACCAGTAATTACAACAGCCATTACTCCAGATTTATAACGCAATGTTCCGTCTGATTTTCTTTCAATCACAGATTCCAGTAAATTAGGATGAATTTTATTTAACTTATAACATGGTTTGCGAAGTCCGGTTAACTTAAGCGTAACGTTTCCTATGCGCAGGATAGTATCCAGTGGCAATCTAAGTAAATCAATGCCGCCCGTAACAACATTTTCTCCCATTTGCCCTGCTAAAATCTTTATATCTTTTTTTTTCAACTCAATAAATAATTCAGACTGAATTAAATGCACCTGACGTAAGTTCGAAAGACCCGGTGTCTTCTTTTTATCATACAAATGTTGAACTGTCTCACCAGCATGCGCATCTCCCTCCACACCAAAATTGGCTAAAAGGGTAATTTCATGTTTTACAATTTTAGAAAAATTGTGCTTTTCATCGGAAGCAACAGCAATGACTTCCCCGATAGACAAGTTTAATTAGCTAACACTTCTTGGAGACCATCAAGATTCTGTTGCATGGATAAAGCTGCTTCTCCTTCAAGAGAAACTAAGGATTCTCTGGCAAATTCAATATCATTTTTTATTTCTTCGCGATCAATATCATCTATAAGACAGGCTTTTTCTGCTAGTATAATTAACTCCCCTGTTGTTACATCAGCGAAACCACCTTGCACAAAAAATTTTACATTTTCGTCAGAAAGATGTACATTAATAATACCAGTCCTGATGGCCGCCATTAAGGGTGCATGCATAGGGTGTATACCCATATCACCCTCAGTTCCAGGAACATCAACATGAATTACCTCACCACTGAAAAGTTCGCTTTCAGGTGATACTAATGAAAATTTTAGAGTTGAAGACATCAAATGGAACCTTATCTACTTTGCTTCAGCTTCCATTTTAGCTGCTTTTTCAATTACATCTTCTATTCCGCCTACCATATAGAAAGCTTGCTCAGGCAAGTTGTCATACTCACCGTCAACTAAGCCTTTGAAAGAACGTACGGTATCTTCCAAAGGAACCTGAATTCCCGGAGATCCAGTAAAGATTTCAGCAACATCAAATGGCTGTGAAAGGAATTTTTCAACTTTTCTAGCCCTTGCAACAGTCAGCTTATCTTCTTCAGATAACTCATCCATACCCAAAATAGCAATAATATCTTGTAATGATTTGTAACGTTGAAGAATTTCCTGGACTTGGCGAGCTACAGCATAATGCTCTTCGCCAACAGTGCGTGGCTCAAGAATTCGAGATGTAGAGTCAAGAGGGTCAACTGCTGGATATATACCTTTTTCCGAGATCGCTCTATTCAAGACAGTTGTGGCATCCAAATGTGCAAAAGAAGTTGCAGGCGCTGGGTCAGTTAAATCGTCTGCCGGCACATAAATTGCTTGTACCGATGTGATCGAGCCTTTGTTAGTGGATGTAATTCTTTCCTGCATTTGACCCATTTCTGTAGCAAGTGTAGGCTGGTAACCCACAGCAGAAGGAATACGGCCCAGCAGAGCTGAAACTTCAGAGCCAGCTTGAGTAAACCTAAAGATATTATCAACAAAGAATAAAACGTCTTTACCCTCTTCATCACGAAAATACTCTGCTTGTGACAAACCAGTTAAAGCAACACGTGCACGAGCTCCCGGAGGCTCATTCATTTGTCCGTAGACCAATGTAGCTCTACTCTCGCCATCAAGGTTTATAACATTTGATTCAATCATTTCATGATAAAGATCGTTTCCTTCACGAGTTCGTTCACCAACACCCGCGAAAACTGAATAACCACCAAATAGTTTTGCGATGTTATTAATTAATTCCATAATAAGAACTGTTTTTCCAACTCCAGCACCCCCAAAAAGTCCTATTTTACCCCCTTTTGAGTAAGGGCAGAGAAGATCAATTACCTTTATACCCGTGGCTAAGACCTCAGTCTCTGTAGCTTGGTCAATAAAAGCAGGAGCTTCCTTGTGAATAGAAGCCATGGCCTTGGTATTTAAAGGACCGCGCTCATCTATAGGCTCACCAATAACGTTCATTATACGTCCAAGTGTTTCCGGTCCCACAGGCACTGTAATTGGCGCACCTAAATCAGTAACATCTTGGCCTCTAACTAATCCTTCGGTAGCGTCCATTGCAATTGTCCTGACAGTATTCTGCCCAAGATGCTGAGCTACCTCCAGAACAAGGCGGTTTCCTTGATTTGTGGTTTCCAGTGCATTTAAAATCGTTGGTAAGTCACCCTCAAATTCCACATCAACAACTGCGCCAATGATTTGGCTAATCCGTCCTGTTGGCTTTGATGAAACAACAGATTTTTTCAAAGAAGGTTTTTTTACCACCTTTTTAGCTGATGTTTTTTTGGCCGTAGCCTTCTTTTTTAGTGTTTCTTTAGCCATGGTTGCTTTCCTCTAGCTATTTAAAGCGCTTCAGCGCCGGAAATAATCTCAATTAATTCAGATGTAATCTGAGCTTGTCGAGTTCGGTTAAATGTTAATGTTAATTTATCAATCATGTCGCCCGCGTTACGCGTTGCATTATCCATTGCAGTCATTTTAGAACCCATCTCGCCAGCTTGGTTTTCTAAAAGTGCAGTAAATATCTGAGTATTAATATTTCTAGGAAGCAATACACGAAGAATTCCTACTTCGTCTGGTTCGTAAGAATATATTGACCCGTCAAGTTTTGTATCGGAAACTGGTGATGGTGAGCTAGCATCCAAATCAACAGATGCAGGTATGATTGTCTTAGAAATAGCATTTTGCGTCATTACGTTTTCAAATTCAGAGTATATAAGTTTACATATGTCAAATTCATTATTTTCAAACATTTCCGTAATTTGACTACCAATTTTTTGGGATATTCCTGAGTGAATCTTACGCTCTTCCTTAAGTGAGACGTTGTGTACAATCTTATTAGCATGAGCTCTTTTCAGCTGGTCATAACCTTTTTTACCAATAAGAAAGAGCTTAACTGTTTTTCCCTGCTTCTCTAAATCAAGTATTTCCTGATTAGCTTTTCTTACTATATTAGTGTTAAAGCCACCACATAAACCTCTATCGGCTGTGGCTACTACTAAGAGAAAAATATCTGTTTTTCCATTACCTTTGAGTAATTCAGGAGTGTCTCCAACATTCATCATAGAACTAGCTAAATTCTTGATTACTGAGTCAATTCTTTCTGAATAAGGGCGCGATTTTTCTGCTGCCTCCTGAGCCTTTCGCAGCTTTGCAGCTGCAACCATTTGCATGGCCTTAGTGATCTTTTGAGTGTTTTTTACACTTTTGATCCTGTTCTGGAGGTCTTTTAAAGACGCCATTCTACTTACCTAACTAAGCTTCAAACTGTTTTGAGAATGCATCTAGGGCGGACTTAAGTCGATCTTCGATACCTTCAGTTAGTTTCTTTTGAGATGCAATATCAGAAAGCAAAGACTTTTGCTCACTCTTTAAAAATGTCAGCAGGTTTGATTCGTAACGTTGAACGGACTTAACGGGTATAGCATCCAGATAACCGCGGGTACCAGCGTAAATTACTGCAACTTGTTCCTCCACCTGCAACGGAGAGAACTGAGGCTGTTTTAACAACTCTGTCAACCGTTCACCACGGGCTAACAAAGCTTGAGTTGAAGCATCCAAATCTGATCCAAACTGAGCAAAAGCTGCCATTTCCCTATATTGGGCTAATTCACCTTTAATAGGTCCAGCTACTTGTTTCATCGCTTTTATCTGCGCGGAGGAACCGACACGCGATACAGATAGTCCAACATTTAAAGCTGGTCTTATGCCCTGGAAGAATAAATCTGTTTCCAAGAAAATTTGACCATCAGTAATAGATATAACATTAGTAGGAATAAAAGCTGATACGTCATTACCCTGAGTTTCAATTATTGGGAGAGCAGTCAGTGAACCGCTTCCGTTGTCTGAGTTTAGCTTAGCGGCTCTTTCCAATAGACGTGAATGTAGATAAAACACGTCTCCTGGATAAGCTTCTCTACCTGGCGGGCGTCTTAGCAGAAGTGACATTTGCCTGTAGGCAACAGCTTGCTTTGATAGATCATCATAAATTATCAATCCGTGCATACCGTTATCTCTAAAGTATTCACCCATAGCGCATCCCGCAAAGGGAGCTAGGAACTGAAGCGGGGCTGGCTCAGATGCAGTAGCGGCAACAATTATAGAGTAATCCATCGCGCCATTTTCTTCCAAAGTTTTCACAAGCTGGGCCACTGTTGAACGCTTTTGACCAATCACCACATATATGCAATACAGTTTGTCGTTTTCACGATCTTCATCAAATGCAGCCTTTTGGTTGAGTATGGCATCGACAGCAACAGCTGTTTTTCCTGTTTGTCTATCACCAATAATTAACTCACGCTGCCCGCGGCCGACTGGTATCAAGGCGTCAATGGCTTTAATTCCGGTTTGTACTGGCTCATGAACGCCTTGTCGTGGCATAATCCCAGGAGCTTTTACATCAACACGTCTGCGTTCTGTAGATTTGATGGGCCCTTTTCCGTCAATAGGCTCTCCTAGTGGGTTCACTACCCTACCCAGTAACCCTTTTCCGACTGGAACATCCACAATTTCGCCAAGTCGTTTAACTGTATCGCCTTCTTTTATTCCCCTATCATCACCAAATATAACAGCGCCAACATTGTCATTTTCGAGATTTAACGCCATCCCTTTGATGCCTCCCGGAAACTCAACCATTTCACCGGCACCGACACTATCAAGTCCGTATATACGGGCAATACCGTCACCAACAGATAGCACCTGACCAACATCAGAAACCTTAGCTTCTTTACCAAAGTCCTTGATTTGCTTTTTTAAAATATTGGAAATTTCCGCAGCACGAATATCCATGAACTATACCTCTTTTAGGGCTATTTTAAGATCCTCAAGTTTAGTCTTGAGAGAACTATCGTAAAGTCGAGACCCAACCCGCACGATGAAACCACCTAGCAAGTCGGGATCGACACTTGTTTCAACATCGACCTCTCGGCCGAGTGTTTTCTTTAAATTCGATTTAATTTCTTTTAATTGAGCAGTAGTCAGAGGCCTTGCGCTTGTGAGTTTGGCCAACTGCGTGCCTTTTCTATTTGCGACCAATCCTTGAAAAAAAGAAAGGATATCCAGCAAATCATGCGAACGGCGATTCTTGCTGACAGTGCCAATGAACTGTGTTGATAATTTACTCAAACTCGCTGCTTTGGCAATAGACGTGAGAACTTCCACTTTTATATCTACATCAATAACAGGACTAGAAATAGCTTTCTGCAGATCCTTGGATTTCAATAATATTGTCTTTAGGTTTGCAACATCATTCTCTATAATTTTCAATGACTTAGACTCACAAGCGAGATCAAGTAAAGCTTGAGCGTAGCGCTTAGATGCTTCCCCAGTGATGACTTCAATTTGTGACACTATGTAGAGCCTATTATTGTTAAGCTGCTTTTAAAAACAACCCGAAGAAAAAGTAGAGTATGAGCATAATTAAAATCAAACTCTTAAAGTTGGTGCGGGCTTTAACATGACTATTTTTAAAAGCCAAGACTCAATAGACTGCGGCAATATGGCATGGTTTAATTATTATTGAAATCACATGAAACTTTGAGGATCAATATCAATTTGAAGTTTGATATTTGCATGTATTTTAATCTTATCCTTCCATAGCTGCATGTATTTCGATAAATTAAAGTCTAACCTTGATTGCACCAGTATTCGCCTTCGGTAACGCCCTCGAATTCGACCCATTAGCGGTTCACTTGGTCCCAAAATTGTTAGATCATTGGCTTTTGGGGCAACAAAAATAAATTTATGTGCAAACACATCAGTTTTTTTTTCATCGGTACCAGAGATTATTACTGCTGCTAATTTACCAAAAGGCGGAAGGAGCAATGCTTCACGTAAATTTAATTCCGCATCTATAAAGCTGTTTCTGTCGCCTATTTCCAAGGCTGCTAATGCTTCATGTTCTGGTTGATATGTTTGAATCAATGCGTGCCCTAGTTTTTTGGTTCTACCTGCCCTACCCGATACTTGGACTAAGGTTTGAAAAGTTCTTTCACCCGCTCTCAAATCCCCACCCGATAAGCTGAGGTCTCCGTCTATAACTCCAACAAAAGTTAAGTTAGGAAAATTATGACCTTTGACAACCATTTGCGTACCAATCATTATATCAATTTCTCCCTTTTCCATCCGTAACATTCTTGAGGCCAACTCCTCTGGATTACTGGATGTATCCGAAGAAAGTATTTCAACATTAGCATTAGGGAACAAAATAGAGACTTCTTCAAATATTCTCTCAACACCGGGACCGACTGATTTAAAAGATTCTTCAGCACCGCATTTTAGGCAAGTTTTCGGCATGGGCATTGAAAAGCCTGTGAGATGGCAAACTGCACGATTTGTGGACCTATGCTCTACCAGCCAACTATCTGTGTCTGGACTTTTTAACTTTTCTCCGCAACTTTGACATAAAATTAGAGGCGCATACCCCCTTCTGTTAAGATAAAGCATTGCCTGCTCTTTATTATCTAGCACTTTTTCAATCGCTAAAATCAACGGTTCTGATATAAATTTATTTTTTTTAGTCGGGAATTTTTTTAAATCCACCAATTCAACTTTTGGTAAAAAAGCAGAACCTGGTCTTTCTGGCAGAACGATATGTGCATACTTACCGCTTCTTGCATTTACTAATGTTTCAAGGGCAGGTGTAGCAGATGCTAAAATAACCGAATGATTTGATATTTTGGATCGAACAACTGACATGTCTCTAGCGTTGTACTTGACCCCCTCCTCTTGTTTGTATGATGTATCATGTTCCTCATCAACAACTATCAGTCGTAAACTTTCAAATGGTAAATATAAAGCGGACCTTGCACCGACAACTAACTTTGCACGGCCATGTGCTACCTCACGCCAGACCCTACGTTTTGCTGCAACAGTCATTTGCGAATGCCATGTAGCTGGCAATACTCCAAAACGCTTTTTAAATCGTGATAACGCTGCCTGAGTAAGTGAAATTTCAGGTACTAATATCAGCGCTTGTCCATTTTCTTTGATTGCCTCAGCTATAGCTTCAAAATAAACTTCCGTTTTTCCACTTCCAGTTACACCGTCAAGCAAGCTTACATTAAATTCTTTTTTTCTAACTTGTGAAACCAATTGCTCTGACGCTGAATGTTGGTCCACAGTGAGATTAAGTTTACCATAATTAATTATTGGCTCATCGAAGAACTTATCAACCTGACGTATTTCAGAGATTAGTCCTCCAGATTTAATAAAGCTTCTAACAACTCCGGGACTGATCTTTGCCCGTTTGGCTATTTCGTTTACTCGGGCTGGGAAAGGGCCTCCATTGTTTATCAAAGATAGTCTCGCCGTCGTTAACTTTGGAGGAAGGCTCTTGTTTAATGAAAAATAATTTACAACAGGGCTAGGATCAAGAGACTTTAAATTGCCTAAGACCATTTTAAGGACAAGACCCAAAGGAGCGCAATTGTATCTTGATGTCCAAAAAATAAATTCAATCATCTCTGCAGTTAATGGCTTAACTTTCTTGACTGATACCAGTTCTCTTAATTTTCTATTCTGCTTAGCTTTACCTAAACTCACTACCACACCTAATTTAATGTGACTCCCGATTGGTGCATAAACAAGTTTTCCAATTGCAATTTCAAAATCACAGGGAACGCTGTAATCAAATGCGTTAGGAACATTTACAGGAAAAAGAATTTGAGCATTTTGCATAGCCATAAATTATGTTAGCAGAAATAAAAATAGAATCGCCCCCAAATGGAGAATACAATGAAATTTTTTGTTGATAGTGCAGATATTGATGCCATCGCTGAGTTAAACGACATAGGGTTAGTAGACGGAGTAACGACTAATCCTTCAATTATCTCTAAGTCTGGAAGAGACTTCAAACAAGTTATATCAGAGATATGCAAAATTACAGACGGACATGTTAGTGCCGAAGTTGTTGCTTTAGAAGCGGAAAAAATGGTTGAAGAAGGGCGTCATCTACGAAAAATTGCACCTAATGTTTGTGTTAAACTGCCACTCACAATGGACGGTTTAAAAGCATGTAACATTTTATCTAAAGAGGGCACGCCCACCAATGTAACATTATGCTTTTCGCCAAACCAAGCACTACTAGCTGCTAAATGTGGCGCAACATATATATCCCCATTTATAGGTCGGTTAGATGATATTTCCCTCGATGGCATGGAGCTAATCGAAGACATACGGACTATCTATGACAATTATGGCTATGAAACTGAAATATTGGCGGCGTCAATAAGAAGTGCAAATCATGTTAAAGAATGCGCAATTGTAGGGGCAGACGTGATAACGGCACCCCCAAAGGTTATTAAGGCTTTAGCAAGCCACGCCCTCACTGATAAAGGGCTCGCGGCATTCATGGTTGACTGGAAAAAAACAGGCCAGACAATACTTTAAGATTGAAAAATTAAACCTCAATAGTTAACTGAACTTATGTCTTTAGAACTTTGGTTGGCTTTAGTTGCTTTATTTGGCGTTGGGGGTTTAACACCTGGACCTGCTGTAATGCTGGTTATGTCATCTTCTTTTAGATATGGTTTCAAATCTGCAATGGTTCCTGCCTATGGTATAGCCACTGCAAATTTAGTTTGGCTTTTAATGGCTGCTTCCGGTGCTGCTATTTTGGCAACGAAATTTCCCAATGCATTCTTAGTTTTAAAAGGTATAGGCTTATTGGTGATATTTTACCTCGCATTATCAACTATTTTTGGTCCCCTACCAGATACAGTTGGTAAAGTAATAGATCCACCGCGTAAGAAAAACTTGTTTTCCAAAGGCCTAGCTCTACAATTATCTAGCCCAATGCCTCTGGTTTATTTTGGACTTCTTTTACCAAACTATTTTGATATATCATATTCTTTAAAAACCCAAGTTTTAGTGATGTTTCTAACAGTAACTATTACCGAGCTTATGGGTCTAGGCGTGTATGCTTATTGTGCTCACAAAATAAGAGAATGGCTTAAACAAACCTGGGCGGCACGAATGTTTAATATTTTAATTGGACTGACAATGATAGCATCTGGAGTATGGGCTTTAATGGCTACAACTGAATTTTAAATCTTGTATTTGGTTTAAACAAAGTTAAATCAACAAGTAAATAGTCACTTAATTACGAAATGAATACGAATGAATATAGATAATATTTCCCCAGGCATAAATCCTCCGAAAGACATAAATGTTATTATTGAAGTACCACTTGGGGGTGAACCCATAAAGTATGAGCTGGATAAGGTATCAGGCGCAATGTTTGTTGACCGGTTTCTTTATACTGCGATGAGGTATCCATGTAATTATGGCTTCATACCCCACACATTATCAGATGATGGCGACCCTACTGACGTCTTGGTAGTTGGCAATAGAGCCTTAATGCCAGGGTCAGTAATCAGAGCGAGACCCATTGGAGTACTGATGATGGAGGATGAAGCTGGTATCGATGAAAAAATAATAGCTGTTCCTCACCAAAAATTAACAAAATATTATGACTTAATTCAAAATTATACAGATTTGCCTCAAGTAATGCAGGACAGAATACCTCATTTTTTTGCGCATTACAAAGATTTAGAACCAGACAAATGGGTGAAAATTTTAGGCTGGGAATCAAGAGAAAAAGCGCATGAATTGATTGAGAGTGGTCTGAAGGCTTGTAAGAAATAAACAACAACTCATAATATTTTTTGTATAATATAGGCTAATGTCTCTCAATAAGACTCTTGATTATGTCTCTTAATTGCTTAAAGAGAACTTATTAACCGCGAGGGGAAGCGTTTATCAGTTTAGGATATGCGGCCAACTTTACTTTAGCGAGGGGAAGCGATTGTCTGTTTTAGGCAAACGGCCAACTTCATTACACATAAACCGTTAAATACGGTCTTAACTCTAAGGAGAGAGTAAAAATGACTCTTAATCTTATCATAGCGGCGGGTATACTTGCTGTAATTTATGGTATCATAACACGAGCAAGCTTGATGAAGGCTTCAACGGGTAATGAACGAATGAATGAAATTGCTGGAGCGATTCAAGAAGGAGCAAAAGCATATTTAAATAAACAGTATAAGACTATTGCCATAGTTGGCGTTGTTGTAACAATTTTACTTTACGTATTATTTCAAAACGCAATAGCTCCTGTTGGTTTTGTTTTAGGTGCTGTTTTATCCGGTATAGCTGGCTATGTTGGAATGCTTGTTTCTGTGCAGGCAAATGTTCGAACTACCGAAGCTTCACGAGAAAGTTTAGGCTCTGGACTTAATGTAGCCTTTAAAGCTGGCGCAATAACAGGAATGCTTGTTGCAGGATTAGCTCTGCTAGGATTAGCTGTATACTACATGGTCTTAACTGGTCCTATGGGTGCAGATGCACGAGGAGTAATTGATGGCTTGGTTTCTCTTTCACTTGGCGCCTCACTAATTTCAGTATTCGCAAGGCTTGGCGGCGGTATATTTACTAAAGGCGCCGATGTTGGTGGAGATCTAGTAGGTAAGGTAGAAGCAGGAATTCCTGAAGATGACCCAAGGAATCCAGCAACAATAGCAGATAATGTTGGCGATAATGTTGGCGATTGCGCCGGTATGGCTGCTGACTTATTTGAAACATATGTTGTGACAATTGCTGCGACTATGGTTCTCGGTTCAATCTTGTTTTCAAATGTAGGCTCTTTGGCTTTATACCCAATGGCCATTGCAGCATCTTGCATAATTACATCTATAATAGGTACATACTTTGTTAAGTTAGGAAAAAATTCCACAAATGTTATGGGGGCTCTATATAAAGGTCTTATAGCCACTGGTCTTCTATCCGCAGCTGCGATATATATCGTCACACGACATACAATCGGTCTTGGAGAAATCGAAGGTACTGGTTTCTCAGGAATGGATCTGTTCTTTTGCTCAGTCATTGGATTGTTAATTACCGGAGCTATAGTTGTAATTACAGAGTACTATACCGGTGTTAACTACCGTCCAGTTAAGTCTGTTGCAGCAGCATCTGAATCTGGGCATGGCACAAATGTTATCCAAGGTCTTGCAGTATCAATGGAAGCAACTGCGGTGCCAGTTTTAATAATTGTTTTTGGTATAATTGGAACATACGCATTAGCTGATCTTTACGGCATCGCAATAGCTGTTACTGCTATGCTAGGCGTTGCAGGAATGATAGTTGCTCTCGATGCTTTTGGGCCTGTAACTGATAATGCAGGTGGTATTGCTGAAATGGCAGAACTTCCCTCAGAAGTAAGGAATACTACTGATACTTTAGATGCGGTAGGTAATACAACAAAAGCTGTAACCAAAGGCTATGCGATCGCTTCTGCTGGTTTGGGTGCTTTAGTATTATTCGCTGCATACTACAAAGATGTCGAGTATTTTGCATCCAAAGCTGTAGAAGGTTCTTTTTTCTATGGATTAGATACATTGCAATTCAGCTTAACTAATCCTTATGTTATCATAGGCTTATTTATTGGTGGACTGCTTCCATATTTATTTGGTGCATGGGCCATGCAATCAGTAGGAAGAGCTGCCAGTGCAATTGTTGAAGAAGTTAGGCGTCAATTCAAAGCTGATCCTGGTATTATGAAAGGTACTTCGAGACCCGATTATGCGAAAGCTGTCGATTTACTCACAGGTGCTGCGATCAAAGAAATGATTAAACCTTCATTATTGCCAATTCTTGCTCCAATCGTTTTATTCTTTGCTGTGAAAATGACAGCGGGTAATGCAGCTGCTGTAGAAGCTTTAGGTGCAATGCTTTTAGGTGTTATTGTAACAGGTCTGTTTGTTGCTCTCTCTATGACCGCTGGTGGCGGAGCTTGGGACAATGCCAAGAAATATATAGAAGACGGTAACCACGGCGGAAAAGGTTCCGATGCTCATAAAGCATCAGTGACAGGAGATACTGTGGGTGACCCCTATAAAGATACTGCAGGACCAGCTGTGAATCCGATGATAAAAATAACAAATATCATTGCTCTTCTTTTATTAGCTGTATTAGCTCACTAGCTAGTTCTAATTAAAACAAATAAAAAATCCAACCCCGCCTAGGCGGGGTTTTTTATTGAAAAAACTTAACTATATTTAATTATACTTTTGCCTTAAATATGATAATGTTATTAAAATTAATGGAGTTTACATATGAAAATTCAAAAAATTATCGCTTTATTTGTATTTTCAATCCTGGCTTCATGTACTACCGCCACACCTTATCAGCCAGCGTCAAAAACAGGTTCTTATGACGGCTTTAGTCAAACAAACATCGAAAAAGATAGGGTAAGAATAACGTTTGGAGGAAATTCTCTAACTGACCGTGAAACAGTAGAAAACTATCTTCTCTTTAGAGCAGCTGAAATTGCATTGGAAAAGAATTTCGATCACTTCATACTGGTAAAAAGAGATGTTGAAGAAAAAAAGCGTATAAGGACAACAACTAGTTCAAACTCTAGTATCTATGACCCATATTTTGGGTACAGTTTTTTTAGCCCAAATTTTGGTTGGAGCCAGAGATACCCATACTCTAGTTTCGGAGGCTTCTCATCTGCCAGGTTATATGGAAGAGCAAGGTTTGGACACAGAGGATTTGGATACGGATCCGCCTTTAGATACGATCCATTTTTTGATGATATCGAAATACGCGAAATAATAAAATACAAGGCAACTGCAGAGGTGGTGTTTGGCGAAGGTAATAAACCAAAGGATAAAGAAAATGCATTCAATGCATCTGAAGTATATTCAAACTTAAAGGGTGAAATAATACGCCCAGAAATTAAATAATTGCTAAAATTATCATAAACTATACAAACCCGTTGCCTAGACGGGTTTTTTTATAAAATAAAATTAAATTTCCTCTTGCGAATAATTCTCAATTGCACTATGCAGCTCTCTGCTAATGAGAATTATTCGCAATGAGGAAAATAAAATGATTATCAGATCAAATACTAAAACTTGTCGCAAACTACTAATTGGGGTAAGTTTATCAGTGCTTTCAAGCTCAATAGCAGTCGCCCAGACTGATACGGGATCTAACCAGGTTGAAGAAATTGTAGTAACCGGAAAATACTTGTTTTCAGATCAAGTTAATGCGCTTAAAAGCCCAACGCCTATCATCGACGTCCCGCAATCGCTTACCATTGTAACAGCCGATCAAATCACAAACCAAGGTTTTGATAGTGTCGGAGACATCATCAATTATATCCCAGGCGTCACCAATTCTCAGGGCGAAGGTCATCGTGATTCAGTCGTTTTCCGAGGTGTTCGTTCAACAGCGGACTTCTTCGTCGACGGTGTGCGAGATGATGTTCAATATTATCGCGGTCTTTACAATATAGACCAAGTTGAAATTCTACGCGGCGCCAATGCGCTCCTCTTCGGTCGCGGCGGAACAGGTGGGCTCGTTAATCGCGTCACAAAAAAAGGTCAAATTGGAGAACAGTTTACAGGTTACAAGGCAGCCATCGATACATTTGGTGCCTTTGGAGTCGAAATCGATAGTAACTTTACAGCTAGCGATACTTCAGCATTTCGTATCAATGCTATGTATGAGAGCATGAATAACCACCGTGATTTTTATGATGGCGACCGAATTGCATTTAACCCAACAGCGCGTTTTGAACTGAGCCCTTCGTCCACAATCGATGTGTCTTATGAATATATCGACAATGAACGTTTCATTGACCGCGGTATTCCAATTAATGATTTAGCCGGCGGCGACTTCCGGCCCGTTGAAGCTTTTGAAGACATTGTTTTTGGTGACGCAGAACTAAATAAAGCTGAAGTTCAGGCTCACATCTTACGCGCAACATTGACACAAGACTTTTCTGACAACTTCAAAGGTGTCTTTAACGCAACTTATAGTGACTTTGATAAGCTCTATCAAAACTTCTATGCACAAGACCTGCGCTCTTTAACGGCTGACAGGACAAGTGGTATAGTTCGTCTCGATGGTTATGTCGATACAACTCAGCGTAAGAGCTTTAACATCTCTGGTAACCTTATTGGTGAATTCGCTATGGGCGGTATTGAGCACACAATCGTGACAGGACTAGAATACCGGGGCACATCAAACAACAATGATCGTTTCAATCCAGAGTTTCCATTTGGGGCTGATGGCATAGGCGATGACCGTGAAGATTTTATTATCGCGCGTCCTTTAAATCTCTCTGGCGGTTCTGGCGTAGATGCTGACGGCAACGTATTTACTGTTGCATTCACTGACCTCAATGACCAAACAGAGTCAGATATTAAAGTCTTCTCTGCTTTCATCCAAGACGAAATAGCAATTTCTAATAACTTTGATATTATTCTGGGCGGACGGTTTGATAGCTTTGACATGTCAACAGATGATATTGGACGTAATGATAATGGCTTATCGCGTAGAGATGAAAAGTTTTCACCGCGTGCGGGTCTGGTTTTTAAGCCCCAAAAAAACATCTCTGTTTACGGTAGCTATAGCCAAAGCTTCCTACCTCGTACAGGAGGACAATTCGCAGGCCTCAGAAGATCTTCTCCTGGAAGTGTTCAAAGTGACATTCTCTCACCTGACGAATTTGAAAATCTAGAAGGGGGTCTTAAGTGGGACTTGGTAGACGGCCTTAGCTTTACAGCGGCAGTTTTTAAAAATGAATCAACGCGTGCAACACGTGCAGATGTAAATGCAGACGAAACCGACGTGCAAGGATTGTCAGTTGATGGCTTTGAGCTTCAACTCGAAGGTGAAGTCACAGACCGTCTTTATGTTCGGGCAGGTTATGCAAATCTCACCGGCGAAACGTCTGATGGCGGAGTTACACCACGTGAATTACCCAAGAATACATTCTCAATTTGGAGTAATTATAAAGTCACAGACCAATTTGGCTTTGGCCTGGGTGCTACTCATCAAGGCGAGGCACTGACAGGTAATGGAAGCGCAACCTTCCTTCCCTCCTTCACCCGTTTTGACGCTGCAGCTTATTATGATGTGAATGATTCTGTTCGTGTTCAAATCAATGTTGAAAACCTAACAGATACGTTATACTTCCCATCATCGCACAGCACTCATCAGGCTACAGTTGGAGCTCCACTCAACGCACGCTTCACTGTCTCAGGACGCTTTTAAGAAGTATACAGCATCTATGCAATTTTAGATGTTAAATAAAATAAAAATCAGACACTTGATTTTTTATTAATTTAACGCGATATAGCGCGCCTCAGTGGCGCGCTTTTTCGTGCAGTTATAATAGCAAGGATTTTTCATGAGTTTACCAGGGCAAAATTTTAACGATCGCCTTAAAGAACAAAAGCAAGCTAAATTAGCTATGCTAAAGCGAGCCAAAGAAAAACAACTAGATCCCGAGCAAAAAGAAAAACTTTTGAAAGAAAGAGCTATTCGCAACGAACAAAGAGCGAAACGGGAAACTGAAAAAGAAGCTGCACGTAAATTAAAGATAGAAAAATTAGCAATAGAAAAAGCTGAAAAAGACAGAAAAAATAAATTAGCTCAAGAGGCAGCTCAAAAAGCAAAAGTAGAAATGGAGCGTGCATCAAAGGCTCGTAGAGATGCTAAGTATGCAGCCAGGAAAGCACGCAGACGTTAAATCTTCCAACCCCAATATAAAGTTGCAATACCTCCAGAAAAATCTCTGTAGGAAACGTTTGAAAACCCAGATTCCACAATCATATTAGAAAATTCATTTTGTTTTGGAAACTTACGTATAGATTCAACTAAGTATTGATAACTTTCAGCGTCACCCGCAAGCAAGTTACCAATTTTAGGTATAAAGCTGAAAGAATAAGAGTCATAAATCTTGCGTAGATTTTTATCTTTAGGTGTTGAGAACTCGAGCACGAACATTCTTCCACCTGGTTTCAAGACTCTAAAAAATTGCTTCAGAGCGGACTGCCTGTCCGTAACATTTCTTATACCAAAAGCAATTGTGAGAGCGTCAGCATAGTTGTCGGGAAATGGAAGTTTTTGTGCGTCTCCGCAAACACGTGAAAGATTATCTTTATCTTTTGTTTGATCAATGCCGGCTAACAACATTTGATCATTTATATCACATATATACGCTATTGCAGAGCTTCCTCCGCGACGGACTCTAACCGCCTCAGCACGCTTTAAGAACCTTCGTGCTAAATCACCTGTACCTCCGGCTACATCAATCAGTATCTCACCTGGCTGAGGGTTTATTTTTGTAATAGTTAGATTTTTCCACAAGCGATGTATGCCAAATGACATTGCATCATTCATTAAATCGTATTTTCCTGCAACGGAATTAAAAACGTTTTTTACTCGTTCTTTCTTTTCTTCAACAGGTATCTCTTCATAACCAAAATCAACTGTATTTTTTTTCATATTCCACGAATGCCTCCATTACGAAACTTTATCTAGACGACACACTAACGCACCGCAATAAGATACCCACAAATACCTAGTGAAGCCCTTGCTATCTTCTCAAAAAATGCGAAAATTAAGAATGGTTAAAAATAAAAATATCGATTCGTTATTATTTACGGCATTTGTATGCTTTCTCCCGCTCATTGCTTCCGGGTGTAGTGATAATAAGGCTTTAAAGTCATCAGAAGTTGCTGAAGTAAACTTAGGTGCCTCTCCATATTTAATAAAAAATGACCACATCACAGGTTCAAAAGATGCACCAGTCACCATTGTTGAATATGCGTCAGTAGCTTGCGGTGCATGTGCCAATTGGCATAACCAAGTATACCCAGAACTTAAAAGTAAATATGTGGACACAGGTAAGGTGAGATATGTCTTTCGAGAATTTATCACAGGAGTTCCAGAATATGCAGATGCTGGATTTATGATAGCACTTTGCGCCCCAGATGAAAATTACTTCAAAAATATTGCACTGCAATTCAAACGCCAGCAACAAATATTTAAGATGGGATCAGAAGGTAAAGCACGTGAAGCATACATTGGTATCGCAAAGTCTGCAGGATTATCGGAAGATAAGTTTGTAGAGTGTATGCAGAACCAAGAACTAAGATCTGAATATCGCGAAAAAATGCAATCAGGAAAAGACATGGGGATTAACGCGACTCCTACGTTCATAATAAACGGCAAACAAGAAAAAGTTTTCACCCTAGATTCCATTGAAGAAGTAATTACACCGATATTGAATGTAACAAAAATTGAAGAAAAAGTTACTACAGATATAACTTCAATAGAGGTGGTTAGTGGTTAATCCTTATGGGCTCCCTCGTATTTAATCAAATTAAGTTAACAGGTTTCAAGTCTTTTGTTGAGCCAACTGATTTTGTTATAAAGCCCGGCCTAACTGGAATTGTCGGCCCCAATGGTTGCGGGAAATCCAATTTACTTGAAGCAATAAGATGGGTTATGGGAGCTAACTCAGCAAAAGCCATGCGCGGCACTGCAATGGAAGATGTTATTTTTTCTGGCACCAAACAAAGGCCTGGCCGCAATCAAGCACATGTAACCCTAACAATTGATAATAGTTCGCGAATTGCACCCTCTATTTTTAACGACAATGATACACTTGAAATTACAAGAATAATCACAAAAGGTAAAGGCTCCGCCTTCAAAGTTAATAATCGAACAGTTAGGGCCAAAGATGTACAGCTCTTATTTGCTGATGCTAGTACAGGGGCTAATTCCCCAGCTTTAGTCAGACAAGGACAAATTAATGAGTTAATTTCGGCAAAACCATCTAACAGACGTCGTATTTTAGAAGAAGCTGCCGGCATATCAGGACTTTATTCACGAAGGCACGAGGCTGAACTTAGGCTTAAAGCTGCAGAAACTAATTTATCGAGGCTTGATGTAATCTTGGGACAAATAGAAAGTCAACTTCTATCATTAAAGCGGCAATCACGACAGGCGGCCAGGTATAAACGACTAGCAGGAGAAATACATGAATACAAAGCTCTATTGTGGCTTATTAGGTGGTCAGCAGCTCTTGAGGGGCAAGAGAATTCCATAGATAAAGTAAAAAAATGTGAAGAATTAGTTTCTGATACAACATTAAAAGCTGTAAACGCCCAGAACATAACAGAAAAACTGCGTATTTCGCTCGAGCCCAAGAGAGAGGAACAAATAATAGCCGCAGCGGTTTTAGGAAGGCTGAATGCCTCAAAAGAATCACTGGAGAATGAGGAGTATGCCGCCAAAACAGAATTGCGCAAACTTGAAACACAAAAGGAGCAACTAAAAACAGATCTAAATCGAGAGAAAGGCATTGTAGAGGATGCATCGATTGCAAAGGCAAGACTTGATAGTGAGTTTGAAAAATTAAACGCGGCTGAAGATATAAGTTTAGCATTACAAAAAGCAGCTCAAAACGCAGAGTCAGCAATATCAAAAAGGTCAAATTTAGAGAACGAATTTAATGAATACACTCGAAAAATTGCAGACCAAATTGCAAGAAATGAATCAATTAACAAAGAAAAGCTACAAATAGAGGGGCGTCTCAAAGTACTTCGAGAAGAAGACGAAACAATTAATAATAAATTAGATGATATTAAAATAGAAAAAAATTCTAATGAAAATCTTTTTTCAGCTGAAGCAAAACAAGCACTCATTGATCTCGAAATTGCAAGAGAAAATGAGTTAAGCAGTACGGAAAAAAAGCAGAGCATTGAAAATAAGTGGAATCTTGCTCGGGAAATATTTCAAAAATCTCAAAATGTCCTATCTGCTCTTGTGGCAGAAAAATCAGCTCTAAAAAAAGTTATCACACGAGTGTACGACTCAAATTGGACTCCCGCCCTGTCAATGCTTGAAGTTAAAAAGGGTTATGAGTTAGCAATTGCAGCGTCGATGGGAGAAGATTTAGATGCAGCAATTGATAAAGAAGCAAAACTAAGGTGGTCTGGCGCGCCTACGCCATCTCAACCTTTGCCGCCAGGTGTAGAATCAATAGCTAAATTTGTTAAAGCCCCCCTTGAACTGCATGCTAGAATGTCTCAAATAGGCGTGGTTGATTTCAAACAAATAGTTTCACTAGCTAGTACTCTAAAACCTGGGCAATGTTTGGTAACAGTTGAAGGGCATGTGGCTCGTTGGGATGGATTTGAAATAACAGCAGGAACAGAAACTTCCGCAGCAGTTAAACTTAAACAACAAGCAAGAATAAATGAAATAGTAGAAGAAATTACCCTAACTGAGTCAGAAGTTGATACTCATCAATCTAATTTTGAAAAACTAAAAAATGACTTATCATTAGCCTTAGATAAGGCTAGGTCAGCTAAAAAAGTTATTCCTGAGCTAGAAAAACGTGAAAGAGCTGCTCAATTAGCTAAAGTAAAGTATGAAGCAGACTTATCCGCTCAGCTCATAAAAAAGCAGTCTCTCGTTGAACGCAAAGATCAAGTTAATAGTGAGATATCAAAATTAAATGCACAATATAAACCACTGGTTGAACTTCATGCAAACCTATCAAAAGTTGAAGACCTTTCCACAATACAGAATGACATATCCATAAAACTTAATAATGCAAGATCTATTGCAGACGAAAAAAGCGGACTTTATCAAGGCTTAAAAAATGAAATAGAAGCTAGGTCTCTGAGGCTTAAATCTGTTGTAGAGGAGAGATCAAATTGGAAAGTTCGCTCTGAAACAGCGGCCACTCGAGTAATTACATTAGAGGAACGGCAAAACGCAGTTGAACTCATTCTCAGTAGAGCTTTAAATAATCCAGATGAATTTAGTGATAGAAGAAATGAGCTTTTTAAAAAATTAGATAAAGCTGAAAAAAGACGTTCTAATTCAGCAGACTCTCTAGCAAAGGCGGAAGAAGAGTTTCAAGTAACTGATAGGACAGCTAGATCGTTAGAAGTTAAGGCAAGTGAAGCCCGCGAGGCGAGAGCATCGGCATTGGCGCATGAGGTGGCAGCTAAAGAAAAAGTAACAGAAACTCGAGCTCGTATAAACGAAGCTCTTCAGTGTAGTCCGGAGGAGCTACCGACGCATCTGATAAACCTTAAAGCAGAAAGTTCTCTTTCTGAATTTGATATTGAACGCAAAATAGACAGACTTACAAATGAGCGCGAAAAAATGGGTGGTGTAAATTTACGTGCTGATGAGGAGGCCAATGAGCAAAAAGATAAATTTGATCAATTAAATAAAGAACGTTTAGACTTACAGTCAGCGATAAATCGTCTAAGAGAAGGTATTAACGAATTAAATGCAGAAGGTAGGGAACGGCTTCTCAAAGCATTTGATATTGTAAATGAACATTTCAGCAAGTTATTTAAAACTCTTTTTGGCGGCGGGGAAGCCTCACTAGCACTGACAGAGTCCGATGATCCGTTAGAAGCTGGACTTGAAGTAATGGTTAGTCCGCCTGGAAAAAAACTGGGTTCAATGTCTCTAATGTCTGGTGGAGAGCAAGCCTTGACAGCTACTGCCTTAATTTTTGCAGTTTTTTTATCAAATCCAGCTCCGATTTGCGTATTAGATGAAGTTGATGCCCCATTGGATGACGCTAATGTCTCAAGGTACTGCAATCTTCTCGACGAAATGACAAAACAAACAAAAACTAAGTTTATAGCAATAACACACAATGCCGTTACAATGAGCCGAATGGATAGGCTTTTTGGAGTTACCATGGCAGAACAGGGTGTATCTCAACTTTTATCAATGGAACTTAGAGATGCAAAAAAGCTAGTCGAAGAAGAATAATTCTGTACAGATTGTCGCACTTACAACAATTAAGTTTATTTTCAATTAAATCAGTTACTTAGACTAAGGGTATCTCTGTTGACTTATACTTGTTCAGTGGGTAGGTTCCGCCCGCTTCAGTGGGGTTTAATCTAGATTCTGTTGAAGTACGAGTAAGCAACCATGACCAAGAAAAACGGAATATCTCAAGAGACCAAAGAAGATCCACTTAAAGTTTTTAATAACAAACTTAATGCTTTAAAAATGGATAACAAAAAACATGAGGTTGACGATAAAAGTTCTGGTATGGCAGCAGGCTTGAAGTATGCAAGCGAGTTTTCCGCTGCTGTGTTAGTTGGTGTTTTCTTTGGCTATTTAGCTGATAAATTCATCGGAACTACACCGTGGGGATTGTTAGCGGGTTTAATTTTTGGGTTTGGTGCAGGCGTCTTAAATGTTGTACGTGCTGCAAAAGAAGGAATGGATGGTATCTAATAGCTCTGACCTATTAGAACCAAAGAGGAAAGACAAATGATCGCTGCAGGTCTAGACCCTATTGCTCAGTTCGAGATCCACAAATTGTTGGAACTTAGTATTGGAAAGTACGACATTAGCTTTACCAACTCTTCCTTAATGATGGTAGTAGCAGTAGTATCGATATCGCTTTGGCTTTTGTTATCAAGTAAAAAATCTCTAGTCCCCGGAAGAGCTCAATCAATCGCAGAAATCTCTTACGAGTTCGTAGCAAACATGGTAAAATCTGCTGCTGGAAAAGAAGGTCTACGGTTTTTTCCATTCGTCTTCACTTTATTCATATTCATACTTTTTGCAAATCTACTAGGAATGATCCCATTTTTCTTCACAACCACGAGTCACATAATAGTTACATTTACACTTGCAATGATGGTTATGAGCTTGGTAATTGGATACGGCGTATTTAAGAATGGTTTTAAATTTCTAAAATTATTTTGGCCTTCAGGTATTCCAATGGCAATATTACCTTTTGTTTCAATTCTAGAGATAATATCATTTGTTTCAAGACCAATTAGCTTGTCCGTTCGGTTATGGGCAAACATGTTTGCTGGACATATCTTGTTGAAACTATTCGCTGGATTTTCTATCATGATGGTCACAGGCTTAGGATTTTTTCCAGGAGCATTAGGAGCAATCATTCCATACGCAATGACCTTAGCTCTCACACCACTAGAATTTCTGGTTGCATTTGTGCAAGCATACGTTTTCGCCCTGCTTACATGCGTTTATTTATCTGACGCACTGCATCCAGGACATCATTAACTGCAATTTAACGCTTTTCTATAGGAGATTATCATGGAAGCAGAAGCAGCAAAATACATCGGCGCAGGCCTTGCTTGTTTAGGTATGGCTGGTGCCGGTATCGGAGTAGGCAACCTTTTTGGCCAATACTTGTCAGGGGCATTAAGAAACCCATCAGCAGCTCCGGGTCAGTTTTCAAATCTTATTTTTGGATTTGCTGTTACTGAGGCCCTTGGGATATTCTCATTCGCAGTTGCACTCATATTGATGTTTGTACTCTAGTAAAACTGAACCAACAAAGGCGTCGCTATGCTTAATGCGATAACATTGATTGGGTTAAACCTTGCTCCCACTGGATCAAAAAATGTTCATAGTGGAGAGCATGTGGAGGAAACACCGTTTCCTCCCTTTGACCCTACTTACTTTCCTAGTCAAATATTTTGGCTTTTGGTAAGCTTTTTTATCTTATACTTTTTGCTCTCAAAAATATTCTTACCCAAGCTATCTTGGGCAATAGAGGAAAGATCAGCAAAAATTTCAGACGACATAGAAAACGCTGAACGGATGCAGAGACTGGCACAAGAAGCAGAAACATCCTATACAGAAAGCCTAGCGCTAGCCAGAGCCAAATCTAACAGAGTAGCTGAAACAACTCGCCAAGCAGTTGACGCTGAGCTAAAACTTGAAATGGATGCAGAAAATCAAAAGGCTAGCATCAAAGCAAAAGCTGCGGAGGATCATATAAAATCAATTCGTAATAATGCTATGAAAAATCTAGAAATAGTCGCTTCTGATGTTGCGCAAACCGCGGTCGAGTCATTAACAGGCAGTAAAATAAAGATAGCGGACGTTAAAAAAGCCATTAAGGAAAGCTAAAAGTTATGCATTTTGATTTTGCCCTTAACAGCCCTACGATATGGGTATTCTTAGCTGTTTTAATTTTTCTTTTCCTCTTAGGTTACGCCGGGATTCATAAAAAAATTGCTGCATCTCTGGATGCTAGATCAGAGAAGATTAGGGATGAGCTTAAACAAGCTAGTTTGCTGCGAGAAGAAGCACAGCAGTTACTGGCGTCTTATAAAAATAGGCAAAAAGAGGCTGAAAACCAAGCTAAAAATATAATCAAACAGGCTCGTAAAGATGCAGAGAATATGGCAAAAGCTGCCCGAAAAGAATTCGAGGAAAGGCTTAAGCGTAGAGAAGAACAAGCCGAAGCAAAAATCAAAGCAGCAGAAGCTCAGGCCATGCGTGATGTAAAACTGAAAGCCGCAGACACCGCAATTTCGGCCGTAGAAAAAATCCTGAGATCAGGCAATATTGTAGACCATGACGATTTAATAAAAACCGGAATTTCTGAATTAGATAAAATCTCAAAATAAATAATAAATAGCCTAAGATCCATACCTCAGAACAGGCTTTCTTGCAGCTAACGTTTCATCAACCCTCTTAGTAGGAGAGTGTTGTGGAGCGGCTTTAAAGCTTTTTATATCTCCACTTTTAGCCCTATTAGCCAACCCTCGCATAGTAGCTATAAATCTATCGAGCTCGTATTTTGACTCACTTTCCGTCGGTTCTATCAACATTGCGCCATGTACGACTAAAGGAAAATACATAGTCATTGGGTGATAACCCTCGTCTATCATAGCTTTTGCAAAATCTAGCGTATCAACTCCTGTGTTTTCGAGGAATGTATCATCAAATAAGACTTCATGCATACAGTGGCCAGGGTAAGCCAGTGTCATTAAATCAGATAGTGATGCTAATATATAGTTAGCATTAAGCACCGCATCTTCGGTTGCTTGCTTTAATCCATCTGAACCATGACTCATCATATATGATAGTGCCCTTGTATACATACCCATTTGACCATGAAATGCACATAATCTTCCCATACTAATATCATTAATATCTTCTATTAAGTCAAAACGACCACTTTTATCTTTGACCACATAAGGTACTGGCGCGTAATCTTTTAGAGCATCCGATAAAACAGTTGGCCCCGACCCAGGACCGCCGCCGCCATGTGGAGTTGAAAATGTTTTATGAAGATTTATATGCATAGCATCTACACCTAAGTCCCCTGGCCTAACACGACCCACCAAGGCATTAAAATTGGCACCGTCACAATAAAAGTATCCACCTGCGGTGTGAATGAGTTCGGAAATTTCGATTATATCACTTTCAAATAAACCACATGTATTTGGATTGGTTAACATGATCCCTGCTATATCATTATCACTTCCTAAATCACTTATCTTTAAACGCAGGACATCCATATCAATGCAGCCCTTGTCATTAGCTGGAAGTTCATCCACAAAAAATCCACACTGTACCGCAGTGGCAGGATTTGTACCATGCGCACTTTCTGGAACAAAAACTCTTCGTTTATGACTATTTCCATCTGCATCTAAGCGAGCACGAATTGTCATCATACCACAAAGTTCGCCATGCGCTCCAGCCTTAGGCGTAAGCGCTACCGCGGGCATATTACATAGCTTTGTTAACCAATTCGACAACTCATACATAAGCTCAAGAGCACCTTGTACTGTTCCGATTGGTTGCAATGGATGCACATCTGAAAAACCTGGTAATCTCGCAACTTTTTCATTTAACCTTGGATTGTGCTTCATAGTACAAGATCCAAGTGGATAAACACCTAAATCAATGGCATAGTTTTTTTGAGATAACCTTACATAATGTCGAAGAGTTTCAGGTTCAGAGAGCCCTGGAAGTTCAATATTTTTTGTTTGCTCCAGACCACCAAGGCGATACTTTATGCCTTTAGGTTCAGGAAAATCAATTCCTGTTTTATTAAAGCTACCCGTTTCAAATATTAATTTCGTGGCTTGATCTAATGCCTTATTACCCGAAAAGCTTTCAGATGCAACGCTGGTTATTGCCTTCGGTGCAGTTACCCTACCTTGGTTGTTCATGCTCATCGTAATTCTTCCTCGAGTGCTTTACAGAGTGACTCAATGTCATGCTCATCAACAATTTCTGTTGCGCAAATTAGCAATATATCTTTTGGTCCAGCTTTACTTAAGCGGGAAAATGGAACACCCCCCAAAATATTCTTATTAGCAAGCGAATGAACAACATCTTTAGCATTTTTATCAAGCTTGACTGTAAATTCGTTAAAAAAAGTATTATTTAATACTTTTGCACCTTTTATTTTATCAATTCTTGTAGCTAATAAGCTGGCACTCTCATGATTTAAGATGGCTAGCTTACGTAATCCATCCCCACCCAATAAACTCATATGAATTGAGAAGGCCAAACAACACAAACCACTGTTTGTACATATATTTGAAGTAGCCTTATCTCTTCTAATATGCTGCTCACGGGTAGACAAGGTTAGTACAAAGGCTCTATTCCCGGCGGCATCAATAGTTTCGCCGCAAATTCTTCCTGGCATCTGGCGTACATGTTTCTTGTTACACGCAAATAAACCCACGTGCGGCCCTCCAAAATTGAGGCCAACGCCTATTCCCTGTCCTTCGCCTACAACAATGTCAGCTCCCTGCTCTCCTGGTGATTTTATAAGTCCTAAAGCAACCGGTTCTGTGAAAACAGCAATCAATAAAGCCTTATGCAGATGAGCCTTTTCTGCAATTGGGGTTAAATCAACAATTTCTCCAAATACATTTGGCGACTGGACAACAACACATGCAGTTTCATCATCAATTAAGTCCAATACTTTATAATCAGAAGAAATCTTTTGTTCTAAAATACAGACATCAACGCCAACTGATGATGCGAGAGTGTCAGTAGCTAAAGAGTAATGTGGATGCAGACCCGGAGCAATTATTGCTTTATGTTTACGCGTGACTCTCTTCGCCATTACTACCGCCTCAGCGCAAGCAGTTGAGCCATCATACATAGAAGCATTTGCAACTTCCATTCCAGTTAAGATTGCAACTTGCGACTGAAACTCGAATAGCACCTGAAGTGTACCTTGGCTTATTTCGGGTTGATAAGGCGTATATGCGGTTAAAAACTCTGACCTTTGAATTAAATGGTCAACAGATGATGGAACATGATGCTTATAAGCTCCTGCACCACAAAAAAATGGAACTGAAGAAGCAGAAATAGACTTATTTGATAATTTTGTCATATGTTTTTCAACCTCTGACTCAGGCTGATGATAAGGGAGGTCTATTAATTCAGATAAACGTGCCTCTTTAGGAACACATCCAAACAAATCTTCTACATTTCTAACACCTATGACCTCTAACATCTCTGCTCGATCTTCATTGTCCAAAGGTAGATAACGCATATAATTTTCCGTAAATGTATAGTTTAAAAATTTTTTAGATATTTAGAGTTAATAAGTAAATTTAACTTGCAATACAGTAGGCGCTGTATTCGTCTTGACTCATTAAACTCTCTAAATCATTCAGGTCAGATATGGATATTTTTACAAACCATCCACCATCATCTGGAGATTCATTTACTGTTTGAGGTTGATCTTCTAGTGTTTCATTCACACTCAGAACTTCCCCCGCGACAGGACTGTATACTTCAGAAGCAGCCTTAACAGACTCGACTACAGCAAGTTCCTCACCTTTTATTAGCTTCTTCCCTAACTCTGGGAGTTCTACATAAACAACATCCCCAAGTTGGGTAGCTGCATGGGAAGAAATTCCAATAACGCCTACATTCTGGCTAACCCTTATCCATTCATGATCTTTTGTATAATAAACTGACATGTTTTATCCCCTATAATATTTAGTACTTACAAATGGCATTTTAACCACACTAGCAGGCATAGATTTGTTACGGATTACAAGATTTATGCGAGTACCCACTTTTTTAAATTTACCATTCACATAACCCATTGCAATTGGGCAACCTAAGGTAGGACTATAACCGCCACTTGTTACTAGTCCAATTTGATTGCCTTCAGCGTCATGTATTTCTGTACCTGCGCGTGCAGGAACCTTGCCTTCAGGTCTAATGCCAACTAGTCTTTTGGAGTTCACATTCTCAATATCAGCAGTAATTCTTTTCACGCCTTTGTATTGCATGTTTGGTAATCTTCTGTTCTTTTGAATTGACCATATAAGTCCCGCCTCAATAGGCGAGACATTTTCATTGATATCTTGACCGTAAAGACAAAGCCCAGCCTCAAGTCGCAAACTATCACGCGCACCAAGCCCAATCATTTGAACATCTTCATTTTGCAAAAGTATATTTACTAAAGAGCGTACATCGCTATTTTTTACTGAAATCTCAAATCCATCCTCACCTGTGTATCCAGACCGAGAAACGTGACCCCAGATATTTGGTGTTAATGGAACATCAACTGATGACATAAATAATAAATCAGCAATTGATGAATTAAGTCTCGTAAGAATCTCAGATGCCTTAGGGCCTTGAAGGGATATCAAGGATAGAGAGTCATCCGCGATATCAATATTAATCCCCTCTGGCAAATTTTTCTTAATATATTCAAAGTCTTCTAGTTTCTTACCTGCATTAACTACCAAATATAGTTTATGTTCTTGCCCTTCAAACCCAAGACGACCAATCATCAAATCATCTATGATGCCTCCATCCGAATTTAAAAGCTGCGAGTACTTTTGTTTTCCAGGTTCCAAATTTGAAATTTCAGCAGGAATTAAAGTTTCTAAAGCCTTTGCAATACTTAAAAAACTCAAGTCGTCCGAATATAGAAAACACTGCCCCATGTGCGAAACATCAAACAATCCCGCCTTTGAGCGGGTATGTAAGTGCTCCTTTAATATGCCTAAGTCATAGTGAAGGGGCATATTGTAGCCTGCGAAGGGTACCATAACAGCGTTATTAGATAGATGAATATCGTAAAGTTTAGTTTTTAATAAATTATTATCAGGCACAACTACACTTCCGCGTTTTGTGCCACCCGCTGTCTTTGAAACCTGAGAGATTCACTTAATGCTAATCTTAGCAAAAGCTTACTCCGTCGGTGGAAGATTACTCTAACCTTCACTTTCCAGCGTTTTAAACAACAAGCGGTCCGTTTTACCTGAGAGTTTCCGGTGGCGGTTGCTCCTTCGGTGGCGGGTTGATTCGCACTCTCCCGCTTGTAATTGTTGAGTTCGTATTATACCTGAGGAATTATATGTCAATAAATATTTTTTAAGTGCAACGGTATTGTTTACATGCGCTCTGGAGCTTCAATACCGAGCATATATAAACCCTTCTCCAATTGCAGAAGTGTTAATTTAGCTAATGACAACCTTGAGCTCTGAAGATATCTTGGGGTGTCTTCGGATAGTATTGGACACTCAGCATAAAACCTAGAAAATGCCTGTGCTACTCTATAAACGTGGTCGCATAGTATATGCGGTAAATACTTAGACGCCGCACTTGACGTTGATCTTCCAAAAGCATCTAATGCTATTAGTAGCTCTTTTTCCGAACTGTGGGATAGCTCGATATTTTTATCATCAAAATCAATACTCGCGGATACAGCCTTTCTAAGTATGGATTTAATGCGCACGACTGCGTAGAGTAAATAAGGCCCTGTTTTGCCCTCAAACGATGTGAAACGTACGGGATCAAATGTATAATTAGTTAGACGTTGGTTCTGTAAGTCTGCAAATTTTAAAGCCGCTAATCCAACTTTTCGTGCAATTTCTGATCTTTCCTTACTATCAAAGCTTATACCTATACCAGACTCTTCTAATCTATTTTTCGCGGAAGTATTCATAATATCCAAAAGGTCCTCCAAACGCAAAACACCTCCTTCTCGAGTTTTAAATGGTTTCCCGTCTTTACCATTCATAGTACCAAAACCCACATGATAAAGTTGATCAGGATGAAACCAGCCCGCCTTCGATGCAGCGCGAAAAACTTGCTCAAAGTGTAAGGCTTGCCTCTGATCAACTACATAAATGATAAGGTCTGGATTATTTATTTCTTTTCTGTCCACTAATGTGGCCATATCAGTAGTGTGGTATAATACAGCACCAGAACTCGCTAAAAGCATTACAGGCGGTATATCTAATTTATCATCTTCTTCTTGAACTCTTATTATTAGCGCACCGTTGTCTTCTTCTGTAATCTTCTTCAGTTTAAGCTCTTTAATCATTTCTGGAATTAATGGATCAACGCACGCTTCGCCTTTCCATAGGTCAAATTCCACTCCAAGCTTCCCATATCCAACCTTTAGTGCAGCCACTGATACGGATATAAAGTGCTCCAACAGAGCACGATATCCTGCCCTACCCGATTGTAATTCAGCAGTGGCAATTCTCGACAATTCCATTCTATCGGTATCATTTTTGGCAGCAACACTAGCTTGAGGGTAAAGTCGAGCTAAGTCATCCATAGTTACAGGAGATGTATCGGGAAACCCTGAAGCTATATTTTCGTCAAAATATGTTAGGCTAGGCTGCTCAATTTGTAATTCAGATATAAGGTGACCCATCTGCAAACCCCAATCGCCCATATGCACATCCCCGATAACATTATGTCCCTGGGCTCTCAAAATTCTTTTAATAGATTCACCAATTACTGCAGATCTAAGATGTCCAACATGCATCGGTTTCGCTACATTGGCACCGCCATAATCGATTATGACTGACAAAGGTGGTTCCTGCTTGATACCATAATTTTCGTCAAGAAGCAGCTCCGAGGCACGCTCACGTAAAGAAATAACTGAAGGGTAGATATTTATAAAACCTGGGCCCCCAATTTCTAACTTATTAATCATCGGATGATCTCGAAGCTTTTCAATTACTGATAATGCAACATCTTTTGGGGCAATATGTTTTCCTTGTTTTTTGGATATGCCTGCCGCACGCATAGCACCATTACATTGATAAGGTGCACTACCGCGTGAACTTTCTTGCACGCCCCCTAGTTCTTCAGGATAACCAATATTGACAAAAGCTTCTCGAAATAATTCGTCAAATGTCTCTAATATTGATGGCATTGAGAAATCTTAGCCCTGACCCACTGAAACACGAAAGCGTTTTCCTTGTGTATTAAATTCCCTTTGCTCAGGAGTTAAAACAAAGCCCACAATAATTTCAAAGTTTTCTCCTGATGTACCAGCTTTAGCGCGAGGAATAGTTATTTTATTGATACGTTCTGTTACAGTCACTCTATTCGTACCTGCTGGAAACCTTACTTGAATAGGAAAAGTTTTTTTATTTATTACTCCAATATTTTTTCGGGTTACAGCCACGAAGTATTCATACTGAACTGTAGCCTTAGCATCGGACGCAGGACCACGCCCAAAACTTATATCCATCTCGAGGTCGCCTTCTATTGGCTTATCACCGTAATAACGACAGAGACTACGTACCTTTTGAAATTCACCTGTGAAACCCACATTCGAAAAAGTCTCAGTATCATCTAAAAACTCAACAATTCGCGAGGCATCATAAAGAGCAAAAGCTCTGGGACAGGGCCCAGGATTAGCATCGGCTGCTTCACCAATCTGTAATATTTCTTGCGTACTCCTACAGCCACCTAAGCTTATAATTATTATAGAGAACAATATTAGTGTTACTATTTTCGGAAATTGCATTATATTATCCCAAATTTATTAAATATCCAGAGTCACCACTATAGCTTGATAGGAATGAGTCTGCTAGGTCATAACAGATATAAATACGTCTGCAACGCTGAAGATTAAGTATGACAAGTAATTTGGAGATTATTACCATGGAGAATAGCACCACAAAAAAAGTGCTTCTAGCAGCTCCGAGAGGTTTTTGTGCAGGTGTAGACCGAGCAATTCAAATAGTAGAAAAGTCAATACAAAAATACGGCGCACCCGTTTACGTACGACATGAAATTGTTCATAACCGTCATGTGGTTAACAGGTTAGTCAATTTAGGTGCTATCTTTGTTGAAAGCCTAGAAGATTGCCCCAATGACAGACCTGTTGTTTTCTCTGCACATGGTGTCCCTAAATCAGTTCCTAGGAAAGCAAAAGCAAGAGAAATGAATTACCTTGATGCGACATGTCCACTTGTATCAAAGGTTCACGTTGAAGCAGAAAAACATGCAAAATCTGGTCATCATATTTTATTAATAGGCCACTCGGGGCACCCGGAAGTCGTTGGAACCATGGGGCAATTACCTGAAGGCAATATATCACTTATTGAAACTGATCAGGATGCCCTAAGTTTTAAATCTGATCCTTATGAAAGTCTTGCTTTAGTAACTCAAACGACACTTTCCGTTGACGATACATCACACATAATCGACATATTAAAAGGTCGCTTTCCGGATATTGCTTTGCCATACAAAGAGGATATTTGCTATGCTACAACAAATAGACAATCAGCAGTTAAAGCAATAGCAGAAAAATGTGACTTATTACTCGTAATTGGTTCAGTGTCTTCTTCTAACTCAAAACGTCTTGTCGAAGTTGGAGATAAAGCAGGTGCTAAGAATTCAATGTTAATTTCAAGTTCTGATAGTATAGATTGGAAAATTGTAGACAAAGCAAATGTTATAGGTCTTTCTGCAGGGGCAAGTGCGCCAGAATATTTAACCGATGGCGTTATCGCAGCTTTAAAATCAAAATACAAAATTGAAATCAATGAAGTCGAGGTAACCAAAGAAAAAGTAATTTTTCGCCTGCCAAGAAAGTTACACAACGTTGAATAATAAAATTACATTAACAATTTATACAGATGGTGCATGTTCGGGAAACCCAGGTCCTGGAGGCTGGGGAGTCTTATTGCAATACGGAAACAAAGAAAAGACACTCAAGGGTGGCGATCCTAACACAACGAATAATCGAATGGAGATGATGGCAGCAATAAAAGCCATCGAAGCAGTTAATGAAACCTACACTGGTGAAATTATTCTATGGACTGATAGCACTTATGTTATGAAAGGCATTACAGAATGGATACATGGCTGGAAAAAGAAGAATTGGATAAAGTCGGATAAAAAGCCGGTTGTTAATACTGACCTTTGGAAAGTCTTAGATAACCTTAATTCGCAAAAAAATATTCAATGGAATTGGGTCAAAGGGCATGCCGGCGTTGAGGGAAACGAACGTGCAGATGAGCTGGCTAGACAAGGGCTCGAAGAGATTAGATTCTTGAGTTAAACTAACTGCTCAATCAACGTAGCTCTTAACTAAAGGTTTTCCAATAAGTAATCTGCTGCTGATACTTTAAATTCTCCGCCATTTTCAACAAAAACGTTTTCGACAATTGTGTCATTGATTACCATAGCATATCTTTGAGAGCGACTACCCATACCAAAACCTGAACCATCCAATTCAAGTCCTACAGCTTTTGCGAAACTTCCATTGCCATCCGCCAAAAGTATTATTTCTCCTTGAAGGCCTTGATCTTTACCCCAAGCATCCATCACAAAAACATCATTTACCGACGTACATGCGATCGTGTCTATTCCCTTCTCTTTAAATTCACTGACTAGGTTTTTATAGCCAGGTAAATGCTTTGCAGAACAAGTAGGTGTAAATGCACCTGGTACAGCAAATAGCGCTACTCTCTTTCCATTAAAAAGAGTTTCTGAGTCTATAGGCTCAGGACCGTCGGGTCCCATAGTCATAAAATTAGTTGAGGGAATTTTATCACCTTTTTGAATAGACATATTTTCTCCTGTTTTAATTAGCTAGTATTTAGTCTCATAATAAGTTCTATTACAAGGACTGGATAGTAAAATTATGTGATTATATATGTATTAGACCTAAAGATATCTTTAGATAAAAGTGTCTGAAGCAATCCTTGAGTAAATATAATGATCCTCCCATTTCCCATTAATTTTCAATTTTTGACGTGAAATGCCCTCTTTTTTGTAACCCAAGGCTTTGAGTATAGAAATTGAAGGAGTATTTTTGACCATTACCGCTGCCTCAACTCTATTTAAGGACAACTCATCTAAGCAGAAATTGGTTACTGCTGATACAGCTGATTTACCAAAATTTAAGCCCGCATATCGTTCTCCAATCCAGTATCCAATTTTTGCAGTTTGTGAGATGTGTCTTTGAATATCTAAAATATTACAAACACCTATCATTCGCATATCTTTTGAACGAAATACATTAAAGGGTAAAGCCTTACCGGAGCGAACCATTTTATTATAACCTCTTAATCTTTTTAAATATGTTTTTTCTAATAGATATAGGTCACTTCTCTCTGGTTCCCACGGTTTAAAATAACTTATATTGTTTTCTCTCAAACTAACCCATTCATTAAAATCATATTTAGTTGGGAGGCATAGAGTTACTGATGCCTCACACCAATTACCCTTTAGAGTAATATCTTTATCAATTTTCATTATGGAATTTTAATCTGCCTGCCCTATTGTGAATAATAAAATATATTATCATCAGAATAATTGCAAAACTATACCATGTAAGCATGTAATCCAAGTGATTGTTTCTTATATCAGGCCGGAGAGGCGGGAGGTACTCATTATCAAGGTCTGTTGACTTTGCATCAATGTAAAAACTCATATCAGCATTAACGCCGGCTATTTCGTCCCATGGATGACTATTAGGTAACTGGTTAAAACCAAACCACCTATTTTCAGATGGGGTATTTCGTGGCGCACCTTGTACAACCTCTCGGGCTAACCTTATATAACCGACAACTGGTAAGTCACTACCTTGCATTTTGTTAATATAACCTAATTTATCAACATCTTTTATAGTTTCAAAACTAGAAAAAACTGTAATTTCTGATTCAGTGATAGGCCGGAATACTCGCCAGCTTATGTTCCTGTTTTCCGATGTAAAAACAAAAAAATGAGCATCAGAGAATTGGCTAGTATTTCTTAATACTACGCGACGGAAATCAACTGGTGCCCCACTAGAAACAGCTTTCTGTACTTCTTTTAAAGAATAAAAAGGCTCAGAAACAGCGGCACTCTCAACTTCAGCAAGCAAGTTAGTCTTCCATTTGAGGCGTTCGTATTGCCATGTGCCTAATTTAATAAGAATAAACAAAAAAAGAAGCACAATAGCTGTTAACCATGGCATAGGATTAAAGTGTATTCGTCTCAAAGATCTATCTCTGAAGATTTAATTTCCAAAGCTTTATGTTTCCATTGTAAGTTGAATATTACACCTCGCATTACTCTCAGCAAAAATAGAGAAGCAAATACTATTATTGGTATCCATACAGCAAAGGTTAGCCACATTGGAGCATTTAAGACCATAGAAAAACCCAATGCCATAGGTACGATAAATATACTCACAATAAATATTACAAAGACCGCTGGCCCATCCCCGGCATCCTCATTTGGAAAGCTTTCCCCGCATGCAAGACAATTTTTTTCGAAAGTTAAAAACTTTTTGAATATTTTACCTTCACCACATTTGGGACAGGCTCCTCTTAAACCTGTAGTAAATGGAGATAAACCCTCATTGCTAATGAGCAACTCCGTTCATCGCAAAAATAATATATACAAAAGCAAAAAGAAATAACCAAACGACATCAACGAAGTGCCAGTACCAAGCAGCGGCCTCAAAACCAAAATGTTTCTCAGGTTTAAAACCACCTTTAAGCAGTCGTACCCAACACACAAACAGAAATATTGTACCTATTAAAACATGGAAGCCATGAAAACCTGTAGCCATAAAGAAAGCTGAACCGTAAGCATTGTTGCCTATCCAAGCTTCATGACCACTTTCACGTAGATGAAATAGCTCGGCGTACTCAATTAATTGTAACCAAGTAAAAATAATACCTAAAGCAATTGTAAGGAATAGACCCCATTTAGCCCCTTTTCTATCGTTATGCATCAATGCGTGGTGAGCCCATGTAACAGTAGTACCAGATAACAACAAAATTAAGGTATTCATTAAAGGCAGATGCCAAGCATCTACTGATGTAACACCAGGGGCCATAGAATCGGCATAACCTGCGGCATTTTCAAGAATATCAGGGTTCCAAGTTGCGCGGACCTTATGAAAAAGGCCTAATTCAAAGAACATCCAAAACCATCCAACAAAGAACATTGCTTCCTGCATGATAAACATAATCATACCGTAGCGAAGGCCAATGTCTACAACGGGGGTATGATCACCGGCAGCTGATTCAGCAGCAACATCTTTCCACCAGCCGTACATAACATATGCGGCGAAGAGACAGCCCACCAAAAGAATTATCCAACCACCAGAAAGTGAACCGTCTCCTGTTAATGATGACTTCAGTGTGTCTAATCCGTTAGCAAAGAACCACTCAGCCATTGGGGACGAGCCTGTACGGTCTACTAGTCCAGCAAAGAATGTAACCATACCAAGTCCCCATACCAATGCAGCACACCCAGATAAAAAGGGCCACGGACTTGGTGGTATCAAATGATAATCGTGTTCAACAGCATGACCCGCCATAAATACCTCTGATTTAAGTGTATCCTTGATTCGAATACGTTCATTGTCATCACCCTATAAACAAGGTCAGACCTGCCTGCAACAGTCTAGTGTATCAGTTTAGTAGCTCGCGGCCTTGCGCCGCAGTTAGGTCATCATTTGCACCTTTTACATCGAAAAAAGTGTACGAGAGGGTTATATCTTTTACATCAGCTAATCTTTGATCCTCGTCTAACTGTGGATCAACAAAAAATATAACCGGCATCGATATCTCCTCGCCTGGCTCAACGCGCTGCTCAGTGAAACAGAAACATTCTGTTTTGATAAAAAAAGGCGCAGCCTTTATAGGAGTTACGTTAAATGTGGCAGTACCAATCATGGGTTTATTACTTATGTTTTTTACCTTGTAGTAAGCTAAACCTGTTTGGCCGAGTTTTACAGACATATCAGTTTGTTCAGGTAAAAAATCCCAAGGTAGGCCATTTACATTTGAGTCAAAACTCACTTTTACTTTTCGTTCAAGTATCTCTGATAAATTATCTTCCGAATAGCCAGTCGTACCCCCGTAACCAGTTATACGGCAAAAAGTATCATAAAGAGGTTTTGATGCAAATCCTAAGCCAAGCATCGCAACGCTTAGGACTACTAGGTATACAAGAGTCTTCTTATTAGCTGACATTAGGAATGATTCCACTAGAAACCATGGTAATAAATACAAAAACCATAAATAAACTTAGCCCAATCGCCATTGCAACATTTCGCTTTCTACGAGCATCGAGTTCATCTTTGGATGGCTTGTGAAATTTCGTAGGCTTATCTCTATATTCTCGCATATGACATTCTCATGGTAATTTACAACACAATACAACAATCTCATTTAGCATGCCGTATGGCGTAGTGTCGCTGGTTTGGTAAATTTATAACAACAGCTTCTGATAGTTTGCATCATACATACTGTAATACCATTCGTTTTATAGTTTTTTCGTGTAATATACCGGTAACTATTTTTTAAAATAAGACAGATGGTTATATTGATAATAGAAGCATTTAACTAGCTTAAACTAGCAAAGCCTCAGCAGCTAAAACACCAAATATCGCAAAAAGATATACAATCGAATAAGCAAATAAATTTCGTGCAGCTCTATCTCCCGATTTAACAGCATAAAGAGAAGTCTCACTATTTTTGTTGGGAATTCCTCCTGCCTGTGACCTCCAAACCTTAAATGCCAAAGTAACAAATGCTAAGTTTAAAGGTATTGAGCAAATTGCATATAAGTCTCCTGCAAGACCTGAAAACATCGGAATAGTAGCTATTACAAAAAGCGCTAAAGAATAAATCATAATTTGGTTTCGTGTTGAAACAGGGCCTTTTACATTAGGCATCATAGGTATTCCAACTTTAGCATAATCTATTGTTTTATAGAGTGCTAGTGCCCAAAAGTGAGGCGGAGTCCAAATAAAAATTAGCAAGAAAAGTATTACTGAATTAAAGGATATGTCTCCTGTTACAGCTGCCCATCCTATCATTGGCGGAAATGCGCCAGCTGCACCCCCAATAACAATATTTTGCGGGGTCCTGCGTTTGAGCCATATGGTATAAATCACTAAATAAAAGAAAATAGTAAATGCCAATAGCGCAGCAGCAACGAGATTAGATGCGATATAAAGCATCCAAACAGAAGCCAAACTAACCAATACACCAAACCCTAATGCAGCTCTTGGACGCATTTTACCCTGGGGGATAGGACGTTTTTTTGTTCTAGACATCTCTGCATCAATATCTGCATCGTACCACATATTAAGTGCTCCTGATGCCCCTGCTCCTGCTGCAATACATAAAATAGATGCAAAAGCGTTCCATAATGGCATACTTCCAGGTGCAAGAACTAGCCCAGCCCAGGCTGTAAATACAACCAAACTCATAACTCTAGGCTTCATTAGAGCAAAGAAATCAGAGGGTCTAGCTAAGGAAATACCAGATGTATTAAAGGCCACATCGTTAAATGTGACCTTCGGATCGATATTATTTATATTACTTCTCACTAGTGCTCATCGTTTTGTTCAATACGAGGTAACGTATTAAACTGATGATAAGGAGGAGGAGAACTTAGTGTCCACTCTAAAGTTGTAGCACCATCCCCCCAATAGTTAGCGCCAGCAGGGCGTTTTCTAATGAAGGCCTCAACTAGCATCAGCAGGAAAAAACCTACTCCTGCGAGTGTTATGTAAGCACCAAATGATGAAACCTGATTCCAAAGCTCAAACTCTTGAGGGTAATCAACATATCTCCTTGGCATTCCATTAAGTCCTAGGAAGTGCTGCGGGAAGAATATAACATTTACGCCGATAAAAAATAACCAAAAGTGTGCGGCTGCAAGCCACTTATTATACAAGTAGCCTGACATTTTACCAAACCAATAATAAAAACCGCAAAATATTCCAAAAACAGCTCCCATGGATAATACATAGTGGAAATGTGCAACGACGTAGTAAGTATCATGTAAAGCTACATCTACACCTGCATTAGCAAGCATAACGCCTGTCACTCCTCCGAGTACAAACAGAAATATAAAAGCTAAAGCCCACTGCATCGGTATCGAAAAGGATATGGACCCACCCCACATTGTTGCAAGCCAAGAAAATATTTTTACGCCAGTTGGTACTGCGATTACAAGAGTTGCTGCTAGAAAGTAGGCCTTCAAGTCAACATCCATACCTACAGTGTACATGTGATGTGCCCAAACCACAAAGCCAACAACACCAATCGCCACCATAGCGTATGCCATACCTAGGTAACCAAAGATTGGTTTTTTTGAAAACGTAGATACAACATGTGAAACCATCCCGAATGCTGGAAGAATCATAATATAAACTTCAGGATGCCCAAAAAACCAAAATAAATGCTGGAACATCTCTGGGTCACCGCCCATGGCTGGGTCAAAAAAACCAGTGCCTCCATCAATTCTATCAGTGAATAACATGAATAATGAAGCTGCAAGAACCGGGAGTGCGAGCAGCAGCAAAAATGCTGTAACTAAAACAGACCAAGCGAACAAAGGCATCTTATGCATTGTCATTCCTGGAGCACGCATGTTTAGTATAGTCGTAATAAAGTTGATCGCGCCAAATATTGAAGAAAAACCAGCAGCCAACAAGCCTATGATAATAAAGTCGAATGCTGGACCGGGAGCTCCGCTGGTTGAAAGCGGGGGGTACATGACCCAACCTCCACCAAAGCCATTTCCAGAGGCAGAGCCTGGCACAAAGAAGCTTATAAGTAAGCAAATTAACGCCACAGGAAGAAGCCAAAATGATAGATTGTTCATTCTAGGGAACGCCATGTCCGGAGCACCGATCATAATAGGAACGAACCAATTACCAAATCCGCCTATGACAGCAGGCATAACCATGAAAAAAATCATAATTAGGCCATGCATAGATGCGAAAACGTTATAAGCATGACCGTTTTCAAAAATTTGAATGCCTGGCTCAGAAAGCTCCATTCGCATCATGAATGATAAGTAACCGCCTATAATACCCGATATAATTCCAAATATTAAGTATAGCGTACCTATATCTTTGTGGTTAGTTGAATAAAACCACCTTGCAAAAAAGCCTGGTTTTCCATCGTCATGATCGTCATATCCAATACCTGCCATGATCTAACTCCTAATCCTGTAACACAATTGAGCCGTTGTCATATGAAACGACAGCTGTTGTAAATGCTCCGTCATTCGCAACCCAAGATTGAAAATCTTCTTTGCTGACCACTTCTATTTCTATAGGCATCTTGTAATGGTTAACTCCGCATAATTCAGAGCACTGACCGAAATATGTTCCTTCTTTTCCGGGGTTAACTTCAAACCAGGTTTCATTTATCCTGCCTGGTACGGCGTCCATCTTTATTCCAAATGCCGGCACGGCAAATGAATGCAAGTTGTTTGAAGAAGTTATTAAGACTTTGATTTTAGTGTCCACAGGAACGACTAAAGATGCATCTGTCTTTAATAAATATAGGTCTCCAGCATCCTCTTTTTCAAGCGGATTTGAAATAAATGACTCCACATTTGGGTGATCTGGGTAGGCATATTCCCAATTCCAAGTATTACCAGTTACTTTAATTGTCATCTCTGTTTCAGGAAGCGCATCTTGGAAATACAACAAACGCATGCTTGGTACAACCATGACTAACAGTATTATAATGGGTACTATTGTCCAAGCAACCTCAAGGCCTACATGATGGGTCGTTTTAGAGGCAGTTGGATTTCTTTTTGCGGAAAAACGAAACATAATCCAGCCCATCATAACCATCACGAAGAGAGTGATGCCTAGTATAATCCAAAAAACAAAATTATGTAGCTTTGTAAGCTCTTCCATGACTGGTGTAGCCGCATCTTGTAACCAATATCCGCCATCCGTGGGTTTGTTTGCAAAAGCGATACCTGGCATTATTAATAAAAGTGCTAAGCTTGCTGTAATATTATGAACTAGGCGCATGATTTATATTTATCCTGAGTGATGGCAGACCCGAGTCTACTCCGTTGATGCTTTATAGAGCTACATGAAGACAAATGTCAGTCGCAAATGCCGCGCGGATTGTCGCAGAATATTACTTGTTTAAAATTCTAATCCCCTTAGATAGTTTATGAATTAAAATAGTAAGAATGGTTTAATATGTCCGATTTTGTGTTTGAAGAATGTGATCTAACTCAAGAAGAGGCTCAGCGCCAAATTGATGGTGTGTTAAAAGGTGCCGATGATGGGGAACTATTTGTAGAACGTAGTGTTTCAGAGTCCTTAACTTTCGATGATGGCAGACTTAAAAATGCGAGCTTCGACTCATCCCGTGGATTTGGACTACGTTGCGTTGCAGGAGAAATGAGTGGTTTTGCTCAAAGTACTGACCTAACATCCAATTCGTTATCCAGAGCTGCAAGTTCTGTGGCAATGGTCAAAGATGGATACGACGGAACTACATCCGCTGCACCAGCTCGAACAAATATGAAACTTTATGATGATTTTGATCCCACGGATAATCCAGTTTTTGCCTTGAAAGTCGAGCTTTTGCAGGAAATTGACGCATACTGCCGTGCATTAGACAGTTCAGTAGTGCAGGTATCGGTTACTATGAGTGGTAATAGGCGCGCAATCAGTATCATGCGTTCTGGGGGTGAGCGGTATAACGATATTAGGCCATTAGTTAGATTAAATATATCCATTACTGCAGAAAAAAATGGGCGCAGAGAAAATGGATATGCAGGTGCCGGCGGAAGACAAACGTATGATTCTTATATTGACCCATCATTTTGGAAGCCCCTAGCCCATGAGGCACTAAGAGGGGCAAAAGTGAACCTAGAATCAGTACCTGCTCCGGCGGGACAAATGGATGTTCTGTTAGGCCCAGGGTGGCCAGGAGTTTTACTACACGAAGCAATGGGACATGGACTAGAGGGCGACTTCATACGGAAAGGCACTTCAGCCTTTTCTGGTAAGTTAGGTGAGCGCGTTGCTAGCAAAGGGGTTACTATTGTTGATGATGGAACGCTACCCGGTCGTAGAGGCTCACTTTCTATAGACGATGAAGGCACAGCTACATCTAGAACAACTTTAATTGAAGACGGTATACTTACTGGGTTTATGCAAGATAGAATGAATGCAAGACTTCTTGGTGTTGAAGCTACAGGCAATGGGAGAAGAGAGTCTTTTGCTCATTCACCAATGCCGCGCATGACTAATACTTTCATGCTTGCAGGCAAAAGCGAACCAGAACAGATGCTAAGCGAATTAAAAGATGGTATTTACGCCCCGAATTTTGGCGGAGGCCAGGTAGATATAACCAGCGGAAAATTTGTATTTCAATGTACAGAGGCGTACAGAGTGAGAAATGGAAAGATAGAGGAACCACTGAAGGGCGTAACGTTAATAGGCGATGGACCAACTGTACTTACTCAAATCAAACATATAGGTAACGACTTAAAACTCGACCCGGGAATAGGGGTTTGCGGAAAAGCTGGTCAGGGAGTTCCTGTTGGTGTTGGGCAACCCAGTCTTTATGTAGAAAATATCACTATCGGCGGCAGCTCGACCGGCTAAATAACTACTGTCGGGCTATCAATCTAAACCAGCTTTTTTAAGTTCTGCTCTTATTTTACCAGATAAAAAACAATAAAACATTCTAAAATCTGAAATTAAAGACCATAAAGGGTAAGTAAAAGTTGCAGGTTTATTTTTTTCTATTGCTGCATGACTCATCCAAGCAAAAAAATAACCCGATACAAAAACCAAGGGCAGAAACTTCAAAGCTCCGGTAAACATGATATAAATCAAAATTAATAAACCAATAGCCGTTCCAACGTAGTGCCAGCCACGAGTTGCAGATGAACTATGTTCCCGCAAATAATAAGGCCAAAAATCTTTATAATTCTTAATTTTTCGCATAATTCTCTCTTACTTTCGCAGCCATTATTCTTATTTAGGTGTAATATTATAATTCAAAACAGCAAGAAAATAAATTTTTATCAGAAAATAGAATAATTACACTTGTCGGCACAATAAAAATACTGTTATTAGGCGCACCTAACCAGAATGATCTATTCCGCAATAGCTCAGTTGGTAGAGCAGCTGACTGTTAATCAGCTTGTCGCAGGTTCGAGTCCTGCTTGCGGAGCCATTCTAATACCCTCACCGAATTATAAGTAACTGAAATCACAGGGATGGTATCTCTCTATGCCTTTAGATAAGTCATAATACCTCTTGCACCAACAGGCTTGGATAATATGGCACTGTCGACGGGGTGACAGCAGAATTGTCCGCATTCCCATTGACAGCGATGCCATTATTTACGAACGTGGTTTATATACAAAAGAATTGTAATGAGTAAAAAACATACTCATTGAAAGTATTACACAAAAAAGAGTATATTTATGTTAAACTTTTATATCTTAAATAAATTCAAATCACTTAGACTTTTTTTAGTAATATTTAGTATATTAAATATACAGTTAGCTCATGCAGAGCAAGATAACTCAACTAATCTCTCCATAGACCATATAATGAAAATGAAGACTGTAAATAGTCTCGCTCTTAGTCCAAAGGGCGACTGGATTGCATACGTTGTAACACGCATGGATGAAGAAAAGGATAAGAAATTTAGCCAAATTCACATGACATCAACAGATGGTAAAACAACTTTACCGTTGACTGCAGTATACATGGACGCTTCAAACCCTCAATGGAGCCCAGATGGTAAATACTTAGCTTTCCTGGGAGTAAGAGGGACTGAAGATACAGAAAACCAAGTTTGGACATTAGACCTGAGAGGCGGTGAAGCAGTTCAGTTCACCCATGTTCTACAAGGGGTAAATAGCTTCCGATGGTCGCCTGATGGCACTAAAATGGCTTTAGTCATAAAGGATGCAAAACCATTAACTAATGCCTCTGATAAAAATTCTGCCAACGAAAAACTTGAACCATTTGTCATAGACCGCCTTCAATTTAAAAAAGATTATGTCGGATATTTAGATAGAAGACGAACGCATATTTACATTAAAAATGGACATGAAAAACCGCTCCAAGTCACATTTGGAGATTATGACGATAGCGATCCTCAATGGAACCCTGATAATAAGACTATAGCTTTTGTATCTAAACGCGAAGGAGATCCTGATGCGAATAATAACAGTGATATCTGGCTAATAGATAGCTCTGATAATGAAAATAGAGAACTAAAAAAACTTACAGTAAATACAGGTCCTGATACTAATCCATCCTGGTCGCCTGATGGAAATACAATTGCTTATATATCGTCAATCGAGCCTGATAAACTTTGGTATGCTACAGAACATTTAGCAATTATTGATAAAAATAATGGTGAAACTAAATTGTTGTCTCTTGACTATGATAGAATGATATCTTCACCAATATTCTCAAATGATGGTGAATCGATTTTTGCTCTAGCTTCTGATCAAGGAAACCGTCCTTTGATTAAGTTTAATTTATCAAATGGTAATAAAAAAAATATGACTCCTGGAGAGCAATCTGTTCGAAATTATGCAATTGGGGATAATGATAAAATTATCACTTTAATGTCCTCACATCACAGGCCATTTAATTTTTACCATGTAAAAGAGGATGAAGTAATAAATCTCACAAATTACAATAAGGACATTTTGAAGAACACCAAACTAGCTAACGTAAAAAGACTAATTGTGCCAGGATGGAAAAAAGAACCTGTAGAGAGTTTTATTTATTATCCACCCGATTATGATAGCCAAAATGTCTATCCAACAATTTTTGTACTTCATGGAGGGCCTGTCAGCCAACATGACACATCATTTGATGAATTTGCACAGATATATGCTGCTAAAGGCTATTTAGCAGTACTGCCAAACCCCCATGGATCATCAGGTTATGGCCAAGCATACTCATATGCTTTAAATAAAAAATGGGGAGTTTCAGACTTTGCAGATGTAGACGCTATTGCAGATTACCTCGTAAAAAATGGCATCAGCGACCCTAATAAATTGGGAGTCGGGGGTTGGTCTTATGGCGGCATTTTAACAAATTATGTGATCACAAAATCAACAAAGTTTTCTGGGGCAGTTTCTGGTGCTAGTGAGGTAAATCATCGTGCAAATTATGGTCATGATATTTATCAAAATGAGTGGGAAGTAGAACTAGGGTTACCATGGGAAAACATTGAAGACTGGGAGGCAATTAATCCTTTTAATGACCTTGGTAAGGTTACAACACCAACATTAGTGATCGGTGGTCAATTAGACTGGAATGTTCCAATACTAAATTCTGAACAACTTTATCAAGTCCTTAAAAGACGCGGCATAGATACAAAATTAGTGGTATACCCTGGCGAATATCACGGCATTAATAGGCCTAGTTTTGTTCGAGATAGGTATGAAAGATTTATTGGCTGGTTTGATCAATACGTAAAATAGATTCCAAGAATTTTTCATATAAAAAATCGCTATTTTTCCAAAGAGTATCCAGACCAAGCCTTAACGGTTTTCATTACGAGTGAACTTTCAATTCTGCTAACATGTGGCAGACTAGCAATAATACGTTTGTAAATTTGTTCATAACTTTTGGTGTCCTTAGCTGCAACTTTGACGAGGTAATCAGCAGAACCAGTCGTAAGGTAACACTCTAAAACCTCAGGCCGCTCCAAGGCTGCTTTTTCAAAGCTTGCCAAAGTTTTATCCGATTGATTCTCCAATGATACTTCAACAAAGAAAATCATCGAGTAACCTAACTTCTCACCATTCAAAGAAGCTGTATATTTTTCAATCAGACCCTCTTGCTCTAAAATACCGATACGTCGATGAGTTGCCGATGTTGATAAGCCAACTAGATTACCTAAATCTGATATCGATAACCTGCAATTATCTTGTAGATTCCAAAGTATTTTTCTATCTATTTTATCCATAATAGAATTATTTTCATAAAAAAATCTATTATTCAATATAATATTCTATCTTTTTTTATAATTTGAATAATTATCGTAAACAATATTATTAAGTGTCTGCTAATTGTTGTTCAAAAGGAAACAAACATGATAATTGGCGTGCCAAAAGAAATAAAGAACCATGAGTACCGTGTTGGCCTAACGCCTGAATCAGTTGAGGAACTGGTTAAAGATGGACACAGAGTTATTATTGAAACATCAGCTGGAATTGGCATTGGAGCATCCGATACTTCATACAAAAAGGCCGGTGCCTCTATAGCTATGAATGCATCTGAGGTATTTAGAGATTCTGAAATGATAGTAAAAGTTAAAGAGCCTCAAGCCTTAGAAAGAAAGATGCTAAAGCAAGGTCAAGTGCTCTTTACATATTTGCATCTGGCACCTGATCTTCAACAAACTATTGATTTGATTGAGTCCAAAGCCATATGCATTGCCTATGAAACTGTTACAGATAAACAAGGAGGGCTCCCCTTACTGAAGCCGATGAGTCAAGTAGCAGGCAGGTTAGCTATTCAAGTTGGCGCCGCGGCTTTGCAAAAAAACGGAGGCGGACGCGGCGTTCTTCTTGGAGGCGTACCTGGGGTTGCACCAGCTAATGTTTTGATAATTGGGGGTGGAGATGTTGGGTTTAATGCAGCACAAATGGCGGTCGGGTTACAAGCAAATGTTACTATCCTAGACAGAAGCAATGATGTGATGAAGGGACTTAACAGACACTTTGGCGTCACAGCAAATGTAATACGCTCTACTCCAGCAGTGCTTGAAGAGAAACTTAAAACTGCTGACTTAGTAGTTGGAGCTGTGCTTATACCAGGAGCTGAAGCTCCCAAATTAATAACTCGTAAAATGCTTTCACTTATGATGGAAGGCTCTGTGCTCGTTGACGTTGCAATTGATCAAGGGGGTTGTTTTGAAACATCAATAGCAACTACGCACGATGAACCAACATACATTGTTGATGGTGTTATACATTATTGCGTGGCAAATATGCCGGGCGCGGTAGCTAGGACTTCAACATATGCCTTAAATGCGGCAACTTTGAGCCATGTGAAAGATATAGCCCGTAAGGGGTGGAAAAAAGCACTAAAAAATGACCCTCACTTACTTAATGGTTTGAATGTTTGTCAGGGAAATTTAACCTATGCAGCAGTTGGAAAGGCATTGGGACTGGATTATATTGAACCCATTAATTGTATAAATTAAAACTAAGAAACAACTTTACGAAAATCTTTTCCTAATACATCTTTTATCTGTGTAATTTCATCTGCAATTTTAATTAAATTACTCAATACCATTTGAGTATCCTGATAAAGATTTTCTTCTGGAGTGACATATTTCTCAAAATAGATCCTCAGAGTGGCTCCTGCAGTACCAGTCCCAGACAAGCGTATAACAATACGACTAGACCCCTCTAATTCTATAACAATGCCCTGGTTTTCTGATATGCTTTTGTCTATAGGATCTTTATAAGTAAATATTTCTGCTGATAATACCGTTTCGCCCTCAAAAGCAAAACCCTTTAGCGTTGATAGTTTTTCTTCTATAGTGCGAAAAATATACATCGCTTTTGACTTCTCTATCTCTTCATAATCGTGCCTTGAGTAATAATGTCTGCCAAATTCTTTCCAGTGCTTATTAATTAATTGCGGTATACTTAGTTTGGTTACCGCAATTATATTCAGCCACATAAGGACAGCCCAAATGCCATCTTTTTCTCTTATATGGCTTGAGCCCGCACCTGCACTTTCTTCACCGCAAAATGTAATTAGCTGATTATCTATTAAATTACAGAAAAACTTCCAACCTGTCGGAGTCTCATAGCATTTTATATTTAACTTTTTTGCAACCAAATCTACAGCTTTACTGGTCGGTACAGACCTAGCTACCCCCAAAATTCCATCTTTATATTTTTTTATTAATCTCGCGTTTGCTGTTAACAAAGCCAAACTGTCCGAAGGAGAAATAAAAGTTCTCTTTCCAAGGACAATACTTCTATCACCATCACCATCTGAGCAAGCGGCGAAATCAACACTATCCCCATCAAACATCATAGAAAAAATTTCTCGTGCGTTTCTATAATTCGGATCTGGATGCAGCCCGCCAAAATCTTCTTTTGGGGTCGAATTAATTATGCTTGTAGCAGGCGCAGCCAATCTATTAATAAAAATTTCATTCGCATAAGGGCCTGTGACAGCATTCATGGCATCGAAACAAAAGGTAAATTCTGTTGAGAATAATCTCTTAATTGCATCAAAATCAAAAATGCTATTCATTAAATTCGCATAATCATTAACGCTATCAATAATTTCGATAGTCATGCCCATAAAATCAAATGAACCCAGAGTATTCATATTTATGTTAACGTCCTGAACAATCTTATAGTTTCTTATAAGTTTAGTTTGCTCATAAATTTTATTAGTTATTTGTTCACTAACAGGACCACCGTTTGAACCATTAAGTTTTATTCCAAAATCACCTTCGATGCCACCTGGGTTGTGACTAGCAGACAATATAATACCAGCATCTGCCTGATATTTTCTTATTATACAAGATACGGCTGGGGTGGACAGAAGGCCATTACGACCCAAAATAAGTTTCGAAACTCCATTTGCAGAAGCCATCCCTACTATTTTTCGAATGGCCTCTTTATTAAAATACCTACCATCGCCTCCCAACACAAGAGTTCCGCCAATCAATTCAGGAATGCTGTTAAATAAACATTGAACATAATTTTCAAGATAATTTTTTTTAGTGAAAACTTTAGTTTTCTTTCTTAAACCCGAAGTGCCTGGCTTTTGGTCATCAAAGTAAGTGGTTTTTATTATATTCACAAAGACACCTCTAAATTATTAAAAATCCTATAAAATCACTTCTACTGAATGACTTGCTGCAGGCAATGACTTGTATATATCGTAAGTAAACAGTAATCATCTTAATGATAAAGATAAATCATTAAGATCTGTTTAGGGAAATATTTAATGGAAAGTTCAATCCACATTGGTGGTGCAAGCGGGTATTGGGGCGAGAGCGCTATGGCAACACCGCAGTTACTCTCATACAAAAAACTTGATTATTTGGTTTACGACTATTTAGCTGAAATCACGATGTCTATAATGGCGCAAGCGAAAGCAAAGGATACAAACCGAGGCTACGCTACTGATTTCATAGATCATGTGCTCAAACCTAATTTAGAAGAAATAGCAAAAAATAAGGTAAAAGTAATATCCAATGCCGGCGGAATAAATCCAGAAGAATGTGGAAGAATAGTCCGCAGAATCTTAAAAGAAAAGAAACTTGATTTAAAAGTGGCCATCATCAGTGGTGATAATTTAATTGCAAACCTCAGTGAAATTTCCAAGAAAAAAAATAAAGATATGTTCAGTAAAACAGATTTTCCGAAGAAAATCGATATTATGAGTATAAATGCTTATTTGGGCGCATTTCCCATAGCAAAAGCTTTGGATGAAGGTGCTGATATAATAATTACGGGAAGGTGCGTCGATAGTGCTGTTACTTTAGGGGCCTGTATACACGCGTTTTCTTGGGGAAATGATGATCTAGACGCTCTTGCTGGCGGCTCCCTAGCTGGTCATATTTTAGAATGCGGTCCTCAAGCTACCGGTGGTAATTTTACAGACTGGGAGAAAGTAGATGATATTTCCAACATTGGTTATCCTATAGCTGAAATATACCCAGATGGATCTTTTACGGTTACAAAACCAAACAATACAGGTGGTTTAGTTAATATAGGAACTGTGTCAGAACAAATGCTTTATGAAATAGGCGATCCAAAAGCCTATATCCTGCCAGACGTAATATGTGACTTCTCTGGAGTAAAGATCACTCAGACCGATAAAAATAAAGTTCATGTATCAGCGAGTAAAGGGTACGAGGCACCGAATAGTTATAAAACGTGTCTTACATATAAAGACGGCTATCGCTCAGGTACTTATCTTACCTTTTACGGTGAAAACTCAACAAAAAAAGCTCAAAAATTTGCAGATGCTGCTATTACTAGAACAAGAAAAAGGATTTCAAGTTCTAATTTAGGCGAATTTGAAGCCATATCAACGGAAATACTTGGTTCTGAGAGTCAATTTGGAAACAAACTTGAAAACACTGAAGTTGTATTAAAAATAGCCTCAAAACATAACAATAAACAAGCAATAGAATTATTCTTGAAAGAAATCTCAGGTTTATCGCTAGCTACTCCGCCAGGGTTATCAAGCTTTACTGGCGCAGGACGCGCAAAACCCTCACCAATTATTCGGCTATTCTCTTATTTGACTCCTAAAAGTGATATTAAAGTTAAAATTGACCTAGATACAAAACAAGAAATATTTAAGGATAAAATTTCACTGAAAATTAATAAGCCATTACCAGCAGTTTTTCCAGAAAAGGTAGAGCAACCTGAGCTGGAGGTAATATTGAAAAAACTTGCATGGGGCCGGTCAGGAGACAAAGGGAATAAAGCTAATATAGGGTTAATTGCGAGAAAGCCAGAATTCATACCATATATATGGCACTCTCTTACAGAAAAAAAGCTCCGTGAAACTTTCCAGCATTTTTTAGGGTCAAACAGTATGATTGAACGCTTTTACTTGCCAGGTTCAAATTCAATAAATATATTAATAAGTGATGTGCTAGATGGAGGAGGGATGGCTTCAATAAGAAACGATCCGCAAGCCAAGGGATTTGCACAGATACTTTTAATGCAGAAGATATCTATTTCAAAATTAATTTCTGATAATCTGTGAATAATGAGACAATTATGAAACCACACACAAACTCAAAAATAATAAGCGAGATTAATAATGGCTGGCTAACAATATGGTTTAATTCTACAGAAAATAGAAATGCCTTATCGGAAGGCTTAATTAATGACCTCAAAGACTTATTAAACAAGACAAAAATAAACCCCGCAATAAGAGGTATCACCTTGAGAGGAAAAGGCGGTTATTATTGTTCTGGAGGGGACTTAAAAAGTTTTAAAAATAGTCAGAATAACTTAGTTAGTAAGAAATATTTTATAGAAACTAACAAAGAAATTGGGTCCCTTTTTGATTTAATTTTATCAATGCCACAAGTCATCATAAGCTACGTAGAGGGAGCAGCGATAGCAGGGGGCCTTGGTTTAATGTGTTGCTCGGATTTAATTGTAGTAAAACAAGATGCTAAATTTTCTCTGACAGAAACAATGATTGGAATAGCACCAGCACAAATAGCTCCAATTGTGGTTGCCCGCGTAGGGCTGCCGATAGCTCGAAGGCTCATGCTAACGGGTGCTCGCTTTGAGGGGTTAGATACGCCAAAGCTTAACCTGTCTGATTTTGTTGTAAAAAATGCTGAGGATTTTAAAATATTAGAGAGCAAATTAAAAAAAGATATATTGAAATGTGCACCCATAGCAAACAGCATAACTAAAGAAATTCTACTAAAAACTCCCTATATGAGCAGAGAGGAACAAAAAAACTTTGCAGCAGAAAAATTTGCTGATTGCGTTATGTCTGATGAAGGGAAAGAGGGCATATCTAGCTTTTTTGATAAGCGAAAGCCTTCTTGGGCACCTACATAGCTCACTAAAATTTATATTTGTGTTATATTACTAGGACCCCAATAAGCATTCATTTCTGTAATTTGTCCTTCTTCATTAAACTTGAAGGTATCAATAACATCTATCGACATTCCTCCTTTCGGAAGTTCAACTTCAACTGCAACATCTTTATCAACACTAGTCATAGCACCTACTGAAACGGTGAAGGCGAATGCAGCGAAATTTTGTGATATCCTGATAGGGCCATTTCTCTTAAGCCTAGCTCCATTTTTTACTGCTAATTTGTAAAATGATAATATAGCTTCTTTACCAACTTTAGTAGGAGTACCAACTGGGTCTGTTACTTTTGCATTATTCGCGTAAAGTTGCGCAATACCCTCAGCATCCTGATTATTAAAAAACTCAAAATATTCATCTACTGCTTTTATCATCTTTTCTGACATCTAAAACTCCTAAACGTAGTACCTACTGATAGTATCCACAACACAAGCAGGCTTTTCCTGACCATAAATCTCGATAGTAACCCTGAGCTTTGATTGGTAGCCACCTGGAACCTCGGTTATTTCTAAAAATTCACCATAACCTCTTACTCTAGATCCAGATGCTACTGGTTGAATGAACCTTACTTTATCAGTACCATAATTAATACCCATTTTCATTCCTTTTATCTCAAGAATTTCGGGCATTAATTTTGCAGCTAGTGATAAGGTAAGATAACCATGAGCAATCGTGGTTCCGAATGGGCCATCCTTAGCTTTTTCTGAATCAACATGAATCCATTGATGATCACCAGTGGCATCGGCAAAAGTATCTATTCTTTTTTGACTTACATCCATCCAATCGGATGGACCAATTTTCATACCTTCTTTACCTAATAGCTCACTTGCTTGTTGTATTATAGTTTTTACCATCTTTATGCCCTTTGAGATGACGTGGAAATTACTTCGCCTGTCATATAACTCGAATAATCACTTGCTAAAAATATCATAGCATTTGCCTGCTCCCAAACTTCGCTACCCCTACCAAAAGCTTCTTTTGCCTCCAACTCAGCAAGAAGTTCCTTGCTAGTGACTTTATGCAGAAAGGGATGAAGGGCTAAACTTGGGGCCACTGCATTTACCCGCACACCGTATTCAGCGCCTTCAAGACCTGCACATCGAGTTAAAGCCATAACACCTGCCTTAGCTGCAGCGTAATGCGCCTGACCTTTTTGCGCTCGCCACCCTAAAACTGATGCATTGTTTACAATAACGCCACCGCCATTTGCTTTCATAAACTGCATTGCGGCCCTATTAACACGAAAACAACCATTTAAAGTTACGTCTAAAACAACCATCCATTGTTCATCAGTCATATCCACCAAATTAGCAGTTCCACCCAGTCCGGCGTTATTGATAACAATGTCCATTCCTGACATAGATAGGGATGCTGTTGATATTAAATCATCAACGTCTGATTGCCTTGTCACATCACAGATGGCGTAATCTGGTTTATATCCAGTAAACTCATGCAAAGCATTTTGAGCTTTCTGCAAACGACCCTCATGTATATCAGATATAAAAACTACTGCTCCTTCCTCAATACATTTCTTAGCAACCGCAAAACCTATGCCAGTGCCAGCTGCAGCTGTAATTACTACTTTTTTACCTTTCAATAGATTATGCCCAGGTACATATTCTGGAATATTTTTTAAATTCATTGTCACCCTTCCCTCACAGTTCCGCCCCCTCGGGGCTCCTTTGGCATTTCTAAAGCTCGCTCAGCTATAATGTTTCTTTGGATTTGATTCGTGCCGCCATAAATAGTATCGGAGCGTGAAAACAGAAAAAGTTTTTGAAGCTTGCTATACTCACCATTGACTAAAATTTCTGCCTCATTACCCATTACATCCATCGCTAACTCACCTAAATCTCTATGCCATGATGACCAAAAAATCTTTGATATATATCCCTCTTTAGTAGTCTCACCTTTCTCCGCGGCCTCTAAAGTACGTAAGGCAGTAAAACGCATTATCTTCAACCCCGCATAAGACTTTGCTATTCTTTGGCGGATAAGTGGATTTTTTGCAGATCCATTTGATTTTGCTAAGTCAACAATTTGACGAAATTCATCTGCGAAGGTCATCTGCTGACCGAGAGTAGATGCACCACGTTCGAAACCCAACAAAGCCATAGCTATTTTCCAGCCATCTCCGACATCTCCTATAATATCATCATGGGAACAAACCGCTTCATCAAAAAAAACCTCATTAAACTCGGATGTGCCACTCATTTGTTTAATAGGTCGAATTTTAATTCCGGGTTGGTTGAGTTGAACCAATAAAAAAACTAGCCCGTGGCGACCTTTTGAACCTTCATCAGCGCGGGCGAGAACAAAAATATAATCTGAGTCCATAGCTAATGATGTCCATATTTTTTGACCACTAATAACCCATTGGTTATTTTCAAGACGAGCCTTAGTTTTAATATTTGATAAATCAGAACCAGCATTGGGCTCGCTGTAACCCTGACACCAAAATTCTGTGCCAGCTTTAATTCCTGGCAAATAGCGTGCCTTCTGCTGTTCAGTTCCAAATGCAATGATAGTTGGAGCTAGCAGTGTTTCACCAATATGGCCGGCTCGTCCTGGCCCACCATGACATGCATATTCCTCATTAAAACCAACAATCTCATCTAAACTTGCACCTTTTCCACCGTATTCAGTGGGCCAACCAATTCCAATCCAACCTGCAGTTCCCATTTCTCTTTCCCACTTAAGCCGTAATCCAGGAAAAGCATCTTCGTCGCCAGGAGTTGCTCTTCCTCGCAAACATTCATATTCGCCACAAAAATGGGTTTTCATCCATTTTGAAAAATTAATTCGCAGATTACTCATAATTTATCTCCGAAAATATTATCAGCCAATAATTTATAGTCCTCTGAAAGTACGCCAAACATAGTACGATTAGCACGTGCTCTTTTAAAAAATAAATGAAGTGGGTACTCCCATGTAAAACCAATACCGCCATGAAGCTGTATCGCGTCACCTGCTACCTTAAAATATGCTTCAGTTGCATTGGCTTTTGCAATTAGCACAGCCTCTGTTTTTTCACTATCCGTTGCTACTGCGGCAGCATAAACAGCTGATCTCGCCGCCTCGATTAAAACAAACATATCTGCACAACGATGTTTTATAGCTTGAAAGCTAGCGATAGACCTTCCAAATTGGACCCTTTGTGAGGCATATTCTAAAGTCATATCTAAACATTTTTGCGCACCACCGATACATTCTGCAGCCAATGCAATTTGCGATTGAGAAATAATACCTTCAAAAAAATCTAATTCTACAGTTCCAATTAATAAAAAATCAGTATCAGAAACTTGGCTCCAATCAACGTCACAAAAACTGCGCGTTGGGTCCATAGTTTTCTTTGAATTTATTTTAAGGCCCGGTGCACTTGCATCTAAAAATACAACTTCGATTAGTTTGTCATTTAACCGGGATATCAGAATAAAATCAGCCGTATCTGCATTAGGAGAATTGATACATTTTTTTTCTTTTCCTACATGCCCTGAAGAGAAAACACCCTGTATTTCTCCTCTAGCAATTTTTGGCAAATACTCTTTCTTAAACTGCTTTGTTGCAATTTTTGAAATAATATCAACTACTTGCCCCCCAGTAGTCAAAAACGGAATGGCGCATAATGAAGAACCTAATTCCTCCATTACAACCACTCGGCCCAAATCTCCAAGTCCAGACCCACCAAAATCCTCACTTATTGCAACACCCACCATACCAAGGTCATGTGAAAAACCACTCCAAGCTTCCCTATCAAAGGCTTTTCCTGACTTATAAATACGTTCAGGTCCTTTTCCGTTTTCATACCAATCCTGAAGAAAACCAGATAAAGCTTCACGTATCATTTCATGGTCACTATTAAAGGGGTATACCATTTTAACTTCCGTAAACTTTTTGGGCAGGCGGAGTGATAGCAACTAATTCAGATATAACTTCACCAAGCTCCTGCACATGGTAACGTTCACCCTTATCCTTTATGGGGCCTGTTTTCCATCCCTCGGATATCGAAAGTTTACCGCCAAAGCTCTCAAAACAAATTCCGTTAATATTAGAAGACTTTTCGCTTACTAAAAAGCAAATCAAAGGAGCAACATTAGCTGGGTCAAATTTATCAAAACTACCATCCTCTGGCACTTTCATCATATCGGCGAATACTTCCTCAGTCATACCTGTGCGTCCTTGAGGAGCAACAGCATTAGCCGTTATCCCATATCTTTTTAATTCTGCGGACTGATTTAATGTTAAAGAAAGAATTCCTCCTTTTGCCGCTGAATAGTTTGTTTGGCCTATCGAGCCCTGAAGTCCTGCACCTGAACTAGTATTAATTATTCGCGCATTGACGGCATTTCCTTCTTTACATTGTTGACGCCAATATTTTGCTGCGTGGGAACTTATACAAAAATGCCCTTTCAAATGAACGCGAATAACTTGATCCCAATCATCTTCAGAGAGAGAAGTGAACATACGATCACGATTATTGCCCGCATTATTTATAACTGCATGAAGGCTACCGAACTCTTTAATTGCCGAAGCTACGATATCAAATGATGCATCATAACTAGTGATATCATTGGTATCAATAATAGCCCTACCCCCATTAGAGATGATATCTTCTACAGTTTTACTTGCAGTATCCGGGTTTATATCATTCACCACAACGTTTGCACCTTCTAAACCCAAAGCTAATGCATAGGCTCTGCCAAGGCCCCCACCCGCACCTGTTATAATTACTGTTCGATCTTTACAGAAATCGACCATCATTAAAGCCTTTCAATAATTGTTACATTAGCTACACCACCACCTTCACACATTGTTTGAAGCCCATATCGCACTCCTCGTCTCTCCATTTCATGGAGCAAAGTTGTCATGAGTTTAGTACCTGTAGACCCGAGTGGATGGCCTAAAGAAATTGCTCCCCCATTCACATTTGTTTTTTCATGCGGTATACCAGTTTCTTGCATCCATGCCATTGGAACAGATGCGAAGGCTTCATTGCATTCAGCCAAATCGATCTCACTAGACTTCATTCCTGCACGCAATAAAGCGCGTTTGGTAGCCGCAATTGGACCTGTAAGCATCAAGATAGGGTCATCCCCCATTACTTCTAAGTGGTGAATTCGAGCGCGGGGTTTTAGGTTATATCTTTTTATAGCATCTGCAGAAGCGAGTAATACTGCAGAAGATCCATCGCAGGTTTGACTAGCAACGCCAGCGGTAATGAGGCCATGCGCATCAAAAGCCTCCAATTCAGCCATTCGCGCCATAGAAGTATTGGCACGGATTGTTTCATCCTGATCAAGACCGTTAATGCTTGATATTTCTTTATTAAACCAACCAGAATTTCTAGCCTTATCGGCTCGTTGGTGACTATTTAATGAAAATTCTTCTAAATCTTTTCTCGAAAATCCCCATTTCTTAGCTATTTCAGATGCACCATAAAATTGATCAACTGGGGCATCACCAAAACGCTTTAACCAGCCTGGAGATGTGTGAAAGGGGTGATCAAATCCTAATTGGCGACCCGCTATCATAGATGCCCCTATTGGTATCTTAGACATTGTTTGAACTCCACCAGCTATTACTACATCCTGAGTTCCGCTCATAATAGCCTGTGCTGCAAAGTGAACTGCTTGTTGAGATGATCCACATTGTCTATCTATTGTAACACCGGGAACTACGAGGTCATAACCTGCTACAAGCCAAGCTGTACGTGCTATATTACCTGCTAACGGCCCAACAGTATCTAAACAACCAAATATTACATCATCATATTCGGTTTCAGGAATATTGTTTCTTTCTACTATTTCCTTGATCACATGCGCACCAAGATCGGCACCATGGATGTCTTGTAAAGACCCACGTCTTTTTCCTGTTGGTGTACGAGTGGCATCTATTATATAAGCTTCTGGCATATATTTCTCCTAATTAAAGGTATTACCGGGGCCAAGTTTAGCATCCCCTTGCAATACATATTTCTCTATTTTTTTCATGTGATAGTTTCTATCGCCCCATTCTCCGCAAAGCGCCCAGACACGCTTCATAAATAAATGTAAATCCACCTCGTAAGTATAGCCCATCCCCCCATGAACTTGAATTGCAGTTTCTGCTGCCATCATTGCTGTATCAATTGCAGAAACTTTAGCATTATGAACATTTATTCCGCCCTTTATCGCTGCTAATTGAATGATGGGGCGTGTAAACTCAATCTGTGTATATACATTAGCTAAGTGGTGTTTAATCGCCTGAAAAGAACCGATAGGCTTTGAAAACTGATGCCGATCTTTTGCATAATCAACGGAAATATCAACCATTCGTTGAGATAAACCAATAAGTTGCGCCGCTGAGAGCACTGCCCCATGGTAATTTGCCTTATCACTTTCATCACAAGAACCCTCAACCTTTACTAGTTTTCTAAGTGGATCAATGGATTTAACAGCAGTACCGTCTCCTAGGTTGTGGTCGATATATTTTCGTAGTTCGGATAACACGGCTAATTGTGACGACCCAGATATCAATTTTTCAGGTGAAGCACTAAGCGGAATGGTGATTCCCGCAACCTCAATAAAAGGATCTGGCAATCCAGAGTACCCTGCAGCCTCAGCTATAGCTGCCATTAGCACCAATGGCTGCCCCATACCCCCATCCTTTTCGTGTGCCATGACACCTAAAAGACCAAGTTCTACAAATTGCGGCCATAAACTTTCTACCTTTTGACCCTTAGCAATTGACCTCATGCGATCAAAGGTGTTCTCACCATCAAAGAAATCCTTGGCGGCATCTATTAAATCTTGTTGGTCATCTGTAAAACAAAAATTCATTAGCGCGGTAACCCCAATACTCGTTCTGCGAGTATATTTCTCTGAATTTCATTCGTTCCCGCATATATGGGGCCTGCTAAAGAAAACATATAACCATCAAGCCAACGACCATTATCAATAGAGTCTAGTCCTTCTTCAAGTTCGGCTTGAGCTCCCATAATTGTCATAGCCGTACGGTGCAATTGCCTATCCATTTCAGACCAAAACAGTTTATTTGCACTGGACTCAGAGCTAATTGATGCCCCTTTCTCAACTCTCGATACTAATTGATAGGTTGCAGCACAAAATCTTTCAGTATCCAACCAGGCTTGGATTACCTTCTCACCAACACCACTCGATAGATATTTTTCCCTAGATTTATACAGTTTAACCAATCTAGCGGCAGCAGACTGAAATCTAGCAGGAGATCTCAATAAGAGACCTCTCTCAAAACCTGCAGTTGACATAGCCACTCCCCAGCCACCATGCTCAGGACCAAGTAAGTTCTTAACAGGTACTCTAACCTCATCAAAAAAAAGTTCAGCAAAACCTGGATCTCCATCTAGTTGCGCAATTGGTCTGCGTGTCAGACCATTGGAATTGAGCGGAATAAGTATCTTGGACAATCCTTTGTGACGACTACTACCGTCTTCAGTGCGGACTAAGGCAAAGCACCAATCAGCAAATACGGCTCGAGATGACCATGTCTTTTGCCCTGTAATAATGTAATGGTCCCCGTCTTTTACAGCCTTAGTACGTATAGCTGCCATATCTGAACCTGCACTAGGCTCAGACCACGCTTGTGCCCAAATTTCTTCACCGCTAGCCATGGGGGGCAAAAATCGTGTTTTTTGTTCTTCTGTGCCGTATTCCATAATTGTGGGAGCGAGAAGGAAAATACCATTTTGACTAACACGCAAAGGGGCATCTGAACGATAATATTCTTCTTCAAAAATAAGCCATGAGATTAAATCAAGACCCCTGCCTCCGTACTCTTCTGGCCAATTAACATTTCCCCAATTGTCTTTAGCTAGAACTCTCTCCCAATTGCGGTGCTGCTCAAAACCCTCGGCAGTATCAAAGCTCATTAGTCTTTTCTTAGGAACATGTGCTGAAAGCCATGTACGGATTTCCTCACGGAATTCTCTTTGATTGGATGTAAACTCTATATTCAAAGGTTATTTCTTTCTGTAGTCTGCTAAATTTCCGGTCTCAACGAAAGCATCCCGTGCTTTTTGGCTATCTTCATGCAAATACATTTCATAAGTAAAACCTTGTTCCCAACGATAATTGGTATCAACATCAAATGGTTCAATTCCGTTTAAAGCTTTTTTAGCTATCCGAAGAGCTACTCTAGATTTTTTAGTCAAGATGTGTGCATAATTTAGAGCCTCTTCTAAAAGAGATTCATACGGAACTACTTTTTCTATTCCCCCTAAACGATATGCTTCTTCGGCGGATATATTTCCTCCAGTCAAAAATGCTGAACGAACTTTTGCAACCCCAAGCATTCGTTGGAGATGCGATGCACCGCCCATAGCACCACGGTCAATCTCAGGTAGTGCGAAGTATGCATCATCAGAAGCGATTACGATATCAGCTGCTCCACACATAATCACGCCTCCGCCAATTATAAATTTATGCGCTGCTACAATAACTGGAATTTCACAATGATGAATAGCTTGTCCAGTAAGAAAGTTTCCTTCATTGACTGACACTATTGCATTAGAATCATCAGCCAGCTCCTTTATATCTACACCTGCACAAAACCCCTTACCTTTGGACCTAATTAATATTACTTTAACATCTGACCTTAAGCCCAAATCATTTATAACTTTTGGAATATCATTCCATGTTTTACTATTGAATGCATTAACTGGTGGAAACTCAAAAATAATTTCAGCAATTTCATTTTCAATATGGGTATGAATTGGCATATTAACTCTCCAATCTTTTTAAGCTGAAAGCTGCTGTTTCTGTAATATTCTGAATGATTTCAGAACATTTAGGTAGATCGCTGATAACACCCGCAACTTGCCCACTTGGCAGAACACCATCATGTGGCACACCCTCTACCATCGCTTTTTGAATAATCATTGGCGCATTTGAAGCCATGAGTGTTTGACCTAGCGTCATATCAGTATTCTTTGTCATACCCCAAGCTGTTTTTATAGCCTGAGAAACACTCATACCTGTCTGAGACTTGTATTTTAAACTGTTTCCAACTGCTCTAAATAACAACTCAGCTTTGCTTGAGTTTTCAAGTGTTTTCAAAGTCGAGTTTGAAATCATCCTTTGTGGTAGACCATCTAATTTTTTTGAGACTGGTATATTTGTAACCTCTGCTTTCACATACTCTGCTTTAGTTATGTCGGGCGTCGGGCTCTCGTAGCTCATCATAAAACGTGTTCCCATTGCTATACCATCGGCTCCAAAGGCAAGAGCAGCAGCAAGACCACGGCCGTCTTTAAAACCTCCACAAGCTACTACAGGGACGCCTAAGTTTAGATCTATAACCTGCCCCAAAAGTAACCATGTGGGCGTTGCCCCCGTGTGTCCCCCGCCTTCATGTCCTTGGCAGACCAGTATATCAGCACCAATTTTTACGGCTTTTTTAGCATGCCGACTTGAGCCAATTGTTGGAACACATTTCAACCCAGCTTTTTTTACCTTTTCAATAATTTTTGAGGATGGCCCTCTGCCGTAAGAAAGTGCAGTAACACCATAATCTATGCACATGTCGACTATTTTATCTACACCTGGCTGAAAAGCATGGATATTTACTCCAAAAGGCCTCTTAGTTTGGGATTTTATAAATTGAATTTCTTTTTCACATTCTTGAGGTGTCATAACTGCAGCAGCCAAAAATCCAAAAGCGCCTGCTTCAATACTTGCAGTAACGAGTTGAGATGTAGACACCCAACCCATGGCAGTCTGTATAACAGGGTAATCGCAGCCCAGCTCTTGTGTCAAAGGGGTTTGAAAGGATGGGTGCATTCAATTCTCTCTATTTTTATTTGACTTTGCCATTTTCTTTCCATCAAAACCGGCAATATAATCACCCTTAACAATAGTATTATTAGCATGTGCGAAATGATGGTAACCAAATACCATATCCATGCCCGAACGTTTCCCTTGAAGGTCTTCAATATGATTGCAAGCTTGTTTGGTTAAAGCCATAGCCAACCTAGGCTGTTGAGATATTTTTTTAGCCCAATCTAATGTAGCTTGATCAAGCTCACTGCGTGGTACTATCTTGTTAATCATACCTGCAGACAACACGCGGTCAGCAGTCCAACGCTCACCAAGCAACAAAAATTCTTTCGCAAGCCGTATATTAAGTTCAAACGGGTGAGCGAAATATTCTACACCTGGAAAACCCATCTGCACCACAGGGTCCTGAAAAAAAGCATCATCAGAGGCTATAATTAAATCACACACCCAAGCCAGCATCAACCCACCTGCTATACAACCTCCCTGAACCTGAGCTATTGTAGGCTTTGGCACAGCCCTCCACCGTCTACAAAACTCCAGATAAACCTCTTGTTCACGGACGTAAGCTTTTTCAGCTCCTGGTTTGTTATCATGATTATAGTTCATAGAGCGCCTATCATCTCTACCTAGATGAAAATCCCGTCCTGGTGTTCCTATATCATGGCCAGCAGAAAAATGCTTTCCATTAGCCTTTAGAACAATAACTTTTACGCCATCATCCGACGTAGCCTTCAAAAAAGCATCGTCAAGCGCGTAGAGCATCTGGGAGTTTTGGCTATTATGGTATTTTGTTCGGTTTAAAGTTAAAAAAGCGATATTATCTTTCTTTTGATAGATAACTGGGTTTTCCTCTTCATAAACAATATCCACATCAACCTTCGGTACCGTTTCATTATTCATTACAACCTCCGTCCATTTGGGTTATCCTTGAAAATATTTTTACGTAGGTTATTTGGGTCTAAACTATCAATTATAGCAAGCTCAATTTCAGTCGGTGCTACAGTCTCAGCCAAATCCTTTGGTCTTATTAATTCAAATCCAGTATTATCCTGCACTTCATCAAAAGTAACCCCTGGGTGGAGAGACCTAACACGAATAGCTTTATTTTTACCTTCAAAGTCTAGAACACAAAGATTAGTTATTATCCTTCTATGGTCCAGACCTTTAGGAAAAACTCCATTAGGGTATCGTGCAGGGTTATAACCTGCTCCGCTGACCATATCTACTTCTCCAGGCACAAATGCACGCTTATTGTGGCTTTGAAAAAACATTGATGTTCGGTTATTTACTGTATTTCCTGGTAACCCTCTAACCCCTAGCATTGTTACTTTCGGTGAGGAATAGTCCCCAATGCAGGATAAATTCATTTGCCCATATTGGTCTACCTGAACAGGACCAACAAAAGCATGTCTATTACCCTTAGCAATCAGGTCAAATACACGTTCATAACCGATCGCACCCTCCTTTACTGGCATATAACCATTTCTTGGGCCGACAGGCACTGGTTCGTGTGCGAAATAATACTCGCCATCGCTCATCATTAAACCTGGTAAAAAAGTTTTCTTTGCTAATGATCCTGCAAGCCTTGGCACTAAACCAATTACGGTTGCAAAAACCTCTGGTGTTTCATCACGAAAAATTTCTGATCCTGCGGTTATACAAAGTTCGGCTAATGAAAATTCAGTCATATGCATTCCTCAAAAAACCGGAAGCGGTAGCTGTGAAATTTTTTCTACTCCCCCTACCGACCCAATATAATCTTCACAATTAATAAACTCTTCGACATATTGTGACCAACCCTCTTTAGCCCTTGAGGAATACAATTTCAAATGATCGACATCGATACCGTAATCAGGTCCATTGCTAGTGGGGTGAGCACCAAATGGAACCTCAGAAACACCAGCTACCAAGCTTCTTTCTATCGGCATTCGCATTATCTTATAATCATCATTAAAACTTGATGTAGGAACAATTTTTTCTGCTGTTAGATATGATTTATCCGCAGCACGGCAAAACCACTCATCAAAAAAAACATCAGGTCCTGATATAAAACTATTTCCAAGATTATCTGCTTCCGTAACATGGCATAGTGCGACATCTAACTTTATGGCAGGCATGGCTACGTAATTATCACTACTATAGGGACTCTGTATAACTTTTATCTCAGGATTATGTTTCAGTACGTCAGTCCCGAGGCCAGCTATACAAGGTAAAAAGTCTAATCGTGCTGCGGCGGCCTTGAGACCCAACTGAAACATACCTTCATCTACCTCCATTACTTCGAACTCGCCTGCAGAACGTGCGCGCCTAAAATGAGCTTCCAACGGAATAACATCGAGAGAGACAAATCCAAATATGAGTTTTTTAATTTTCCTTGCACTTGCAAGCATTCCCACATCGCAGCCCCCATAAGAAACGATTGTCAGGTCTTTAAGGTTCGACTTTACTATTTCCCTAATTAGATGCATTGGCTTACGTCTGGCCCCCCAACCTCCAATACCTATTGTCATACCGTCTTCAATCTGACTCACTATTTGCTTTGGAGTCATACACTTATTAATTTCAAAACTACTCATATTAACCTACTACTGGAAAATCATACTCATGACCCCAAATATCACCAATTACTGATTTTGTGGGCTCATAAACATCCCAGTTCCCAATCTGCTTCCCATCATATCCAACTTCAAATCCAATACCCCCAGGGGCAAAGAAGTAGAAACTTATCATTTCATCGTTTGCATGGCGGCCTAAAGAAGCAAAAATATGAAGACCCGCTGCTTTTACACGGTCTAAACAATGACCAACTTCATCCATACTCGTCATTTCTGCCATTAAATGAATTACCCCGGTCGGATTTGGAAAATTATAAAGACCAAGTGTATGATGTCGTGGGTTATCGCTATGCATAAAATAAATTCTTTGCTCTGGCATTTCGGGGGCAAAAGCAGGTAAAGTTAAATCATCACTAACTCCAAATCCCATTAAGTCCTCGTAAAAGCTTATCGTTGCTTCATTTTCAGGCGCTGGGAGCACCATATGACCCAACCCCATAGCGCCAGTGATAAACTTCCTTATACTATGCCCAGGGAGAAAACTCTTATCAGGGGCACGCCCGTAAAAAATTTCAACATTATTTCCAGACGGGTCTTTTACAGATACGAAAGCCTCAACAGCTCGGCAATCAGCCTCATCCTTAGTTCCGCGATAAACATCGATACCCGATACTTCAAATAGTTCTATTTGTTTCTCAAAATCAGACTTTGATGAGATCTCATAACCTCCGGCTAAAAATCGATCCTTATCACCTTTTCTGACCATATAGCGGAAAGGGGCATTATCCATTCTTAGATATTTGGTACCAATTTCACCAAAAGACTCTGCTTCTCCAAAACCCAAAATATCTTGAGAAAATTTTGACCATTTTTCAGGGTCCTGCATTTCCAAGATCACATATCCTAAATTCATAATCCCCATAATTACTCCCCCTTGGCCCTTTTTAAATCTAAAGCCACATCAATTATCATGTCTTCTTGACCTCCCACCATCCGGCGTCTACCTAATTCAACAAGAATTTCACGAGTGTCCATATCATAGTCATCTGCTGCTTTTTCCGCATGACGCAAAAAACTCGAATATACACCAGCATAACCAAGAGATAGTGTTTCCCTGTCCACTCTCACAGGCCTGTCCTGCAACGGCCTAACCAACTCTTCTGCAGCATCCATCAGCTTATAAACATCACACCCATGTTTCCAACCTTTCTTATCTATTGCTGCTATGAAAACCTCTAAAGGAGCGTTGCCTGCCCCAGCCCCCATAGCAGCGAGAGAAGCATCAACTCTTCTGGCGCCATTTTGAACAGCAACTATTGAGTTGGCCACTCCTAATGAAAGATTATGATGGGCATGAACACCGCGCTCAGTCTCAGGTTTAAGTATGTCATTATAAGCTTTAAAACGATCCGCATAACCATCCATATCCAGCGCACCTCCTGAGTCAGTCACATAAATGCAAGTAGCTCCATAATCTTCCATCAATTTCGCTTGTTCAGCTAGATACTTTGGCTCCGCCATGTGGCTCATCATTAAGAACCCAATAGTATCCATTCCTAAATTTCTGGCCATTTCAATATGTTGCCGCGACACATCGGCTTCAGTACAATGTGTTGCAACACGAACTGAGCTAACACCTAAATCATGAGCGCGTTTAAGCTCATCAATTGTAGCAATTCCTGGCAATATTAAGGTAGTAACTACAGCATTATTTACCACATCACTCACAGCCTCTATCCACTCCCAATCGGTGTGGGCTCCGAAACCATAATTAAAAGCTCCTCCATTGAGACCATCACCATGGGCTATTTCTATTGCATCTACACCTGCCTCATCTAAGGCTTTTGCAATGCTTCTGACTTGTTCAAGGGAATATTGATGACGAATAGCATGCATCCCGTCACGCAAAGTAACGTCCTGAATATATATATCTTCCATCTTAGGATTATGCAAAATACCTGTCATGTTTTTACCCCAAATTTCTTTCGGGCGATAGCCTCAGCAGTTCCCATTCCAGCCGATGTCATAATATCTAAATTTCCTGCATATTTTGGTAAATAATGCCCAGCACCCTCTACCTCGAGAAATATTGTTACTTTAGTTCCCTCATAGGTGCCTAAACCAGGTATATGAAGCTTATTATTACCCGTGTACTTTTCAAATTGAACTTCTTGCTTTAGCCTGTAGCCAGGAACATATGTCTGGACATCTTTAACCATATCAGCAACTGATAACTTTATATCTTCCTCACTTGCACCAATTGATAGCACATATACAGTATCTCTCATTATCATCGGTGGTTCAGCAGGATTCAATATTATAATTGCCTTGCCCTTTTGAGCCCCGCCAACAACTTCAATCCCTCGCGCAGTTGCCCTCGTGAATTCATCTATATTAGCTCTTGTGCCTGGGCCCGCCGAGCGTGACGAAACGGAAGCAACAATTTCAGCGTAAGGAGTGGACTTAGAAACTCTACTTACAGCCGCCACCATAGGTATTGTTGCTTGGCCGCCACATGTGACCATATTTACATTTTCTGCGTCTAAATGCGCGTCCATATTCACAACAGGAACACAAAATGGACCCAATGCCGCTGGCGTAAGGTCAATCATTTGTTTACCTTCTGTGGCACAGATCATAGCATGTTTGGCATGTGCATATGCAGACGTTGCGTCGAAAACTAATTTAATATTTTTCCATTCACTGAGTTTTTGGGCTCCCTCAATTCCTTCATGCGTAGTAGAAAATCCTCTCTCTCTGGCAATAGCAAGCCCCTCGGAATTTTCATCAATGCCAATAACGCAAGCAACCTCCAGGAGACTGGAGCTCTCATCTATCTTAATCATCAAGTCAGTACCGATATTACCCGAACCAATTATAGCAACCTTTACCTTATCCATCAGACAAACTCTACTTCACAAGAACCTAAATTAGTGATTTCCATATGCATTTTATCACCTTTAAGCACAGGCTCTAGGGGTACCAGTGAACCAGAGAGTATTGTTTCACCAGCTAGAAACGGTATCCCATACTCTCCTAGAGTATTTGCAAGCCATGCAACAGCATTTTCAGGTGAACCCTGCACAGAAGAACTCATTCCACGGCTAATAGCAATGCCATTTTTTTCAACAACAACCTCAAGCGAAGCCATATCAAGATTATTGGGATTAACCTTTTTATCACCCAAAATAAAAACACCACATGAAGCATTATCAGCTACAGTGTCCTGAATTTTTATCTTCCAATCTAAGATACGACTATCAACAATCTCAAAGCATGGTTGAATATATTTAGTCGCATTCAAAACGTCTTTGCCAGTTATACCAGGACCCTTTAAGTCTGTATGTAATTTAAAAGCAATCTCAGCCTCAGCCCGAGGGGAAATAAGGCAGTCAACATTAACGCGTCCATCAAGCACAGCCATTCCATCGGTTAAAAATCCAAAGTCTGGCTGGAAGACACCCAACATATCCTGAACTGCCTTTGAAGTTACACCTATTTTTTTACCAACTATTTTTTCATTATTTTTTACAACCCTTAGGTCTAAAAAAGCTAATGATATTTTGTATGCGTCATCTATATTAATGTTGGGGTGAGTTTCTGTGATTGGAGGCAATGCCTTTCCGCTCTTTAAAGCACTGAATAAGGATTCAGCAATTCTCTTATGTTGCATAGGAGAGAGCATTATCCAAACTTCAAAAAGTCGATTGACATCGAATTAAACATTCGTGAATGCTCGATCATAACCCAATGACCGCAGGCATTTATTTCTATAAAACGTGATTTCAGATTCGCCTTCAGACATTTTTCTTTACCTTGTGGTGGCATAAATTCATCATCTGCACCCCAAAAAGTAAGAATCGGGCAACTCAATTCACTCATCCGCGAACCAAGCTCAGGTGTTCGCATTGTACTAAGCACTTCTTTGGGCTGATCTTTAGCTATTATCCACCGCATATCTATCAATTCTGGGGTAATATGCTTCGTGTCATAAGTGAAAAGCCTCATAATATCACCTTGAGTTTTTTTACTTACTCCAGCACTATTTACCTCCATCATTTTTTTAATTCCAGGCATTGACCAATATGCTGATTGCTCCTCTAAGCAACCCGGGCCCATTAAAATTAATTTAGATACAAATTCGGGATTATCTAACGCAACCTGAATGGCAACACCTCCCCCAAGTGAGTTTCCGATGAAACTGCAGTTCTCAACCCCAAGCTTTTCAAGCGCATTCATCAAAGTAGTACAAAAAAAATCGAGAGTATAATCGCCCATGTTAGTAGGCTTATCAGAGTATCCAAAACCAACTAAATCAGGCATAATTACTCTATAGCCAGCCTTCACAAACGCATCTTTATTTAAGTGAAAGTTTGCCCATGCACTATTCCCCGGACCAGAGCCGTGCAAAAAAACTACTGGGTGACCATTTTTATCGCCAAACTCCAAATAATGTATCTTTACTTGGTCAGCATCGATATACTGACCCTCAGGAGGGGCATTCTGACTTACAGACATCAAACAAATACATCAGTGCTGTTTGCTCCTAAGTGAACAGCACCTAAGTTTCTTGCATAGCTTATAGGGTTATTGGCCACATGAGCTCGAGCTATGTGTATGTCATGCCATATATCCTGAATTGGAGATTCCTTATAAACACTTCTTCCACCTGCAACATCAAAAAGCATATCCACAGCCTTTATCATGCGCTCAATAACAAGACTTGCTTGGTAGCGATATTTAACCCTATCTGTCATAGGGATTTCTTTACCCGACTGAACAGCGCTCATCATTTCGTCAAAATTTCTGTATAAGATGACTTCAGTTTCATCAATGAGATTAGACGCCTCCGCTACCCGTCGAGTGACATCGGGGTCACTGGCTAATCGCGTTACGTCAGTGGAACTATTTTGAGCATTATCAATAAACAACTTCAAAGCGTGCTTTGCAGCCCCTATAGCAGGGGTACATACTACCCTCACAAACATTTGAGCCCACGGAATTGCATACATTTGGTTATCCTGATAATGCTTGCAATTAAATCCGTCCATCTGATGGTGAGTTCTGTATTCTGGAACAAAAACTGGCTTATCAATAATAATATCGTTTGAGCCGGTTGCCTGCAATCCCATTGCAAACCAGGTATCCTTTATTGAATAGTCAGGTTTTTTAACGAGAAATGTTCTGTAATGGATATTTTCTTGGCCCTGGTCAAAAATAAGACCTCCCAGCAGAACCCAATCGCAATGACCGGAACCAGAACTCCAGCCCCACTGACCTGACAACAAAAAGCCACCATCCGTAGTTTCAACTTTGGCACCTGCAGGATTGTAAGAAGAGCTGATGAGGGTATCCGGGCCTGACGAATAAACATCATCAGCGGCCTTGGGGTCCATCAGTGATAATTGGTAAGCATGCACCGCTATTATACCGCTAGCCCAAGCAGTTCCCATATCTCTTTCAGCTATATCAACAGATGCCTTGAAAAACTCTTGGGGCGGGCGCTCTAATCCACCGTATTGCTTTGGTAAAAATGATCGGAAATAACCCGTTTTAGCTAAAGCACTCATCACTTTAGAGGGTATTTCTCTTTTTACTCTGCCTTCAGCAGCACAATCGGTTATAATATCTAAAGCGCTGCTCACATCTAGACACTGATCACTCTGAACTGACCTCAAGGCTGCTTGTCCCATAATAAACTCCTAATTTGGTTATAAGCTTATCATAGACTGCGCATTTTTCAATGGTAATAAATACGCAAAATCAAGTTTTTATGTAAAATTTTGTCGCATTTGCGTAAGAATATGTCCTAAAATTACGTTTTTAACAAAAACTTCATCACTTTGCCTGATGCATTTCTAGGTAAATGTTCATGAAAACTTATGCTTCTTGGTGCTTTGTAATTAGCCATATTTTCCCGGCACCATTGAATTAATTTGTCCTCAGTAATTGGCTTCTTTGTGACAACGTGCGCATGAGTAACTTCTCCAAGCCTTTCATTATGCACGCCAACAACAGCAGCCTCAAAAATATTACTGTGTTTTAGAAGCGCTTTCTCAACTTCAGCTGGATAAACATTGAACCCTCCTACAATCACCATATCTTTTTTACGGTCTGTTATTCGTAAATATCCATTTTTATCAAGAGTTCCTATATCACCAGTTTTCAACCAACCATTATTATCTATTACCTCAGCGGTAGCTTGTGGCATATCAAGATAGCCCTTCATAACATTAAAGCCCCTCACCCAGATTTCACCAGAATCTCCGCATTGAACAATATCGCCTCTATCATTTACTAATTTAACTTCAGTACCAGGCAATGGCCTGCCGCATGTTGTTGCTATTGTCTCAAAGTCATCCCCTTTTCGGCATAATGACACAACACCGGTGGATTCCGTCAAGCCATATGCAGAAAAAACATCATTAATGCCTAATTTATGATGCATATCGGCTATAAGATCCACAGGTATAGTTGTTGCCCCTGTCGTGGCAACTCTAAGGCTAGAAATATCGTATTTTGACAGATTAGGACAGTCCAAGATGCTTTGAAATATTGTAGGCGCACCAGGCATTACAGTTATTTTTGATTTTTGAATGATTTGAATGACCTCTTCTGCATTAAAAACGGCCACAGGGAAAATTGTAGCACCTCTTATGAGGCATGATAACCATCCAGCTTTATAGCCAAAACTATGAAAAAAAGGATTAACAATTAAATACCTATCGCTACTATTAAGTCCAATTGCTTCTGTAAAACTTTCAAAAACTTTTATATTTTGCGCGTGAGTTGTCATAGCGCCTTTAGGAGTGCCTGTAGTGCCAGAAGTAAAAATAATATCCGAGATATCGTCTTCATTGTTCTCTTCATTTTCAAGAAGCTTTACATCACTGTTCAAAAGATCATCAAATTTTCTATGACCGCTACCATCGCGAATTATTATAATGTGCTCCAAATTGGGCAAATTATTTTTATTAATCAGACTTGGGTAATCATAACCTAAAAAGTCTCTCACTGTTAATAAAATTTTACAATTTGAGCGTTTAAGTATTTCCTCAGCCTCAGCACCCTTATAGCGAGTATTGAGGGTTACCAAAACTGCACCTATAGCTTGGCCGGCAAGAGCACTAATGATCCATTCGGCACAATTTGGTGCCCAAACTGCAAACTTATCTCCCCGTGAAAGCCCCATTTGACCCAAAACGGCGGCTGCCTTTCTAACTTTTTCTGCCAGCTCTGCATAGGAAAGACTCCAACCTAAATCTTCTATTGCTAATGCATTTGGTTGTTTGATAGCTTGTGCAAATAAAACACCAGGTATAGTACTCATATTATACTCTTTTCTACGCAATTATAGAGTTTTACTATACAAACCAATGATTTTGCGCAACATAAGACACAAAATATTACGCAGGTATAACATGAACTTCAAAAATAAAACTATTATTATTACAGGTGGCTCGAGAGGTATAGGAAAAGGAATTTCACAAAGTTTTTCTGATTTAGGTGCTAATATCATAATTTGCGGAAGAAAGACCCCTGAAAAAATAGCTAAAAATATTAACTTTATTGAACTAGACATCAGAAATAGTGATGCCGCAAAGAAACTCGTAAATTTTGCACTCGATAAAACTGGAAAAATAGATTGTCTGATCAATAATGCGGGCGGAGGACCTCCTGTTGAAAGTCACAAAGCTAGCCCAAACTTGACAGAAAAAGTAGTCTCTTTAAATTTACTAGCGCCCATAAACATTTCGCAGGCGGCATACGAATCATTAAAAAAAACTAAGGGTTCAATTATCAATATCTCATCGGTTTCTGCGACTAGAAGCTCTCCAGGTTCTGTTGCGTACGGTGCATCTAAAGCAGGGCTCATTAATGTTACTACGTCATTGGCGATGGAATGGGCTCCTTTGATAAGGGTAAATGCTATTATAGCCGGTTTAATAAAGACAGAGGCTAGTTCTGATCATTATGGCGGTGAGGCAGGAATGAAATATCTTGCAGATAATCTTCCCATGAAAAGGATGGGTACTCCTAACGACATTGCTAAAGCTTGTATTTTCCTTGCAGACTCTGATAATAACTATGTTTCTGGCGCGTGTCTTGAAGTCTTTGGTGGTGGTGAACCACCAAGTTTTTTGAAAATAGCTGAAGAGGCTAACAATATAAAATGAAATCAACCAACAGCACTACTGATATAGGAGCAGAACTTTCCATAAGAAACGTAATAGCAAGATATGGCTTAGCTGTAGATTGCGGAGATATAGAAACAGCGGTAAATTGCCATACAAACGATGCCACTTACAAAGTAGCGAACCCTAATGCGGGTCGTGGATCAGAAACTCAAGACTTAGAACTTCGTGGCCACGAAGCAATTACAAAAATGCTAAATTCAGAAATACACCAGTCTTTGTTGCCTAGCTGTGCCCATACAGTTGGTCCTCTTGTTGTTAAAGTAAAAGGAAAGACAGCAGTCTCGTTGGGCTACTCTCGGGTCTATCATAATAATCAATTAATGCGGCTTGCAGTAAACAAATGGACAATGAAGGTTGTTAATGGACAATGGAGAATTGACAGCAGAGAAAGTCGTATTGTTGGAGATGAAAAAGCTCAATTACTAATAAAAAAAGGTTTACATGATACAGAACTTTAAAGGCTGGCACGTACTAGGTGCGAGCTTTACTACAGCGATGCTAATGGCTGGAGCAACCTTTTACTCCTTTCAACACTTTGTTACTCCCATTGAAGCAGAATTCAGCTTATCAAGAGATCAGGTCAATCTGGGAATGATAGCTTTTTTATTAAGTTCAGCGATGTGGGCCGCGATTGTTGGAAAATCAATAACAAGGATAAACCCTAGATTATTAGCATTGCTAGGAATAGCATCGTTTGCAATCGGTTTCTTGGGTTTATCAATTTCACAAAGTCCAAAACAAATGATGTTTATTATATCGCTTCCTGTAGGCTTTGGCTTCACTGCGTGCGGGCCATTCATTGCCAATACCTTAACCACTAATTGGTTTTATAAAAAACGCGGTCGTGCACTAGGCATTGCAGCCGTTGCAACTTCAGCCGGTGGGTTTGTCATACAACCCATATTTAGTTATTTAATCTATAGTTTTGGCTGGAGGTTAGCCTTGGTTTATATGGGCTTAAGCATAACATTAATTTCAGTTATTTTAATTTCGCGTTACTTTATTTCAACGCCTGAGATAATTGGACAATTTCCTGACGGTGTAAATCAAATAGTTAAGCAAAAAGTAGTAGCTAAGGAGCCATCAATGATACTCAAAAACAGAGATTTTTGGATCATTTCTCTAGCTTGCGGCTTACTATTAGCTAGCGATCAAGCATTACTTGTATCTCTCAAGCCATTTGGTGAGAGTTTGGGTTTTAATAATACTCAGGCCACATTAATTCCAACCGTAGTGGCTGGTTCTGCAATAGCTGGAAAACTTTTAATAGGATGGTTAATTGAACGCTTTGATAAACGTTTAGTTTTTGCGCTGGTTTGTCTCTCAAATGTTTCCTTTCTGGTTGCTGCAATATTTGTTACAAATTTTTCTACTCTCATCACTGTTTCGGCTATTGTTGGTATGGCTATAGGTGGCATATATCCGGTTTGGACAGGCATCACTGCCGATACTTTTGGAAGAGCTTATTTCGCCCCTGCTATAGGAATGATGAATATTTTTACTGTTTTACTGGCAGTCATAGCTGTTGGGTTTGTTGGGAATTCATTTGCTAAAAACCAAAACTATGATGAAGCTTTTACATTACTTATTCCTGTGGCTATTCTTGCTGGGGTGGTAATGTCATTCGTGAGAATTAATAAAGGAACATAATGAAAAATAGTATACTAACGGAATATTCAGATAAAATTCTTACAATTACACTTAACCGTCCTAAAAAGTTGAATGCATTATCACCTAATTTGCTTAAAGAACTAAAAGCTGAATTAGACGAGGCCTCTACAAATGATGCAATATCAGTAGTTATAATAAAATCATCTGGAAGAGCTTTTTGTGTTGGTTATGACCTCAATGAAGAAAACTGGATTACTTCACAATATCCAGCTAATTTTCCGAAAGGAATAGACCTTGAGCTCGATAAAAAAGATATAATGGAATTACTTGATTATTGGATAGAAGTTTGGAAATTTCCAAAACCAATCATTTGTCAAGTTCAAGGTGCTTGTTTGTCAGGAGCAGGTGAATTGTTGGCAGTCTCGGACATTGTAATAGCAAGCAAAACAGCGACTTTTGGGCATCCAGCAGGTCGTGACTTAGGAATTCCTCCAACTGTATTCTTTTGGCCTTTAACAATAGGCATGCGAAAAACTAAAGAAATGTTATATACTGCAAAAAGTATGGACGCGGATGAAGCTGAGAAACTTGGTCTTATAAATCACGCCGTTCAACCAGATGATCTTGAAAGCGCAACTAGAAATCTTGCTTTAAATATCGCTAAAACCCCCGTTAATCATTTAATTATACTAAAAAAAGCAACTAATAATTTTTATGACAATATGAATATAGAAAAGTCAGTGCGTCAGGCATCAGACCTAGATGCTGAATTTCATCAAAGCCCCACATTTTTATCATTTTTTAAACTTGTTAGCACAAAAGGAATGAAAGCCGCTCTGAGGGAAAGGGCGAGGCTTTTTAATTAAATTGTTGCTGATAAAATAGAAGTAGCCATATCCGGCATATCAAAAAAAGTTTTATTTCCATCTAAGTAGTTATCAACAAGCCATTTTGCAGATAAGAAATTTACATTTGAAAATCCTGATTCTTGTAAAATATTTTTCAGATCATGTTCATAGTATTTGCTCTTTACTGGTTCGCCCATATCAGTCACAACCTTTTGTAGATAATCGACAGATTTTTCAGATATACCACCTTCAAGTACGTAGCTCGGACTTATAAAGTCCATTATCAATTCACTACCAACCGGATAGCGGCCAAGTACTTTTAGTGTAGCTCTTACAGCCTGGTCGGTTAAGTACATTTGCACTCCAAGCCAAGTAAAAAAAGTAACTCGGTCAGTCCTAATATGACCAGCATTAAAAGCCTCTGACAAAGTCTGTTTCTCAAAATCGAATGCTACAAATTTTAAATTCTCAGGGATTTTAATGTTAGCCTGCTCGAGCTTTTGGCGCTTCCAAATTTGCGTTGAAGGATGATCAACCTCAAAAACCTGAAGCCCCTTTGTTAAATCAGTCCTTCTATAAGCTGTGCTATCAAGTCCTGCGCCTAAAATAACTAATTGCTTTATATTTCTTTTTTGAGCAAGGAGCAGTTTTTCTTCTACCACTCTACTTCTCATGCAAACAGCGCAATTAATTCTATGCATAAAAATATTTGCGGTTTCAAAGTCACTTAAGCCCTCAAATGTCTTGATTAAGTTATCAATAAAGACCTTTGCCTCAGCAGAAGAGACTCCCGCTAAATCAAGAGCTAAATTATCATTAAGGATTTTAGGTTCGGCCGCACAAGCATCATGGTAGCCTCTCTGCAAAGCAGTCATAAATGCGGTTCGGCTTGGTCTTCCCTCAATCATGTATAATCAATGTATCCTTTTGGCCCAGGAGTATAAAGGGTTTTGAAGTCAGGTAAGAACAACTCCATATTACCTTTAAAACTCTCAACAAGCTTGGGGTTTGCAATGAATGCTCTGCCAAAAGATATAGCATCTGCCTCTTTATTCTTTAAAGCACGATTACCGCGTTCCAGATTATAGCTATCATTAAGAATAATATCACCCTGAAATTCAGATGCTAATTTAACGTTATCAACTCCAGCTTTCATTCGTATGACATGCAAATAGCCTACTTTTAATAAGTTAGCTTTAGCAATAAGTTCCCTGAAAGTCTCTTCAGGGTTGCAATCTTTAAGGTCGTTAAAAGGGTTACCCGGACAAATCCGTAGCCCTACGCGGCCAGCACCGAATATTTTAATTAGACCCTCTAAAACCTCAGTAGTAAAGCGCAATCTATTCGAAAGGCTCCCGCCATAGATGTCTCGACGATGGTTAGTTCCTGTAGAGAGAAATTGTGCAGGCAGATAACCACTCGTACAGTGCAATTCAACACCATCAAAACCAGCAGCAAGCGCATTTTTAGCAGATTTAACATAATCTTTTATGGTTTGCTTGATCTCTACTATTGTCATTTCTTCAGGAATATCCATTGGAACCATACCCGATATGTCAGAATATATTTCTCCATTTGCACGTATAGCCGATGGAGCTAGAGTACGGGCATTCTTTGCCTTGTTATGATAACTTGCAATACGTCCACAATGCATAATTTGCATCACAATTTTACCGCCTTTGTCATGAACAGCATCAACAACATACTTCCAGCCTGATATTTGCTTATCTGTTACAATTCCTGGGGTTCGGACATAACCCTTGCCGTCAACATTTGGATAAACACCTTCTGTTATTATTAAGCCAGCTCCTGCACGCTGACCATAATAAAGCGCTGTAATTTCCGATGGTGCATCATCTTTGTCTGCACGTGAACGAGTCATGGGTGCCATAAAAATCCGATTCTTACAAAAGATATCGCCAATCGTAACCTCATCAAATAATGTAGGCATCATCTTACCCTTATCTTAGGGTCGGGAGAATTACCCCGCATCGTTTTTAAAAACTCTCCGCGTGGAGCTGGTAAGGCAACTTCAGGTATGTCTTTGTCACTGGGCGGATTTTTCCAAAATAAATTCCAAGACGGGAAGAGCTCATGATATGCTCCTTTATAATTTTCACGATCAGGCCATCGCATTTTATTTTCACCGACTGGCGGAGCATTCAAATCTGCAGCGTACCAATAGCAAGGCAATCGACGCCTAAAATACCAAATATCGTCTATCCTCTGGTAATTGTCCCAATACATCATTTGCATTATTACCCAATCAATGCCGCCATCATTCCTAGGTGTTTCATGCTCATTTTTTGAATACACAATACCATGTGCTCTATCGGGGTCATCAAATTCTATAATATGATTACCAATATGATGGGATGTCCCGGTAAACTGAAAACGCAAAGTATCATCAAGCCATCTTTTTAATGCTTCCCGTCCAGAAGTATTTTTACTTACCCTTATGTCCTCGGCAAACAAATTCACATGCGCGTCCAAATCTCTCATATCCAGAGATAATGAATATTTAGAAACTAGCTGTTTAATAGCCTCAAGAGACTCTAACCTATCTATTCTTGCTTCTAAATCGTTCATCGGTACTCCAATGCTAATATTTCAACATAATAAACTACGCAATTTACTCTATTCTTTTGACTTGTAACTTATTTTGCGTATTTTATCAGCATGTTTACTACGCAAATGTATAATGTCCAAGATTAATCCAAATAATTTTCGTAATGCACTCGGTCAATTTGCGACTGGTGTTACTATAGTTACTACGATTGACGATAATAACCTTCCTGTCGGCGTGACTGCAAGCAGCTTTAATTCTGTTTCTCTAGATCCTCCTTTAGTTCTATGGTCATTATCAAAGAATGCAAAGTCTATGCCCGCTTATCAGAATTCTGGTGGCTTTAATGTACATGTTCTCGCTAGTCATCAAATGGATTTATCCAATAAATTCGCACGTTCTACAGAGGACAAATTTGAAAATGTGGAGTGGGATTCCTGCGAAGAGGGCATACCTGTTTTAGCAGAATACGCTGCTCTATTTAGGTGTAAAACTAATTTTCAATACGAAGGTGGAGACCATATCATCTTTGTTGGAGAGGTAATAAGTTACGAAACCAATAATTTACCAGTTCTAGTTTTTCACGCTGGGAAATACGCAGATGCGAAACAAAAGTCTGTTAAAGCTGAACCAATCTTAGCAGGTATTGACCTTGGGTTAGGGCAGTTTTCAAACGATTTCTTATTATATTTATTATCTAGAGCACATTTTCAAACAAGCTACCCTGTTAGAAAAGAATGTTTAAGAATGGGGGTTAGTGAACCGGAATATTTTTGTTTGTCATTACTTTCTATGAGCGGACCAATATCTAGAAAAGATACAATCAGTCGTTTAGAGCACACGGGTCATCACCCTGACTCTGAAATATTTGCGAGGCTAGAACGAAAAAAATATATTGATTCAAACAATAATGACATAACTATTTCAAAAAAAGGCCGTGAAGTTTTTATTAGTATTCTAGCTCAATCTAAAGCTCTTGAAGAGCAACTTCTTAAACATTTTTCAAATGATGAGCTGTTAGAAGCTAACAACTTTCTTAAAAAATTAATTAAAATTACTGGATCAGACATTCCAGAGCTATGGTAGGTATAAATATGCTTAAAAATAAAGTTGCGTTAATTACTGGCGGAGGCCAAGGCGTAGGCCAAGGAATAGCTAAATCATTGGCCAAACAAGGCGCGCACATAGTTGTAACAGGAAGGACATTAGAAAAGTGTGATAAAACCGTTGAGCTACTGAAGCCTTTAAATGTTAATACATTATCCATTCGGTGCGATGTGAAATCCACAAAAGATTTAGAGAATTGTATTGATTTGACAATTAAAAAATTTGGTCGTTTAGATATTCTTGTTAATAACGCTCAAGAGGTAGCACGCGGCCCTCTCCTGAACATTTCAGATACACAGTTTAATGATAATTGGAATTCCGGTCCTTTGGCAACCTTTCGCCTTATGAAAATGGCATATCCTTACCTTCAGGAAAGCAAGGGCAATGTTATTAATTTATGTAGCTCTGTTATGAAAAGATGGGATGTCGGCACTTATGGTGTTTATGCAGCAGTGAAAGCAGCAACCCAACAACTTACTCGGGCGGCGGCTAATGAATGGGGTAAAGATGGTATTAGGGTCAATGCAATAATGCCTCACGCAAAATCACCCGCATTGGCAGGATGGATGGATGCAAATCCAGTTGAAGCTAAACACTTTCAAAATAGCATACCGCTTGGTTATGTGGGCGATTGCGAGCAAGATATAGGTGAATTTGTTGCAATGATGTGTAGTGATGGGGCCCGCTATCTATCAGGACAAACTATAGCACTTGACGGCGGACAGGTTTTCATAGGTTAGTTATGTTTGATTTAAATGGACGTAAAGCACTAATAACTGGAGCTGGGCAGGGTATGGGGCTTGGAATTGCAAAAGCTTTAAAAGATGCTGGTGCAGAGGTTTATATTAATGATTTATATAAAGACCGTGCGGAATTTGCGGCTAATAAAATAGGCGCAATAGCGGTCTCAGGTGATATCACTGATGCTAATGTTCGAGAAAGCTTTTTAGAAATAACTAATGGTGTTGATATTTTAATTAATAACGCCGGCGTACCTGTAGAAATGCCTACCAGTTTAAATCAGGCAGAAATGCTGCAGGAAAATGACTACCAGAGACAGCTTGACCTTAATTTTAATTCAATACGTGGATTATGTATGCTGTTTTTACCAACTATGAAAAATCAAAAACACGGAAGAATTGTTATAATTACATCGGAGTCTCATAGATTAGGTTTTTCCATGGGTCTTTCGCACTATGCCGCTGCAAAATCTGCAGCTCTAGGTTATATGCGCCAACTAGCAGCTGAAGTTGGACATTATGGTGTTACTATTAATGCATTATCTCTTGGATCAATGAATAACTTTGAAGGGCATGAGCGAGCGGCTCAAACGACTATCGTTGGTAGGGCCGGCACACCAGAAGATGTGGGAGCAGCCTCCTTGTATCTTTGTTCAGATGAAGCAAGCTGGATAACTGGACAAACTATTCCCCTTAATGGTGGAGCATGTACTGCATGATACATGTAGATTTATCATTACTAAATCTATTTGGTTTTATCGGAATATTTGGACTACTAAACCTAAAGACACCTGTTGAAAAAAATCAAAGTGGTAAAAATATAAGATTATTAGGTATAACAGGGTTATTAGGCTTAAGTGGATTTTGGGTAAATGGGGCAGGCGCTCTGGGGGCCTTTGGAGCTTACAGCTTGTGGAATCATCAAAACTTAACTTATAAAAGGCTATCTAATCTTGGGGTCTTTGGAATTCTAGGTTTACCTCATATATTTTCATATTTGATTTTAATTTTCAAAGGCACATTGTGGTAAATAATAATATCAGGATTAAATTATTTTATCTTGAAGATACGTTCTAGAAATTCAATTTGAATTCCCTTACTTATATTATCAGCTTCAGGGTTATTTCCAACAATATAGCCTTCACCCAGACAAGATCCCGCTAATTCTCCTAATCCAGCCCTAACCTTTGCACGTTGCCCCCTACTCATTTCAGAAGTTGACTGAAATTGTCCAGATTTTCCGTTAACTAAAAAAATTCCATTTTTATCAAATGAAAACGTACAATCTTTTACAAAACTTCCTGGAAAAACTTTTAATGGCTCAGAATTTTCCCAAGCATGCCCTGCACCTGGAATTACATGGCTTTCAACACTGCTACCCCCCTTTACAATTTCTTCATAAACTTCTTGGCATAACTCAGGGTCAACTGAATTATCGTTATCGCCATGCACAGCTAAATAAGGTGCACCAGTAGTGATTTTATGACCCAATGTTTGATGACATGGACCATAAATATCCATGTGCAAAGCAAAACGCGGGATATTTGGAGCCATTATTTTTTTTAAACGTTCATCCAAAACATATCTAGTTCCCATTCCTCCGTAACTGTAGCCAGTTATTCCAATACGCAAAGGGTCAATCGCCGGGTGGGTGGAGAGAATTTTCAAAGCTGAATATGCATCAGACATTATGTCTACTTCAGTTGCGATCATTGTTTTCATTACATAGGGCGTATCTTTTGTAACACCCCTTGGTTCATAATAATCAATAATTAATGCTGCCATACCGTTTTCAGAAAAAAGTTTAGCGTAACCATTTTCTCTACCATTTTTTATTCCACCAGAACCATGCATAATAATTACTGCAGGAACAGGATTGTCTACACTTGCACCACGGGGCATAAATAGCTCTGACTTGCCTGTGTGCGTTTGCAATTGGTCGTACCCATTCAATACTCTGGAAAAATCATAAGGGCTCTTAATGGGGTAATAGATATATCCAGAATCGTCCTCATCAAGTTTTATTTTCGGTGCAGGGTAATCAGGAAATTTTGGTAATTCTAGAACATCTAAAGATTGAGGAACGCTTGATGTTTGTATTTGTAAATTTTGCAGTTCAGGGTCTTTGGGGCTACAAGATACAATAATAAGAAAAACTCCAATTAAAAAATACTTATACAAAATCATCTCCTAAAAACTTTCTTCAGCAAGCTGGGGTTTAGCCAGAAAGATAAAAACTGAAGGTAAAAGTGAGCAAAGAACAACTAACACATAAAGACTACTTGCACTGCCTCCCTCTAAAAGACGACCCGCTATCTTTCCCCCAAAAATCATTGAAATACCAAAAGACATTGGCACCAATACTACTAGTTTATTTGATATATCAAATCTTACGATAGCAGCAGTTTGGTATAGACAGCCTAATGTAAAACCAAATTCCCATACCCAACTAGAGATCATAAAAAAAGTGAAGTTTTTAGCTATTACTAATCCCATCACGCCAAGAAGTAGAATTATGAAAGCATATAGATGAGGCATTCGTAAACCAGCTCTGGAACCAATAATAGCGCCCAAAACACCAGCACCGCCACCAAGCCATTTTAGAACGCCGAACATCATACCATTTTGAGCATCACTTGGTGAAAATTTTTGGGCAATAATATAAAGAAAAAAGAACAACCCTACATTTGCGAGGAGGTATATTGTAAATATTACAAGAACTGACCAACTTGACCCCGATTGACGAAAACTTGGAAAACCTTTGAGTTTTTCTGCTGTCCTAGATGAACTATGCTTAGGAAATGCAAACACACCTATTCCCAAAAGCAATGTAAATAAAGCCATGCCGAACATTGCTCCTGTAAAACCTGCCTTCGAAACAAAGAATGCAGGTAGAAAAACAAGAAAGATTCCTATTGAAATTAGCTCCACTGACAATCGAGTACCATAAGCACGTTCAGGATCAGGCATATCAGCCAATGCTCTCATTGCTAAGGCAATAGCAAGAGCACAGAAAAAACCAAAAATTAAAAATCCATAATAAATATACTCACCTGGAATTCTCATTGATACCAACAAAGAAAAAGTAACTGCTAAAATTATTAATAATGCAGTTTTCTGCCACTGAAAACTATCAACCCAAAGTGGGCCTGTTAAAGTTCCCGCAAGATAACCTACACCTGCCATAAGTGATAAATTACCTAATTCAGCATTATTAAAGCCAAAGGCTTCTCCAGCTGTCCCTAATAAAATAGGCATGGTATTAAAAATTAATCCGCCTATCGCAGACACCATAGATACAGCAATGATAATTGTGAAATTGGCCTTCAATAATTTCACTCTAATATACTCTAGCCAAATTAGGTAAGTTTGGAGACCCTAACATCTCTCGATGGCTTGGTGGCTGCTTACCGTTGCGGTCTTTCATTCCATAGCGATTTTTTGCAACTTCAGCTCCAATAAGTGTATGACCACTAATTTCTTGGGCTTTTGGGTCATTAGCAATCGCATGCAGAATATGCCCTGTGAACTGAGGGGTTTCGGCCATTGCTATAAAATCTTTATATTGCTCAGGATGAACTTCGGCAGCAATGAGAGCTCTCTCTGTCAAAAGAGGACCCATCCATATGGATATGGCTTGAACAGTAAACGGCTCCAAATCTACCGCCATGTCATGAGCAAGTTTATCTAAGCCAGCTTTTTGAGCACCATAAGCAGGACCATGCATGTAACAACTCGCCCCAAAAGATGAACCCATAGCAATTAAGCCACTTTTTTGTTTGGCCATAATCTTAGCTGCATGCCAGCTCGCCACATAAGCCGAACGTAATCCAACATTTAGTATATTCTGAGCATTTAATTCTTTATCCCAAAAAGGCTTTTGTTCTATAAGTTGATGGTGAATATAAGCTGCATTATTCATTAAAATATCCAGCCTCCCTTGTTCGTCCATGACCTTTTTAAAAAGATCAGCAATCTGATTGTCATCAGCACTATCGCAAATAACAGCAATACCTTTGCCGCCAATACTATCACATTCCTTAGCAGTTTGTTCGACTGTGCCCGGTAACTCAGTACCGTCCCACCCCTTTGCCTTTCCTACTATTTTTGTCCTTCCGGTAACATAAACTGTCATCCCCTTTTCTGCCAGACCCAATGCAATTCCCTTGCCGGCCCCTCTGCTAGCGCCTGTTACGATTGCAACTTTTGGATTTGTCATAACTGTCCCCATAAATTATAAAACACTCGGATAACCAATAACAGAGATGTTAGAATGCGCAATAATTTTGTCATAATTTTACGTATTCTAAGAAAAAATAGGTCATTTTACTTGATTTTGCGTAGTTTTTAAAAGAAAATAACATATAATTTGTGCTGAGGGTAGAACATGACACCAGATGATAAGAATTGGTACTCAGATATAGAACCAAAACTAATATTAGAAACAGAGAGTGATATAATTTGGTCAGCAGTGGCAGATGTTATTATTGTGGGTTTAGGTGGGGCCGGAGTAGCAGCTGCTTTGGAGTCAATTGAAGCTGGAAATAGTGTATTGGCGATCGATAAATATGAGACAGGAGGAGCAACAAAAGCGAGCGGCGGCGTAATCTATGCAGGAGGTGGAACAAGTCTACAAACAGAGGCGGGGGTAAAAGATTCTGTAAAAAATATGTTCAACTACTTAAAGTTAGAAACGCGTGATATAGTTTCAGATCAAACTCTCAAAGATTTTTGCAATAGAAGCGCACCAACTATTGATTGGCTTATAGATCATGGTGTTGATTTAAGAAGCACCTTATGGAAGTATAAAACGTCATACCCTGCACCAAAATATTTTCTATATCACAGTGACAATAGTCTTGTTAAAAACTATAGAAAAAACGCTTTTCCAGCTGCACGTGGTCATCGTGGTTATGTACCTGAAAAACAGGGAGCCAAAGCAACAAATCTTGGTGGATCGCTCTTTGACCCACTTAAGGCAAGTGCTATAAAAAAAGGATTATTAATTCATGATTTCACAGAAGTCAGGCAGCTCATAACTAACAAAAAAAATGAAGTTATAGGACTTAAAGCATATCAATTTAATAACAAGGTAGACCTTCAAGAGTATAAAAAACTCAGGAATAAAGCATCAAAATTATTAGTTCTATTCCCTCCCATAGTACCCGGATCTAAATATTTCTTCAAAAAAGCCATGGCATTAATGGCAAAGGCAAATGATTTATTAAACAAGAGAAAAGAAGTTTACATAAGGAGTAACAAAGGGATTATATTATCTGCGGGAGGTTTTGTTTTTAACAGAAAAATGGTGGAATATTATGCACCAAAATACAAAGAGGGGTATCCCCTAGGAACTGAGGGCGACAATGGTTCGGGCATTAGACTCGGTCAATCAGTTGGAGGAGTTGCTAAAAATATGGACCGCATGACAGCATGGCGGTTTATAAACCCACCAATTTCTTTTGCAAAAGGCATGATAGTAAATACTGATGGAAACCGTTTCATAAATGAAATGGTCTACGGGGCAACTCTTGGTGTTGAAATGACAGAACATCATAATGGATCAGCATGGATGATACTTGATAAAAAATTAATCAAAAAATCTTTAAAAGATGTCAGCAAAAAGAAAGCATTAGCATTCCAGCGAGCACTCGCAAAATTAAATATCTACTTTGGATCTAAAAAGGCAAATTCTGTTGCTGGACTTGCCAAATTAATAGGAATTAATGCTGATAACCTCCATAATGAAATAATAGAATACAATAAAATAGCAAAAGGTGAAACTCTAGATCCATTCGGCAAGACCAAAGATGAAACAGCAGAATTAAATCTAGATAATATCGTTGCCATAGACATTAGTTTAAATGCAAAACTGTTTCCATGCCCCACCCTCTCTTTAGGTGGCCTTTCTGTAAACGAAAAAACAGGTTCAGTATTAAACGAAGAGTGTTTGCCCATTAAGGGACTATATGCAGCAGGAAGAAACGCTGTAGGTGTTGCATCGTGGTCCTATGTCAGCGGGTTATCCATAGCAGATTGTATTTATTCTGGTCGCCGCGCAGCAACCTCAATAAATTGCAAAAGCGGAAATTAATTACTACGTACAACCCTAAAACCAGTATGAGAAGTACTCAGCATAAGGTCTTGAGCTTGTCTTGCAGCTGGTCGGTATCGATAACAATATGACTTTGCGCATAGATATGAGCCTCCTTTGATTACGCCTACTGGTATATGTTTCTGAGCTGGGTCATAACCATCAGAATAAGTTTCTTTAAGATCCCCAGGCATATGGCCAGGATAATAAACAGAAGATGTCCACTCCCAAACATTCCCAATCATATCATACAGTCCAAAACCATTAGGCGGATAGCTTCCAACAGGCGCAACTCCGATGAAGCCGTCGTCTTTTGTATTAATTACAGGGAAAATTCCATCCCAAGTATTAGCTTTATCTTTTAAAGCGCTTCGCTCTGCATCAGGCCAGCTCATAAGAGTGCCATCTAAACCACCGCGGGCTGCATATTCCCATTCTGCCTCAGTCGGTATCCTACCACCAATCCATGAGGCGTATGCTTTTGCATCATCAAGGGTAATATGGACAACAGGTTCGTGAAGTTTAAAACTGGCCTTTTTTAAACCTTGGGGGTGTTTCCAATTTGCACCAACTTCATAACTCCACCAATTGTTAGATCCATTGTCTTCGGGAGCAATAAAGACAGCGGAGCCTGGATTTACATTAATACCCGTCTCAATACCCCACCCAGATTCTGCTTTAGATATATAACCTGTCTCATTAACAAATGTATTAAATTCATAATTTGATATTTCATGCGACCAAATTTCAAAAGGTTCTACGCAAACCTCCACGACTGGCCCCTCCTCCTTGTATATCGTGGACTCCCCCATACTGAAGCATCCTCCCTCAAGTTTAACCCAATCACTTTTAGTAGTTCTCGGGCTCTCCGTGTATTGATAAACTCCGTTGCATCCGAGAACGGAAAAACAAATAACAGGAAAAAAACTTTTCCTCAATTTCATCTCTACAGGTACTTTCTTATATAATCTTTAAATTTGTTACTTATTGATTCATTAGTTAAACCATAATCACTGAGCTTGTAGTTATGTTTTTGACGATTTTCACGCTTATTTGCATTTATCCAGTTTTCCATCATTTCTTTCGTAAGAATATCATCATTTACATGAATAGACTTTAACACTTGAGTACCTATTTTTTCAGGCGCCTCAACTAAATCTGAGTAATTGATGTCAATAAACCTATCATCTGGGATTGAATTTCGGACTTCTATAAAATTGTTTAACCACTCCGAAAGACGATCCAACCAATAATTACCAATCTCAAAATCTGAAATAGCATCAGTATTCATTTTATAAAGGGCTGACTCCATACTGCAATAAGATGGAACCGTAGAAACAGGGTCGCGATGGGTCATTATTATTTTAGCCATAGGAAAATATTTAACAACAGCACCCAAGGACATTAAATGACCTGGCGTTTTAAGAATCCAACTTTTATTTTTACGGCTCGAGTCTTGCCACTGCAAAGATTGCAATATTTCTATTAGGTCAGAATAAGACTTACCTGGGTTTTGCTTAGTCAACCAGTTTGCATAATTAGGCACAAAGTATGTACTCTCAAGCATTGAGCTAGAAAAGAGCTGTCCAAGAATAATTACCTCTTCATCTGCTTGCTCAATATCCATTGGGTGAATTGACATTAATTCGGGGATTTTTTTTAGCATAAAGTTTAAAATATCTTTGGCGATATCTTTCCTTGGAGAGGGGTCATTATAATCTTCATTTTCTAGTGGTGTGTAGTTTTGAGCCTCATACCACTTTACAGAAGTTAGTTCTGGTGCGGATGCCAGCATACGATGCAACATAGTACTACCTGTCCTAGGCAGACCAGTCAGTACCGCCTTAATATCTACAGTCTCATTTAGTATTTCGGGGTTCATTTTTATGAGATTCTTATGCCGCAGCCTATTAACAAGTGCACCTGTAATCATTTGTTCGGCACCATAATAGCCCTCGCTCGACAGTTTAGCTTGACTGTTGAGTGATTCAATAAACACGTCAATATTTGGAAAAAACCATTCATCCCCAAAGTCACTTAAACCCGTAGCTTGTTCAGCCTTTTTAATCAGATACTCTTTTTCAGGGACCATAATCTTAACCAATTCGTTTTAAAATCATCTTATTACTACGAATCCTTAACAATTTTGAAAGATTTTATTTCATATTCGTAAGAAATTAAGCTAAACTATACGCATGTTACTTCAAGATAAAGTTATTGTAATAAGTGGTGTTGGAGCTGGCATGGGAAGAAGAATGGCAAAATTAGCTTCTGATGAAGGAGCTAAGGTTGGTCTCGCTTCAAGAAATACAGAATACATAAAATCAATAGCAAAAGAAATAATGGACCAAGGTGGAGAAGCATTCGCTTACTCAACTGATGTTACGCTCAGCGAAGACTGTCATAAATTAGCAAAGAAAGTTAAAGAGAAATATGGACGTATCGATGGACTAATTAATAGTGCCTACCAGCATGGAGATTGGGCAACGACTGATATTGCTGATGCAGACAACTGGGCTGATACTTATAATGTTAACTGCATTGGCGCACTCAGGATGGCGCAGGCAGTGCTTCCATACATGAAATCTAATGGCGGTGGTGCAATCGTTAATGTTTCCACCATGACTACTGTCAATCCATTTCCTGGTGAAGCCGCATATGGGGCAAGTAAGGGAGGGTTAAATGTATTAACTAAGCACATGGCAAAGGACTTCGGTCGTTTTGGAATACGTGTCAACGCATGCAGGATGGGTTGGATAGGCGGTGCTCCAGTTTATGGATATATCGACGCTCAGGTAAATAATGGGAGGAAACGCGAGGATGTCATAAACGAGATAACTGATAGAATTCCTATAGGGATTATTCCACCGGAAGAGGATTGCGCCAAGGCTGTTCTCTATTTTGTGTCTGATTATGCCAAGGTCGTAACAGGGGCAACCCTAGACGTTAATGGTGGCCAATATATGGCGCCATAATGAGTGATACAAAAAAATTATGGAAAGAGTTTTGTAATCAATTAGAGATTTCCGGTGAACAAGTTCTGGAATCCAGTCTTGCAACAAATAAATTAGACAAAGCAGAAGGCATTAGATATCTTACCCGTCTACTAAGGATAGGCTTAGAGATGCATCTGGAAAATAGTAACCCAGAATTTCCCAGTTTTTATCAAGCCTCTCATGCAACTGCTAAAATAGGCGCAGATAATCCTGATAATTTTTATCAGAACGCAACTATCTCAAGTTCTTATAAATATAAAATTTCAGGACGCAAAGGTACAGTTCCGATCCTCAGCTTTGGTACAAAAGCTAATAGATACGCCATGGATGGCACCATGGCATCAACAGGCGAACTCGACATAAGAGATGTTGATTGTGAGAGTGATGGATCTTTTGAGATTATAGCTAGTAAAGATAAGGTTGATGGAAATTGGCTACCATTAGAAGATGACTCCACCATATTAATTGTAAGGCAAACTTTTTTTGATCGTACAAAAGAAGAGATGGCTAAAGTAGAAATTAATACAATTGATAAACTTAACAAACCTGATCCAATCAGTTTAAAGGAAGTATCAGAGTCACTATCAAACGTCTCAAAGTTTATAAAAGGTACATCTAGTGTATTTTTAGATTGGTCATTACTATTTAAAGAGCAACATAAAAATAGTCTAAGTACGACTGAACAATCTATGTTTTCAAAAGCTGGTGGTGATCCAATGATTTATTATCTTCACGGTTGGTGGGAACTTGATGACAATCAAGCTTTAAAAATATCTTGTAGTATACCAGATTGTATTGGCTGGAATTTTCAAATAAATAACATCTGGATGGAAAGCCTTGATTACAGAAATCATAATATTCATACAAATAATTTACTAGCAGAAAAAAATACTGATGGCAGTGTTACTATAATAGTTTCAAAAAAACCTCAGAAAGGTAATTGGCTTGACACAGCGGCGCATAAACAAGGTACAATGCTATGGCGGTGGACAGGAGCGGAAAACCATCCCTTACCAAAAGTGGAGATTATAAATGTATGAATTGGAATTACGAATCCAAAACCTTGAATCAGAGAGTGAAATAAGAAAATTAAAAGCTCGCTATCTAAATGCATGTGACGCTAAAAATGTTGAAGCAATACGCGATTGCTTTACTTCTGATGCAGAAATTCATTTTCCCCCACTTGGTAATTTTGACTTAGATGGATTAATCAAAATATTCCAAGAAGTTGCGGCAAATACACCGATATATGATATACATCATGGGCATAATGGTGAAATTGAAATCGAGGGTTCTACTGCAAGTGGCAAATGGAATCTTGGGTTTGCAACTTATGATCCACGAAATAAAAACTTCCGTATGATGAGTAGTATATATGAGGATCGTTATAGAAAAACAGATGACGGCTGGCGAATTTGCTTTACTAAATCAACACCCAGAACAATAGTTGACGGCTGCCTTCAAGAGGATGGGTTAATTGTAAAATGGAATGAAGATACATAAGGAAGAAAAATGGACAATAGTTTAAATTATATAGACCCTGATGCTATAGTTGTCTCCAAAACTGTTGAAATAAATGCTCCTGCTAGTTTAGTGTGGAAGGTTTTACTTGATATGGAAAACTATAATAAATGGAACCCATTTTGTGTTGAGTGTGAATCAACATTAGAAATGGGTGCGGCGGTAAACATGAAGTTAAAGTCATACGTTAATTGTGAACCAACGCATTTTAATAATACTGAATATGTTTGTGAAATTATTCCTGAAGAAAAGATATCATGGCAACTACCTCATTATGAGGCCTGGCCATATCCAGCACGAAGAGATCAATTAATACAAAAATTAAGTAATAACAAAAGTTCTTACTATTCCACAGATCAATTTTTAGGGCCAAATGGTATACATGTTATGAGATTTGCAGGGCCATGGGTTAAACAGGCATTTGATGATACAGCAGATGCACTAAAAATTTATGCAGAAAGCCTCTATAAGCCTAATTAGTAATTGGCACAAAATCTTCAGGGACATTATGAAAATAACTAAGAGATTCATATCTTGAAGTAATTTTCCAACTGCCTTCAATTTTAACTAATTTATCGAAATACCAAAGACCCACAAAAAAAGTATGTGGGTTATTATTTCGTTCTATAACCATTGGATTAAATAGCATAGTTTTTGAGTGAGCAGTTAAACCACTAACCGAAATTTTTGGTAAGCCCATCATATGTTGCATCGACGAAAAGGGCTTGAGGGCACGCTGAAGATAAAGTTTGATCTCTTTTAAGTTTCCCTGGATACCACCGGCTTCCGTAAAATCGATAATAGCATTATCAGTAAAAATCTTATCCAGCAAATCCCATTCACGTGTATCTATAGCTTCACAGTAAGACACAAGAATATCTTGTATTTCTAAACGGTCAGATATTTCCTGAAGATTATACATTATCAGTAAATCTAAAGTTTCTCTGATTGTGGTGTAACAATCTTTGCCACTCTGTTGTCATATTTGACAACATCTACAACAACAGAAGTCTCAACTAAACGAACTCCTTCAAAATCTAATATTTTATTACTAGCCACCTGATGAACCTCAGAGAGACCTTCAAACAATCCTATTGCCAATATGTCAAAACGTCCTAATAAAATTATCACACCATTAATTTCCGGAAGGTTAGCTATTCTTTCTGCTACCTTCTTAATTGAATTCTGCTCAGCATGTATACCTATGTATGCAAGTTGAGGTGTATCAAGATTGGACATATTGGTGACTGCCGTAAAACGAATATAATTTTCGTCTTCCAGCCTTTTCACGCGTGAGCGAATGGTACCTTCAGTAAACCCAAGTTGAGTTGCTATTTTCCGGTTTGAAAGACGTGCATCAGTGGATAATAACTGAATTATTTTCTGATCTAGGTCATCAATTTTATAACTTGTCATTTATACCTCTTAAATGGGTGCCACATCAAAATCATACTTAATTATATCAACAGCAAAGCTAGGGTCTAGGCTTCTCACACCCTTTATTTGAGATAGTTTATTTAGTAAAAAATCTGACATTTTATCCATACTGGATAATGTTACTAAGATTTCTATGTCATGCTTACCCGTTACAAGCTGCACCGAGGCAACCTCCGATAATAAAGCAATGTCTGCAGCCACATCATTTGCGCGCCTTCCCTTAACATCAACACCAATTGGCAATAAAACATTGTAATCAAATGCAGAAAAATCTGAAACCGCAACAACCTTCATCGCTTTTGATTGTTCCATGCGTCGTATTCGTGTTGTAACCATTGAAGTTGTAACACCTAGTTGATCAGCAATTTTTTGGTTACTGGTTCGTCCATCTTTCTTGAGAATTTTTATTATAGCATTATCTAAGTCACTAAATTGGAAATTATTATCAGACATTACATTCCTTATTTTACTTGTTCAAACATTCCAATACATGGTAGCCTTTGTTAGCTTATAGATAATAAGTTATAAAATGCAATATTGCGTATATTTTTGTATCTTTTCCTCTGCAAACGTATAAATTTGTGTCATGTTTTTCTTAAAATGCGTAATTTAGTGATTAAAGAATTTGATTATATTATTGTAGGAGCAGGTTCAGCTGGGTGTGTTTTAGCTAATAGACTTAGTAAAAATCCTAATATTAAAGTTGCTTTGGTAGAAGCAGGTGGCGTCGATATCGATCCATCAATACATATGCCCATTGGGTATGGAAAAACCCTTCATAACCCAAAGCTTTCATGGAGTCTTAAGACTCAGCCAGAGCCCTTAATGAATGATCGAATTCTACCATTGCCACGCGGAAAAGTGTTAGGTGGTTCAAGTTCAATAAATGGAATGATTTATATTCGTGGACATAAGGAGGATTATAACACTTGGGCTAACTTAGGCTGCAATGGATGGGGTTGGGAAGACATTTTACCTTATTTTAAAAAATCAGAAAACTACAAATTAGGTAAAAATAGATATCATGGAGGAGATGGTCCTTTAGCCGTTTCAGAAATTATTGATAAAAATCCAACTAATGACTCAATTATAAAAGCATTCACAGAATACGGCGTTACAGAAAATAAAGACTTTAATGGCGATAGCCAAGAAGGTGTGGGGCATTATGATGTAAATATAAAAGATGGCAAAAGGTGCTCTACTTCAAGTGCTTTTTTGCGACCCGTTAGAAAAAGAAAAAATCTTTCTATTCTCACGAATACAAATGTAAAAAAAATAATTTTCGAGAACAATCGCGCGAAAAGTTTAATGGTTGATAGTCGAAAAAAAATTGAAATACTAAAAGCGAATAGAGAAATTATTCTTAGTGCTGGTACTTACAAAACCCCTCAACTTTTGCAATTATCAGGTATTGGCCCAGCTAAACTTCTAAAGTCAGTTGGTATTAAAGTCTTGGTTAATAGTACAGAAGTTGGAAAAAATCTTCAAGATCACTATATGGCGCCAATGGCTTGGTCACTTAAACCAGGAGTATTCAGTTATAATAATGAACTAAAAAACTTAAATTTATTAAAAAATATAATAAGATATTACTTTTTTCGAAAAGGCCCAATGACTATACCTGCAGCATCAGTAGGGGCATTTGTAAAAAGCAATCAAAGCTTAGACCGTCCTGATTTACAATTTCATTGCTTAGCAGTAACCGGTGACCTTTCAGCCGCAAGTAGAGGAGAAAATGCAGAATTAACTGAGTATTCAGGAGTTACTATAGGTGGAGCTCAGCTACGGCCAGAGTCCCGTGGATTTGTAAAATGTGCATCAAATAATCCCTTAGACGACCCTTTGATTATTCATAATTATTTATCTGCCGAAATGGATAGACATTTAATAATAAAAGCAATGGATATAACTAGAGAGCTGGCAAAAATGCCAGCACTTTCCAAAATAATTGACAAAGAAAAACTTCCCGGACGCCAAGTTGTTTCCAATGATGAAAAAATAGAATGGCAATTAAATCTTGGAACCACCATGTATCACCCCGTTGGAACCTGTAGAATGGGCAGCGACATCCATGCTGTGGTAGACACGGACCTTCGGGTTAATGGGGTGGATGGCTTACGAGTTATTGATGCCTCGATCATGCCGAGACTTATTTCCGGCAATACGAATGCAGCTACTGTAGCAATAGCTGAAAAAGGTGCTGACTTAATAACTAGTCAGAAGTAACTATTTTGTCCAGATAGGTGAACTCCATGCGCGATCTTGAAGTGTGGCTTGCATATTGGGGTTTGGAGGAGTCCCATTACGAACTGCATCCCAAGTACTCCAACGACATTTTGGGGTTTCTAAAACACGAATATAATAAGCCGAATTTTGGCCTTTTTCGTAATTGGGGTCAGACCAAAGAGCTTTGAGTTCACTGCTTCCTGTCGCATCGTTCGTTTTACAGTTAGTCAAATTAACTGTTGCTCCATTATCAGGACAACGGTTGGTTTGAGGTGATGGTTTTACCCCCCTTGAGCAGGAAATATCATAAATTTCTTCATGGTTTTTAGCCTCATCCGACCAAACCTTTATAATTTGTATTCGTTGTAGGGGATATCCATCTGGGTCCATGACCGCCCAAGCAATAAAAACTGGAGATTCATTTTTGCTATTATAAACTCCTCCCATAGGCGTACCCTGTTCATAAGCTTCTTCAAGCATTTTAGTCGATGACAGAATCGTATTTTCATAGTTTCCAGCAAAAAACCGGGCTTTTATACGGGGGCCTGATGTTGCAAAAGTCTCTTTACGTTTCATGGCATCAAATATGTCTTCTCTAGTGTTAGACTCAGCCCAAACACCAGCTAAACCGGATGCTCCATATGAAGCAGAAGATATGAAGGCCAACTCAGTCTCTTCAGTTTCAACATTATCCCATGACTTTTTACCATCTGGGGGCACTGATCCTCGATTAGCAAGGTCAGTATCATGTGAGAACTTACCAAAATGCTCCTCTTCGGATAAAGATGGAGCGCTTACGTGGGTATCTGATGATCCAATAAAACCAAAAGCATATGGATTAAAACCAATATCCTGTTCAATACCAATTCCTCTGGACAAAGATTGACGAACAAAACTACCTGAAACTTTTTGACTTTCCTTGGCCATCCCAACTAGTATTTCATAAAGCTCGTGATTTGCGAATTCATCTTCCGGAGATAATAGCGGGTGAGTTTCAGAAGTGCCTTTGACTTGGGTAATTTCTACTATTGGCTCATTTTTAAGGCGGTTTTCGGCATAAGCCTTATCAATGAGGGAACCATCAGTAGTTGTCATAGAGAACATCTGACCATTAGATGCATTAGAGTTATGAGGTATAGCTAAAACATCAAAGCCCTCATCCCGCTTATCATTCATCCAGTTCCATAGGTCCTCAGGATTTGTTGAGTCCAGTGTTGAAAATAAGCGTTCAGGGGCCTTATCACGAAAAACTACATTACGGTGCAAATTAGTGGCTCCAAAATTGTCAGTTATTTTTCCAATGATATTCATATTAGTATATTCATAAGCTGCAAATGTTGTGAACTTTCCTGGTTCGTAATGCTTTTCTGCCGCAAGAATGTTCTCTGCCCAAGCGCTATCTATGAAGTCTCTATCGTAGATGTCTTCTATGGCATTACCAGTTACGATTGTTGTTCCAACCTTTGTAAATGCTTCAATACGGGCCTCCCTTGAACCCCCAAATATTCCGAAAATTGACTTTGCTGTATCCGTTTTGGACAGAGGATTTCCTCTATCTCGCATTGCAGCAAGAACACCCATGTATTCTCCGTGATCTGTTACTCCGTAAAAGTCTAAAGGGGCACCAGAAATTGTAATATCTTTACCGGCTCCATTATCGATAGTATCGCCCTTTGCAAAACGGTATGCATCATCAGCATTAGTCCTAGTGCCTGTTATAAAGGCATCAAAAGAGTTTTTTGTATGCACATGCAGGTCACCAAAATAAGCATTTCTTGTAGCTATCTTTTCAACTAAGACTGGGGTTGAATGAGGCTGAACTTTAGGAATTTTTTTCTCTGGTCTTTCTGTACACCCAGCAGTAACCAACAAACAAAATATAATACTACTTAAATAAAGGCTTCTTGACATAGCTCTCTCTCTTAACTTCCTGTCCAATGTGGTTTTCTTTTTTCCGAAAAAGCTTTAACACCTTCAGCAGCATCATCACTATTACGCCATTTTATGAATTCATGATAACTTTCTTGTTTAGCTAATGCAGTTTTCAAACTATCCTCTGAGAGCCCTCTTTTTAAGGTCATTTTAGATGCTTGAATTGCCAAAGGCGCTCCCTTTAAAATATCATCACAATATTTTTTTACAACATCCATCAACTTATCATGAGTTACTACTTTATTCACGAACCCCATGCGCAAACCCTCATTCGCTGTGTACTTTCTTGATGTAAGAATGATCTCCATAGCATTTTTTTGCCCTATTTGTCGAGGCAACCTATGAAGGCCTCCACCCAATGCTACTGCACCAACTAAAGGCTCTGGTAAGCCAAACAAAGATCTCTCAGAGGCTAAGATCAAATCGCAAGCTAATGCTAGCTCAAAACCTCCCCCTAATGCATATCCGTCAACTGCAGCAATGACTGGTTTTGATAAATCAAAACGATTTATCAATCCAGCATACCCACCTCTTGGATAACTACCATTTATACCGTCTTTTAAATCACTTCCGGCGCAAAATGCTTTACCGCCCTCGCCGGAAATTACCGCAACTAATTGATTTTTATCGGATGAAAAATCATCAAATGCAGTATTTAAGTCACAATGCATTTCATCAGTAATTGAGTTCATTGCCTCAGGGCGATTAATTTTTATGAACGTGACTGAACCATCACGTAATATATCAATATACTGCAACTATTCAGTCCTGTTATCCATTTTGAGTTTGGTCATTTGCTTTTTATCGTTACCCCATTCTGCATAAAATTGTGAAAAGTATTTTCTGAAAGGGAGTATAGGGCCATCCCCATCACATATACTGGGCTTTGGCATATATTTTTGACGGTCCCATACGACTTTATCTTGATCCAGTTGTTTGCAAATTTCACGCCTCATAGCCTTAGCTAGACTGGCCATGGGGCCTTCAGCTTCTATTTTTGGCTGAGTAAATGCGAACCTGATATGCGTTCTTTCTTGATCTATGGGAGTTATGCCAGCCACCATTAAAGTTTCAGAAATTCCAGAAAACTTAGTCCAACTTTGTCCTGCTCCAATAGTACCATAAGCTATAATCCCATCTACAACACCTTTTGGGGTTGGCATTTTAGCATCAACACTCGCCGTTCGTTTATGTCCATCAAATTCAAAATCATAATCAGGGAAATCATTTGTACCGTGGATGTATTTAAAATGGGCAGCATCAACGCCATTTTCAGCCATGTTTTGCACAGGTCCATGAACAATCCATTCATATTTTTTATAATCAGTCCAGTTTGCATCGTAAACTTGTTCAAAAGTTTCTGGCTGCCACTTCGGGGCCTCGTTAAATGGATGGTACCAAACTAATATTTGCTTATTACTCTCTTTGACAATCCACTCTTTTTCACAAGGCCTAGCAGCAGACGGTGGTATTTTTTTTGCATAAGGAACAGCAATAACACTTCCTTTACTATTGTATTCCCAAGCATGAAATGGGCATTCTAATGAGTTTCCTTTAACTCTACCACCATACCCCATATGAGCACCAAGATGTTTACAATACGCATCAATGACCCTTGCTCTACCATCCTCGCCTCGCCATAGAACTAAATCTTTGCCAAAGTAAAAAAGAGGTTTAACTTCACCAACTAAGAGTTCATCTGTGTAAGCCACCATAAACCAACCAAATGGAATCGGTAAGGTATCAAGATTTCGGTCACTAATTGAAGCACGGTTATCAACTGGATTCATCCTCCATGACGTTAAATCATCACCCTTCAATCCCTCTAATTGAGACCATACAGCAACATGAGATGTGGTATTTGAGCTCATATTTGATCCTTTAATTTAAAGACTTTTATTGCATTCTCTCTCAAAAATTTAGGCCACACATGTGCCTTTAATGGTACATTTTCCATATCACTAAAAATACGGTCTAAACTTAGACCCATCGGAAAGTACCCGGCATAGATAATCTTATCTGCACCCCTAGTATTCGCATATTCTATTATTGCTTTTGGGTAGTGTTTAGGAGCAAAAGCGGATGTTGAATAATACAAGTTGGGATATTTTATCATAAGTTTTACAGCCAAATTCTCCCAAGGCTCGGCTCCATGTCTCATTACTATTTTCAAATCAGGGAAAAACCAACAAACTTCATCTAAATGCTCCACTTTCTGAGTGTGCATTGGTATTCTAGGACCTGGCACGCCAACGTTAAGCACTATAGGGATATCAAGCTCCACACATGCTGCATAAAGCGGATACATCCTAGCATCATTTATAGCTATTTGCGGGCATGTCCCTGCGGGGAAAACCGAAGCTGATTTTATACCATATTTTTTATGTAAAAACTTTAACCGTTTTACTTCTTGCATTCCATCATTAGGGTTGCACGGCACATCAAAAAAGAAACGCTTTGGATAATCTTTAGCAACTTGCTCTGAAGTTTTATCATCATTAAAACCAACCATAGCCATTTCGATGTTATGGGCATTCATCTGCTTAATTGTCCAAGTTACAAAATCTGCTTCATCAGAAGATGACTCGGGAATATCTTTAAACATATATTGGGCAGGCATTTTAAACATATCACGGCTCTGCTGGTCGTTCAACAAAGGACGAAAGCTACTGTACCAGTCCGATCTATCTGCATGAGTTGGGATACCCAACATTGTGTCTATAATTTTTATATCTTTAGGGTAAGTCATTTTACTTCTGCTCTTTTTTAAATAGCTTTGTATACGTTTCTCTAACTTTATTTTTTTCAATTTTTCCCATAGCGTTTAATTCAAAAGGCTCATTTTGTATGATAATTCGCTCTGGTATTTTATACTTAGCTAAATTATTTATTGCAAAGCTTAAGATATCTTTCTCCGACAAGCCATCTTTAGCATAGAGACACACGATAAGAGCCTCACCCAGTCGTGAGTGAGGAATGCCATATGCACAAACTGCTAAAACATCTTTATGGCGACCCAATATTTGCTCAATCTCAGCACAATAAATATTTTCACCGCCTGATATTACCATATCAGTTTTTCTATCAACAATATAAATATAACCTTGGTCATCTATTTTTCCTATATCGCCCGTCTTAAACCAATCACGTGACATACAAGCTGCAGTCTCATCAGGTCTATTAAAGTAGCCTTGCATGAGCGTTGCACCCTTGACCCAAATTTCACCAATTTCGCCATTAGCTAAGCTGACACCTTCATCATCTGTGATCTGCACATCAAACATAGGAAGTATTTGACCCGAAGCAGATGGGTTAGCAAGATAAGCTTCGCCAACAGCTTGAGATATTGCTCCGCATGTCTCAGTCATTCCATAACCTGCACCTATAAAAGCTTTTGGAAATGATTTTTGAATCTGATCAAGGAGATTAATAGGTAAAGCTTGTCCTCCACAGGAAACTGAAACTAAGGAAGAAAGATCAAATTTCTCAAAATCCGGAGAACGCAGTAGATCCCAATACATTGTTGGAACCCCACCAAAATTTGATATTTTTTCCTCTTCAATCAACATTAGGGCCTTTTCAGGTTTCCACCTTTCCATTATCACCAATTTTCCACCATTGATTAGTGCAGTCATAAAGATTGCACTGCAACCACTTGTATGAAATAAAGGAAATATTAAAAGTGACCCACTTTGGGGCATCTGAGATTTTAATCTTTCGACATCAATACCATAATTTAATGCCATTCTTTTAAGCACAGCAGCCATTGCCAACTGAGTATTCATCACACCCGATATAAAAGCGCCATGAGTAATCACAGCAGCTTTAGCAACACCAGTTGTACCAGAGGTAAAAAACATACATGCAATATCATCGCTCTCTGTAAGAGTGGCGTTGAATTGAATTGATTTCTTTGGAAAATTATCAGCTGACAGATATCTACCTTTATAACCTTCTTTGAATAGAACATCTAGTCGAGCGCTATCACCAATTACACAAACACAATTAGTATCTTCAATAGCTTGGAGCATGGACTCTCCAGTTCCTCGGCTATTTATCAGAACTGCCACTCCGCCAGCATTTATTATGGCAATGAAGGCAATGATCCATTCAGGCTGGTTCTTCATACAAATAGCTACAGTTTTACCCTTAATTTCTGAAATTTCTTTTGTAAGCCAAAAGCTGAGCCCATCTGCATACCCAAATACGTCATCAAAGCTAAGACGAATATCTCCAGAAACTAAAAATTCAGTAGTCCCAAATTTTCTTGCATTATTAAATATAACGCTCATATTTTTTGGAGAATTCTTAAAAATGCGAATTGACCCCTCAGAAATAACTTCGAATTCTTCGCCAGGGGACATTAACTCTTCAACTATTGGATCAGCGTTTACCATTTGTAATTAAAAGCACCCTCGTTTTTTTGTATAGCATATATTACGCATTATTGATAATCAACATGGCTTTTCAACAGAATTGCGTATTTTTTATGTTTATTTTCTACGCATTCTAAATTATAAGCCTACGCACAGAAGGGGAGTCTTATGAATGATTTAAAAGATAAAACCGCTATTGTTAGCGGAGGCAGTGATGGTATTGGGCTAGCAATTGCAAGAAAGTTATCACTGAAAGGTGCTCATGTAATAATATGCGCTCGAAATGAAGATAAGCTATCGGTCGCAATTGAAAAAATAAAGCATGAAGGGGGTAAGTGCGAAGGAAAAGTTCTGGATGTAAGCGCAACAGAGGAATATTCACAGATGATAACTGATGTAGCTAAAAAATATGGATTAGATATTCTCGTTAACAATGCTGCACATGTTGGCATGGGACTAATTAAAGATGTAAACCTTGATGAATTTCAAAAAAATTTTAGAACTAATGTAGACGCTCCATACGCTGGCACTAAAGCAGCAATGTTAGCTATGTCGGAAAAAGGTGGTAGTATAATAAACGTGAGTTCAGTAAATGGAGACAGAGCGATGGTAGGCATGTCGGGTTATGGTGCATCAAAGGCTGCCCTCCTACATTTCACGCGAAACGCCGCAATGGAAGGTGCGCGTCTTGGGGTAAGAATAAATTCCGTTACCCCAGGACCAATAATGACACCCGCCACAAAAGCTTGGTTTGATAGTGACCCAAATGCAGGAGCAGCTATCGCTGATGCAAACCCAATGGGCAGAATAGGAACACCAGAGGAAGTAGCAAACGTGGTATATTTTCTGGCATCAGATGAATCATCTTATATCACAGGAGCGAGCATACCTGTCGATGGTGGAAAAGCTAACGAACTATATGTACCAACTTAGGAAAAAACTATGAATTTGATTAATAAAACAGCTATAGTAACTGGCGCGGGTCAGGGGATCGGAGCTGCAATAGTAAAAAAATTATCGGAAAATGGTGCTCGTGTCGCTGCGATAGATCTCAATATAGAGAGTGTAAAAACAGTAATTCAATCATTGAAAGGTGAGCATCTAGCACTGCAATGCAACGTTGGAAAAAGCAAGGATGTTATTAATGCTGTCAGAAAGGCAAGAGAGGTTTTCGGAAGGTTAGATTATGTAGTAAATTGCGCTGGAATCGGGCAAGCAAAAGGTGATGGATCAGAAAAGTTTTATGAAGCAATGAATAAAAGAAATGATGAAATTACAAAAAATGGGAAATCAAGCACTTTTGTCGACCATCTGATACATATGGAAGATGAGGGATGGGAAACTGTTTTAGCAGTTAACTTAAATGGAGCATTTTACACTTGCCGTGAGGCCGTCCGCATAATGGCTGAAGACAACAATGGAGGTTCAATTGTAAATATTAGCTCTACTTCAGCTCAATCTGGGGAAGGATCTCCTCATTATGTTACAAGTAAATCTGCTTTAATTGGCCTAACAAGGCAACTCGCTCGTGAGCTAGCCCCTAGGGGAATTCGTGTAAATGCTGTTGCACCGGGACCAACTAACACACCCATTATGAATGGGTTACCTCAAGAGTGGATAACCTCGATGGAGCAATCTGTTCCTCTGGGACGAATGGCAGATCCTAGCGAAGTAGCGAATTCAGTAGCATATCTCCTTTCAGATGAAGCCAGTTTTGTGACAGGTTCAATCTTAGTAGCTAACGGTGGTAGCTATTACTTTTAAATAATATTTTTTAGTTAAGAATATTAGGATAAATGATCAGATAAATACTCACGGTCGACCTCAAAGGTTTTACCAGCTATAAGTATAAACCATACGCTTGGTAACGCCGCTAGCAAAGTCACCGCCATGGCATAGCGAATGGCTTGATCTCCAAAATGAAATGTCAACAATTCGTTGAGTACTCCCACAAATTGAACTCCCAAAGCTAAACCAGTAAAAGTAAGCGCAAATGCCCAAAGGGCTGTTCCTGTTGCTCTTGCCTGGGCAGGTAATAAATCTTGGAGTGCTGCTTGCATGGCAATCACCCAGCCTCCTGCCATTAACCCTGCCGGTAAAGTTAAAATAGTTGCTATATTTACATTATCCACAAAACACAAAGCTGTCATAGATATAAAAAAGCCAATTAAACCAATAGCTGATAGCCAGTATGGCCACCTATCATCCTTACTTGTTAAACGGTCACATAGTACACCTATTATCAGGGCTCCAGTGATACCAGCAATGAATGATGGAGCTCCATAACGCGTATTTGCCTCAGTTAAAGAAAGCTCAAATCCTCTACTAAACAATGTAGGCGCCCATATTCCAAAACCATAGCTTGCAAATCCTCCAAGAGCAGTTCCTATAGTCATGAACCTAAAACTATTTCTTTGCCAAAGAGTTTTGAAAGTATAGCTGAATGAGTAATTTTTTATAGAGGATGACACATTTGTATCTAATCTTCCGCGTGCCGGCTCTTTAACTAAAATTAAAGTAAGTAGACCAAGAATTACGCCAGGTGCTCCAAGAGAGATAAATGCTATACGCCAATGAAAAGCTTCTGCTATTGCTGCTCCACCAACCAATCCAAAAATTTGACCAAAATAAACCCCAAAATTTAAAATCGCAAAAGCAAAAGCGCGCTTTTTAGGAGGGAAATAATCTGAAAGTAATGAAAATGCAGGTGCTAAAAAAGCAGCCTCTCCTACACCAACACCCAACCTTGAGAAGGCAAATGCCCAAGGAGTATTTGCAATGCCCGATAGAACGGTAAAACAACTCCATACAATGGCCCCAATTACAATTATTTTAACACGGTTTCTTCTGTCAGCTAATCGCGCAATTGGTATAGCTAGAAGAGTATATACCACAGCAAATGCAGGACCGACTAAGAAACCCATAAATGTATCAGAGACCTCAAAGGTTTTTTTGATTTCCTCAAGTAACCCTGAAGCTAAGTAACGGTCAGCAACATTAACAAGATACAGTAAAACCATCATCAACAGGACAAACCATGAATATTTTCTACTTTGTCGTGTGGTGTATGAAAGACTCATTTTTTTTCGCCCTCATTTAATATGGACCTTACCCATTTATAGTCTTGCTTGCCTGCTGGAGACCTTTTCAGTATATTCACAACCCTTAATTGTCTGGGGCACTTATAACCAGCTAATTTCGACGCACAAAATGTTTTTACCTCCTCTAAACTTGGACTATCTAATCCCTCCGTTATGGAAATTACTGCGCTTACTAATTCACCCCATTTTGAATCAGCCACTCCAACTACCGCTGCATCAAATATAGATGGGTGAGAACGTAAAATTTCCTCAACTTCTTCTGGGTAAACCTTTTCACCCCCTGTATTTATACAGGTTGAACCTCGTCCATACAAAATTAATGTTTTTAGAGAGTCGCGTTTAGCACGATCACCAGTTAGCACCCACGTTTTTCCATCTATATGCTTAAATAACTCTTTTGATTTTTGTTCGTCTCCATAGTAACCTATGGGAGTGTTGCCTGCTTTTGCAAGATAACCTATTTCGTTAACATCAGCTATCCTATTATCAATTATAACTTGCTGATGATCTGTTATAGGCAATTTCATAAAACCTTCTTTCGCGGGCGTCGAGCCCATACCTGATATGCCTGTTTCAGAAGTCCCCATACCATCTGCAATTACACATTTGGGTAATATTTCTTTAAACTCTGATTTTATATGTCTAGAGAATATAGCTCCCCCTGACCCTAAATGCACTAAATTAGATAAATCCCACTTTTTAGTATTAGATTTTAAAGCATTTAGTAAAGGGATTGCCATAGCATCTCCAACAATCTGCAAAATGTTGACACCTTCATGCTCAACTCTGTCCCATATTTCATGAGCGTTAAAGCCTTTCCTCATTGGGTCAAGTACTAAAGTCATACCTCCTAATATACCTGACAAAGCAGTCCACATAGCGGCACCATGCATCAATGGGGCACACGGTAGAATCTTCAATGGAGGGCTACCGAAAGCAATTTTTCCTTGTTCTTCAGGCATGGATATTGGGGGCGCCCCAACATAAAGCCCCCCTCCACCTAAACATGCAAAAAAAAAGCTCTTATGTGGCCACATAACACCCTTAGGCAAGCCGGTAGTGCCTCCCGTATATTGCAATATGTAATCATTTTCAGATCTGGAATAACCATCAAAGTTATGTTCAAATTTCAATAGTTCATTGTATGCTAACTCCCCAGGAACAAGCCCCATTTCGTTGCCTGCACTAATACAGATCTCAAGTGTTGGTAATTTTTTATTGAGTTTACTTATATGTTCAGAAAATTGGGTATCGTAAATAATAGCTTTGGCATTGGCGTTGCTCAACAAATATAGCAACTCTTCATAGCCATATCTGTAATTAATATTGAAGGGTACTGCCCCTATTTTCACTATAGCAAAAAAACTTTCCAAAAATTCAGGTCCATTCATTAAATAAATACCTACATGATCACCTTGCCTTATACCCTTTGCAAATAAACCTGCAGCAAGTCTTGAGGAACGCTGGTCCAGCTCCTTATAACTTACAGGACCATTTTCACTCAACAATGCAATTCGTTCAGGTATTCGGTTTACCACATATTTAAATAAGTCAGCTAAATGAAATTGAGACAGCGTTGCACTCCTAATGCGTAGTTAATATGTAACAATACTACGCATTTGAAGAAAAAAGAAAGAAAAAATAGAAGTTTTCAACATTTTTAGCGTGATTTATTTCGCATTTAGATTATATATCATATTCATGAATACTAACTCATTAAGCTTTACACCCATAAAAATTGG
>JAQXEH010000069.1 GCA_029250925.1 Hellea sp.
TTCAGCGTTAGCTTTGAATCTGATAATTTCATCTCCGCCTGTTTTGTTTCTTGGGTACCAATTAAATAAATACGGTTTTGATGTTATTTTACGGTTCATTCCTATCATAGCATTCGCTACTATTATTTTTGGAATACTTCTTTGGCTTGCTGATTTGCAATGCGAAGAAACTAAAACCACAGAAGACTTAACCTGGAAAAATGCCTTTTTATTGGGGCTATCACAGACCCTTGCTTTGATACCAGGTACTTCTCGCTCGGGAATAACAATGACAGCAGGACGTTTTATGAAGATGAGTCGTGTAGAGTGCGCTCGTTTTTCTATGTTAATGAGCCTACCAGTTATTGGAGCTGGGGGTATTTTTTCTTTTCTAACTCTTTTAAATGATACAAGCGCAATGAGTGAAAACTTAGTTGATGGCCTTTTATTAGCTGCCTTATCTTTTTTAGCTGCTTATAGCTGCATAGCGCTGTTTATGAAAGTTGTTACTAAGATAGGCTTTTTGCCTTTTATGATTTATCGTGTAATTTTAGGCTGCTTATTGCTAATCTGGTACTTCATATAAAAAAAACCCTTATGAATTTTATTCATAAGGGCTTCAGAATATTAAAATACTAAATATGGTTTTTAATAACCAGCTTTGTTTAATTCTTCCTCAAGTTCAGGGAGCGCTTTAAAAAGGTCTGCTACTAGGCCGTAGTCAGCAACTTGAAAAATAGGAGCATCTTCGTCCTTATTTACCGCTGCAATAACTTTAGAATCTTTCATGCCTGCAAGATGTTGAATGGCGCCAGATATTCCAACTGCTATATAAAGATCGGGTGCGACTGCTTTGCCAGTTTGGCCAACTTGCCAATCGTTAGGCACAAACCCTGCATCAACAGCAGCACGTGAGGCTCCCATAGCGGCCCCTAATTTGTCTGCTATGCCTTCTAATAGTTTGAAATTTTCTCCAGATCCCATGCCTCGTCCTCCAGAAATAACAATCTTGGCTGCTGTAAGTTCAGGCCTGTCTGATTTGGACAGCTCTTCGCCTAAATATTCGGATTTAAAAGCCTCTTGCGGACCATTTAATTTTTCTATTGTTGCACTTCCTGCCTCTTCAGCTGGAGAAAATGCTGTTGTCCGTACAGTTACTACTTTTTTAGCATCGCTTGATTGAACAGTCGCCATTGCATTGCCTGCATATATGGGTCTGATAAAGGTATCGTGTGAAATCACCCCAGTAATCGATGAAACCTGCTGGACATCAAGTTTTGCTGCTATGCGCGGCATGTAATTTTTGTGAGTTGTGGTGTCTGCAGCTAAAATAGCATCATAATCACTCATCAGAGGAACAATAATATTTTCCATGCTCTCTGCTAATTGTCGGGTTAAAGTTTCGTGGTCACAAGATATCACTTTTCTGACACCTGATATTTTCGAAGCTGATGTTACTACGTTGTCTGCTTCTTTACCTGCAACAAGGATATCGACTTTATCCCCCATTGCTAACGCCGCCGTCACAGTTTTATGTGTAGCATCTTTAAGTTCTGTATTATTATGTTCTGCAACTACAAGAATGGCCATTAGATAACTCCTGCTTCATTTTTTAACTTGTCAACCAGTTGGGCCGTATCCTCGACTTTGATACCTGACTTTCTGGCTTCAGGCTCTGTGACTTTTATTGTTTTTAGCCGCGGCGCTGTATCTACACCAAGATCACCGGGGGTTTTTGCATCAATGGGCTTCTTTTTTGCTTTCATGATGTTTGGCAAGGATGCGTAGCGCGGCTCATTCAACCTAAGGTCGGTTGTGATAACAGCGGGAGTTTGAAGTTTAACTGTTTGTAACCCCCCGTCTACTTCTTTAACAACTGTGAATTCAGATCCTGATTGCTCCATAGAGTTTGCAGCAGAGGCAATAGGCCAATCCATAAGAGCGGCTAGCATTCCGCCTGTTGCGCCATAGTCATTATCGATAGCCTGCTTACCGAGTATAACCAGATCCGGACTTTCATCTTTGCAAATACTTTGCAATATTTTAGCAATGGCTAAAGGCTCTAAATCCTCATCAGTTTGTACATGGATGCCTCGGTCAATGCCCATTGCTAGGCCTGTGCGAATAGTTTCTTGAGCTTTCGCTGGTCCGATTGAAACAACAACGGTTTCAGTGGCTGCGCCAGACTCTTTTAATTTAACTGCTTGCTCAATAGAAATCTCATCAAACGGATTCATTGACATTTTAACATTAGCTAAATCTACACCAGATTGGTCTGATTTAACTCGTGCTTTCACATTGTAGTCAAGTACTCTTTTGACTGGTACGATAACCTTCATGGGTGACTCCTAATTTGCACTTGCATTAAACTTAAATTTTCAGACTGCATATGCGATAGATGACCGCAGAAAACAAGTATAGGTCTCAAGAAATATGAAGTTTAATAATACCAAGTTTTATATTTAATGAATTTTAACTTCTATCAGCGGCCATTACGAGCTTTCTGTAATCTTTGAGGTCACCGTCATAGCGTTTCGCCCGACCATTATTTACTAGCCATAACCTATCAGCTGTTGCCTCTGCCAGATAAACATCATGCGTTATAAGTAGCACGGCTCCAGGGAAATCATTAAGGGCATATATCAAGGCCTCGCGGCTATCTATATCTAGATGTGAGGTTGGTTCGTCTAAGATAAGAACATGTGGCTTTTCAATTGACATAAGACCCAAGAGTAGCCGTACTTTTTCACCCCCAGACAGTTTTTCAACATTAGTACCTACCTTTTCATAAGCAAAACC
>JAQXEH010000080.1 GCA_029250925.1 Hellea sp.
TTATAATTAATTCGATAATAAAAGAGGTAACACTTCTTAATTTATAAATATTTACACATAAGATTTCTTAAGTGCTTGCAAAGCCCTCTTGCATACGTCATTTGCAATTTATGAATAAAATACTAGATAATTTTTTAACTGTATACCAACTTGATGCTCAGCTTGTTCGCGGACGCATTGTAAAATTAGGTACTGCTTTAGACAAAGCCCTAGGGGCCCGGTATCCAGATCCAGTTGCAAACTTGTTAGGGGAAGCAATGCTTTTGTCAGCGTTGGTAGCTCAATCTTTAAAATTTAAAGGCCGACTTGTAATACAGTGTCATGGAACAAATGTAGGCGCGGTTAGTCTGCTTATGAGTGACTGTACGACTGATGGCCACATAAGGGGGTATTCAAGGTGGGATGATGATAAGCTTAAAGAATTAATGTTGGATAACAGTAATCGCGGTGCAAGTAAATTATTGGGAGGCGGCACTTTCTCTATGACTATAGATCAAGGAGCCGATATGGATCAATATCAAGGATTAACTGCAGTTGAAGGCGAAAGACTATCTGATTGTGCGGAGCATTATTTCAAACATTCAGAACAAATACCTACTGAAATAAGATTGGCCTGCGACACCCTTCAAGAGCCAAGCTCGGATCTTAAGCGGCGCGGCGGCGGGATAATGATCCAAAAAATTGCTGGGGATGAAAATAGAGGACACACTGAAGAGGACTGGGATACTGCTAGGGCACTATTCCGTACTGTTACTGATTCAGAATTACTAGATCCAAATTTAAGCCAAGAGGCATTACTCTATAGGCTTTTTCATGAAAGCGGTGTCCGTGTTGTTGATACCGCTGTAGTGAAGGCTAGATGTAAGTGTTCACGAGAAAGATTGGAGAGAACGTTGCAATCATTTAACAAAACCGCCTTGAAGGATATGGCTGAATTTGGAGTTATAAATGCTAATTGTGAGTTTTGTGATACTACTTATAGCTTTCCCTTGACGGAAATCTAGCTCCGCCAAAAACTTGGAGTTAAAACAACAAGGGCTGTAACAATTTCCAAGCGCCCTACAATCATTGTCGTCATTAAAACCCATTTAGCATTGTTAGGTAGAACCTGATACGACCCTGACGGGCCGATAACATCACCCAGACCTGGGCCAACATTTGCAAGTGAGCTTCCAGCACCAGACCATGCCGTTATTGGGTCGAGCCCAATAATAGAAAGCGTTATGGCGGCAAATGCGAAGGTGACAAAAAATAAAAAGAAATACCCCATAACTGAGAATAATACTGCTTCTGGTAAAATTTTTCCTCCATACCTTAATGGTGTTACGGAGTGTTGCCGAGGCATTTTGAAGAGATACGACCTTAATCCTTCGAATGCTACCTGATAACGGAAAATTTTTATTGAGCAGGCTGTAGAGCCAGCGCAACCACCTATAAACATAAATGCAAAAAAAGCACTAACTGCAAATGGTCCCCACGTGCTATAATCCGCAGTGGCGAAACCTGTACCCGTTACAATTGATATAACATTAAATGCTGATAACCTTAGAGCTCTGCTTCTAGTAAATTCAGAATTTAACCATAAGTATAAAGTAACTAATGTTATAAGTGTCATTATTAATACAATAAAAGCTCTTACTTGACTGTCGCGCAATGGTGCTATCCAGTCACCTCTTGCAACAATCAATAAATACACACCAAACGGAATTGCTGCTGCCATCATGAAAAAGATGCAAACAAGATCCGCCCCATTATCCATGAAACCACCCATTGATGTATCTGAGGTCGAGAATCCGCCAGTTGCTAATGTTGTCATAGCATGAGATATGGCGTCAAAACCATTCATTCCTGTTGCGATGTAACCGAACATACAAAGTATTGTAAGTGTTAAATAAATCCCGCTTATGCCAGCAGCAAGGGAGGCTGCTTTGGGCAGTATTTTTTCGCCCATATCTGAGCTTTCGAGACGAAAAAGTTGCATTCCGCCAATTTTTAGCATGGGTAAGACTGCCATAGCTGTTACAACTATACCGATGCCGCCTATCCATTGGAGGATAGACCTCCACATAAGTATACCTTTTGGCATATCATCGAGTCCTAATAATACGGTTGATCCAGTTGTTGTTATTCCTGAAGTTGCTTCAAATAAAGCATCTGTAATGCTTAACTTTAATGGCTCCATAATGAAGGGAACTGCAGAAAATATAGATAATGACACCCAGCTTAGTACGGTTAATAAGAAAGCCTCACGTGCCCGCATGTCGGGATTGGGAGCATAAGTCGCTAGGGCCAATGAAGCCCCAAAAAGTGCAGTTAGGATGCCTGAAATGCCAAAAGCTCTCCAGGAGTTGTCATTATATAAAAGATCTACAATCATCGGAATAAACATTGCTATCCCCAACGCTGATACCATTAAGCCAACAATAAAAAATACAGGTCGCAGATCGAGCATATTTATTATCTACATCAGGTAGTGACTATATAAAAGCCTCAAATTCATTCGTCACAATAAAGGCTTAACAAAAAGACTTTTCGGGATTAGATAATGACAATGAAGGACTTTTATTTTTATACGCTTTCAGCTTCTTTTGTTGCTATTAGTATTACGATTGCAATGATGCAATCAACAGGGCCTAAAGTTAGTGACGTATGTATTGTAGAAAATGGCTATATTGTTCAGGGCAAAAAATTAGAAAACCTTACTTCATCTCCCGGTACGAATTTTACATTTGTGCCCTCTTCACAGTCTTCTCCAGCATACATTACAGCTTTATCACATGTGCCTAGGACGAAAGCACAAGCTTCAGCAGGTATTTTTGCTGTTTTAGGCCCTAATTATGAAAGAGTCTTAGGGGGAAGAGCATTATCAATGACCGTCAGTGCACGAAAGAACAAAGCAAATGCATTGGGTGAATTTGATATGGGCTATTTTACTGCAGGAACAGGTGATAGCGGATGGAAAACTCGAAAATTAACAGCGGCGTGGAGAGATTATGTTCTGTATTTCACACCTGCTCCCTCACAAGATGAACCAGATATAGATTATTTAGGAATATGGCCGGGCGTAGGGGGCAAAAAAAAACTTATGGATGTTAGATATATTAAACTAGAGGTTTTGGATAAAAATATGAACACAGTTAATAGATGCAGTGATAATAACAGTAATTAAAAGATGCATAACATGCTAATTCTAATAACAGGTACAGCGGGATTTATTGGTTTCCATGCAGCTAAAAGATTTTTATCGCTTGGGTATAAGGTAATTGGCCTTGATAGTCTGAATGATTACTATGAAGTGGCACTAAAAAACGCCCGTCTAAATCGTCTCGAGTGTCACGAAAACTTTGAATTTTATAAAGTCGATATAGCAGATTACGATGCTTTGGCAGATATTACTAAAGATAAGGAAATAACTTATATATTACATTTAGCCGCACAAGCCGGCGTAAGGTATTCATTAGAGATGCCTCGTTCTTATATAAGATCGAATGTATTGGGGCATTTAAATATATTGGAATTAGCACGTAATACACCAGCTATAAAACATATTGTTTATGCATCTTCTTCATCTGTCTATGGTGATAAAAGTAAGTCTACATTTAAAGAGACGGACATTGTAAATTCACCTGCCTCTCTTTACGCAGCTACAAAAATAAGCGGTGAAATGATTGCCGAAAGTTATAGTAAACTTTACAGTATCAATCAGACGGGCCTCCGTTTTTTTACTGTATATGGTCCTTGGGGTAGGCCAGATATGGCATATTATATTTTTACGGATAAAATTTTTAAAAAGGAACCTATAGAGCTTTTTTCACCTGAAGAAATGACACGTGATTTTACTTATATAGATGATATTATAGATGTGCTTCCGCGAATTATGGAATCTACTCCCAGTAATGGGCATGCGATATATAATCTAGGGAGCTCCAATCCGAACACATTAATACAATTAGTTGAAGCTGTTGAAGCTGCTTGCGAGGCATCAACTCAAAAAGTGACCTTAAAAAAGCAAAACGGAGATGTAAGTCATACATATGCTGATATAAGTGCGGCCAAGAGAGATTTTGATTTTGCGCCGAGAGTTGAGCTTAAAGACGGAATAAAAAACTTTGTGGATTGGTATAAGAATTATTAAATTTTATACTTCGCAGATGTGAAAAGACTTTATTGGCTGAAGCGTTTTATCATTGATCGAGCTTGTTTACCTATTTCTGAATGATCTTTTGCATATGCTAATACCGCCTCAAAGTAGCCTAATTTACTTCCGCAATCGTAATCTTTACCTTCATATTCGTAGGCATGAAATTTTTGATTTTGCATAAGTCTCACCATCGCGTCAGTGAGTTGTACTTCGTTATTAATCCCGGCTACTTGGTTTTCTAATATATTCATGATTTCTGGTTGCAGAATATAGCGCCCAGTTATTTTTAAATTTGAGGGGGCTATGGCAGGGCTAGGTTTTTCAACCATTCCAGACATTTGAATAATATCACCCTCTCTTTTTTTCGGATTTATAACCCCGTATTTTGAAACTTGGTCATGGGGGATCGCGTCGACTGCAATGATATTCCCACCCACTTTTTTATATGCATCAACCATTTGAGATAAGCATGATTTTTTTGATTTTATGAGTACATCAGGAAGTAAAATGGCGAAGGGCTCATTGCCTATGATTTCTCTTGCGCACCATATGGCATGCCCAAGACCTTTAGCACTTTGCTGCCGGACAAATGACATAGATCCCGGCCTTGGTGTATCGTTATTAAGCTGATCATATATGTCTGTTTTGCCCTTTTCACGCAGACTGTATTCTAGCTCATAAGCCCGATCAAAATAGTCCTCAATTGCACCTTTGTTGCGGCCTGTGACAAATATAAAGTGCTCAATTCCTGCTTCTTTTGCTTCATCTATGACATAGTGTAGTGCCGGCCTATCGACTACCGGTAGCATTTCTTTTGGAATTGTTTTTGTGGCAGGTAAAATCCTTGTGCCAAAACCCGCCACAGGTAGTACTGCTTTTCGGATTTTTTTCATAATTCACTCATGCTTTTTTGAAAATATTCCTGATTACTTAGGCGGGCCATAAACAAAATGTTCTATATTTTTATTTGACCAACCGAGCTCTTTGAGAACGGTTTTTAATTTTTTTTTCTTGCTCATTGTGCTACCTTCTAAAGCTACAACTCTTTGACTAATTTTTGAAGCTAAAACTTTAGCTTTTTCTGTATCAATATCTAATAAGCGTTCTATTCGAGAGATCATTTTTTCATCCTAAAGTCTATACTATACTGCCTAGCACTTTTTTTGCTATAAAAGATAATTTTTTCTAGAGGTATTCTATTAATAATGTTGGCACATCATGTGTGTTTGATTTTACTGTTGCTACAAGTGTTCCCTCTTTAACTCCTTTTTTTATGGGCGAAACCTTTATGCCCTTGCTAATGAGTCTGTTACGCGTTTTTTGAATAGAACCTACGCCCCAAGCTAAGCCCCATAAGCTATCTTGGATTGATGTTGGTTTTTCAGTTACCACGACCTCTAAAGTGGTTTGGTTAAGCCTGAAAAAAAGAACCCGGGATTTTAGAGATTTAACATATTTGTCTAGGGCAAGTCTAATTTTATAAATACCTTTGTATGTATTTATGAAGCCATCTGGATCAGAAGTGGTCATTACGATATGATCTAGGTTATTTATCATTGAGGGCTCATATTTATCTACTTTGGGCAGACTGCCGTTTTTATGTTCGATTAAAAAAGAGAATACCCCTCGCGTAATTTTGTCAGTTAAAAAAAGATTTTTCCACGTTCTCACACTACCGTCTGTATTATTCTCACCTTTGCCTTCAAATGGAGGGCCAACTATACAGTTATGTTCTTGTAGTTTTTGAGCTGCTAGGTCAATATTTTCAGTTTTCAAGACTAGTCCAAATAAGCCCTCACCCTTTTCTTTCAGAGTATTTTTTATTAACTCAGCTCCCATGCCGTCGCCTTTTTGTGCCAGCAATTCCAAATATGTGTTTTTGAAGACGAATAATGAATTTTCTGTTCCTAGGTGCTTGTGCGTTCCTCTCCAAACAGGGGGGCGGCCTAATAATAATTCATAGTTGGCTTCAGCTTTTTTAAGGTTTTTCACGGCAATAATAATGTGGTCTATTGCTGTAATCATTACGAACTTCCTAATAAAATCTAGAGATGTGTTGAGGTGTATTACTTTTTAAAAGTTTTATAAAAATGAATTAAACCATAAATAAACCATATAGCTACTGCTCCCCACCATAAAGCAAAAAACCAATCATTTTTATTTGTTCCGTTCCATTCTAGCCACTCAAATACAAAAGCCTCAATAAAAAGATCAAAAGATAAAAGCAAGAAAAAGCCAAATACCCAGATGAGTAAGAGTTTTATTTTATACATTATATTAAAATTTTAAAAGTGTAACCTTTACTTCCCTTATTTTTTATGGTAAGTATACGTTACATTTTAATCTTGGCGGATGTCAATGAATTTTCAGGAGAATAAGATGAAAGACTTTTTAGCTATTGGAACAGGTTATATAGCAATATTATGCCCAGTATTAATAATGTGGGTTATCTTTCATTATGTAAATAAAATACAAAAAAGTAAAAATGAAACTTTAGTAAATATCGCTAAAACAATAGAAAAAGTTGATCCAGACCAAGTTAGGGAAATAATAGATCAATTACACGAACCAAAGCGACCAACAGATTTACGAAAAGGTGGCGTTATATTAATATGCATAGGGTTTGGTTTGTTTGGTTATGGTTTACTGAGTATTCCTATTTTGAAGGGAGTTGGCTTCCTAGTGAGTTCAATTGGCATTGGACTATTGGCAGCTGGTTATATATATCCAAATGAAAGCGAAGAGATCTCAAAAGCTGTAGAAAACTTTGAAAAATAGCAGTTATTAAAATGACACATTT
>JAQXEH010000082.1 GCA_029250925.1 Hellea sp.
TAACAACAAAGCTTACTTGTCCCTCCAGTCCTGCTTGGTCCAACATAGCATCCCACGGCAACCCAGGTGCAGCATTTTTAAGCTCCTGAAGACTTCGTTTGTTATATGTTTTTGTTCGGTCCCGTCTTTCAGTTGGGGTCCAGTGATGCCGAGCAATCTTTGTTTCAAACTCTATCAACGCGTTTGCACGATTGGAAACATTTTCTTGAGAGATCACTTCAATCAATGCGGTCAGGTATTTTTTGTAAGCAGCTCGTATTTCCTTCGATTTAGTATCTTCATCTAGGTAGTAATCACGGTTAGGCATCCCAAGGCCAGATTGAGTGAGATACACAATATAGTTATCAACATCTTTGAGATCTACACCAACGAAAGGTGAAACTACTGAACTCAAGCCTAATGATGGATCGGACATGAGTCTAAATATACCCTCATGATCAGTGGTTGATTTTATAGTTTCCAAGTCAGCTAGAACAGGAGAAAGGCCAGCCTCCTCAATGGCTTCTACATCCATAAAAGCAGCAAAAAAGTCTCCTATTTTTTGTTCATCTGTCCCTACTTTTGCTTTTACCGCCGAAGCTTCTTCAATTATCTTGCGAACACGTTCCTCAGAACGATCAGCTAATATTGAAAAACCACCATAAGTGGACTTATCGGCAGGTATTTCAGTATTTGCGAGCCAGGTACCATTTACATATTTAAAAAAATTATCCCCTGGCTTTATCGTAAGGTCCATATTTTCAGTAGCAATGCCGTAAGCACCTAGGGCTGGAGTATTCGTTTCATTAGGGTTGGAAACATTATTACAAGCAGCTAAACTCATGGTTAAAGCAAACATGCTTGGAGCAATTAGTCGTGATATTTTCATTTTCATTTCCTTTTAAAATTCATTCTGTTTGAAGTGTTTAACCAATTTCCATGTCATCAAGAGCTAAAGCAATTTCTGGATTATATGTTGAACCTAGTGGAGGTTGTTTTTCACGTTTAATTATGCCCTTAAAAAAACGTGAAATATCTACACCAATTCCATACATCGCTGGAACCAACATTAATGTAAGAAAGAAGTCAAATAATACCCCAAAAGCAAGAGCCACTACCATAGGCTTTAAAAATTCAGCCTGAGCCGATGTTTCAAAAAGTATCGGCATAATTCCAACAAATGTTGTAACTGATGTTAACAAAATAGGGCGAAAACGTGCTACACAAGCATCTAGTAAAGCTTGGTAAGCTCCTACACCCTTAGCTCTTAGTCGGTTTACGTAATCAATTAAAACAAGGTTATCGTTTACCGCAACACCGGATGCAGCAAAAAATCCAAATAATGACATCATCCCAAAAGGTACGCCGGTTACTATATTACCAAATATCATACCCACAAGCGCAAATGGTATTGCAATCATTATTAATAATGGCTGCGCATACGATTTAAATGCGATCGCTAGTAAACCATACATCATAAATAAAATGGCAATCATAGATAATTTAATTTCTTCAATAAAATTGAGTTCAATTTCATCTTGGCCCACTTCAATTCTGGTAGCTTTTGGGTGACGCATTTCCCATTCAGGTAAAAAATTCTCTTTTATATCTTTACTTATTTTTTGAACCTCAGTTTGATCACCGCGTATCCTAGCACCTGTATACTCCACACGTTTCCTATCACGGCGTTGTATTCGGGTTATTCCCTCTTCGAATGATATATTGGCCACTGAAAATAAAGGCACATCCACACCTTTAGCAGATCTTATTCTTAACTGCTGTAAGCTATCTATGGATTCTCGCGCTTCCTCTGGATATCGCACCATAACTCGTACATCCTCACCGTTTCTAGGCAAGCGCTGTACTTCTTTCCCGTAAAATGCCTCTCTTACCTGACGTGTTACATCTGTTAGTTTTATACCAAGAGTTTCTGCCCCAGGTTTTAATGTAAATCTTATTTCACGCGCTGAACTTTCCAAACCATCCCATGCTCCTGATACAGCACTAAAACTTTCAATCTCAGCCTTTAAGTCCAATATAGCGGCCTTTAAGGCGTCTGGGTCTGCTGATGCAACAGCGTAGTACAAACCACCACCACTTTGCCCCCCAGGGCCATAATCAACACCGTACTTTACTCTGTAAGCATCCGGTATTTCGCCAACATATTGTTCAAGCTTATCGGCCACATCTTTGCTAGATATTTCAGGTCGATCTGCGGGGTCTGAGAGTGAAAAGAATCCTTGAACTCCTCGGTTCTCTGTAACGGTGCCAGCCCTTTCTATAATGTCTGTGTCGACATTAAATTCTTTTTTTGAATTTCTATTAAGTTCCCTCACGCCAGCAGAAACTTGCTTTCTAACTTGCTCTCTTCTTTCAAAATTTGTTCCCTCAGGAAACCTTGCATTGAATTCAATCATATCGCCTTCAACTTCAGGTATAAAGGCAGTCGGCGCTACTCCGGCCTGAAGTAACATAATAGACATTGCAAATAGGCCAACGAAAACGGAAAGTGTTATATAGCGGAATTTTATAAGAGCAGCAATTACTGGACGAAATGTATTTTTCGCAAATACAACAAGGCTATTAGCAATTTTTGCCTGTAAGCGCATCAATTTTCCTGAATTATTGGTATCAAGTGGTTTCAAATGCCTTAGATGGCTTGGTAGTATAAAAAAGGCCTCAATAAGCGAGAAAATTAATACTGCGATTACTACTAAACTTATCTGGCCAAGCATTGCTTGAATTGGCCCTGTCATCAGCAAAAATGGGATGAACATCAATATGGTCGTTACCACAGCAAAGAACACGGGTTTAACAACCATATTGGCCCCCGCGATAGCACCTCGGTTCCCTGATATACCATTCTCTACATGAAAATGTGTGCTTTCCCCAACAACGATTGCATCATCAACAACAATCCCAATGACAAGTAAGAAAGCAAACAATGATATCATGTTTAATGTTATGCCAATATAAGGAGCTATAGCAATCGCACCCATGAATGCTGCAGCAATTCCTGCCGTAACCCATATCGCTACAGCAGGTCTTAAAAATAACATTAAAATAATGAGAACTAAAATCATGCCTGATATTGCGTTACTACCTATAAGCTCCATTCTGCTATCAAACATTTCTGAACCATCAAACCATATTGAGAAGGTAAGATCAGGCGGCAATTTTGTGTTAATTTCTTCTTCAAATTTTCGTATTGATTTTCCTGCCAAAGAAACATTCATATTATCAGGTGACACAACCTGAAAAATAGCAGCGTTTTCTCCATTAAATTTTGCTGAAAATTTTGCCGTGTCAAAACCGTCTATTACCTTAGCTATATCACGAATACGAATGGCACCTCCATCAGGGGTTTGACGAACTATAATGTTTCTAAAATCTTCTGCATTATCCGCCAAAGACCGTGCTCTTAATTGCAACTTACCTGCAGCGGTCTCAACTGTTCCTGCTGATAAGTTAACTGATGATCCCCCAATGGCATTAGAGACCTCAGAAAATGTTAGGTTGTATTGACGAAGGGCATCTTCCGAGATTTCAATGGTAACTTGTTCATCAATTTTTGTCATCTGTTTGGTTAATTGCAAGCCAGGAAGCTTTGTCACTTCAAAACGCAAGTCAGTGGCAGCACGCTGTAATGTTAATCTATCGACATTCCCATGTAGGGCAAAATAAAACGTATCCTCTCGCGCATCCCATCTAAAAACCTGAGGTCTGTAAGCATTAGGTGGTAAGTTTTGTATTCCATCAATTCGGGACTGTACTTCATCTAGTAGCTTATTGTAATCTACACCCAGTTTAGTTCGCACATTGACATTATAGCTTCCCTCGCGAGCAGTGGACTCAATATAGTCTATTCCGTCCAGACCATCAATTGACTCCTCAATACGGGTGACTATTTGCTCTTCAACATCTCTCGGGGAAGCTCCTGGCCAACCTGATGATACCGTCATGCCATTAATAGTTACTTTTGGAATAAATTCCCTGTCCAAATTACTATAACCAAATACTCCGGCCGCAAACATTGTGAACATCATTAAATTTGAAGCTACAGGGTTTTTTACAAACCAACTTATCAAAGATTTCATAAGTATTTTTCCTAATCAACTATGACTTTTTCTTATTTTTTTTTGTAGGGACAGAGTCCTTACTCCCACCTTCTTTATTGCCTTCAAGTCTTTTCATCCAATCAGGTTTGGGAGGGTCTACTAAAATGGTATCAGGGTTATTTACATCTAAAGCACGAAGTGTCATCGACACTCTTGATTTTTCCATTGGCGAAAGAACCACCAACTCTCCTGGTTCAATACCACTCAATAGTAATGCTCTCTCACTATCTGAGTCGAGAACGTCAACTTTGCGAATATCAGTCTTACCTTTATCATTAACGACATACACTTCATTATCTGGTCTTAATCCATCTCTGGGTAAAACAATTACTTCCTGATAAACTTTTCCAGCAATTTCAGCATCCACAAATAACCCTGGTGCCATAGGGAAGCCGTTCTCGGAGGACCCTAATCCATAAGGGTCAACCACTTCAGCGATAGCAAATAAAGCACGCGTTTGAGTATCATATGTACTTGCTGTACGCATTATCTTACCATTCCAATATCTACGCTCACCAGCTATGACAGCGCTCAATTTAACGTCGATAGCCGAAGCTCTATTTTTTGAAACATAAGCAACAGGAAGGTCTAGCTTAGACAAATCGCTATCACTCAGTGGTAATCGTACTTCGACTATACCCGTTGAAAAGATACGGCCCAATGTGCGTCCGGGGGATACGTATTGTCCAATGTCCGAGTTTTTTGATTTGACACGGCCCGTAAAGGGAGATCGGACCTCAGTACGTTTCAATTGCAGATTAGCTGCGGCAAGCTCAGCTTCGGCAGCTTGCAAAGAAGCTAGTGCTTGGGCCTGCTGCGGCAAACGCAATGCCAATGGGCTAGCCTCGCCTATTCCTAATTCTTGATAGTCTTGTTTAGCAATCTCACCTTCAGCCTTTTCGCGTATGACAGACTGTTCTGCTTGAGCGACCTGAGCTTGAGCTCTTATAACAGATACTTTATAATCAGCATCTTCAATTCTTAAAAGTACTTCCCCTTTTTTGATAATGCCACCCTCAATAAAGTTTGGGGAAACATAAACAATTTTTCCACCAATTTCAGGAACCAAGTCAATTTCGGTTTGCGGCCGTGCTTCACCTTGGGTTTTTACGCTTAGCTGTACATCGTCTAAAACTGCGTAATCAGCAAGGACTGCTAAAGTGTTAAAGGCTCTCTTTTTTTCTTCAGGTTTATTATTTAACTTTATTATAATGGATCCCAAAAATATAAATCCAATTATACACAGAAAAGGAAGGGTGTAGATTAAGGATCTTTTTAAAAAACCGGCTTTTGATTGTTTTATAATATTATACTCTGCCGTCATAATTATTCTTTCTTTTCTATCTCGAAGGCTTGCGCATCTCTGCTATGAGACAATTTAAGTAATTCTACCCCTCCCCCAAGAGCTACATGCAGCCTCACTCTGTTAGAAAGTCTTTCTTTTCTTGAACTAATTAGCTGCCCTTCGGCAGTTAAGCTTCGTGATTGTGCGTCCAAGAGTTGTAGTATTGTAGCCAAACCTTCGGTATAACGAAGTTCTAATCGGCTTTCAGCTTTCTGAGCTTCATTTAGTGAAATTCGTAGTGCTTTTTCTTGCTCACGTAACCTTTTCTC
>JAQXEH010000010.1 GCA_029250925.1 Hellea sp.
AGACCTCAATACAGAGGTAGCTTAGGCTGGGGACGAGAGCTTTGGCTAGCAGGTGATGCTGAGTGGGGTCAAAAAATGCAAGATGATAAAGATGACGGCGCAGCTTGGATGGTGGATCAGGGCTATGCTGACGAAGATAAAATTGCCATATTTGGATATTCTTACGGGGGGTTTGCTGCATTTTCAGCTGCCACACGTAGCGATAGTCCATACGCCTGCGCTATTGGCGGAGCGGGTGTATCTGATCTAACTAAACTGGGTAGGTCCTGGAGTGGAAACCCTGTTCAGCGTGCTTATCAAGGGAAAACAGTAAAAGGTACAGATCCACTAAAAAGTACTGATAATGCAGAAATACCGTTACTAATATTTCATGGTGACCGTGACGTGAGGGTTCCCATGTTTCATGCTAAGGATTTACATAGAAAAATGAAACGAAAGGTTAAGTCCAAGTTAGTTGTAATCAAAGATATGCCCCATAGCTTGCCTTGGACACCTAAGATGCAAACACAAAGTTTAACAGCAATGGATAATTTTTTAAAAAATGATTGTTTTTAATGCCAGTAGTTTCTCGGAATCCGTCAACCGGTCAAATTATCAAACAATTTGAAAGCTATTCTGACGCGTGTGTCGACGGACTTGTATTAAAATCACTCTCTGCACATAAGAAATTAAAGAAAATTTCAATCAATAAAAGGGCTGTCTGTATGATGACTGTTGCCCGCATATTGAATACTGAGAGTGAAAAATTAGGAAAAATTCTGACCCAAGAGATGGGTAAAACCCATAAATCAGCAGTTGCAGAAATAAAAAAATCAGCCTTAGGCGCTGAGCATTATGCCATGTCTGCAGAAGACTATATGGCGGATGACATTATAAAAACTAACGCTCTAAAATCTTATCGTTCCTATCAGCCCATAGGGCCTATATTGGCTGTAATGCCTTGGAACTACCCTGTTTGGCAGGTTATTAGGTTTGCAGCTCCAGCCATCATGGCGGGCAATACAGTTTTATTGAAACATGCTTCAAATGTCACGCAATGCGCTCTATATCTAGAAGATATTTTTAAACGTGCAGGTTTTCATGATGGCGTATTTCAAACTTTGATCCTACCTAGTTCTAAGGTTGAACGTGTTTTGAGAAATGAAAATGTTAGAGCCGCCACTCTCACAGGTTCGGAAACAGCAGGATCCTCGGTTGCTGCCATTTGCGGACAAGAAATTAAGCCTACGGTGTTAGAATTAGGGGGGTCTGACGCATTTATCGTTATGCCAAGCGCTGATCTTGAAAAAGCAGCGGCAGTGGGAACAACGGCTCGTACCCAAAATAATGGTCAAAGTTGCATAGCGGCAAAACGTTTTATTGTGCATGCTAAAGTTTACGAAGTTTTTAAAGAAAAGTTAGTTAGAAACTTCGCAGCACTTAAAATTGGAGATCCTATGAAACCGGAAACGGATATTGGGCCGCTAGTAAATCAATCAAGTTTAAACGAAGTTGAAGAACAAGTGAAAAATGCCGTAGATTGCGGCGCTAAATTGTTATGCGGGGGCAAAGCAATCAAAGGACAAGGTTACTTTTTTCAGCCAGGTATTATCGAAAAAATACCGAACTCTGCCAGAATATATTCAGAAGAGATTTTTGCGCCAGTTGCGGGTTTGTATAAGATCAACTCTATAGAAGAAGCCATAGAGTTAGCAAATGATAGTCCTTTTGGTCTCGGTTCTTCGGTATGGACTTCTGAATTAGACGAGCAGAAACAAGTCATAGATGATATTGAAGCTGGAGCTACTTTCGTAAATGCAATGACATCATCTGACCCAAGGTTACCATTCGGCGGAATTAAACGATCTGGGTATGGCCGGGAATTGGCTGCAGAGGGGTTGCGTGCATTTTGCAATGTTAAGACAGTTTCAATTCATGAATAGAATAGATCTTATGTTCAATAGAATTAACTCAAAAACCTTTATAGCGTTTAAAACATTCATGTTTTTATTCATTTTCTCTACATTTGCACATGCCAACCCTGCGCCAAAGTCCCCCATTTATTGGTCTGATGGAGACAGCGGTAGAATCGACGGCGTAAAATTTAGGCTTGCAAATATCGACGCACCGGAAACTGGGCGGATAGGCCAAAGAAGTGGAGCTAAATGTCCTGAAGAAGTCGAACTCGGAAAACAGGCAAAAGCATTTGTTATTTCTTTAACTAATAATGCTGATTTGAATATTATAAAAAACTATGGTGAAGATCGCTATGATAGGCTTGTTATTGATTTGAGTGTAAATGGTGAGGATATTGCTGCCATTGGGACACGTAAAGGTTTTTATAAATCTTGGAAACACGAAAACGGACGCTCAGTTGAAAAAAAGCCTTCATGGTGTAATATTAAGTAAATTTAATTCACTTTGGCAGAGAACTTATTCTCAGTTTCGCTGAATCTAATATGTGGTAGATACCATAAACCCAGGCGGCCACTAATATGTGAAAAATATGCCAACTAAATACTTGGTTTAAAAGTTCTGAGTTACGCACTAAAATTAAATTTAGGGGCATAATACTCATTAATAAGATGTAAAAAAGTTTCTTACTCTTGTTCGGTCCCGCTAACCTGTATGCCAAAATAATACTTGCTAAGGAGCATATAACATAAGCAGGCACTATATAGCTTTGAAAAATATTTATAAAAAACAGGGAGATTATTATTATTACATAACCCCATTTTTTGATGGCGGGCTTTTGCTTCGAAAGTGCCTGAGCTAAAATTATTTCTTTCGTTATTAGTATTAAACCCAGAAGCGCTCCAGCTTGACTAATATATTTATGGATTGATGCTAGCTGATTTACTTGGCCGCTTGAAAACCTGTAAACACCTATTAGTGCTGCCAGGCCAAAGAGAGATATACCAATTACAGCAAAAGGGTAATGTTTTCTGAGTTTTAGAGAGCAGAAATATACAGTTAAAACTATCAGTAATTCAGTGACAGCAAAACTTGGGGGCATGTGAGACTTCTCTCTTTTAAA
>JAQXEH010000025.1 GCA_029250925.1 Hellea sp.
ATGGCAAAAGAAAAGTTTGAACGCAACAAGCCCCATGCGAACATAGGCACGATTGGTCACGTTGATCATGGTAAGACAACGTTAACTGCAGCTATCACTAAATATTTTGGTGATTTCCAGGCATATGATCAGATCGATGGTGCTCCTGAAGAAAAGGCTCGTGGTATAACGATCTCAACAGCACACGTTGAGTATGAGACGGAAAATCGTCACTACGCTCACGTTGATTGTCCAGGGCACGCTGACTACGTCAAGAACATGATTACGGGTGCTGCTCAAATGGATGGCGGCATCTTGGTTGTTAATGCTGCTGATGGCCCAATGCCTCAGACACGTGAGCACATTTTACTTGCTCGTCAAGTTGGTGTTCCTGCTCTAGTTGTTTACATGAACAAAGTTGATCAGGTTGACGATGATGAGCTTTTGGAGCTTGTTGAGATGGAAATACGTGAACTTCTAAGTTCGTATGATTTCCCTGGTGATGATATTCCTGTGATTGCAGGTTCAGCTCTTGCTGCGATGGAAGGTAAAAACCCTGAAATTGGTGAAGAGTCTATCAGAAAGCTTATGGCTGCGGTTGATGAGTATATTCCACAGCCACCTCGTGCGATTGATGAGCCATTCCTTCTTCCTATTGAAGATGTGTTCTCTATCTCTGGTCGCGGTACTGTTGTGACCGGTCGTGTTGAGCGCGGAGCGGTTAATGTTGGTGATGAAATCGAGATTGTTGGTATCAAGGATACGCAAAAAACAACATGTACGGGTGTAGAAATGTTCCGCAAGCTACTTGATCGTGGTGAGGCAGGTGACAACATCGGTGCTCTTATACGTGGTATCGATCGTGAAAAGGTTGAGCGCGGCCAAGTTCTTTGTAAGCCTGGTTCAGTTACGCCGCACAAGAAGTTCGTTGGTGAGGCTTACGTCCTGACTAAGGATGAGGGTGGTCGTCACACGCCATTCTTTAACAACTATCGTCCACAGTTCTACTTCCGTACAACAGATGTTACGGGCGTTGTGACATTGGACGCTGGTACAGAGATGGTTATGCCGGGTGATAATGTAAATATTAACGTTGAGCTTATTGTACCAATCGCTATGGAAGAGAAGCTTCGCTTTGCTATCCGTGAAGGTGGTCGTACTGTAGGTGCCGGCGTTGTTGGTAAAATTATTGAGTAATTAAGGGTGAAGGGTTCTATTTGGACCCTTTTTTATTGTTAGAAAGCGTCAGAAACGGATTTCCACTATGGATCGTCAAAACATTCGCATTCGGTTGAAAGCATTCGACCACCGCATCTTAGATACCTCTACTAAAGAGATTGTAAGTACAGCTAAACGTACAGGGGCAACTGTTAGAGGGCCTATTCCTTTACCTACTCGGATAGAACGATTTACTGTTAACCGTTCCCCTCATGTTAACAAGAAGTCACGAGAGCAGTTCGAGATTAGAACACACAAGCGAATGCTTGATATTGTTGATCCCACACCGCAGACTGTTGATGCTTTAATGAAGCTTGACCTTGCTGCTGGTGTTGACGTTGAAATTAAGTTGGGGGCGTAATTATGTTGCGTTCAGGTTTATTAGCAAAAAAACTTGGTATGACTCAGGTTTATGATGAGGCAGGTAATCATATTCCTGTAACAGTCTTATCCTTAGAGGGCTGCCAAGTGGTTGCACATAAAACACAAGAAAGAGATGGTTATACTGCTGTCCAACTTGGTTCGGGAGACGCAAAAGTCAATCGTGTCTCAAAGGCGGAGCGAGAGCGATTTGCCAAGGCAGCCGTAGCCCCAAAAAAGAAGCTCATTGAATTTCGTGTTGAGGCTGATAAGTTAATTGAGGTTGGAGCTGACATGCTTGCTGACCACTTTGTGCCTGGGCAAAAAGTTGATGCTTCAGGTACTACTGTTGGTAAGGGATTCGCTGGCGCAATGAAACGACATAATTTTGGTGGCTTAAGAGCTACTCATGGTGTTTCTATCTCACACAGATCTCATGGTTCAACTGGTCAGTGCCAAGACCCTGGTAAGGTCTTTAAGGGAAAAAAGATGGCAGGGCACATGGGTTCTGTCAGACGTACTGTTCAGAACTTAGAGATTGCACGTGTTGATGCTGATCAAGGTTTAGTTTTGATAAAGGGTGCCACTCCAGGATCCAAAGGTGCTTGGATTGAAATACGTGACGCTGTCAAGGGTCCAAAAGTTACAGATTTGCCATTACCTGGTAGTTTTAGTGTTTCTAAAGATCCAGTTAAAGTTGAAGCTACCATAGATGAGCCTAAAGAAAATACAAAATCAGGTGAGGATGTATAATCATGAAAATTGATATTCAAACACTTGACGGAAAAAAATCAGGATCATTAGATCTAAGTAAAGATATATTTGGTCAGGACCCTAGGAAAGATATTCTGCATAGAATGGTCAGGTATCAGTTAGCAAAGCGTCAATCTGGTACTCATCAAGTTCAAGAAAGAGGTGATGTTTCCAAGACAACTAAAAGAATTGGTCGACAAAAAGGCGGCGGTACAGCGCGTCATGGTAACGGATCAGTTTCTCAGTTTCGTGGTGGTGCTAAGGCTCACGGTCCTCGTTCTAGATCACATGCATTTGATTTACCTAAGAAGGTGAGATCAATGGCCCTTCGTCATGCATTATCAGCTAAGGCAACAGCCAAGGAGCTTGTAATTATCGACGATGCATCTGTTAAGTCACCTAAAACATCTGATTTACGTAAACAGTTAACTGGATTGGGTATAACAAACTGTTTGGTGGTTAGTGGACCGTTAGTAGAGGAAAACTTTGCAAAAGCAGCCAAAAACATTCCTAATTTAGATGTACTTCCTAGTCAGGGAGCCAACGTGTATGATATTCTAAAGCGTCATACTTTGGTTTTGACCAAACAAGCGGTACTAGATCTGGAGGCTCGATTAAAATGAGTATAGCAGCCCGACACTATGATAGCGTTCTATCTCCAATCATAACCGAGAAAACGACTATTATAGCAGAAAATAATCAAGTCGTATTTGAAGTTCCTGTTTCTGCCAGTAAGCCAGAGATAAAGGAAGCCGTAGAGCAGCTATTCAAGGTGTCTGTAACTGCAGTTAACACTCTACGTCTTAAAGGAAAGGCCAAGCGTTTCAGAGGAATACCTGGTCGAAGAAAAGATATTAAAAAAGCAGTAGTCACTTTAAAAGATGGCGACAGCATAGACATTGCAACCGGACTATAGGGGGAAAACATGGCTCTTAAGACATTTAATCCGACTAGTCCTTCAAGAAGAAATCTTGTACAGGTTGATCGTTCTGATCTTCATAAGGGTCGTCCGGAGAAGTCACTGACAGAAGGTCTATCAAAAAAAGGTGGCCGAAACAATACAGGTAGAATAACGATGCGCCGTCAGGGTGGCGGACATAAGCGTTTATATCGCATGGTCGATTTCAAAAGATCAAAAAAAGATATGGCTGCAACAGTTTTACGTATTGAGTACGATCCTAACCGAACATCATATATCGCTTTGATTCAATATAAGGACGGTGAAAAGGCTTATATTCTTGCCCCACAACGCCTAGCGCCTGGAGACACAGTGATTTCTTCTGATAAAGCTGACGTTAAACCAGGCAACTCAATGCCTCTCCGCTCGATGCCAGTAGGTACAATTATTCATAATATAGAGCTCAAACCAGGAAAAGGTGGTCAGATAGCTAGGTCTGCTGGTACATATGCTCAATTAGTTGGTAGGTCTGAGGGTTACGCACAGGTCAGACTCAAGTCTGGTGAGATGCGTATGGTACATCAAACCTGCCTTGCCACTGTAGGTGCAGTGTCAAATCCTGACCACATGAATATCAATTTAGGTAAAGCAGGACGAAAGCGCTGGCTTGGAAAAAGGCCTCAGGTTCGTGGTGTTGCTATGAATCCGGTAGATCATCCACACGGTGGCGGTGAGGGTAGAACTTCCGGTGGTAGGCATCCGGTAACACCTTGGGGTAAGCCCACAAAAGGTGCTCGTACTCGCTCTAATAAAGCGACTGATAAATTCATTATACGTTCGCGTCATGCGAAGAAGAAACGTTAGGGAGCGTAGAGTATGCCACGTTCAGTATGGAAAGGTCCGTTTGTTGACGGATATCTATTAAAAAAAGCAGAAGCGGCTAAGTCTGAAGGTAGGCATAAGCCTATTAAGACTTGGTCTCGTCGTTCAACTATCATGCCAGGTTTTGTGGGACTTACATTTCAAGTCCATAACGGTCAGAAATTTATACCTGTAATTGTAAATGAAGATATGGTCGGTCATAAGTTCGGTGAATTTTCTCCAACACGCACTTATTATGGCCATGGTGTTGATAAAAAAGCAAAGCGGAAGTAGTAATGTCAAAATTAAAAAATCCACGTCGCGTTGCAGACAATGAAGCCAGGGCTAAATTGCGTATGATACGTATTAGTCCGCAAAAACTAAATCTTGTTGCTCAGCTAATCCGAGGTAAAAAAGTAGAGACTGCTTTAGCAGACCTTGAATTCTCTCATAAGCGAATTTCTGGTGAAGTGAAAAAAGTGCTCCAATCCGCCATTGCTAATGCTGAAAATAATCACGGTTTAGATATTGATAGTCTTATTGTTTCAGAGGCATATGTAGGAAAAAATCTAGTTATGAAGCGTTTTCGTGCTCGCGCACGTGGACGCGGTGCTAAAATTTTAAAGCCTTTTTCCGAATTGACCATAATCGTCCGTGAAGTCGAAGAAGTATCAGCTGAAAATAATAGTGAGGCAGCATAATGGGACAGAAGATTAATCCAATTGGTTTGCGTCTCGGTATCAACCGAACATGGGAGTCTAGATGGTACGCTAACACGTCTGAATACGGCGATTTGCTTCATCAAGATCTAGCTATTCGTGCTTTTCTGACTGCTGAACTTAAGGCTGCTTCCGTTGCTCGTATTATCATTGAACGTCCTCATAAAACATGTCGCGTAACCATATATACCGCTCGTCCAGGTGTTGTTATTGGTAAAAAAGGAGCAGACATTGAGGTATTAAGAAAGCGGGTGGCATCAATGGTTGATGGCGAAGTGTTTATAAATCTAGTAGAAGTTCGTAAGCCTGAAGTTGATGCCAACCTAGTAGCAGACGGCATTGCTCAGCAGTTGGAGCGCAGGGTTTCATTTCGTAGGGCTATGAAAAGATCACTTCAGAGTGCCATGAGAATGGGTGCTAAGGGATGTAAAATTAAACTCGGTGGCCGTCTTGGCGGCGCAGAAATTGCTCGAATTGAGCAGTATCAAGAGGGATCTGTTCCTCTTCATACTATGCGTGCGGACATTGATTATGGCGTTGCCAGCGCCATGACTGCTATGGGAATAATCGGTATCAAGGTTTGGATTAACAAAGGTGAAATACTCGAGCATGATCCATATGCACATGATAAACGAATGAACGACCAGGGTGATACTAGGTCACGCGGAAACAATGACCGTGGCGGCCGTGACCGTCGCCCGGCAAGATCTAATTAAAGGGGTTTTGAGCAATGTTACAGCCAAAACGTACTAAATTTCGTAAAGCTCACAAAGGCCGCATCAAAGGTATGGCTAAGGGCGGTTCCGCATTAAACTTTGGTTCTTATGGTCTTAAGGCTTTAGAGCCAGAGCGTGTAACTGCTAGGCAAATCGAGGCTACTCGTAGAGCTATCACTCGTCACATGAAGCGCGCAGGCCGAGTTTGGATCAGAATTTTTCCAGATGTTCCTGTTACCAAAAAGCCTACTGAAGTGCGTATGGGTAAAGGTAAAGGTTCCGTCGAATTTTGGGCGTGTAAGGTAAAGCCTGGACGAGTGATGTTTGAGATAGATGGTGTATCTGATGTGGTAGCTAAAGAGGCTCTTCGTCTTGGTGCCGCTAAGTTACCAGTAAAGTGTAAAATAGTTACACGACCTGGCGAACAGTAGGAGCGGGTGATGAAGGCAATTGATGTGAGAACTATGACCGAGGATCAGCTCAGCGATGAGCTTCTTAAGTTGAAGAAGGAGCAGTTTAACCTCCGCTTTCAAGAGGCAACTGGTCAATTAGAAAAAACAGCTCGTGTGCGTGAAGTGCGCAGAAATATAGCACGCGTTAAAACAATACAGGCTGAAAAAAAATCAGCTAAAAAGACTTAAGGTAGGTATATATGCCAAAACGCATACTCCAAGGAACTGTTGTATCTGATAAAGGTGAAAAAACAGTTGTGGTAAAAATTGAAAGGTCTTTTTTGCACCCATTGCTTAAGAAGACTATCCGTAGGACTAAGAAATATCACGCACATGATGAAAAAAATAGCCATAAAGTCGGCGATACTGTTCGGATTATCGAGTGTTCGCCCAAAAGTAAATTAAAGCGGTGGGAGGTTCACGCTGAGTAGTTATTCTACTCAGGTGTACAGCCCCTTAACAAAGGAGACAAACGCATGATTCAAATGCAATCAAATCTTGACGTCGCCGATAACTCTGGTGCCCGCCGCGTTCAGTGCATAAAGGTACTGGGCGGCTCTAAAAGAAGATATGCTCATGTTGGAGATACTATTGTAGTATCTGTAAAAGAAGCCATTCCACGTGGTAAGGTGAAGAAAGGCGACGTGCGTAAAGCTGTTGTTGTTCGAGTTAGAAAAGATATTCAAAGACGTGACGGGTCAGTCATTCGTTTTGATGGAAACGCAGCAGTAATTATTAATCCTAATGGTGAACCAATTGGTACACGTATTTTTGGTCCAGTTCCTCGTGAATTGCGTGCTAAGAATCACATGAAAATTGTTTCCCTAGCACCCGAGGTTCTGTAGTCATGGCCGCTAAAATCAAAAAAGGCGACCATGTGGTTGTCATTGCCGGTAAAGATAAAGGCAGTAAGGGAGAGGTTTTAAAAGTTTTTCCCAAGGAAAGTAGACTTCTTGTAAAAGGGGTGCGTCTTGTTAAACGTCATGTAAAGCCAAGTCAGGGTGATCCAGATGGAGGTATAAAGACTTTTGAGGGCCCTATTCATATATCAAATGTCTCTCAGCTTGACCCAAAAAGTGGGGAACCAACAAGAGTTGGATTTAAGTCTTTGAAAGATGGTAAAAAGGTCCGTGTGGCCATCAAATCCGGGGAGATCATCGATGGCTAAGCCGTATGAACCACGTCTTGCTGCAATATATCGCGATGAAATTCGCGCTGAAATGCAAAAGCAATTTAACTATAAAAATGAAATGCAAATACCAAAAATTGAGAAGGTAGTTCTTAATATGGGCTTAGGTGAAGGTGTTTCTGATAAAAAGAAAGTTCAAGCAGCAATTGCTGAATTGGAGTTGATAGCGGGTCAAAAGCCACTGCCAACAAAATCTAAGAAGTCAATCGCTGGCTTTAAGTTGCGCGATGGCATGGTTATTGGTGCTAAAGTCACTCTGAGACGCGATCAGATGTATGAGTTCATTGACCGCCTTATTAATATTGCGTTGCCTAGAACTAGAGATTTCAGAGGTCTAAATGGTAAAAGTTTTGATGGTAAAGGTAATTATGCCATGGGTTTAAAAGAGCATATCGTATTTCCAGAGATTAATTATGATGAAGTAGACTCAGTAAGAGGTATGGATATTGTTGTTCAGACAACAGCTAAAACAGATAAAGAAGCCAAAGCATTGCTGGCAGCATTTTCATTTCCATTTCGGAACTAAATTGTACGCGGTGAGCTAAGCAGGTCAGACGGCCTCGCAAAAAGGAGAAAAAAATGGCTAAAGTAAGCTCAGTTGAGCGAAATTTAAAACGGCAGCGTATGGTTGCTAAATATGCTGGTAAAAGAGCTTTATTAAAGGATATAGCGCGAAACAAAGACCTCCCAGTAGAGGAAAGGTTTAAGGCTCAGCTAGAACTAGCTGCTTTGCCGCGTAATTCAGCTGAAACGCGTATCCGAAACCGATGCCAGGTTACAGGTCGCCCTCGGGGTTATTATCGCAAAATGAAGATGTCAAGAATTGCCCTTCGCGAGCTTGGTTCTGCTGGTATGCTGCCAGGCCTAGTTAAGTCAAGTTGGTAGGGGGTAGTTATGTCATTTTCTGATCCACTTGGCGATATGCTCACACGTATCCGAAATGCAATAATGCGAAACAGAACTTCTGTTAGTACCCCCGCTTCTAATCTGCGCGGGCGTGTACTCGATGTTTTAGCTGATGAGGGTTTCATTCGAGGTTACTCTGAAGCTCAAGTTGATGGATTTCGTATTTTCAATATTGAATTGAAGTACTTTGAGGGTGAGGCGGTTATCCGAGATATTAAGCGTGTATCAAAGCCAGGTCGAAGAGTATATTCCTCAGTTAAAACCTTACCGCAGGTCCGTAATGGACTAGGTATTTCCATTCTATCAACACCCAAAGGCGTCATGAGCGATAATTCTGCTCGTGATGAAAACGTCGGCGGTGAAGTATTGTGTCAGGTGTCTTAATCATGTCGCGTATAGGAAAAAAGCCAATAACAATCCCTTCTGCTGTAACATTAATACAGGATGGTCAGAAAATTACAGCTAAAGGTCCAAAAGGGGAGTTGAACTTTACTCTTCCTGAGGGTGTAACGGGAAAAATTGAGGGTGATATGTTCACTGTTAATCCTCTAACTTTGAACAAGTCAGGTGTATCCTTATGGGGAATGTGTCGCACAATGGTGGCCAACCTTATTGAGGGAGTTACCAACGGATACAAGAAAGAGCTAGAATTGAAGGGCGTTGGATATAGGGCGCAGATGAAAGGTTCTATGTTGTCTATGCAGTTGGGCTTTTCTCATGATGTTGAATATACCGCTCCTCAAGGAGTGACTATCACAGCCCCAAAGCCAACATCGGTAATAGTTGAGGGAATTGATAAGCAAAAAGTTGGCCAAGTTGCTGCAATAATTCGATCATATCGTAAGCCTGAACCATACAAGGGTAAGGGTGTTCGTTACGTTGGCGAATATGTTCGAAGTAAAGAAGGTAAGAAGAAGTAACTATGAAAACTGCTCGAGAAAATATGCTACGCCGCGCTCAGAGAGTACGCCGTCGCTTAAAAAAATATTCCAATGGTCGCCCAAGACTTTCGGTATTCCGTTCATCCAAGAATATTTCTGTCCAAATTATTGATGATGCAACAGGCACTACTCTAGCCTCTGCTTCAACAACTGAAGATAAAAAGGTTAAGGGATCTAATTTAGACGCTGCAACTCTTATTGGCAAATTGATAGCTGAAAGAGCTAAGAAGGCTAAAATTGAAGATGTTATCTTCGATCGTGGTCCTTATCTTTATCATGGACGTGTGAAAGCACTGGCAGATGCGGCTCGTGAAGCCGGTTTAAAATTTTAGGAAAGCTGAGATTATGGCAGGTAGAGAAGACAATCGTCGTGGAAAGCGTAACGAAGAGCAAGAAAACGAATTTATAGACCGTCTTGTGCACATCAATCGTGTTGCCAAAACTGTAAAAGGTGGCCGTAATATGAGTTTTGCTGCATTGGTCATAGTTGGCGATGAAAAAGGACGTGTTGGTTTTGGTAAGGGTAAGGCAAGAGAAGTGCCAGAAGCTATCCGAAAGGCAACGGAAGAAGCAAAAAAGACTATGATACGCGTTCCATTACGCGAAGGCAGAACCTTGCATCATGACGTTCGTGGAAGACATGGTGCTGGCAAGATAGTGATGAGGGCAGCCCCTCCCGGCACAGGCGTTATTGCCGGTGGTCCAATGAGAGCTGTGTTGGAATGTTTGGGTGTTCAAGACGTTGTAGGAAAGTCTTTAGGCACATCAAATCCTTACAATATGGTCCGTGCCACTTTTGAAGGGCTTAAGAATATGGAAAGCCCACGTACAATTGCCAATAAACGTGGCAAAAAAGTTGGTGATATTGTTGGTCGCCGTAATGATGGTGCATCGGCACCAGAAGCTGTAGTTCAGGCTTAGGTGGTAGATATGGCAAAGAAGATAACACTAAAAGTTCGTCAAACTGGGAGTCCTATCCGACGTAAGCCTGATCAAAGAGCTACATTAGTTGGCTTAGGGCTTGGCCGTATAGGTAGTATGCGTGAATTAGAAGATACACCTTCTGTTCGTGGGATGATAAATAAAATTTCACATATGGTTGAAATAGTCGAAGAGTAGTACAACTGATGTTGGAAACTTCTGCTGGAGATAAAAATGCGTTTAAATGAATTAAAAGACAACATTGGTGCCACAAAAAATAGGCTGAGAGTTGGTCGTGGGGTTGGTTCCGGTAAGGGCAAAACGGCTGGTAGAGGTGTTAAGGGACAAAAGTCTAGATCTGGCGTATCTATAAACGGCTTTGAGGGCGGTCAAATGCCTATCTATATGCGCTTGCCCAAACGTGGCTTTAACAAGCCAAACCGAAAGAGTTGGACCGAGTTATCAATAGCTAACCTACAAAAAGCTGTTGAAAGTGGAAAGATTGAAAGTGGTGTCAAATACGATGAGGCATCTTTAGTGTCTGCCGGAGTGATCAGACGCGCAAAGAATGGTGTGCGGTTAATAGGCTCTGGAAAGCTTTCAAAGGCAATCAATTTAGTTATTTCCGGTGCAACATCGGGGGCTTTGAAGTCTGTTGAGAGTGCCAAAGGGTCTGTTTTGATAATTGATGGTTCAACAACATATAGAGCTAAAGGTGTTAAGGCAGATAAATCTGAAAAAGTATCTAAGATTGATAAAAAGACAGCTGCTAAATTACAAAAAGAAAAGTCAGACACGGCTGCTAAGAAGGTTCCAGCTAAATCTGAAACAGTTGCTAAGAAGGCTCCAGCTAAGAAGGCTCCAGCCAAAGCTAAAACGGCTGCTAAGAAGGCTCCAGCCAAAGCTAAAACGGCTGCTAAGAAGGCTCCAGCTAAGAAGGCTCCAGCTAAGAAGGCTCAGGTAAAAAAAGCTGCTGAAAAGAAAGATTAGGTTTTACAGCGTTCATACGCTTGTATAATTACCAACTAATGGGCTTTGGGCCCTTGCTCATAGCTCATTCTAATAAAGGATGCAGTAACCTTACTGCAACCTGAAAAAAAGGTATTAAGTTATGGCGTCAGCTTCTGAACAGCTTGCTCAAAATATGAACTTAGGCGTGTTCGCTAAAGCAAAAGAGCTTCAGCAGAGACTACTTTTCACTTTACTTATTTTGATTGTCTACAGAGTAGGTACATTTATACCAGTTCCGGGTATGGACATAGCGCAGTTTCAGGCTGCATTTAACTCTGGTGGCGGAGGTTTATTAACACGGTTAAATATGTTTGCTGGCGGTGCTGTTGAGCGAATGGCTATTTTTGCTTTAAATGTGATGCCATATATTTCTGCATCCATCATAATGACTTTAATGAAAGGTTCAGTCGGATCTTTGAAGGAACTCGATAAAGATGGAGAGCAGGGAAGAAAGCAAATAAATCAATACACCAGATATTTAACCGTTTTTCTCGCTGCGTTCCAAGCATATGGTATTGCTCGAGCACTTCAGTCAACGCCTGGTGCAGTAATTAATCCTGGTCTTTTCTTTGAAGCATCTACGGTGATTACTTTGGTTGGCGGTACAATGTTTTTGATGTGGATGGGGGAGCAAGTTACTGCTCGAGGAGTTGGTAATGGTGTCTCGTTGATTATATTTGCCGGTATTGTCGCTGAATTACCTAAAGCTATTTTTCAAGCTTTTAGTTTAAATCAGCAGGGATCTGTTAGTGAGTTGCTGTTGATATTTTTAATAATCCTGTTTGTCGGCTTATCAATGCTGATAGTCTATGTGGAAAGAGCTCAAAGAAGACTTTTGGTGCAATACCCTAAAAGACAAATGGCTGGAGGAAAAACATTTGGGGGGGAAAGCTCATTTATGCCATTAAAGCTGAACACAGCTGGAGTTATTCCACCAATTTTTGCAAGTTCGTTACTTTTATTACCTGCCACTTTTGGACAGCTCGCACTTAATGGGGATGGTGCTGGTTCAGGTATAATGACTACTTTGCTCGCTTATATTGGATACGGGTCTCCTGTTTATCTTACCTTGTATGGACTTTTAATTGTTTTCTTCTGTTACTTTTATGTTCCATATGTTTTCAAGCCTGATGATGTTGCGGACAATATGCGAAAGAATGGCGGCTTTCTTCCTGGTATTCGCCCTGGTGAGAGAACCGCGCAGTATTTAAGTTATGTGCTTTCGCGATTGACTTTTATTGGTGCAATATATGTGGCCTTTGTTTGCGTGTTGCCAGAATATATTATAGCTACGTCCGGCGGCTCCATCCCTCCTTCAGTGGCGATGTTAATAGGCGGCATGTCCTTGTTGATTATAGTATCTGTTACGCTGGATACTGTAGCGCAAATACAGTCACATTTAATAGCGCATCAATATGAAGGACTCATAAAGAAGTCACGGATGCGCAGACGTAAAAAATAGAGATAGGGAGCTTGAAATGAATATTGTAATGTTTGGACCCCCGGCGGCGGGTAAGGGAACTCAAGCAAAGATGCTTGTAGCTAAACATTCTTTATTGCAGTTTTCTACAGGTGACATGCTACGTGAAGCTAGGGTTTCTGGCACTGAACTTGGTAGAAAAGTCTCAGGAATAATGGATAGGGGTGAACTCGTTTCTGATGAAATAGTTATATCACTAATTGATGAGCAAATTTCTTTAAATCAAGACAGTCATGGTTTCATATTTGATGGGTTTCCCAGAACAATAGCTCAAGCAGAGGCTTTAGATGCTTTAATGCGTTTATATGATTCGAAGATAGATCTGGTTTTAAGTTTAAAAGTGGATGATAGTTCATTAATAAATCGTATTACTAAGCGTTTCACAGAAGAGGGCCGTGCAGACGATAACCCAGAAAGCTTTAAAGTGCGTTTAAATGCCTATAATACTCAAACAGCGAGTTTGTTACCTTATTATTCATCACAAGGAAAGCTCTATGAGGTTGATGGGATGTTAAGTATTAATGAGGTTTCAATGTTAATTACTGAAGCACTAAACAATAAAAGTAAGGGATTAATTTAAGGAATTTATAACAATTAATCACCCTTTTTTACTTCCAAGCGCTTTGTAAAGTAAAAATTGATGAAATTTGTTTAAATTCAGGGAATGTGGAGCTTGACGGCGCCATCGCTTACGACTAAGTAAGCCGCTTTCTCGGGAAGTTTAAGCTCTCCGCTATTTCCTTTTGGAAAACTAGTGGGATCAAAATAACGAAGATTAAAATATTAAGGAGGCCGATGTGGCTCGAATTGCAGGGGTAAATATTCCCACAAACAAACGCGTAACAATCGCTCTGCGCTATATCCATGGTATCGGGCCAGCTAAAGCTGCTGAGATTTGTGAAAAAGTTGGTATAGTGGCTGAAAGGCGTGTTGCGGACTTGACTGACCAGGAAATTTTAAAAATACGAGAATCTATCGATGCAGATCATATGGTTGAAGGAGATCTTCGAAGAGAGATTGGTCAAAATGTAAAAAGACTGATGGACATGGGTAATTACAGAGGATTGCGTCATCGGCGTGGCTTACCTGTGCGTGGACAAAGAACTCATACTAATGCACGAACACGCAAGGGCCCTGCGAAGGCCATTGCTGGCAAGAAAAAATAGGTAGGATAAAATGGCAAAAGAACCAGGTCGTGTCCGCCGAGCGGACAAAAAAAATATAACATCGGGCGTTGCTCACGTTAATTCGACATTTAACAATACAATGATTACAATTACAGATTCCCAAGGTAACTCTGTAGTATGGTGTTCAGCAGGGGCAATGGGTTTCAAGGGTTCTAGGAAATCCACACCCTATGCAGCCCAGGTTGCTGCAGAAGAGGCTGCAAGAAAGGCAGCTGAGCATGGAATGAATACATTAGAAGTCAACGTCAATGGTCCAGGTTCAGGCCGTGAAAGTGCAGTCAGGGCTCTCCAAGCTGCGGGTTTTACTATTACAACAATACGTGATGTAACACCAATACCACACAATGGTTGTCGTCCACCGAAACGTCGCCGAGTATAACTAGCCCAATAATGGGATTTTTTTTGTAGCGTTAATTCCGCTACGCTTTAGCATTAAGAGGTCACGCTGTGATTGAAAAAAATTGGCAAGAACTTATCCGTCCGATCAACCCAGAGATTGAGCCTAGTCGCGATCCAGAAAGAAAAGCTGTCGTAACTGCTGAACCCCTTGAGCGAGGCTTTGGAATGACTCTAGGAAATGCACTTAGAAGAGTATTGCTCTCTTCACTTCAGGGTTCTGCAGTTTCAGCAGTGCAGATTGATGGTATAGTGCATGAATTTACGTCTATTCCTAATGTAATGGAAGACGTTACTAATGTTGTTTTAAATCTCAAGGGTCTTGCTGTACGCATGCACGCTGAGGGCCCTAAGAAGCTGTTGTTGCGTAAATCGGGGGCAGGGCCTGTAACTGGTGCTGACATTGAAGAAACTGCTGATGTTGAAATACTTAATAAAGACCATGTTATATGCAATGCTGATGAAGGTGCTGATATCAGAATGGAACTTACGGTTACAACAGGTAAAGGCTATGTGCCTGCTGCTTCATCCCGACCAGAAGATGCTCCAATAGGATTGATTTCTATTGATGCATTATACTCTCCTGTTAAAAGGGTTGCATACCGTGTTGAAGATACACGCGAAGGTCAAGTATTAGATTACGACAAACTTATTATTGATATAGAAACTAATGCAGCTGTTACACCCGAGGATGCAGTTGCAGTTGCAGCTCGTATATTGCAAGACCAATTCCAGGTATTCGTTAATTTTGATGACCCGGAGGACGTAGGACGCGGGGAAGAGAAGCCAGAATTAGATTTCAACCCAGCTCTTCTTCGTAAGGTAGACGAACTTGAGTTATCAGTTCGTTCGGCTAATTGTCTCAAAAATGATAATATTGTATACATAGGCGATTTAATCCAGAAATCAGAATCAGAAATGCTTAGAACACCTAATTTTGGTAGAAAGTCATTGAATGAGATAAAAGAAGTTCTTGCTGTTATGGGTCTTCATTTAGGTATGGATGCGCCTAACTGGCCGCCTGAGAATATTGAAGAGTTAGCAAAAAAATACGACGATCACATATAAGCTTGTATTATAAAATAAAAGGATAACATCATGCGTCATAAAATGGCACATCGAAAGCTCAATAGAACCGCATCTCACCGCAAAGCGATGTTTGCAAATATGGCTTCTAGTTTGATAGAGCATGAGCAAATAGTGACTACCCTACCAAAGGCTAAAGAGTTAAGGCCTATAGTTGAAAAACTTGTAACTCTAGCAAAAAAAGGTGATTTGAACAGTCGCAGACTGGCTATATCTAGAACGAGAAATAGAGATATGTCAAAAAAACTATTCGATGTTCTCGGCCCTCGTTATAAAGAGAGAAACGGTGGTTACATCCGCATTATGAAAGCTGGTTTTAGATTCGGAGATAACGCCCCAATGGCCGTTATTGAGTTTGTTGATCGCGATGCGGGTGCTAAGGGTGCTGTCGATCATGCAAAAAAAGAGACAACTGAGGCATAAATTTAGTTTAAATGCTTAAATAACCCGCTTTTAAGGCGGGTTTTTTTTTGTCTAAGAAAAGATAAAATGTATACAAGCTATAGATATGTGAATTAAATGATGTAAGCATATACATTCAGCAATACGAGGAGCAATTTTGTGGTTAAATTAATAGTAAATGGACAAAATCATGAAATTAATATTGACTCTGACACTCCAGTATTATGGGTGTTAAGGGAGAAGCTGGGATTGATAGGTACAAAGTTTGGCTGTGGATCATCTTTATGCGGTGCTTGCACTATTCATGTTGAAGGAAAACCTATCCGTTCATGTGTAACTCCGGTGTCAAATTTAGAGGGAAAAAATGTAACTACAATAGAAGGTCTAGCTGATGCAGAAGACGCTCTTCACCCAATACAAGAAGCCTGGATAGAGCATCAAGTTCCACAATGTGGGTATTGTCAGTCTGGTCAAATTATGTCTGCTGTAGCATTGCTAGCGAGAAACCCTAATCCATCGGATGAGGATATTGATGCTTCTATGCGTGGCAATATTTGCCGTTGCGGAATGTATGGACGAATTAAGGCAGCTATCAAGTCCGCTGCGAAGAAAGTTTAGGTGATTAAATGACTAAGCTGAACAAAGAATATCCTTCCAAGAAAGTTGATGAATCAAATACATCATCATTAAAAAAATGGACACGTAGAGGCTTTATTGGCGCCGGCGCAATTGCAGGTATAACTGCAGGCGGCGCTCTGATGGTTGGTATAGCTATCCGTCCTGGTGACCGCACTAAAGATTTATCAGGTTATGTCACCAATGGAGATGAACACCTCATAACAACATGGGTAAAAGTAGCTACTGACAATACCGTTACCGCCATTATTCCCCATGGTGAAATGGGTCAGGGGGTTCATACCGCACTGTCAGCAATGCTTGCCGAAGAAATGGAAGCAGATTGGGATGCTATGGAAATCATGGAAGCGCCAGCTGAAAAAGATTATGCTAACTTTGTTTTAGCGAGAGAGTTTATGTTTGGTTCTGCTAACGTGCCTTCAGTCTTATTTGACTCGCTTAATGGAGCAATGCTTGCGGCGGCTAAGTCAATGAATATGCAAATTACTGGCGGATCAACTTCGGTAAGATTTACAGGCACAGGAGCCATGTTAACCGCTGGTGCCGCCGCTAAAGAGTTGTTATTAAATGCTGCCTCAAAACAATGGGGTGTGCCAATTACACAATTACGTGCAGAAAAAAGCTTTATTTATCACGATAATAAAAAAGCTCCTTTTTCAGAGTTTGCTGAGATCGCAGCAACACTGAAGCCTAATTTGCAACCAAAACTAAAAAAACGAAATGAGTATAAGCTAATAGGCAAATCTCTCCCTAGAGTGGATATACCTGCAAAGGTAGATGGAACAGCTGTTTTCGGGATTGATGCTCAAATTGAGGGCATGAAATACGGGACTGTTAAAGCTGCACCTGTCCACGGTCAAAAAGTAAGTGTGATGGATGACGCAATAGCTAAAAAAATGCCTGGTGTTTATGGTGTTTATAATATGGAAGATTATATAGCTGTGGTAGCTGACGGTTATTGGCAAGCAAAAAATGCATTAGACTTTATTGATGTAACTTGGACGAGTAGTTCAACTAATAATATTGATGATAAAGTGATCTTTGATAATTATAGATCTGCTATTAAATCAGGCAAAGGAAAATTACTTCATAAATTTGGTGATGTTGAAAAATCAATAAATGAGTCTGCTTCAATTCATGAGGCTGAATATTCTGTACCATTCTTGGCGCATGCATGTATGGAACCAATGAATGCAACAGCTTGGTACCGTGACGGAAAATGTGACATTTGGGCTGGAACGCAAAACCCTTTGGGTACACGACAAGTAACTGCAGATACTTTAGGCATAGAGTTAGAAAGTGTAACAGTCCATACAGCGTTTATGGGAGGAGGATTTGGTCGTCGAGCTAATCCAGATTATACAAATCAAGCCGCGCAAGTTTCAAAAAAGTCTGGTGTGCCAGTTAAGTTAATATGGTCTAGAGAAGAAACGACTCAGCAAGACTTTTACAGGCCATCAGTTTTAGGGCATTTAAAGGCGGGATTAGATATCAAGGGACTTCCCGTTTCTTGGGAAAGTAAGTTTGTGCATGATATGGACCCGCCAGAAGCTAGTGCAGTTATTTACGATATTCCAAATATAAAAGCTCAATATATGGAGAGCCCTACTCATATACGGGTTGGTGCATGGCGTTCAGTTGACCACACACAGCACGGGTACTTTACAGAGTCTTTTATTGATGAATTAGCCTCTAATGCGGGTATTGACAGTTATAAGTTTAGGCGACAGCTTTTAAAAACAAAACCTAGGCATTTAAAGGTTCTTGATACAGCAGCCCGAATGGCGGGTTGGGGAAAAGCTTTACCATCTGGTTATGCGCAAGGCATAGCGATTGTCGAAAGCTTTATGAGTATCGTGGCTCAGGTAGTTACTGTAGACATTAGTAATGGAGACCCTCGAGTTGTGAATGTAGCATGTGCTGCAGATGCAGGAATGGCGGTCAACCCGAATGGTTTTATTGCTCAAATGGAAAGTGGTATTATATTTGGTTTAACTGCCGCTCTTTATGGAGAAATAACAATAATGAATGGTTCGGTAGAGCAAAGTAATTTTTATGATTATAAAATGGTTCGAATGGATGATGCTCCCAGTATTGATGTTGAGATAATTTCATCAAATAACCGTATTGGAGGAGCGGGTGAACCGGGTACTCCGCCTATTGCTCCTGCACTAGTCAATGCTATTTACAAGGCTTCAGGTAAAAGAATAAGAAGTTTACCAATAGGAAATCAAAGGTTTAGTATTAAAACTTAGGAATTACTGAGATAATAAATGGAAATTTTGTCTAAAAACCAGAGATTATATTGGAAATCTGTTCAACTTTTTACTGCTGGTCTACTAAGTGTTTGGTTTTTAGTCTCTTTTGGGGCGGGGATTATTTTTCGTCAATTTCTTGATCAATATTTTATTGGCGGTGCACCTCTCGGCTTTTGGTTTGCGCAACAAGGTGCAATTTATGTTTTTCTGATAATTATTATTATTTACTGTCTAGGCATGAATTACTTAGAAAAAAAATATGGTTTGGATAATCAGTAAATGAGCGAACAATTTTGGACATATCTTTTTGTTAGCTTAACATTTGGTATTTATATTCTAATAGCCTTCTGGGCGCGTGCTAGTTCAACAAAAGAGTTTTATGTGGCTGGGCACGATGTGCCACCGATTTTAAATGGTATGGCTACCGCTGCTGACTGGATGTCTGCAGCTAGTTTTTTGTCTATGGCAGGGTTAATTGCATTTTTAGGTTATGGAGGTTCAGTTTACCTCATGGGATGGACAGGTGGGTACGTACTACTTGCGCTTCTACTAGCTCCATTTTTAAGAGAGTTTGGTAAATTCACTGTCCCGGATTTTGTCGGTGAAAGGTATTACTCAAAAATAGCAAGGGTAATAGCTGTTGTTTGTGCATTGATGGTTTCATTCACTTATATAGCAGGCCAAATGAAAGGTGTGGGAGTAGCCTTTTCTTCCTTCCTCGGGGTTCCCTTTAATGTTGGAATATTCATCGGGGGTTTGATAGTTTTTATTTATGCTGTTCTAGGTGGAATGAAGGGTGTTACATACACGCAAGTTGCTCAATATGTTGTATTAATATTTGCATATACTGTGCCAGCTATTTTCATATCAATTATAGTAACAAATAATCCGATTCCCCAGCTAGGCTTTATAGGTAATATTGCGGGCAGTGATGTACCTATGCTTTCTAAACTAAATTCTGTGGTCACAGAGCTAGGTTTCAAAGAATATACATCAACCACAAAAAGTAATATTGATATTTTTTGTATTACAGCGGCTTTGATGTTTGGTACCGCAGGTTTACCACATGTAATCATTCGGTTTTTCACAGTAAAGTCTGCTAAAGCAGCTCGAAAATCGGCTGGGTGGGCACTTATGTTTATCGCTTTACTTTATACAGTTGCCCCAGCAGTTGGGGCATTTGCTCGTATGAACTTTATTGATACTGTAAATGAGGCAACTTATATTGGAAACAGTGAAAATTTTGAAGAGCGAAGGTCTGAAATTCTATCTGAAGGCGGAAAGCCCATACCCGGATGGTACAAGGATTGGGAGAATACAGGCCTATTAGATTTCAATGACCTAAACCAAGACGGAATTATACAATACCGTGGACCAGATTCCAAAGATAATATTAAAAATGAAATTGTGCCAAACCGAGATATTTTTGTTTTAGCTAACCCGCAAATAGCTAATTTGCCTCATTGGGTCATAGGGCTTGTGGTTGCTGGGGGGTTAGCGGCTGCATTGTCGACAGCTGCAGGCTTACTCATGGTAATTAGTTCTGCTATTAGCCATGATTTATTAAAAAATACGTTTTATCCAAATATGTCAGAACGTTCAGAGTTATTAATTGCCCGAACTTCTGCTTTTTTAGCTATACTCTTATCTGCCTTCATAGGCGCCTTTGCATCTTCTCTTCCATTTGTCGCTCAGGTTGTTGCTTTTGCTTTTGGTATTGCTGCAGCATCACTTTTTCCAGTTGTTGTTCTTGGTATATTTTGGAAAAGAATGAATAAAGAAGGAGCGATTGTATCTATGCTAACAGGGCTAATTACAACTGTTGGATATATATGTCATTTCAAATTCATGGGCGGTGTTGAGGCTGGATGGTGGTTTGGTATTTCGCCAGAGGGTATAGGCTTCATATTTATGATAGTAGCAGTCTTTACTGGTATGATCGTAGCATTGTTATCACCGGCTCCTCCAATTGAGATTCAAAAATTAGTTGAAAACATACGAATTCCTGGCCAAAGAAGGACTTGAAATGACTGACGATGTTAAAGTTTATAAACCGTCAAAAAGTTTTGTTACTTCTGCTAATCTTACATTAGAAAAATATAATGATATGTATAACTCTTCTCTAGAAAATCCTGAGAAGTTTTGGGGAGAGCATGGGAAAAGATTAAAGTGGATAACAGAATACACGAAAGTAAAAAACGTAAGCTGGAATAAGGAAGATTTAAATATCGAGTGGTATTCTGATGGCACTTTGAATGTATCTGAAAACTGTATTGATAGGCATCTTGCTGAGAGAGGTGATAAAGTAGCAATAATTTGGGAAGCAGACGAACCTAATCAATCAATCAAATTGACGTATAAACAATTATATACACAAGTTTGTAAGTTCTCTAATGTTTTAAAAAATAATGGAGTTCTGAAAGGTGACCGGGTAACAATTTATATGCCCATGATACCGGAAGCAGCTATTGCTATGCTAGCCTGTGCCAGAATAGGGGCCATTCATAGTGTTGTATTTGCAGGATTTAGCCCAGAAGCTTTAGCGGGTCGAATAAAAGATTGTGGCAGTCATTTTGTTATTACAGCGGATGAAGGGCTGAGAGGCACAAAAAAAATTCCTTTAAAAGCTAATTGCAACGCTGCATGCGATATCGCTGGTATAGTTAAGAAAGTACTGACAATAAGGCGAACCGGAAAAAAAATTAAAATGCTTTCGGGTAGAGATGTTTGGCTTCATGACGAACTAAAGGTCGCTGCTGACTCCTGTGCTCCCGAGCCAATGAATTCTGAGGATCCACTATTTATACTCTATACTTCTGGTTCAACTGGAGCGCCAAAAGGCGTTTTACATACTTCTGGCGGTTATCTCGTTTGGGCCTCTATGACTCATGAATATGTTTTTGATATAAAAGAAAACGATGTTTATTGGTGTAGTGCAGATGTAGGTTGGGTTACAGGCCATACTTATATTGTTTATGGCCCTTTAGCCAACGGCACAACTACAGTTCTTTACGAGGGCGTTCCAACTTACCCTAACGCCTCACGGTTTTGGGATATATGTGATGAACATAATGTTAGTATTTTTTATACTGCGCCAACCGCAATTCGTTCTTTAATGCGTGAGGGTGCCGGCCCTGTAGAGGCAACTTCGAGAAAAAGTCTACGCCTATTAGGGACTGTAGGAGAGCCTATCAACCCGGAAGCTTGGGAGTGGTACTATCATACCGTAGGAAACAGTAGGTGCCCAATAGTAGACACTTGGTGGCAAACAGAAACTGGTGGTGCAATGATCGTTCCTCTACCTGGTGCTACTGATATGAAGCCTGGTGCTGGTGCTCATCCCTTTTTTGGAATTGTTCCTGCTTTAGTGGACGCGTCAGGAAATGAATTAAAGGGTGAGGCGGATGGAAACCTTATTATAAAATCAAGTTGGCCTGGGCAGATGCGCACAGTTTATGGTAATCATGAAAGATTCATGGATACTTATTTTTCAACTTACCCAAATTCTTACTTTACTGGTGATGGTTGTAGGAGAGACAAAGACGGATTCTATTGGATAACTGGTCGTGTGGATGATGTAATCAATGTATCTGGGCATAGAATGGGAACTGCTGAAATAGAGAGCGCATTGGTGAGCCACAGTTCAATATCTGAGGCTGCTGTGGTAGGGTACCCTCATGATATTAAGGGGCAGGGTATTTATGCCTATGTAACAGTAAAGGCAAATACTGAAGTTTCTAGTTTCTTAAAGAGTGAATTAATTCAACATGTAAGATCAGAAATAGGCCCTATTGCATCTCCTGATTTGATTCAGTTTTCTAACAACCTTCCAAAGACTCGCTCAGGTAAAATAATGAGACGAATTTTAAGAAAAATAGCCGAAGATAATTTCGATAATTTGGGTGATGTATCTACATTATCTGAGCCTGAAGTCATTGACGAATTGATCAAGAATAGGCAGAATCGAAAATGATGAGAAATTGTGTTATAATAGGTGGCTCCCATGCGGGTTCTCAATTTGCTATTAGTCTCAGGCAGGGAGGCTGGTTGGGAAATATAACAATTATTGGTGAAGAGCTTGACTACCCCTACCATCGTCCACCTCTGTCTAAAACGTTTCTTTCTGGCGAAAAAAAAATAGAAGACATACTTTTGCGACCTGCTGAGCTTTATGAAAAGTCGAGGATTAGTATTAGACTAGGAGAGCGTGTTAAGAGTATTGACCGCGCCAATAAATCTGTGATCACTGATAACAACAATATAATAAATTATGACAAACTCGTCATTGCGACTGGTGCCCGCGTTCGAAAAATACCCATTCCTGGCTCTGAAACAGAAGGTGTTTATTATTTAAGGAACTCTGATGATGTCAATAAAATTAAAAGCGGTGTTATTGCTAATGATCATGCAGTAATAATCGGGGGAGGTTATATTGGATTAGAAACAGCTGCTAGTTTGCGTAAACAGGGAATGAAAGTTACAGTAATTGAAGCTATGGCACGCGTATTGCAACGTGTTACGGCACCAGAATTATCAAATTTTTATAAACGTATTCACGATGAAGAAGGTGTTGAAATTTTTGAGAAGGTAATAGCAACAGAATTTAAAAAAATAGACGAAAAAATTCATATACTCACATCCTGTGGTAAAACCTTTATTGGTAACATGGTTATAGTTGGTATCGGCGTTATTCCTAATATTGAACTTGCAGAATCTGCTGGTCTTGCGGTTAAAAACGGAGTGGAAGTTAATCAATTCTGTCAAACATCAGACCCTGAAATTTACGCTATCGGTGATGTATCTTGGCATTACAATGAAATTTATGGAAGGTTTCTAAGGCTCGAATCAGTTCCTAACGCTACTGAACAGGCAAAGATTGCAGCACTACACATTAATGAAAAACCAAAAGCGTATAATAGTCTTCCATGGTTTTGGTCAGATCAATATGACCTTAAGTTACAGATTGCGGGTCTTTCCGAAGGGTATAATCATATTGTAATAAGAGGAGATATAGAAAAAGGTAGAAGCTTCTCAGCTTTTTATTTTAAAGATAATAACCTTTTAGCGGTAGATGCAGTGAACAGTCCTAGGGAATTTATGTTCACTAAAATGGTAATTACAAAAGGACAAAAACTTAATAAAGAAATATTATCAGATAATTCATTAGACCTCAAATCAGCTATTATGAATCAATAGTACAGAAAATAAATAATCGATCAGGCATAAAAGTAATAAATAGGATGAAATAAATGAACAAACCCATAAATAAAGACAGCATGCATACGCTTGAAGTTACCACTGGAGAACTTCCTTCCTCCTCGAAAGTTTATACTGCTCCAGATGCGGATTCTTCGCTAAGAGTGCCTCATAGATTGGTACACTTACATCCGAGTGCTGATGAGCCTGATGTGCCTGTATACGACACTTCAGGGCCTTACTCTGATCCAAATATTATAATTAATATAGAAAAAGGCCTTTCTCGGTTTAGAACAGAATGGGTTAAGGGTCGTGGGGGTGTTGAGTTTTATGATGGGCGTTCGGTGAAACCGGAAGACAATGGTGGAGCCAGTGGAAAGTATCTTGCTCGCGAATTTCCTATAAAAAACTCCCCTTTGCGAGGTAAAGATAATGAAATGGTTACTCAGTATGAGTTTGCGAAAGCAGGTGTTATTACAAAGGAGATGATATACATTGCTGAACGTGAAAACCTTGGTCGTAAAAATATGGCCGAAGGTGCAGAGGAACGAGTGGCGGCAGGTGAAAGCTTTGGTGCTAATATACCAGCTTTTGTAACTCCAGAATTCGTTATGAATGAAATTGCAGCGGGCAGGGCAGTTGTACCCGCTAATATAAATCATCCCGAACTAGAACCACAAATTATTGGCAGAAATTTTTTGGTAAAAATTAATGCAAATATTGGTAATTCGGCAGTTGCATCGTCGGTTGAGCAAGAGATTGATAAGATGGTTTGGGCCACGCGATGGGGCGCTGATAATGTGATGGATCTTTCCACTGGAAGAAATATTCATAACACCCGGGAATGGATTATTAGAAATTCACCTGTTCCGATTGGTACTGTTCCAATTTATCAGGCCCTTGAAAAAGTCAACGGAGTTGCAGAAGATTTAACTTGGGAAGTGTATCGTGATACTCTTATCGAGCAGTGCGAGCAGGGTGTAGATTATTTTACTATTCATGCCGGTGTAAGATTAGCTTATATTCACCTAACAGCAAATCGTGTTTGTGGAATTGTTTCTAGAGGCGGATCTATAATGGCGAAGTGGTGCCTTTCTCATCATAAAGAAAGTTTTTTATATACTCATTTTGAAGATATTTGTGATATTATGCGTTCGTATGATGTTACGTTTAGCTTAGGTGACGGTCTAAGACCAGGGGCTATTGCAGATGCAAACGATAGGGCGCAATTTGCTGAATTAGAAACTCTTGGGGAGTTAACAAAAATTGCTTGGAACAAAGGTTGCCAAGTAATGATTGAAGGTCCTGGCCATGTTCCTATGCACAAAATAAAAGTCAACATGGAGAAGCAGCTTATTGAGTGTGGGGAAGCCCCTTTTTATACTTTAGGGCCGTTAACAACAGACATAGCCCCCGGGTATGACCATATAACATCTGGAATTGGCGCAGCAATGATTGGTTGGTTCGGAACGGCTATGCTTTGCTATGTCACTCCCAAAGAGCACCTGGGTTTGCCAGATAGAGATGATGTTAAAGTTGGGGTTATTACATATAAACTAGCCGCCCATGCTGCTGATCTAGCAAAAGGTCACCCTGCTGCTCAAATACGTGATGATGCACTATCAAGAGCTAGATTTGAATTTCGTTGGGAGGATCAGTTTAATTTATCACTAGACCCCGAGACGGCAAAAGATTACCATGACCAGACATTGCCTAAAGATGCACATAAAGTAGCTCACTTTTGTTCAATGTGTGGGCCAAAATTTTGTTCAATGAAAATCACGCAAGATGTAAGAAACTATGCAGATGGTTTATCGGATAATGAAAAGGCTGCATTGTACCCCGTAGATGCTGATGAGGGAATGCAGGAAATGTCAAAGAAGTTCAAAAGTCTTGGGAGCCAAATTTATCTCAAAGCCTAGTATAACTCATTTAAATTGTAATTTGATGAATTATCTAAAAATTTCTTTGAAATCATCGCTTGCAAAATAGTACTTTCACGGTCATAGGGAGAAATCGATTATGGCCAGACAATCCGGCTGACTAATTTCTCAGGAAACTGTGAAACAAATGTTTTTTCTTCCAAGTCGACTACCATAGTTGCCATGTTGGTTTCTATAAAATTAATGACGTGAAAGGAATACACATGTCAGACGAAATGAAAACTGGAACAGTTAAGTTCTTTAATACAACAAAAGGTTTTGGGTTTATTCAACCTGAAGGTGGGGATACTGATGTATTTGTTCATATTTCAGCCGTTCAACGTTCAGGCCTTGACGGTCTGAATGAAGGTGACAAAGTTGAATTTGATACAGCTGTTGACCAACGCTCAGGTAAAACTGCTGTTGATAATATCAAAATGGCTTAATTTTAAATTTTTCTAAAATTTAGCCCTCGTGCAGAAATGCACGGGGGTTTTTTTTATTTAAATTTTTTAATAAACATGTATAAATATTACGGCACCAACTGATACTATTAAGAGACAGATTTATGGATAATTCGACTGATGTAGAAGCAACAAACTCTGATCTAAGGGAAGAAGTGCAAAAAAGATATGGGAAAGGTGCAAAAGCAGTAGAGGCTGCATTATGTTGTCCAATTGACTATGACCCTAAATATTTAAAGATAATTCCTCAGGATGTATTAGACCGAGATTATGGTTGCGGCGATCCATCTAGATATGTTCGCAAGGGAGACACTGTACTAGACCTTGGTTCAGGAGGTGGCAAAATTTGTTTTATTGCATCACAAATAGTTGGGCCTAAAGGTAAAGTTATAGGCATAGATATGACTGATGATATGCTCTCTTTAGCTCGTGCAAATGCCCCAATAATCGCAGAGAGTTTGGGTTATGCTAATGTTGAGTTCAAACGTGGCCATATAGAAGACTTAAAATTAGATCTTGATAAATTAAACAATTGGCTAAATGAAAACCCGATAAAAAATTTAAGTGATTTAGAGAAATTAGAAGCTGAAACGCTTAGGATGAAGTCTGAATTAACTATGGTCCCAGATAACTCTGTAGATGTAATAGTCTCTAACTGCGTATTAAATTTAGTTTCTGATAGAAAAAAGAAACAGTTATTCCACGAAATGTATCGTGTTCTTAAAGTTGGAGGACGTATAGCTGTCTCTGATATTGTTTCCGATGAAGAAAGCCCAGAGGAATTGAAGGAAAACTCTCGTTTGTGGTCAGGCTGTATATCGGGTGCTCTTACTGAAATGGGATTTGTATCTGCCCTAGAAGAAGCTGGTTTTCATGGCATGAAAATTGATAAGTACGATGATGAACCTTGGCAAGTCGTTGAGGGAATTGAATACAGGAGTGCCACTTACCTTGCTTATAAAGGTACGCAGGGTATTTGCTTGGAGAAAAATCAAGCATTAATTTACAAGGGTCCGTGGCGCTCTGTTAATGATGACGATGGTCATTGTTTTAAGAGAGGTGTCAGGTCAGCGGTTTGTGAAAAAACTTACACTCTTATGCAAAAGGATCCCTACAAAGATATGTTTTATAAAGTTGAGCCCAATATCAAAATAGAGGAAACAATTGAGTGGATGTCTAATAATTGTGAAGTTCGCGTAAGAGATCCTCAGGAAACAAAAAAAGGGTCCGCGAAAATCACTACTAACCCAAGTCAGAGGGGTGATTGTTGTTGATGAAATATAGATACTTTTACTTTGTATTATTAATTTTAATCTTCACTTCATGTGCACCGGTTAGCCTTCTCAATGGTATAACCCCATCCAAAAGTTATTTGCTTAAGAAAAATGTCAGTTATGGAAGCCTAGGCAGCCAAGTAATGGATATTTACCAAGCCACGACAAAAAAAGAAAACTCACCAATAATTGTATTTATACACGGTGGTTCATGGGATAGCGGTTCTAAGGATATCTATAAGTTCTTTGCCGAAGGATTTACTTCAGAAGGTTACGATGTTGCTGTTCCTAATTATCGTCTCTTTCCTGAAATTATATATCCCGATATGCTTCACGACACCGCTAAGGCAGTTGCTTATTTATCAAACTTGTTTTCAAATAGGAAAGTTGTATTAATCGGGCATTCAGCGGGTGGTTATAATGCATTAATGGTCGCTATGAACAAAGATTATTTAGAGGAAGAAGGTATTTCGGTGTGCAGTATTATTTCTGGGGTAGTGTCTATTTCTTCTCCCACAGGGGTTTACGAATTAAAAAAAGAGCCTTTAATTACCATATTTCCTTCTAGATTTAAACATAATGATGCCCCACTGGCCTATGTTGATAACGCAACACCCTCTTTGTTGGTCATTAATGGATTAGCAGATAAAACAGTTGGTCCAAAAAATGCAGTAATACTTTCAGAAAGGGTCAACCAACGCGGCGGAAAGTCAGTTTTAAAGCTCTACCCTGACACAAATCATACGCAAGCTGTGCAGGTGATATCTCGCTACTTTGATAACAATATAAGCTTAAAAAGAGATATTTTAAACTTCATTGATGAGCTGCCCAGAGATGGCAATCACTGTTATTAATGACTTATATACTTTATCAAGTCGACGCATTTACTGATAGGCTTTTTGAAGGCAACCCAGCTGGCGTAATGTTTACTGATAGTTTTTTAAGTGCAAAAACAATGCAGAAAATTGCTGACGAAAATAGTCTTTCCGAAACAGCATTTGTAGTAAAGCGAGGAAATACCTTTGATCTAAGGTGGTTTAGTCCCAAAGTAGAAATTGATTTTTGTGGTCACGCTACGATTGCTACTGCTCATGTTTTACACGAAGAGTATGGGCTTGAGCCGCCATTTATCTTTAATGCTAAAGTAGGGGAACTTAGTGTCACCATTCGAAAAGGTCTGTATGTGTTGAATGCCCCTCTTCCAGAAATTAAACCTCTAGTAAAACCAGAAATTGTTGAGGGTGTATTTAACAGTGTCCCTATAGATTCTTTTAAAGCAGGAAAAGATATATATTTTGTTTTCGATACTTTTAAAGAAATACTTAATTACAAACTGAATATCACTAAAATTAGTAAACTTTCAAAAAATGGAGTGGGTATAACAGCAAGATATTCTGGAGGATTTGATATTATATCAAGGTTTTTTGCGCCAAATGAAGGTATTGCAGAAGACCCTGTTACTGGTTCTGCTCATGCGGCATTGGGTAGTTACTGGAGTAGAACTATAGAAAAAAATAAGCTTAAAGCTTATCAAGCATCAGAGCGTGGAGGAGTAATATGGCTAGAAGTACTTAATAATAGTATAAATATCATTGGAAATGCGATTACTTATATGAAAGCTGAGATCAGAATTACTCATAAAGACTAGGCCCAGTTTCCAGTGAAAGTACATCAACAAGCTCATGCTTTTTCCTTAATTTTTCATTCGGCTTTAACCTAATAAGGACATTTGATTTTACAAACGGCATTAAAAGTGAACTGTCTTGTTTGGGCATTGGAGTTACTTCTAATTGTCCTATGTTATTAAATTTTGCTAAGCCTCTCAAATATGTTTCTCTATTTGAATTTTTTGGTATTTTCTCATTAAGCTTTGCTTTGAGAAAGTGTGGATGATTATTTTGCGTAATCAGAGTTTTCAAAAAAATATGAGCGCATACAACAGCTGAGGCTGGGTTTCCTGGTAACCCTAAAACTAATTTATCATCCATTTTTCCAAACCATACTGGTTTCCCAGGGCGAACCGCTACCTTTTCAAAAATAGACAAGAATCCAGATTTTTTAAATGCGATACGCATGAAATCTAAATCACCCACCGAGGCACCACCGATAGGAACTATAATGTCAGCATCGTTAATATTTTTTATTTTATTCATAATGTCAGGAATATTATCTTTAGCTATTCCAACATTAACCACATTTGCATTCCATTTATTTAGCAAAGCGGTAAGGCAATGAGAGTTCGAATTGATTATATCACCTGGAGTTAATATGCTTCCAGGCTCTTTAAGTTCATCACCATTTGATATTATAGCAACTGTCGGTTTTTTGTATGTTTTTAAAAGGCTAAAATTTGCTGCAGCAGCTAATCCAATATGCATAGCGTCAAGGCGAGTTCCTTTTTTAATTAATACTTCTCCTTGAAAAAAATCAATTCCCTTGTTTCTGATATGTCTAGGAAAAATTTCATTTTCTGATATTATAATTTGACCTTTTTCTTTAATAACATTTTCTTGGATGACGATATGGTCCGCACCATTTGGTACAATTCCCCCAGTGTAGATTCTAATAGCTTCATTGTTATTCAAAATACCCTTAAATGGGTTACCTGCAGCTGACACACCTGTAACTTGAAATTTTAACGACCCATGTTCAATATCTGATATTTTAATTGCATAGCCGTCCATCGCCGACACAGGAAAAGGAGGTAAAGTAATCTTAGCAATCAAATCTTCAGCTAAAATAGAACCTGTTGCATCCTTGAGATTAATCGTTTGCACATCCAGTTCAAAACGATTTTGACTTAAAATACCTAAAGCTTTAGAAACAGAGATCATATTCATATAGATATATGTAACTTTCTGTTTTACCAAGTAATAATGAGTCTAAAATACCACCATGCTTACGATATATTGAAATTTATTTTTAATGAAACAGATCCGTGCGCATTAGTTTGCGTAAAAAGTGTAAATGGTGGTTCTATGAGATCTGTTGGGTCGCTAATGGCTGTTGGTTGTGATGGTAGTTTTGCAGGCTATATTTCTAATGGCTGTGTTGACGCAGATATTATATCTCAATCTAAAATATCATTATCTGAAAATAAGACACGTATTATCCAATATGGAAAAGGATCCCAATATAAAGATATTAAACTCCCATGCGGTGGCTCTATAGAATTAATAATCATACCTAACCCAAATAAAAAAACTGTAGGTAAAGCCATAGAAGCATTAGGATCTCGGAAAGAATTCCTTCTTAAGTTTGATGAGTATGAACATAAATACAGCCCTAAATTACAGATTAATCTCTATGGACGTGATGAGGCTTTGTTCTCTTTAGCTTCACTCGCAACAGAAGTAGGTCTCGAAGTGAATGTCCATTCTCCAGACAAAAGTATTAATGATGAACTTAAATTTTTATCTTTCACGCATTTAGATAATCCTGAAAAACCTTTAATTAACCTCGATGATCATTGGACTGCTGTAGTTTTATTATTTCATGACCACGATTGGGAACTAAATATTTTAAAACGAGTAGTATTGGGTGATGCTTTTTACATAGGCGCTATGGGTAGTATAAAAACTCAACAAGTGAGAGAGCAAAAATTAAGTAGTGCAGGTGTTTCGTTGTCGCATATTTCAAAAATTAGAGGGCCAATTGGCCTCATTCCATCAATGCGCGACACTAATCTTTTAGCATTGTCAACATTGGCCGAGATTATCAAAGTAGCAAAAGATAAAAACTTATTATGAGAGAAGAGGAAACTGCATTAGTAATATTGGCCAGCGGTTTATCTCAACGCTTTGGAAGAAGTGATAAACTGACTGCCCCTTTCAGAGGAAAGCCACTTATCCAACATATAATCGATAGCTGTAAATCAATTAACTTCGGAAAGCGTTTTGCAGTTGTACCTTCGAAACCAAGCGCACTTCATGATTTACTGATAGATAATGGTTTTATTTTAATTGAAAATAATAGTCCTATGCTGGGTAAGGTGTATTCAGTAAAATTAGCAGTACAATTTATTCATAGAGCAGGATATAACAGTATATTTTTAGCATTAGGGGATATGCCTTTCGTTAAGAATTATGATATCAAAAACATAATCCAAGGTATAGGACATAATGATAAAGCTATATGTTGTTATAATGATACGTTAATGCCCCCAGTAATTTTTAGAAACGGCGTTATTAATAAGCTTATGACTTTAAATTCCCGATTTTCTACTAAGTCGTTGTTCGGTAATGGAAATTATTATAAATATAAAATACCAAAGGAAACTGCTTTAGATATAGATACAAAAGAGGAGTTACGGGAGCTATCATGATTACAATTCTCTTCTTTGGGAGTCTCGGTGATATTTCTCCGACTATGGAGATCAGTCTACCTCCAAGTGTTATTACTATAGAGGACCTTACTCTTTGGTTATCTGAAAATATGGGTATTTCAGAGAAGACCTTACTTAAAAGGGGAAATAGGATATCTATAAACAAAAATATAATAACAGAAAATGTTTCATTGAAAGATGGAGATGAAATCGCTTTTATGTCACCTCTTAGTGGGGGCTGAAAATGGGTATTTTAAGAATATCTAACACAGAACTTAATCCTGAGTCTGAGCATAAGGCTTTCAGAAATGAGGTTAAAGGAGCAGGAGCTATTGTAGCTTTTACTGGTATAGTTCGTGGAGAAAACCAGGAGCTTTCATTGACTTTATCACACTATGCAGGATTTACTGAGAAACAAATTATTAGAATAGCTAGCAAAGCTGAAAAGCGATGGAGTATTTTAAATTGGAGAATTATTCACCGTGTTGGTGTTATGTTGCCTGGTGAACCTATAGTCTTTGTTGCAACGGCTAGTCTCCACCGTCGAGATTCTTTTGAAGCCGCAGATTTTTTGATGGATTATTTGAAGTCAGAAGCTCCATTTTGGAAGTCTGAAAAATCTTTAGGAAAAATAAAGTGGATTGAGCCAAGGCATCAAGACCTTAATGATAAAAAAAGATGGGAAGAATAATGGTAGGTATAGACGTAAGCTTAGAATTCAAGCCAGTTAAAATAGCTATTCTGACTGTATCCGATACTCGAACAGAGCTAACAGATACATCCGGTGATATTTTAGAGTCAAAAATTAAACTATCAGGACATGAAATAATTTATCGGTCCATTAAAAGAGATACTATAGACGGTGTTAGGGATAAAATTAGTATTTGGATAAATGACCCTATAGTTGACGTTATTATTACAACTGGGGGGACAGGTTTAACTGGACGCGATATAACAGTGGAGGCTATCTCTCCCATGTTTGACAAGTTAATTGATGGTTTCTCAGTTATTTTTCATCAAGAAAGTTTTAAATCTATTGGTCTGTCTACTTTGCAATCGAGGGCCTGTGCTGGACTTGCTAAGGGGACAATAATATTTTGCCTCCCAGGATCAAACGGAGCAGTAAAGGATGGATGGGATAAAGTAATCTCTGCACAGCTTGATAGTAGGCACCGTCCTTGTAATATGATAGATTTAATGCCTCGTTTTGGAGAATTTTGATGTCTAATTTAACCCATTTTGATGAATCTGGTCGTCCAGCAATGGTCGATGTATCTAGCAAAGATATAACTTCTAGAATTGCAGTGGCAAAAGGAAAAGTTAGAATGTCAATGAATACTTTGATGTCAGTTAAAGAGCAGAAAAATAAAAAAGGTAATGTTGAGCAGGTGGCTGAGTTAGCTGGAATTATGGCAGCAAAAAATACATCAAATTTAATTCCATTATGCCACCCAATACAAATCTCTAAGGTAAGTGTTCGAATTGACCATGATGATGCATTGCCGGGGTTATCTATTTCAGCAGAGGTGAAAACAGATGGTAAAACAGGAGTTGAAATGGAAGCTTTAACTGCTGTCTCTATATCATGTTTGACTATATATGATATGTTAAAATCAAAGGATAAACATATGACGATTTTGGATATTTTACTAGAAAGTAAAGCTGGTGGTAAGTCCGGGGATTGGCAACGTTAATAGCTTAAAATATTACTAATTTGTTTTAAGGTTATTTTAGCTTCTTTAGTCGGCATAATAATATGCACATGCGGCATATGTTTTGTAATTTTAAGTGTTATTTTTGGATTCTTTTTAGAAAAACGAACTATATCATCATGAAGTAAGTCAAGATCACCTGAAAATATAGTAGTTTTTGGTAACTTTAAATTATTATGATATAATGGACTAATTAATGGATCTTTTAAGTCTAATCCATTTGCAAACCTAATAGCGGCTTTTTGAATATCTTTTTTATCGAGTAATTGCTCGGATGGGTTTGCTTTTAAGTTTGGATTTTTTAACTCTAGGTCTACCCAAGGCGATAATAATATGAGCTTATTTGGTTTTTTTAGTTTAGAGGTCATTATCCAATCGACTAGCGCTATTGCGAGGTTGCCCCCAGCAGAGTCTCCCATAATTATTATGTTATTAGGGTTATGTTTTGCAATGGTCTCAACATAGCTGTTTTTCACCCATTCATGTATTTCATTGACATTATAATCTGGGGGTAATGGGTAATCAGGAACAATTATTTTTACTTTTGATATTTTTGCTAAACGCCCTATCATGGAATAGTACATAGAGTTTAAACCAAGAACGAAAGCTCCTCCATGTAGATAATACACTAAAGTTGTATTACCATCATAAGTCCAAATGTTGTGTTTTTTATAAATTGTTCCTTTAATTGAATACCTTAACTTATACCAGAAATTTGGTTTTGAATCTGGTAGCCTTTTTCTAGATAGAAAGTACCCTAATATTTTTTTTGCACCAATAACTTTAAGTAGAAATAAGAACGTTTTGTGTGAAATTGAAGTTTTCATATTTTTTATTCTTTCGGTACTTTTCAAATGCTTGCTTTTTATAGCGCGGAAGGCTAGATATGCAACAAATTGCATAGGAGATCAAAATGCGCGAAGCAGTAATCGTTTCAACGGCTAGAACACCAATAGGCAGGGCTTATCGTGGGGCTTTTAATAATACATGTTCTCCAACTTTAGCTGCCCATGCTATTTCTCATGCTGTAAAGCGTGCAGGGTTAGATGGGCCTGAAGTAGAAGATGTAATAATGGGTTCTGCTTTGCAGCAAGGTTCACAATCATCGAATGTAGCACGGATGGCAACTTTAAGAGCGGGTTTGCCTGAATCTGTATCGGCAATGACAATTGATCGTCAATGTTCATCAGGTATGATGGCTATCGGTTTAGCAGCTAAACAGATATTGGTAGACAATATGGACATAGCTGTTGGCGGCGGGCTTGATTCGATATCTAAAGTCCAAACAGCGGATATGAGAGTAGAAGCTGACCCAGAGCTTCACGCTTTACAACCCGCGGCCTATATGCCGATGATTGACACAGCTGAAATAGTAGCAAAAAGATATAAAGTTTCTAGAGAGGCTCAGGATAACTATGCTTTACAAAGCCAAAAAAGAACACATCAGGCTCAATTATCAGGAAAATTTAATGATGAGATAGTACCAATGACATCTGTGATGGCTGTAAAAAACAAAGAGACTGGTGAAATTTCAACTAATCAAGTTACATTGGATAAAGATGAAGGAAATAGGCCTTCAACAAACATAGAGGGTTTGTCTAACCTTAAGCCTGTACGTGGTCCGGATCATTTTATTACAGCAGGAAATGCATCTCAGTTATCAGATGGCGCGTCAGCTTCTGTTTTAATGGAGGCAAGGGTGGCCTCACAGAGAGGGCTTGAACCTCTGGGTATTTATAGAGGTATGGCCGTTGCTGGATTAGCTCCTGACGAGATGGGGATTGGGCCAGTTTATGCAATTCCTAAGCTTCTGAAAAAAACTGGCCTTAAAATGGATGATATTGGTTTATGGGAATTAAATGAGGCTTTTGCAGTTCAAGTGATTTATTGCAGGGATAAATTGGGCATTCCAAATGAGATTATGAATGTAAATGGGGGAGCTATTTCGATTGGGCACCCATATGGAATGTCTGGAGCGAGAATGGTTGCTCACGCTTTAATTGAGGGCAAACGCCGCGGCGTAAAATATGTTGTGAGCACTATGTGTGTAGGCGGTGGTATGGGCGCAGCAGGCTTGTTTGAAGTTGTTTAAGGAAAAGAGAGCAAAATAATAATGAGTATTATAGAATTTAATGACCGAGTTGCAGTTGTTACAGGTGCTGGAGGTGGATTGGGTAGAAGTCATGCTTTAGAGTTAGCACGTCGTGGTGTCAAAGTGGTTGTTAATGACTTAGGCGGGAGTGTTTCTGGTGAAGGCGGATCTGCCACTATGGCAGAGAATGTTGTAGAAGAAATACGTGAATTCGGGGGAACGGCAATGGCCAATGGTGCTAACGTAACAAATCCAGAGGAAGTTCGGGATATGGTTAGCTCAGTTATCGAAAAGTGGGGTCACATAGATATCTTAGTCAATAATGCTGGTATACTTCGTGATAAATCATTTACCAAAATGGATATCAATGACTTTAGATTAGTGATTGAGGTCCACCTTATGGGGTCAGTAATTTGTACTAAAGCTGTGTGGGATCACATGAAAGAAAGAAAGTATGGTCGTATTGTTATGACAACATCTTCCTCAGGAAATTATGGTAACTTCGGACAAACCAACTATGGGGCAGCTAAAACTGGTGTTGTTGGTCTGATGAATACACTTTGCTTGGAAGGAGCAAAATATGATATCCGTGTGAATGCGCTTTCCCCGACAGCTGCAACACGTATGACTGAGAGTTTGATGCCTCAAGAAGCTTTAGATTTATTGACAGTTGATAGTGTGACAGCTGGATTAATTCCTTTGGTTTGCGATGGTGCACCGAATAGATTAATTATGTGTGCAGGAGCTGGAGGTTATGCGGCAACTAAAGTTTTTGAAACTTCAGGTATACATTTAGCACCAAATGAACAAACAGCTGAAAATGTTATGCTTAATTTGGATAAAATCCGTAATAGTATTAATCAAGAAGAATATACATCAGGTGGTCAGCAAACAATGAAGTTCGTTGGCAATGCAGCTAAAAATTTAGGTATTAGTTGAGAGTAAATTACCAACCTTAAAACTATATTTCTTTACAAGCCTTTTCTAGCCATAATAGAGTTTTTCCAGAGAGGCTTGGAGAAATTTTATCATAAACAGTTTTATGATACTCATTGATGTAATCTTTCTCTTGCTCATTAAGAATTGTAGTGTCGATCATCCCTTTATGGATAGGAGCTAGTGTAAGCGTTTCAAAGCTTAACATTTTTCTTTCCCCGTGAATGCTTGAAACTGGCTTAGTTACATATTGTAAGTTTTCAATTCGTATACCATAGGCGCCGCTTTTATAATAACCAGGCTCATTGGATAAGATCATTCCTGGTTTCAGCGCTACATTGTTCGGTGCCTTAGAAATTCTTTGCGGCCCTTCGTGAACCCCTAAATATAACCCAACCCCATGACCAGTTCCATGATCGTAGTCTAAACCATTTTGCCATAATGGCATTCTAGCTAATGCATCCAAATTTGATCCAGTCGTTCCTTCTGGAAAATATGCTGTAGCTAGTGCTATATGACCTTTAAGCACAAGGGTGAACCTATACCGCATTTCAGAGGATGGCTTTCCAATAGGAACTGTTCTTGTAACATCAGTCGTACCATCTTCGTATTGTGCGCCGCTATCAATTAAATAAAGTGATCCCTGAGATAAGTTTTTAGATGTTTCTTCGCTAACTCTGTAGTGGACTATTGCTCCGTTAGAACCTGCTCCTGATATACTTTCAAAACTTAAATCCTTAAGTAAACCTGTTTCAAGTCTGAATTCTTCAAGTTGTTTTGCAGCACTTATTTCAGTTTCTTTTCCTGTTTGTGCCTTTGTATCCAACCAATGAAGAAACCTGATAAGGGGTACAGCATCTCGCTTATGAGCGTTTATGGTACTTTTTATCTCCGTTTCATTTTTACATGCTCTAGGAAGGGCTATTGGATCTTGCGCTCTTAGTATGACCGCTTGGCTATTTTTAAGAGTGTCGAAGAACCATGATGATGCATTAGAGGGGTCAACTAACACCTTGTACCCACATAGAAGATTAAGCTCCTTTTCGATGCTAGATTCATCGAAAATTGTAACATTTTCTCCTAGATAGTCCCTTAATTCATTAGTGAGCTTATCATTATCAACAAATAGTTGGACTTTACCATGTTTATCAATTGTAGCAGTTGAAAGTATTAATGGTGTGCACATCACATCTGCTCCTCTTATATTGAGTAACCATGCAATTGAGGCGGGCGAAGTTATTAACGCTATGTCAGCATTCTTTTTGCTTATTAATTTTGCTATTCTAGTACATTTGTGATGATGAGGTTCACCAGAAAATTCGACAGGGTGTATTTTTATTTTGGAGGAGGGAGTGTTAGGTCTGTTCGCCCAGCTGTTATCTAATGGATTATTCTTAATTGCTAATAGCTTAGCTTTTGAGTATTTTTTTAATTTTTCTAATGAGTTTGGGGTATGTAATTTAGGGTCATACCCAATAGTATGCTTAACTTTTGTGTTGGCCTCTAACCAGCTTGTTAGCCCGCCATTTTCTAGACTTTCATAGTTAAAAAGTTTGTTATCTACCTGACTTTTTACCTGTAATGTGTACCTACCATCAACAAATATAGCTGCTGAATCCTGCATTATTATAGCAGCTCCAGCTGAGCCGGTAAAACCACTTACCCACATTAATCTTTCATTGCAGTCGGGTAGGTACTCATTTTGATATTCATCTTCATGTGGTACAAGAAACCCGTCCAATTTTAATTTTTTTAAGGTGTCTCTCAGTTTTGGAAGATTTTTTCTACCATATTCTGGACCACCACGTGTTTCAAAGTTCTGTATCATGTATCTAATCAATCTTTAATTTAAAAGAAATTCAATTATCCTAATTTATCATTAGAAAGCAAAATAAAAAATATAATAAACCAATTAAAATAATTTATTATTAGAGGGCGCGGTTAAAAGAATAGTAAACTTATTTTCCAAGACTCTGTTGCCATTACATAAATTTTTAAGCCATGCAAATATGCATACCTTTGTCTTCATTCTTGAACGTTCCCTTTCGGATGTAATTCTCTATCTTTAAGCCTTAAGAGAAGTTCATTTATTGGAGAAAAAAAATGACTACTGATTTTTCTGGTGCACAATTAATTAATTTTGAAATCTTGTGCGAAAATAACGAAAGTATATTTTTAAGTACGGACTATCAAAAAGCTAAATTAAATCTAATTGGCAGACGACACGCTCGTCGAGATAGAAGAGCTAACCGCGCTATTTAACTTTTCTACCTGTTATACTCGTCCATCCAGAAATTGAAGACTTTTTTTCAATTTCTAGGCCACAGTTTACAAAAGCTCTTGTTACAAGGTCTGACTGATTATCCAAGATACCAGATAGGATGATTTTCCCATTAGGGCATAAGATATCTACAATATCCTCAGATAATTTAACTAAAGGACCAGCAAGTATATTTGCAAAGATTAGGTCAAAAGTGTTCTTTTGTAGTACTGAATTTTTTACCCCATCCAATTTATAGCACTTTATCAATTCAGGAACATTGTTAATACGCGCATTAAACAAAGTTACTTCTACAGCATCGGAGTCAATATCAGTAGCTATGATGTCAAGATTTAATGCTTTTGCTGCAGCAATTGCGAGTGTTCCAGCCCCACAGCCTAAATCTAATACTTTATTTGGAAAGAAACCTTCCTCCAGTAACTTATCGAATTCTATTAAACACCCTTTTGTTGTGCCATGATGACCTGTTCCAAAAGCTAGTCCTGCATTTATTTCTACAGGCCATTTGGTATTTTTTGGTATAAGTTCTTTGTCATGTGAGCCGTAAATCCAGAATCTGCCTGCTTTTACAGGTGGTAGGCCCCTCTGACTTTTTTCAACCCAGTCTATGTCTGGTAGTTGTTCTATCATGGTTTCTATAGAACTGCTCAGTGATAATGATAACAAAGCTTGCTCTGCTTGCTTTCGAGTTGAATACAATGCTTGGACTTGCATAGTATCAGGCCCCTCTTCAAATAAAGAGACTGCAAGCGCTGACATTTCTACTGAAAAACCTAAGGCATCAGATACATTAAAAGCTACTTGATTGATTGCTCGTACATAAAGTGCAAAAGGAGCTTTATTAATCATTATGCACGGTCCACAAAGCTATCGAGTACTTTTTTATGACCCGCTTTCTCGAAATCAACATTAAGTTTGTTTCCATCAACGGTTTGTATCTTTCCATAACCAAATTTTTGATGAAAAATACGTTCTCCAATTTTAAATTTCTGTGTCGCATGTGCGTCTAGTTTTTTGCTAAATTTTCCTTCAACTTGTCTACTGTGTAGAGATTTTGATTTATGAGTTTTATAACGTTGCCAGCCAGGTGAATTATATCGCCTACTTGCAGAATCCGGAAATTCTGATGTAATTTCTATTTTTGCTTCATTAAGAGTGTTGTTATCGTAGTAACCAGTTTCTGATCCCGCGGATACATTTTCTGGTGGCAGCTCATCAATAAACCTCGAAGGAAGTGATGATTGCCATGATCCGTAAATTTGTCTATTGGCAGCAAAGTATATTTTTGCACGTTCGCGGGCTCTTGTGATTCCAACGTAAGCCAATCTGCGTTCTTCTTCTAAACCCTCACTGCCTGCCTCATCCATAGACCTTTGGCTGGGGAAAGTGCCTTCTTCCCAGCCTGGAAGGAGAATTAAGGGAAACTCAAGCCCTTTGGCGGAGTGTAATGTCATTATTGATACTTCTTCTTCTTGATCATTTTTTTCGACATCTAATACAAGGCTTACATGTTCAAGGTATGAATCCAACGATTCAAACTCGCCCATTGCTTGTATGAGTTCTTTTAGGTTTTCTAACCTGCTTGAAGATTTTGCATCTTTATTATTCAGCCACATTTGTGTGTACCCAGATTCATCTAATACTATTTCTGTTACATCAGTATGATTTGAAGTGATTAAGTTGCCTCGCCATCTATCAAGGTCCTTAGTAAAACTTCGTAACGCAGTTCGTGCTTTACCTCTAATTTCATCTGTTTTGATTACTTCACGTGTTGCCTGTTCAAGACTCACATTCATTTTTCTCGCTATTATTTGTAACTTTTGGATAGTAGTACTTCCAATACCGCGCTTGGGAACATTTACTATACGTTCAAAAGCTAAATCATCTGTTTCTGACCTTAAAACTCTTATGTAAGCGTGTGCATCTCGGATTTCCTGTCTTTCAAAAAATCTTGGACCGCCTATGACGCGATAGGGCATTCCTATTTGAATAAACCGTTCCTCAAAGCTTCGCATTTGCCTTGATGCTCTTACAAGTATCGCCACCTCATTATATCCTCGTCCATTACTTTTCCAGTCTTCAATAACACTTGATATTAGGCGCGCCTCTGCGGCTGCATCCCAAACCCCTGTAACCGTAACCTTGTGACCGCCCATATCTTCAGTCCAAAGAGTTTTGCCTAGACGACTTTTGTTTGCTGATATTAAACCAGAAGCTGCACCTAAAATATGCTCAGTTGAACGATAGTTACGCTCGAGTTTAATAACTTTAGCTCCTGAAAACTCTTTTTCAAAGCGTAGTATGTTATCAACTTCAGCTCCTCGCCATCCATAAATAGATTGATCGTCATCGCCCACTACACATATATTGTGAGACCCTTGCGCTAGCAGCCTCAGCCAGAGATATTGACAGATATTCGTGTCCTGATATTCGTCAACCAAAATATATTTAAACTTTTCATGATATTTTTTTAGAATGTCTTGATTTTCTTTAAATAATTCAAGATTAAGTAAAAGAAGATCACCAAAATCGCACGCATTTAAAATTTTTAAACGTGATTGATAAATTTCATAAACTTTCTTTCCTTTTCCTTCGGCGAATTTGAAATTATTTTGAGAAGTCAGTTTTTCAGGCATCCACCCTTTATTCTTCCAGCCATCTATAAGGCTTGCCATATAACGGGGTGTCCATTTTTTATCATCTATATTTTCTGCTTTTATAATTTGTTTTAACAGACGGATTTGATCATCGGTGTCAAGAATTGTAAAATTAGGTTTTAGTCCCACTAGTTCTGCATTAATGCGTAAGATTTTTGCAGCGATCGAATGAAAGGTCCCCATCCAGGGCAAGCCTTCGATACCATGGCCGATATAATCGCCAACACGGCTTTTCATTTCTTTAGCTGCTTTATTGGTAAATGTTACAGAAAGAATTTGAGATGGAAATGCCATTCGGTTCTGAAGGATGTATGCAATTCTTGATGTTAACACTCTGGTTTTACCCGTTCCTGCACCTGCCAAAACTAATACTGGACCATCAGTATGTAAAACAGCTTCTCTTTGTTCTGGGTTGAGGTCATCAAGGTAATCATTAGTTTTTACATTTAAATGCATTGATGCCTGCGCAGATATGCTGCCTAAGTTTTTTGTATTTTCCATCTTTTTAAAACTTATTTCTGAATAATTAATTTTTAAGGTAGAATCAGTCTCTACATGTTACCAAACATATCTAAATAATCCCACCATGCCACATTAAGTTGATCAGACAATTATATGTTTACTTATGCGCAATTTTAAAATTTAAGACACTAGTAAATAAGTTTTTAATGTTTGGATATTAACGACCATACGCGAATATAAGATGCTAGATTTTGTTTTATTTTTGATGAGCTTCTTTTATCATCAAGTTCACTTACAAAAGCGGCAAAAGACTTGCCACTTTTAGCTACTTCATAGTCCAGTACTTCCCAAAATTCAGTTTCTAAAGATAATGAAGTTCGGTGTCCGTGTATTGATAGAGATCTTTTCTCCATAGGGTTCCATTACCTCTAGATTTAATTGACGGACATTAATGTGGTTTTATCATCAATTCAGGTCGAACTATTTTGTCAAACTCTTTTTCATCTATAAAACCTAATCTAATAGCCTCTTCCTTTAGAGTGGTGCCATTTTTGTGGGCTGTTTTTGCTACTTTTGTTGCATTATCATAGCCTATTTTGGGTGCTAATGCGGTCACTAGCATAAGGGATCGATTTAAAAGTTCATTTATACGATCTTCATTAGCTATTATCCCTGCAACACATTTTTCAGTAAAGCAGATAACGCTATCAGACATTAATCTTATTGATTGTAGCATATTGTAAGCCATAATAGGTTTATAAACGTTGAGCTCGAAGTGCCCTTGAGAGCCAGACATTGATATAGTTGTATTATTACCCATAACTTGAGTGCAAACCATAGTTAATGCTTCGCATTGAGTAGGATTTACTTTCCCAGGCATTATGGAAGAGCCTGGTTCATTAGCAGGCAATGATATTTCACCTAACCCGGAACGAGGACCTGATGCTAAAAATCTTATATCATTTGCTATCTTAAAAAGTGAAACCGCGACTGTGTTAATGGCTCCGTGTGCAGCAACGTAGGCGTCATGCCCTGCGAGGGCCTCAAATTTGTTTTCAGCTGTGTAAAAAGGTAAATCAGTAAAATTTGATACTTCTTTGGCGAAATACTCAGCGAATTTCGGTTTGGCATTTAAACCGGTGCCCACAGCTGTGCCTCCTTGCGCTAAAGGGTAGAGTTCGGAAAGTGCTACTTTTACTCGTTTAATTCCATTGTTTATCTGAGCAGCGTAACCAGAAAATTCCTGCCCAAGCGTAATAGGTGTTGCATCTTGGGTGTGAGTTCTTCCAATTTTAATAATCTTTGAAAATTTATTCGATTTTCTTTTTAATTCTTTCAAAAGGCTTTCTAAAGCGGGTAATAAAGTGTTATTAATCTCCTCGGCTGCTGATATGTGCATAGCAGTAGGAAATGTATCATTAGAGCTTTGGCTTCGGTTGACATGATCATTAGGATGGATAGGAGTTTTAGTTCCTATTTGGCCACCTAATATTTCTATTCCCCTGTTAGAAATAACCTCATTTGCATTCATGTTTGATTGAGTCCCTGAACCCGTTTGCCACACAGATAATGGAAAGTTGTCATCAAATTTTCCATCGGCCACCTCTATGGCGGCAAGCGAAATTACATCAGCAAGATCGGGCTCTAAATTATCTAATTTTTTATTAGTTAAAGCCGCTGAATGTTTAATAATTCCTAAAGCTCTTATTAATGGAGGCGGCATTTTCTCGGCACCAATTGGAAAATTTATAAGGCTTCGTGCTGTTTGCGCCCCGTAATATTTATCATTAGGAACTTCAAGTGAACCAAAGCTATCAGTTTCTACTCTAATTTTTGTCATCTAATTACTCTATAATAATTTGAAAATAAGTAAGTTATTTTTTGCGAAAAGTATCAAGGTTGACAACTTTTTCAGCCTTATCCATGCCTTGATTGCCTGTTTCTTTTTCAATCAATTGATCGTCTTTCGGAATTGCAACTTCAGCTTTAGGGTATTCTTCTGTGTTTATTCCAAAATCAGGCTCAAATTGCATAGTAAATCCTACGCTTGGATCATGAAATCGAGTAATAGCTTTGTAAGGAACCTTTATGTATTTTGGAATTCCCCCAAATTTAAGAGTTACTTCAAAGTTTGTTGTGTTGTCCTGTAGGTCCCAATATTGATGTTCTAGAACTATGGTTATTTCATCTGGGTATTTGTCCGCTAAACCTTTATCAACGTCAGCTTCAGGATGATTAGTTGCGAATGTTATATAAAAATGATGACTTCCGGGCAAACCATCTTCTCTGATAACTCGGCGTATTGAATTCCTGACTACAGTCAAAAGTGCTGTCTGTGTCATTGCTTCATAATTCATAAGATTTTCTGTCATTGGATTATCCTAGATTACTTATCGAAGTAATCAATATACCTTTTTTATGAAATCACCTAATAAATGTAAATTTTATGTGATATTGAGAGGTTTCTGTTGCCAGCTACCTCCCGAAGCCCGCCTAGCGGATTGAACGGCTAGGAGTTAAAGCGAATTTTTCCGCACTGCTTACGCAGCGAGGGCAAACTCTTCAGTGTAATTATCATTTGCAATTACTAAATTTAGGCATTTAACGGTACCTATACGGATGAAAGCATACTTCTTTAGACGTCTGTCGATCCTATTTCGGCCCCATAAAGAATACATTTAATAATGTATTTTTGGTGGAGCCGCCGGGTACCGCCCCCGGGTCCAGTCCGTTTATTACAAGCGCGTTTATCATCATAGCTAATAAATTAGCCCTCTCTGTATATAGAGTTTAAAGTTTATAACAATAAAAAAATATAACCTATAATTGTATTGATTGGCTTCAAATCACTTATAAGTTAACGATTGTAAACTGGAATAGTTGTAAATTTAAATAAATTTAGTGAAACAAAGCTTGCTTAACTGATAAGGATGAGAGTACTCAAAATGAGAAATTATTGTTTATCAGAAAGGGTCTGCAAAAAGTCTTATGATAAGAAGTACAGTACTTAATAGCTTGTCCGCTATTGGAGCGACTAAAGAAGCTAAATTTTATGCAGATCTATTTTCAGCTCAGGATGCTGAAAAATTTGCTCTTATTGTGATTGATCCTAGATGCTTAAAAAATCCTCTATTAGAATCTTTTATTTCAAACTTGAAGATATTATCTGATCTGAAATTATCCCCTGTGTTACTTGTTGGAGCCCTCGATGATAGCCGAACATCTATAAAATTTCAATCACAGCGACTAGCTAATGATCTCGAGCATGCTTCAGTTAGAACCGCGAAACTTAATACAGCAAGCTATCAATTATTGCCTGAGGTTCGTCAAAAAGCGCGAAGAGGCAAAATCACAATACTCGAAATGACTGATCCGCAAGGTAAAATGAATCTAAAAAGACTCGTAACAGAATTAGGGCCTAATAAAGTAATTTTTTTGCAACCATCCGGTGGTCTATCGATAGGAGGTAAAAGATTATCTTTTGTAAATGTTGACAGCTTAGATAAGAAGATTGACTCGAGTGAAATTTCCTCAGGGCAAAGACAATTTATCGATTTGGTTAAGTACTTAGCAGGAGATAAATTAAATGAAGCAGTATACATCATAGCCTCCCCACTTAACCTTCTGGCTGAATTGTTCACTACAAAGGGCTCAGGAACTATGATCAGACGAGGTATAAAAATAAAAAAAACCTCTAATTTGGCCTCCTTGAATAAGTCGAAATTGAAAGTTTCAATTGAAGAGGCTTTCAATAAACAAATTAATCCTGATTTTTTTGATAAAAAGATACTTAAAGCTTATTTAGAGGATGATTATAGGGGGGGTGCTATTTTTACAGTTCTTTCTGGTTATCCATACCTTTCTAAATTTTGGGTGACAAATGCTGCTCGAGGAGAAGGAATTGCAAGAGATATTTGGGAGGAGATATGCGTTGATACAGAATCTTTTTTCTGGAGATCTCGAATGAATAACCCGTTTAATGATTGGTATATGAAAGCTTGTGATGGAATGCAGGTAATTGATAATATGAGAGTCTTTTGGAAAGGCCTGTATGCAGTTGAAGTACGTGAAGCAATAACAGCTGCAGCCAAAGCCCCAGAAGATTTTACAGAAACACATGAATATCAAATCAGATAACCTTTGAATCTTTTGCAGGAAAAAACTGGATGCCAAATGACAAAAATACAGATTAGTTCTACTTTTGATGGCGGTAATATCAAGGTGCAAAGTCTTGAAGACCACTCAAATATTCGACTGGAAATTCGCCCCGATAACAATTCGGATTATTTTCAATGGTTTCATTTCAGAGTAACTGGTGCAAAAGGCCTATCGTTAAAAATAGTGTTAGCTAATGCAAGCAAAGCTGCCTTTCCTGATGGCTGGTTGAATTACAATGCATGTGTTAGTATTAATCGTAAAGTTTGGACCCGTGTTGAAGAAACAAGTTATTGTGATGGTGAGTTAATAATTGAACATACACCATCATCAAATTGTGTTTATTTCTCTTATTTTGAACCCTATACACTTGATAGACACCATGATGTTGTAACGGAGGCTGTAACTCATAATGGTGTTAAGCTGAGTTCCCTAGGAGAAACAGCTCAAGGGCGTCCAATGGATTGTTTGTCAGTTGGCAACGGAAAAAAAAATATTTGGCTAATAGCTAGGCAGCATCCAGGTGAAACAATGGCAGAGTGGTGGATGGAAGGTTTTATTACCCGATTATTGGATTATAATGACTCTGTCTCGATAGAGTTACTTCAGAAAGCGTCTTTTTTCATAGTGCCAAATATGTGTCCAGATGGAAGCTTTATTGGAAATCTTAGAACCAACTTCTGTGGTGCCAATCTAAATCGTGAATGGAATAAAGCTTCATTAGAATTCTCTCCTGAAGTTTATTGGACTATAAAAGCCATGGATAATAACAAACCCTCTTTATGTATGGATGTTCATGGTGACGAAAGCTTGCCTTATAACTTTATAGCAGGCGCTGAAGGTATTCCCGGTTATACCGCTAAACAAGCTAAAGATTTGGAAGCTTTTTTATTGTCTTATAAAACTGCTTCACCAGATTTTCAAACTGAGTACGGCTACCCAAAAGATCAGCCAAGCAACGCAAATTTGGGTATGTGTACTAATTACACTGCGCATAAATACAACTGCCTTTCTGTGACGCTGGAGATGCCGTTTAAAGACAATGCTAATTTTCCTGATATTAACACAGGGTGGAATGGTGACAGAAGCGCAGATCTGGGTGCGTGCGCAGTAGATGCAATATCAGCAGTAATTGATTTTATTTGACTTTAGAGAGTTCAGTTATGAGCTTTGCTTTATCCATTATATCCAATTCGAAGGAAATTGTGGATAGTTAAATTAGAACCATTGCAGAGAATCAATCTTTGAGATTTAATACCACTATGAAGCAATATATAGAATTACTGAACCATGTAATTGACAATGGTGTTGATAGAATGGACCGCACTGGAACAGGAACTCGAGGAGTTTTTGGTTATCAGATGAGATTCAATCTTTCCGATGGGTTTCCTATGGTGACAACCAAAAGGCTTCACAAAAAGTCGATTATTCATGAATTAATTTGGTTTCTAACAGGCGATACAAATATTAAATATTTGAAAGAACACGGTGTTCGTATCTGGGATGAATGGGCGGATGAAGAGGGAAACCTAGGGCCAGTATATGGTAAACAATGGCGTCGATGGGAGGGCCCAGATGGATTGGTTGTTGATCAAATTGATAAAGTTATTAGGGCAATCAATGACAATCCTTACTCCAGGAGACATATAGTTACTGCTTGGAACCCCAGTGAAGTCGATAAAATGGCTTTGCCTCCTTGCCATTGTTTGTTTCAATTTCATGTTTCAAATGGAAAGCTTAGTTGCCAACTTTATCAAAGAAGTGCTGATATATTTCTGGGTGTTCCTTTTAATATAGCAAGTTACGCATTACTTACTCATATGATGGCACAGATATGTAATCTAGATGTTGGAGATTTCGTTCATACTCTTGGTGATGCTCATATTTATTTAAATCATTTTGATCAAGTGAAGAAGCAGATACAGCGTGAGGTAAAGCCATTGCCAACTTTGTCATTAAATAAGGATATTAAAAGTATTCATGATTTTAGTTATAATGATATCCACATAGATAATTATTCATATCATCCACACATACCCGGTAAAGTTGCAGTTTAATTAAGCTTTATTTTTTTTCAAGCCGATTTTTAATCAGCGCCCAAATAATTATTGCACCAAACATCTTTCCAGCAATCGACATACTAATATTTGGAATAGTCAGTTGTGCGTCTCTTATAAAGCTAGCGCCATAAAGAAAAGCTACTGTATCAACAGGGGCAGCCAGAGACGAAGAAAGTAATACTCGTGTCGAGAGTTTGTAGCTTGTTAATGTGAATAATGCATAATCAATAAGCTCTGATATTAAGAATGCTACACCGCTGGCAACTGCTAGCGCTCCGCCGCTGGTTACAAATGTCAGAAATAATGCAAGGCCCATTGCTATTAAAACTTCATGCCCTATTTCACGCTGAGAAAAATCTCTTGCCACTAATACTAGTCCAGTTACAATTGTGACTGGGTTGAAAGCCCAGTCTGGCACCCAAGGCAACTGAACCATTGGTGCCCATGTGAAACTCCAATTTATCAGCGGTATCAATATTATGTAGATTAAAGTGTACTTTACATGAGAAAGGCTAAGCTTTCGGTTATTTATTTTAGTAGTTTTCATAGTTTATGTATACGTGAATGAATTGTAAGTGTAACTAGTTTTTATGTTGTCGAATCCTAAATTATCATTAATTGTAGCTAAATCTTTAAATGGAGTTATTGGCCTTAATGGAAACCTTCCCTGGCGGCTTTCTTCAGATTTGAAATTTTTTAAATCCACCACATTGGGCAAGCCAGTTCTGATGGGTAGAGTTACCTGGGAAAGTTTACCCTTTCCATTGCCTGGCCGACCTAATTTAGTTTTAACCAATAATAAAAATTATTTAGCTGAAGGAGCTGAAATTTTTAACAGCGCAGACGAGATGATAGCTAGAGGCTATGAACTGGCTGGACAAATGAATGTAGATGAAGTTATGCTAATAGGAGGTGCAAAATTATATGCTTCTCAGATGAAGTACTGCGATCG
>JAQXEH010000051.1 GCA_029250925.1 Hellea sp.
TTTGAGCCAGGTATAGGGTTTACTGTTCCATCTTCGCTATATTTACCTTTACGAGCTCCTAATATAATTGCTCCTATTAGGGCAGCCCAACCCCCAGTAGAATGAACGAGAGTTGACCCAGCAAAATCAGAGAAACCATATTTGCTATCAAGAAACCCTCCGCCCCATTCCCATGAGCCTACTATTGGATAAATTAGTCCAGTTAAGAAAATTGTGAATATTATAAATGGCCAGAATTTTATTCTTTCTGCAACGGTACCTGACACTATAGAGGCTGTTGTTGCACAAAAAACCATTTGAAAAAACCAGTCTGAATATGATGAATAGCCTGTTGCAACATCTTCTGAAGCAAAGCTCATTATTGCGAATTTACCAAAATAATCTCCTCCGCCATACATCAATTGATACCCTAATACCCAAAACATTAATCCTGCTACTGAATATAGGCTAATATTTTTAAGGCACTGCATTGAAACATTTTTTGTTCTCACAAAACCAGACTCTAGCATCGCAAATCCTGCCGCCATCCACATTACAAGAAAGCCACCAAGTAAAAATAGTAGTGTATTAAAGACAAAAGCATCATTAGCTGCCAAACTCTCTAAGGTAAGGGCATCTTGTCCCCAAGCTAGCGCAGGTAGGCTCATTGCAATAGCCACTCCGCCAGAGATTTTTTTGAATAAACGCATAAGAATTTCCCTTCATAATTTATAACTACTAAAGTGATAGGCAATTTTTACAGGCATCTGTCAGGGGTAAATTATTTTTGGTAGATTTAAATTTATGATAGTATGTTTTCTGTGCAAGATTATTTTATAATTGCTTTATTGTTGTGCAAATCACTCTATGGGTCTCGTATGAGCAATAACATTATTTATAAAATATTTTTACAAATGGAATGGAATGAGATGCTCGCTAATAGTTATTTTTCTGGAAGCGTGGATGATAAACGAGATGGCTTTATTCACATGTCAACATTAACCCAACTAACCGAGACCTTATCCAAACACTTCCACGATAAAGACAGTATAGTGATAGCTGCGGTTGATTCTGAAAAAAACTCTGAACTATTAAAATACGAGGTTTCTAGAGGAGGAAATGAATTTCCTCATTTATATGGTCATTTAGAATTAAGCTCTATTATTAAATACTGGACCTTGTCACCCAATGATAAAGGTGCTTATGATTTGAGCATTATTGGAACGGATTAAATATGTCTATTTTGCATGAACTGGGAACTATTTTATTACGAAAGCTTCCTGCTGAAAATGCTCATAAATTAACAATAAAGGCCTTAGGTAAAGGTTTAGGACCAAAATCTAATACCTCAATTTCTTCAGACCTAGAAATTAATGTCGGGGGCTTAACCCTTCCTAACCCAGTGGGGTTAGCCGCTGGATTTGATAAAGACTGCGAAGTTTCAACACCAATGCTTGCTGCAGGATTTGGTTTTGTGGAGTGTGGTACTGTTACTCCTTTAGCTCAATCAGGAAACCCAAAACCCAGACTTTTTAGATTAGTTGAGGATAAAGCTGTTGTTAATCGAATGGGCTTTAATAATGCGGGCTTGGATAAATTTAAAAATAATTTAGAAAGACGAAAACTGAAAAACGGTCTTGTGGGGGCTAATTTAGGAGCAAATAAAAATAGTAAAAACCGTGTCGAAGATTACGCAATTGGACTTAAAGCTCTATGGGGCCTTTCTGATTATTTTACGATCAATATAAGCTCACCCAACACACCTGGTTTGAGAGATCTTCAAAATGAAAATGCCATGGATGAATTATTAGGCCGTGTTTCTGAAGTGCGGGCTGAACTTACTGGTGATAAGCCTTCCTTTCCAATATTTCTTAAGGTGGCTCCAGACCTTGGATTAGGTGAGATCGAACGTATTGTCGAGCAATCAAGATCTTATGGAATAAATGCTATAATTGTTTCGAACACTACAACAGCGCGTCCCTCATCATTAAAAAGTAGGCATAAAACTGAAAAGGGTGGACTGTCAGGTCTACCACTTTTTGAATCATCCACAGAAATTTTAAGGCAGTTTTATGCAGCCGCAAAAGGGAAAATTGATCTTATTGGCGTTGGAGGAATTAGTAATGGCCAGCAAGCTTATGAAAAAATAAGAGCTGGAGCAAGAGCAGTTCAGATATATTCAGCCCTAGTATATGAGGGACCTGGGTTAGTAAATTCAATTAATGCCGATTTATTATCAAGATTAAAAGCTGATGGCTTTGGTTCGGTAGCTGAAGCCGTTGGAAAAGATTAAGACAGGACTAACTCATAAGCGTTTTTACTGTTTTAATAGGATATCTAAAATGTTTTTCTCTAAGTATCCGTCTTCCGGCATATCTACGTCTTTTTGCCATTGCTGAATGGCCCTCCTGCTATTTGGCCCTATAACGCCGTCTACTTCACCGAGTTCGTAACCTAATTCTTTTAGCTTTTGCTGAGCAGACGTTCTATCGGCTAATGATAGGAGTTTATCAGACCTTGGCCAATCTGCTGTAATTGTTACCTTTTCATTAAGAGAATTTGCAAGTGAAATAACAGCTAGTGCATAACTTGTTGAGTTGTTGTATTTTTTTATTACATCAAAATTTTTGAATATAAGTAACTTTGGACCTTTGTGGCCACTTGGAACAATAAGTTTGGCTTTTAAAGTTTTATGAATTTCGAGATTTCCGTGACCTGTCGTTTGGGTAACACCCAGATCCAGCCATTCATTTACAGTTTTTTGCGAGTTTTCAGTAACACTGAAATCGAAGCCTTGTTTAGTTTTTACTTCTATTACAACTGGTTCTTCCCACCGCCACCCGTGCCTTGATAGATAATGTGCAGCTGAACTTAGTGCGTCTGATTTATTACTCCATAAGTCCTTGTTACCGTCATTATCAAAATCAATAGCATAGTCTCTAAACGTCGTTGGAATGAATTGCATCATGCCCATTGCTCCGGCCCATGAGCTTACCAATTGGTTTTTCTGCACAGACCCATCACTCAATAAGCTTAACAGTGCAAGCAATTGTTGTTCTCCAAATTTGCTTCTTCTTCCTTCAAAAGCGAAAGTGGAAAGTGAGTTTACAGGATTATAATTTCCCATAATTTCTCCAAATGCACTTTCGAGTCCCCATATTGCTATTAAAACATGTTTGGAAACTTTATATTTATCTTCAATTTTATTTAGTAAGATTTCATTTTCACGTAATTTTTCAATACCGTTTTTTAGTCGACTAGGGTTTTCTGCTCGATCAAGATACGACCATATAGGAGTGTTAAACTCTGGTTGTTTCCTATCCCTTTCAAGCGCTTTTTCTTCGATTGCTGCGGGCAAAATAAAAGTTTCTGTAAGATCTTTTGAAAAGCCCATTTCAATCGCTTTTTGTATGAACTTTAGTTTCCAAATTTGAAAACTTTCTTCTCTATTTTTTGGAACTAATATTTGTAAATTATTTACAGTTGAAACTTTCTGGGAGTGATTTTTTTTGTCAAACCCATTATTGTCAGCCTGTGCCAGCCCAGTGGACCCACATAAAAAAATAAAAAAACAAATCATCTTTGTTAGCATAATATATTTTTACCAAGTCTTAGCTTTATTTTCATTGGTCAATTATATTTATTTATTTCTTTAAATAAAGTTAAAACAATTTAACTTCATTACTTTGCTAAAGACATCAAATATCTGTATAGGTTATGTATGAATGTAAATTCCAATAAAACATATAAGGTTCTAGCTCGAAAATACCGTCCTAGAACATTTGAGGATATGATTGGCCAAGAGGCCATGGTTACTACATTAAGAAACGCTTTTGAAGTCTCGCGTGTGGCTCATGCTTTTATGCTTACGGGTGTTAGGGGAATAGGAAAAACAACAACAGCGAGATTGCTTGCTAGGGCATTGAATTATGAGAGTGATAGTATTGAAGGCCCCTCAGTTAATTTGATGGCCCCAGGTAAGCACTGTGACTTGATCATGAGTTCATCTCATATGGATGTATTAGAAATAGATGCTGCATCAAGGACGGGTGTCGAAAATATGAGAGAACTTTTGGATGGGGTTCGTTACGCGCCTGCCTCTGCTCGTTATAAGGTCTATATAATTGATGAGGTGCACATGTTGTCCACAGGTGCATTTAATGCCTTACTTAAAACCCTAGAAGAACCGCCAGACCACGCTAAATTTATTTTTGCTACTACTGAAATACGAAAAGTGCCCATAACTGTTTTATCGCGATGTCAGCGTTTTGACCTCAGGCGTGTTGCATCTGAGGAAATAAAAACTCATCTTTCTGGTATTTGTAAAAAAGAGAAAGCTAATATTGCTGACGAAGGGCTATCGCTTATCTCCAGAGCAGCTGAAGGTTCTGTTCGTGATAGTTTATCTCTTTTAGATCAAGCTATAGTCCAAGCAGATATGGAAGGATCGATGGTCTCTGCAGAAAATATTAGAGTAATGTTGGGTTTGGCTAATAAAGCCAGAACTATTGAATTATTTGAACTGGCTGCTCTAGGGAGCATAAAGGCCGCGTTGATTTTAATAAGGGAATTATACGACGGTGGCGCTGATGCAATTATAATGATGAAAGACTTGTTAGATGTCTGTCATGAGGTAAGCAGGGCCAAAGTACTTGGCTCTGAAGCCCTATCCGACATGACTACGGATCAGGCGAATTTATTACAAGAAATATCTAAAAAATTGACAGTTGGTCAGTTAACTAGAATTTGGCAAATTTTGATAAAATCATATGATGAGGTGAGGGTTGCCCCTCTGCCAATAGCGGCCGCTGAAATGGTTTTATTAAAGCTATCTACGGCTGGACTACTTCCGCCGCCAGAGCTGGCAACAAAAATGATTAAAGAAATGAGTACTCAGAGTGCCGCCAAAGGAAAAACAGATCAATTATCGGTATCTGGAAACTCGGTCAATGCAGGACATCCTAATCATTATTCTGCAACTGAAAGGGTTTTAAATACTGAGGCCATAAAAGAAATTTCTACTCTTAAAAATACAATGTTAGTCCTTAACACGCTGGAAGAGATTGTGGAGGCTTTGCCAGACTCTGATATAATTTTAAAATCAAATATTAAAAGGTATGTGAAGCCTATTAAGGTCAAACAAGGAATGATTGTATATCAGCCCTCTGAGGGCGCACCCAAGGACTTATCTGGAAGTATTGTAACGGCATTAAAAAATCTAACAGGAGATTTATGGGCGGTTTCTCCTGAAATCGATGGTGGGGGCTCTACGCTAAAGGAACTAGAAAAATTATCCCAAATTGCGCAAGATGAAAAAGATAAATCTCATCCAATTTTTATGCATTCATTGATTAGTAAGGCAGAGTTGATAAAAATTTATAACCTTGAGGATGAGCCTGGACGAAATAATGTTATCAAAGGGAATTTTGGAGAACAAGAATGAAAGATTTGATGGGCCTTATGAAGCAGGCAAAAGATATGCAAAAAAAAGTAGCTGCAGCACAAGAGAAAGTCTCAGATGTAATAGTTAAGGGTGAATCTGGAGGCGGATTAGTTCATATTGAATTAGTTGGGGGAGGCAATATGAAGTCTTTAAGCATCGACCCTTCTCTTTTTGGCTCAGGTCAAAGAGCGGATATCGAAATGGCTGAAGACTTAATTATTGCCGCATATCAAGATGCTAAGTCAAAATTAGATCAGGCGCAGGCTTCGATAATGAAAAGTGCTATGGGCGATATACCAATTCCTCCAGGTATGAACTTGTCTTTATAAGTTAAATTTAAATTAGGTTTCCTCCTTAACAGAAAGAGGTAAAAGGACTTCATGAAGAGTGATGTATTAAAATCCGAGGAATTATCAAGTCAGAGTAAAAGCCGTACTCGACGCGGGCTTTTTGATGCATTCTTAGATGCAGCCAGAGTAAATGGGCCAAACACGGAAATAGTCGTTGATGGTGACGGAAGAAAGCTAAGTTATTCTGATTTAAGACGTGCTTCTTTTGCACTGGGAATGCCCTTAAAAAGACTTACTAAAGATAATGATAATATTGGAATACTGCTTCCTACTGGTGCTGGTGCTGCGATATCTTTTTTAGCCATTCATGCGGCTGGAAGAACACCAGCTATGTTAAACTTTACTTCGGGCATTAAAAATTTAAAAGATGCTGTGGCCACAGGCCCAATACCTATTGTTCTAACGGCCCATAAATTCGTTGAAATTGCTGATATTTCTGACTTAATAAATGAGTTATCATCCGTAGTAAAAGTAGTTTATCTTGAAGATCTTCAAAAAGAATTAAGCATTTTTAGCAAGCTAAGTGCAGTATTTGGGCCCATCTTCCCATTCATCTTCTCCCCGAGACCTTCGCCCGACGATAAGGCTGTAGTTTTATTTACATCAGGTACAGAGGGAAACCCTAAGGGAGTAGTGCTATCACATTCGAATATATTATCTAATATTGAACAAATAGAGCAGCATGTTGAACTTGAAGCAACTGACATATTTTTTAACCCCCTACCAACTTTCCATTGTTATGGTCTTACTGCAGGAACTCTCTGGCCTATTTTTAGTGGTCGGAAAGTTGTATTGCATCCTTCACCTCTGCAAATAAAGACTATCGCCCAACGAATAGCTTCAACAAAATCAACAATACTTTTTGCTACCGATACTTTCTTAAATCAATATATGAGATCGAGCGCTGATGGCGGTCTAGCCTCATTGAGAATTACTGTGTGCGGGGCAGAAAAAGTTCGTGAAGAAACCCGAAAAGTAGCGGGGGAAAAGTTTGATATGCAAGTTCTGGAGGGGTACGGTGTTACCGAGTGTGCCCCTGTGCTCGCAGCTAACCAACCAGGTGATATTCATTCTGGTACAATTGGAAAAATGCTTCCAGGAATAGAGGCATGGCTTGAGCCAGTTGAAGGACTTGAGGGTGCTGGAAAGCTATGGGTGCGGGGGCCAAATATTATGAAAGGTTATATTACAAGTGCTAATCCAGGTATTGTAAAGCCTTTGGTCGATGGGTGGTATGATACAGGTGACATTGTTTCAATTAACGAAGACGGCCATTACGTAATCCGTGGGAGGCTTAAAAGATTCGCAAAAATTGGAGGAGAGATGGTTTCTCTTACAGTGGTTGAAAATTGTGCTTCAGCAGTATGGCCAGAATTTATGAATGCGGCTGCTATTCTTCCTGACCTTAGGAAAGGCGAGCAAATAGTTCTGGTAACTGATAACCCTGAAGCAAAACGAAGCGAACTACTTCGTTGGGCTCAAGCGCATGGCGTACCTGAGTTATCAGTTCCGAAAAAAATTATATCTACTCAATCGATCCCTATTCTTGGGACGGGAAAGCTTGATTACAAAGCCATTACCCAGCTTGCCCAAGATTCTGTAATCGTTTAAGGGCAATTTTTTTGTTTAAAGCTTTCATAAATTTTATAATCCTTATTACACTAATGGGTTTTTTCTCAACCGCACTTTCCAATGAGTTAAATGAAGTTAATCAGTATGTTGATAACAATGGTTCGGGTAAATTAGTTATTGCCAAAAATGGAATGGTTTCTTCACAAGATTTTATTGCCTCTGAGGTAGGTAGAAATATATTAATCAAGGGAGGTAATGCCGTAGATGCTGCTGTCGCAACTGGTTTCGCGTTAGCTGTTACTCATCCACAAGCTGGAAACCTAGGCGGCGGGGGCTTCATGCTAGTAAGTTTGGCGGAAGAAAAAAATGTTCTTTCTTTAGATTTCCGTGAAACGGCGCCTTCAGCAGCAACTAAGGATATGTACCTTGATATAGATGGGGAGGTTGATACAAACAGCGCACAGTATTCCAGATCATCATCAGGTGTTCCCGGTACTGTGATGGGCCTACTCCATGCTTTGGAGGAGTACGGCACTATGCCACGTGAAATGGTAATGCAGCCAGCAATAGAACTAGCACAAAATGGTTTTATCATGAGTGCCCATTTGGCTGAAAGTTTAAATTATCATAGGAACGAATTATCTATTGATAAAAGTTCAATAGAGTATTTTTTAAATCATCAAAAAGGCCAAGTTTTTAAGCAACCAGATTTAGCTGAAACGCTGAAACGCATAGCTAAGTTTGGCTCTCAGGACTTTTATTCTGGTGAAACTGCTGACTTAATTGTAGCTGAAATGAAATCAGGTAGAGGTTTAATTACCCACAAAGATTTAAAAAATTACAAAGTAGTGACCCGAAAACCTATTATTGGAAATTACAAAGGTTATGAACTTTATGCCATGTCGCCTCCTTCCTCAGGGGGTGTGCATATAATTCAAATGTTAAATATTTTAAGTGGATACGATTTAAAAAGTGATGGCCATAATTCAGCCTCATATTTGCATAAAATGATTGAGGCAATGAGACGTGCTTATGCTGATAGATCTAAGTACTTAGGGGACCCTGACTTTGTGGATGTTCCTGTGAAATCGCTAACTTCATCAGTTTATGCTGATGCATTAAGAGCTAGCATTGATTTAGGAGCGGCTACCTTATCCGAAACCATTAGACCAGGCTCTCAAATGCCAAGAGAAAGTATGAATACAACTCACTATTCAATAATAGATAAAAATGGAAATGCAGTCTCAGTGACTTATACTTTAAATTTTTCCTATGGCAGTGGTTATAGCGTTGATGGTGCTGGATTTTTATTGAATAATGAAATGGATGACTTTTCATCTAAGCCAGGCTCACCTAACGGTTACGGTTTGATCGGCGGCGAAGCAAATAAAATTGTCCCTGCAAAACGGCCATTGTCGTCTATGACGCCTATGATTGTAAAAAAAGATAATAAGGTTGTGTTGGTCACAGGTAGCCCTGGGGGGTCACGAATAATTACATCAGTTTTACAGATGGTGTTGAATGTAATCGAATGGAATATGGATCTTTTCGAAGCTGTTAATCAGCCGCGTTTACACCATCAGTGGTTACCTGACGTCGTTAATATTGAAAAAGGCATATCTGTTGATACTTTGAATGAACTTAATGAAATGGGACATAAATTCTTACTGGATGAAAATGGAAACTATAATTATGATATCCTTGGGCGAGTAAACTCTGTAGGACAAAAGGGTAAATTTTTAAATGGTTCTGCAGACCCTCGCGGAGCCAAGTCTGCTGCCATCGGCTATTAGAAATTAATTAAATATCAAGAATGTTAAATATTTCTCTTAAGTTTTGGTGTCTTATTGTCTAGCATAGTGTGAATCACCTAAAGGTTAATTAAATGCCTTCAAATGTCAGCCCTGAAATTGAACAATTGATAAAGTTATTGTCAAAACTATCGGGATTAGGCCCCCGATCGGCTCGCAGGGCTACACTAGACCTAGTTAAGAAACGAGAAGCTTTAATGCGACCTTTAGCAAGTGCTATGACTCAAGCAGTTGATAGAATATCTACCTGTAGTAAATGTGGTAATGTTGACGTTAACGATCCCTGCTATATCTGTTCTTCTCTATCAAGAGACAAAACAATTATCTGTGTTGTTCAAGAAGTAAGTGACCTTTGGGCTATGGAGCGCGCAGGAGCGTTTCGGGGACAATACCATGTTTTAGGTGGAACATTATCTGCTTTAGATGGAATTAGGCCTGAAGATTTGAATATTTCTGATTTGATTTCTAGGGCAGTCGCCGATCCTGTGAAAGAGGTTATTTTGGCGATGAGTGCGACCATTGATGGCCAAACTACTGCTCATTACATAACCGATCATCTTGCAGATAAAGATGTAATTGTATCAAGATTGGCACACGGAGTGCCCGTGGGAGGTGAGTTAGATTATCTTGATGATGGGACTATAACTGCTGCTATGAATAGTCGTAGAATATTATAATATAAAACACTATTAGTTGATTATTTTAAATTGGGAATACTTCCTTTTTCAATATCTGAGTCCAAGTTATCACTTAAATTAACATCCACATTTTCTATTTTATCTGCCCTCTTAGTTATTTTTTCGGTACTAATTCTTATTTTTTTAATATCCTCTGTTGATGCATTGAAATGCTTTTGTAGATTTTCGACCCTTTCATCCAGACGATTAATGTCTTTGCTTAATAAACCCACCTCTTTCTGAATAATATGAGCTTGTTCCTGCATTGCCGCATCTCTCATCACCGCATGGATAGTATGTAATGTTGCCATGAAAGTTGTCGGTGATACAATCATAACTTTCAATTCGAAGCTTTTATCGATAACTTTAGGGAAATTGGAATGTAGCTCAGCATAGATTGCTTCACTAGGTAAAAATAACATAGCTACGTCGTGAGTTTCGCCAGAAATTAAGTATTTTTCGGCTACATCCTTGATGTGTATTGTCACGTCGCGAGAAAATTGTTTGGCTGCCTGCAATTCATCGCTAGTATTTTCTGAATCAGTTAAGCGCCTCCAAGACTCCATTGGAAACTTACTATCAATAGCAACATCATCCTGATCACCGGGCAAGTGTATGATTGCATCAACGCGCTTTCCGTTAGAAAGGGTATGTTGGAATGAATATGAGGCTTTAGGCAAGTAGTTTTCAATCAAGTCTTGCATTTGCTTTTCGCCAAAGGCACCGCGGGATTGCTTGTTTGAAAGAAGATTTTGCAGACCCGAAACTTCAGTTGATAAAGTTTCAATATTTTTTTGTGCTCGGTCAATTAAAGCTAGGCGTTCATGAAGCTGCTTTAGACTATTAGAATTGCGTTCTTGAGTGTCCTGTATGGATTTACCAACACGGTCAGATACTGTATTAAGTCTTTTATCAAGACTTTCTCTAAATAGTGCTTCACGTTTAGCACTATCTTCTGATAATTGCGAAATACGGCCTAGTATTTCTTCTTCGAATGATGATTTTTCCTTTTTTTTAGGCTTTGCGCGATAATAAGCAAGTCCAACTAACAATACAGACAGAATTAAAAAAAGTATTACTAAAATTGGAGATGTAAAAAAATATTCCATATTATAATCTAATACCTTATTGCGATTTCTTTATTAAGGTAGCTCGCTCTTCAACTTTTCTGACAATATCATCTATCATATCTTTATTGTCAGTTTTTCCTGTTTTTATGCCAGATGCGTACATCATCCCATATCCCGCCATACCGCCTGTAAAGCCAATATCCGTGAACAAAGCTTCACCGGGGCCATTTACCACGCAGCCTATAATTGATAGACTTATTGGTTCAGTAATGTGCGCAAGACGGTCTTCTAAAATTTGAACTGTTTTTATAACATCGAACCCCTGCCTCGCACAGGATGGACACGAAATTATATTTACTCCGCGGGATCGAATTCCTAGGGATTTAAGAATGTCAAAGCCCACTTTAACTTCTTCAACAGGATCGGCTGATAAAGAAACTCTTATAGTATCGCCTATTCCTGCCCATAATAAATTCCCCATGCCGATTGAGGACTTTACTGAACCTATCCTTTTACCGCCTGCTTCTGTTACTCCGAGATGCAACGGAGCGTCTGTACAATCGGCAAGTTTTTGATATGCAGCCATCGTTAGAAAAATATCACTAGCTTTGACACTAATTTTGTAATTATCAAAGTTTTCATCTTCGAGCATTTGTGCATGCATAAGAGCACTCTCTACCATCGCATCTGGACATGGTTCTCCATATTTCTCTAATAGCTCTTTTTCTAAGCTACCTCCGTTGACCCCTATACGTATTGAACAGTTATTGGCTTTTGCTGCTGCCACAATTTCTTTTACGCGGTTTTGGCCTCCAATATTACCTGGGTTAATTCTTAAGCATGAAACCCCATTATCAGCAGACTCAATTCCGCGTTTATAGTGAAAGTGAATATCAGCTACAATTGGTATCGAGACTTGATTACAAATTTCTTTCATCGCAGCACTACTTGGAATATCCGGAACTGAAACGCGAACAATATCTGCCCCTGCAGCTTCTAATTCATAAATTTGCTTTAAAGTTTCTGGGATATTATGAGTAATAGTATTTGTCATTGACTGAACAGCGATTGGTGCGCCTCCACCAACAGGAACAGAGCCAACCATAATTCTTCTAGACTTTCTTCTTTCTATAGTGCGCCACGGGCGAATTGAATTTATATCATTTTTTGCAGTAGTCATATAAGTGTCTCTTGCATATTTAGCCGCAAATTGCACTGATTATTTAAAGGAATTGTAGTCAATTATTGCTACACCTCGCTCACCTATAATGTAGCCTTTTTGCAACCCTTTTTTGATTTTAAGAGCCCCCCCATCCCGCACTGAAATTGATTCAATTTCTTTAATTTTACCTTTCCAAGTTTCAGAGGTTAACATAATTTTTGAAAAAATTATTTTTCCATTAATATTTTTAATTTCTACCCACGTCGGTGCAATCGTCTCGAGTATTATACTTTCAGGGCTTGAGTACTCATCAAAATTATTTTCCCAGTATACAGGGAAATAATTTTCTAGCTCAGTTGGTGAAAATATATAATTTGCTTCTGAATTTACTCCATTAAAGTTCAAGTTAGCGGTCATCGAGAATAATTTTGAATTGAGTAGAGTAATAAATAGGACGACAAGGGCTGAAAGACCAATGACTAGTAAGTATTTATTCAGGGCCTTTGCTTCATGTAACGGCTCTGATTTTTGTAATCTTTTAATGTTAGGGTTTTTGCTTTCACTTTTGAACCTATCGACAGCATAATTTCCATCTATACCTAGAAAGTTTGCATAAGACCTAACATACCCCAAGACATAAGCAATTGATGGTAGCTCATAAAGATCAAGACACTCTATTGACTCCAAGTACTTGGCTTGAATTTTTATATCCTCTGATACATCAGAAAATGATAAATTTAGTTCGCTACGTGCATCTCGTAACTCTATTCCGATATGACTTAATGTTTTTTGCAAGTTTAGTAGTTTCTTGATGTAATAAATAAGTTTGTATATTCGATGAGGGTTAATAACATTTACTGATAACATTCAATAGATAGTTAAGAAATTTTGTATTAATAAGTTAATCCGTCACATGTTAATGTAGGGGTTTTATCATCTAAGTGTTACCATATGAGTATTATTAATAAATATATTCCAGAATTAGCCATAATTCTATCTGGCGGTGCATTAGTGTCAGCTTGGATTTTTGAATACGGATTTGGCTATCTTCCATGCACCATGTGTCACTGGCAGCGCTACGCGCATATGTTTGTAATTTTTATTGCTATTTTAATGTTTCTGATGCGTCGTTACAAAAATTACCAGACCCATTATATGAACATTTTTCTGATATTTGCATTTGTAGTATCGTCAATATTGGCATTTTGGCATACCGGTGTAGAATTTAATTGGTGGGATGGGCCTGAAACCTGTTCTACAGGTAGCCAAAATTATGATTTTGATATCAACAACCCACTTAAAGGTCTGGATGGAATGATTAGGCCTCCAGCGTGTAGTGAAGCGGTGTGGCATTTTCTAGGTTTGTCTATGGCGGCTTGGAATACTCTGATATCGTTAACTGGAGTGCTAATGGCTACATTAGCGACAAGACGGGATTTAGAAAAATGAGTTACAAAGCAAAGAGCCATGTGTCTGATGATGTTTCAAAGATGCTCCGTGTCGACCATGCGGGTGAATATGGAGCTGTTGCAATCTATAGAGGTCAGCAAGCTGTTTTTAGGCATAACCCTAAGACTGCTTCCACGGCTTCAAAATTATCTCAAATGGAACAGGAAGAACAAAAGCATTTGGATGCTTTTGATAAACTATTAATTGAGAAAAATGTTCGTCCAACTGCTTTGATGCCATTGTGGAATTTTGCGGGCTATGGTTTAGGAGTACTTACTGCAATGATAAGTGAGAAAGCGGCACATGCATGCACAGAAGCTGTTGAAAGCGTTATTGAACAACACTATGGTGAGCAAGCAGAGAAAACTCAAGATATTGAGCCTGGTTTATCAGAGTTGTTCAAAGAATTTAGAGAAGATGAACTTCATCACCGTGATATTGCTGTTGAGAATGGAGCGCATGAAGCTCCGGCGTATAATTTGCTATCAAATATTATAAAAGCAGGCTGTCACGCTGCTATTAAAATTACTAAAGTTGTATAAATACCTCTTTTAATCAAATTTAATTTTTACGGACCCATCACCCCTCATTAATGGTTTTATAGGATTTATTGTTAATATTTTTAACAAAGCCATAAGGTTCACACTACGTTGGATGTTTTTTCTCTCTTTCCATATGTATGGCAGACCTCTCACCCCATCATAAACACCCCGTAGTGTAGGTTTTATTCTATTTTTACGAAATATCGACCAAAATATAAAAGCAAAATTTAATAAAATATGCGCAATGCCAAATAATAACAAACCACTAACCGGCATGCATTTAACAAATGTCCATATCCTATTACGTGTTCCATGATAAACTGCAAAATCTGAAGCTTTTCCCGATATACCGCTACTTACATGGTATACAACAGCATCAGATTTTTGTATACATTTGCCCCCTGCTAACCGAATCCGGAAAGCCAAATCTACATCTTCATGGTAACAGAAGTATTTTTCATCAAATCCCCCTATATCTAAAAATACTTTTTTTTCATACATAGCTGCAGCTGCACATGGCCCAAATACTTCCCTATCTTCTAGTATTGTTCCGATTGAAGATTGGTTATGTTTTCCGCGCCAAGCTAACCCGCTAATATGATAAAAATCTCCAATTCCATCAAATTTGTGATTATCATTAGCTAAATACTGAGTGCTACCTACCATTTTAATGCCTGGAAAAAGCTTTGTTGCTTCTAGTAGTTTTTTTAACCAATCTGGAGATGCAAAAGCATCAGGGTTTAGTAATGCTATCCAATCGCCCTGGCATTTTTTTACTGCAAAATTGTTTGCATATGCAAAACCTGTATTTTTACTTAATTCTATTACTTTGAATCTATTATCTAATTCAGGAATTTTTTCTAAAGAATTATCGGTTGACCCATTATCGATGATTATGCACTCAAAATCGGAGTATGTTTGATTAGCCACAGAATCAATTGAATTATTCAACCATTTTTCTCCATTATAGTTAACTATAATTACAGATATTTTTGGACGTTTTCCCATTTTATAATGTTTTGCAAATTTCAGTCCAAAGGTCACGATAAAAAGTTGTATTTTTTGTAATAAATTACCTATATGGAGAATCCATAATCGTGTCTTTTAGGGATAACAAAAAATGAATAATGCTAATTATGTTGTTAAAGATATTAAACTTGCGGAATACGGACGTAAAGAAATTAATATTGCTGAAACTGAAATGCCTGGTTTAATGGCATTAAGAAATGAGTTCTCAGAAGAAAAGCCTCTTTCAGGTGCGCGCATTGTGGGTTCTTTACATATGACAATCCAAACTGCGGTCCTTATTGAAACATTGACATTTTTGGGAGCAGAGGTTCGTTGGGCATCATGTAATATTTTTTCTACGCAAGACCATGCGGCTGCGGCAATTGCAGCCTCAGGTGTTCCAGTGTTCGCCATAAAGGGGCAGAGTTTGGAAGAGCATTGGGATTATTTGGACCAGTCTTTCCTTTTCGAAGATGGGCCTAACATAATTCTCGATGATGGAGGCGATGCCACCCTCTACGTTCTCCTTGGTGCGCGAGTTGAGGAAGGCGAAACTCACTTAATAGATGCTGAACCAAAATCTGAGGAAGAAGCAGCAATTTTTGCGCAAATACGGAAAAGAATTAAATCATCGCCTGGGTGGTTTATAAAAACACGTCATCAAATAGTAGGGGTTTCGGAAGAGACAACAACAGGAGTTCACAGATTGTACGAATTAGTAGAAAAGCAGCAATTACCATTTCCTGCTATCAATGTTAATGACTCTGTTACTAAATCAAAGTTCGATAATAAATATGGCTGCAAGGAGTCATTAGTTGACGGTATCAGGCGAGCTACCGATACTATGATGGCTGGAAAAACGGCTGTTGTATGTGGTTACGGTGATGTTGGGAAAGGATCTGCTGCTTCATTGAGGGGATCTGGTGCAAGGGTAAAGGTAACAGAAATTGACCCGATATGTGCCCTGCAGGCCGCAATGGACGGATATGAGGTTACTACACTTGAGGATGCAGTATCAGACGCTGATATTTTTATTACGACTACGGGTAATAAAGACGTTATTAGAATCGAACATATGCGTGAAATGAAAGATATGGCAATTGTGGGTAATATAGGCCATTTTGATAACGAAATTCAAGTTGCGGCGCTTAAAAATCACAAGTGGACAAACATAAAGGACCAGGTCGACATGATTACCTTTCCTGGTGGAGACAGACTAATATTATTATCCGAAGGTCGTTTGTTGAATCTCGGAAATGCAACAGGGCACCCAAGTTTTGTGATGTCTGCTAGCTTTACTAATCAGGTATTGGCCCAAATTGAGCTATGGGTGCATAATAATAGATATGAGAATAAGGTTTATATGTTGCCCAAGCATTTAGATGAAAAGGTCGCGCGACTTCACCTTGAAAAAATTGGCGTAAAACTCACAAAAATGTCTAAAGAGCAGTCCGATTATATAGGTGTTAATCAATCAGGCCCCTACAAGCCAGATCATTATAGATATTAGTACCCTTAGATTCAAGAAAGTTTAAATAATGTCACGAGCCACCTATCATTTCACATCTGAGTCAGTTTCGGAGGGACATCCTGATAAAGTTGCAGACAGAATATCTGATGAAATTGTTGATCTTTATTTTCGTTCTTCAACTAAAGCTGGAATGGATCCCGCTGATGTGAGAGTTGCCGCTGAGACCCTGACTACAACCAACAAGGTTATAATTGCAGGTGAAACCAGGGGGCTAGGAGTTACCAATAAAGAAGTTGAGGCAGTAACTAGGTCTGCAATAAAAGATATAGGCTATGAGCAGGATGGATTTCACCATGAAAATGTTGATATTCAAATTTTATTGCATGCTCAGTCAGTTGATATAGCTGAAGGGGTTGACCCCGGAAAAGGCACTCATAAGGATGAAGGGGCCGGAGACCAAGGAATTATGTTTGGTTATGCTAGCAACGAAGTCAAAGAGGCTTTGATGCCTGCACCTATTTATTATTCACACAGAATACTTCAAAAATTGTCTGAGGCACGACACTCAAATGCTATCGAGGGTTTAGAGCCAGATGCTAAATCTCAAGTTTCAGTCAGGTATGATAATGGAGTGCCTACTGGAGTTTCTTCAATTGTTTTATCCACTCAGCACAAGGAAGGCCTTAGCGTTTTAGATGTCGAGGACATAGTAAAGCCATATATACACGATGTAATTCCGGATGGATGGTTAAATGAAAATACGATATGGCACATAAATCCAACTGGAAACTTTGTTATAGGAGGACCTGACGGAGATGCTGGATTAACTGGACGTAAAATTATTGTGGATACTTATGGAGGTATGGCACCTCATGGTGGAGGTGCTTTTTCTGGGAAAGATCCAACAAAGGTGGACAGGTCAGCAGCTTATGCTGCAAGATATTTAGCTAAAAATATTGTAGCATCAGGTTTATCTGATTGGGCAAACATTCAAATTTCTTATGCTATAGGTGTATCTAAACCTACATCATTATATATCGACTTAGGTGATAAAAATAATTCGTTAGCAGCGAAATTGGAAATGGTTTTGCCAAAATTGATGGACTTGTCTCCGAGTGGTATTCGTAGTCATTTAGAGCTCAATAAACCAATTTATGCTCGAACTGCAGCATATGGCCATTTTGGCCGAAACCCTGATTTAGACGGGGGTTTTAGTTGGGAAAAAATAGATTTAGTTGAAAAAATAAAATCTGCAATTTAATTTACTATTAATTGGATTGAGCCTAGCAGAAATTAATGAAACAAGATAAATACATATGTATAGCCGCCATAGCAGGTGCTTTTGGTGTAAGAGGTGAAATAAAGTTAAAAACTTTCACCGATAAACCAGAGAATATAATGTCTTACGGCCCCCTATTATCTATTGACGGTGAAATATTGCTAACACCCCAATCTTATAAATCTCTTAAAGGCGGCTTAGCATTAATGTGTAAGGAGGTAGTTACACGGGATCAGGCGGAGGCCCTTAAGTCAACAAAACTGTATGTTAAAAGAAACTGCCTTCCGCAAACAGAAGAGGATGAATTCTATTTGATTGATTTAATAGGAATGGAAGTCAAGACTGTTGACGGTAAGCGTATGGGCTCTGTAGTAGGAACAGAAGACTTTGGAGCTGGTGTATTGCTTGAAATAAAACCCAAAGACTCAGCAAGCTTTTACCAACCTTTTACTACAGATGCGGTTCCTAAGGTTGATATTCATTTAAAGCGTATTGTAATAAACATTAATTCAAACTAAAATATCTCATGGTTAAACCAACTAGAAAAGTTAATAATTCTTGGAAAGCGTCGGTGATTACATTGTTTCCGGATGTTTTCCCGGGTGTTTTAGGTGCTTCAATAATTGGTAATGCTGAAAAAAGCGATATTTGGCAGTTAGAAACAGTAGACATACGAGATTTTTCCGTTAATAGGCATCGGACTGTTGATAGTCCGCCTGCAGGCGGCGGCCCCGGAATGGTTTTAAAACCAGATGTGGCTGCAAAAGCTATCGATAGTGTGGCCATGTCAAATGACCGACCAATTATATACTTAACTCCACGGGGTAGGCCTTTAACGCAAAAAAAAGTTAAAGAGCTTGCAACTGGAAAAGGGGTGGTAATATTATGCGGGCGGTTTGAGGGCGTAGACCAGCGGGTTATAGAAGCTCGCCAAATGGAAGAAATTTCCATTGGTGACTACATACTTGCGGGAGGAGAATTGGCTGCACAAGTACTGATTGAAGCATGTGTAAGGCTTCTCCCCGGCGTACTTGGGAGAGCACAAAGTGCGGAGAGTGAGAGTTTTGAAAACGGCTTGTTAGAGTATCCACTCTATACGAAGCCAAGACAATTTGAAGGTCGGGATATTCCCGACATATTGCTTTCTGGTGATCATAAAAGGATTGCTCGTTGGCGGAATGAAAGAAGTAAAGAAATTACAAAAGCTCGTCGCACGGATTTGTGGCAAGATTATATTAACGGAGACGGTCATGAATGTGATTGAAAAATTAAATAAAGCCGAAGAGGCTAGATTACTAGACAATGGAAAAATTATTCCTGATTTTTCAGCAGGAGACACGTTAGTTGTACAAGTTCGTATAACCGAGGGGACACGAAGTCGTCTCCAGGCTTTTGAAGGCGTATGCATAGCTCGTTCTGGCAAAGGCTTGAATGAGAGTTTTACTGTTAGAAAGATATCTTATGGGGAGGGCGTTGAAAGAGTTTTCCCAGTTTATTCTCCCTTAGTGGAGGCTATTGAAATTAAGAGAAAAGGCAAGGTCCGTCGGGCTAAACTATATTATTTACGTGACCGTCGTGGTAAATCTGCACGTATTGCAGAACGGACTACAGGGCGTGGTATAGTTGCTGCTCGCAAAAAAGGTGAAGCTAAGAAAAAATAGTTTTCAGGAAATTCTACTTACTAAAACCCATCTTTCAAGGTGGGTTTTTTTATGTTAAATAACCCTGTAGTAACTTTAACCAGTATTTGCTTAATCTAGGATTTTATGAGCAGTAACATTAAAAATAAGGGTAAATCACCTAAGCTGATGCGAGCAATCCGTGCGGCTATGGCTGAGACAGAGTCGGTACAAGAAAGATTAGATGATTTCGTAGATGCAATAACAAAAGCAATGGGTGTCAAAGTAACTTCAATATATCTTTTTCGACAAGGTAAAGATTTAGAGTTATCTGCAACTAAGGGCTTAAAAAAATCAGCTGTTCATAAAACTCGAATGAAACCCGGTGAGGGTCTAGTTGGGCATGTTGCTTTAACAGCCCGACCCTTAAATCTAGCTGATGCTCCTAGCCACCCCTTGTTCTCTTATAGACCTGAAACTGGAGAAGACCCTTTCAAGTCATTTTTAGGGGTGCCAATTTTGAGAGGTGGCCGAGTACTAGGCGTCCTTGTTGTGCAGTCTAAATTTATACGTAGCTTTACAGAAGATGAGGTGGAAGACTTACTAACCGTTGCGATGGTTCTTGCTGAAATAATTATAGATGATGAGAGAGCAGGCGGTAAGAAAGCAGCTTTAAAAGGTATTAAGTTAGCACCATTTCGCCCTGAAACAGTAAAAGGAAAATCTTTTGCTGCCGGTCTTGTAAAGGGGCATGCCTACTTGCACGTACCTCCAGTAGCTCCGTCAAATATGCTAGCTGACAATGTTGAAAAAGAGGAATTAAGGCTCGAAAAGGGTGTGGCCCAGTTACGAGCATCTGTAGATGCAATGGTTGCAGGGGATACAGCAAAGTTTTCGCGAGCCAGCAAAGAGATTTATGAGACTTACCGAATGTTTGCTTATGACCGAAAATGGGTCGGACGTTTGAGAGAGGCTGTTCACTCTGGTTTAACAGCTGAAGCTGCAGTGGAGCGAGTTCGTAACGAGCATAGAGCACGTTTAATGAAATCTGGTGATTCATATTTAAGGGCCAGACTTCATGATTTGGAAGATTTAGCAAACCGTCTTCTCCGGGCTTTGCTTGGTGAGGCCTTAGTGCCTGGCAATAAAAATATTTCTAATGACGCAATTATATTTGCGCGGGAAATAGGCCCTGCTGAGTTATTAGATTATGACCGTGACAAATTAAGGGGTATTGTACTCGAAGAAGGATCTGCTTCTTCACACACTGCTATAGTTTGCCGCGCAATAGGAATTCCATTAATCGGTCGCGCTGATGGAGTACTTGATTTAATTGAAACTGGTGATCCTGTATTATTGGACGGGGATGATGGTGTTGTTTTTATAAGACCTTTGAGTAGTCAGTTTTCTGGATTTAAACTACGAATAAATAAAGCAAACAAAGTTAATAAAATTTATGAGGGAATGAAATCTAAACCCGCTAAAACAACGGATAATAAACTCATTTCTCTTCAACTCAATGCTGGTTTATTGGTGGACTTGCCACAGCTTGATCAAGCCGGGGCTGACGGTATAGGACTCTTTCGAACCGAATTTCAATTCATGATTTCCGAATTTATGCCGCGCCTAAAGGAGCAAACCGAACTTTATAAAACTGCCATAGAAGCTGCAGGAAAACGACCTGTTACATTCAGAACTCTTGATTTAGGGGGAGATAAAATATTACCATACATGGACCCAGTACCTGAGGAAAACCCAGCGATAGGGTGGCGCGCAATAAGAATAGCTTTGGACCGTCCAGGATTAATGCGGTATCAACTGAGAGCTCTTGTTGCAGCAGCGGCTGGGAATAAACTTCGAGTAATGTTTCCAATGGTTGCGACTGTTGATGAATTTATTGCTGCAAGAGCTTTGTTTGACCGAGAAATTGATAGAGCTAAAAAACTAGGGCATGAGTTGCCATACTCAGTTGAGGTTGGTGCTATGCTAGAGACACCTTCGTTGGCATGGCAAGTAAATTCTCTGTGTGACCACGCAGATTTTGTTTCAGTGGGCGCTAACGACTTAATGCAATTCTTTTTTGCAGCGGACCGTGACAATGCAAGGGTCTCTGAGCGGTATGACCCTCTTCATCCAGCAGCAGTTTCTATTTTAAAGTTTATTGTGGATGGGTGTAAACGAAATAATATACCTGTTTCTGTTTGCGGTGAGATTGCAGGTCGACCTTTAGAGGCTTTAACGCTTATCGCCTTGGGCTACGATAGTCTATCAATGCCGGTCACAGGTATTGGCCCAGTCAAGGCCGCTATTTTGAAATTAAATGCTCAGAAACTATATGGAAGAATAGAGCCGCATATCAACATCAATACAAGGCTTTCAAGTATCCGAGAGACTGTTCGTGATTTTTGTCTCGAGGAAAACATACCTATCTAGAATAAAGTTGCGGGCTATGGTGAAATATAATTAAAATCAAATTTTAGCAGCTATTTTTTTTGCCAGAATACTCAGGTTTTCCTCATCCATCATGGGTTTTTTATCATTGTGATTGATAATTATTTTTTCATTATAACACGGTATTATATGCACGTGGGTATGAAAAACAGTTTGCCCTGCCGTTGAGCCATTAAGCTGAGTTATAATAATGCCATCAGGATTTAATGCATCATTTACTGCTTTAGATATTCTTTGAACTGCTCCGAATACTCTGCCTATATCTTTTGAGTTTAGCCCCAAAAGATTTCTCGACGACTTTTTTGGTATTACGATAGCGTGACCTTCAGATTGAGGAAAAATATCCAAAAATGAAAGTACGCCTTCATCTTCATATATTTTGTGGCAGGGCATTTCTCCACGAATAATTTTTGCAAATACATTATCATTATTATAATTATCTAATAAGGGCATATTCATTTTCCAATTTCGTAAATTTATGAATTAATTTTAATAATATGTATAGAGTAAGTTGCCCCTAGTTAATCACCCTTTTTTGAAGGGGGTATGCTTACTTAAGTAGTTAATTTCTGATTTAATTGCATTTCTCTCTTTTGTTAGATATTCATTAACGGCATGCTTTAATCCAGGGTGGATTAGGTAGTGCGCACTATGAGTCGTCACTGGCTCATACCCTCTAGCCAATTTATGTTCACCTTGTGCACCTGCTTCCACTTTTTTCAATTTATGCTCTATAGCTGCCTCGATAGCTTGATAATAACAAAGTTCAAAATGGAGGTATGGTTTGTAAGTTAAGCTACCCCAATTCCTTCCATAAATAGTATCGGAGCCAATATAATTAAGGGCAGCACCAACCGGTAGATCATCTTCAAATGCCATAATAAGAATAATGTCATCTCTCATTGTATCTTGCATAATTTCAAAGAAATATCGTGTTAAATAGGGACGGCCCCATTTCCGGAGGGATGTGTCTATATAGCACTTCCAAAAGTAATCCCAATGCTCTTTTTTTATATCATCGCCGGAAAGCCGTTTGATAGTAATGCCATCATTGGCAATTTGTCTTTCCTTTTTAATATTTTTGCGTTTTCGAGATGATAAAGAATTCAGAAAATTATCAAAATTATTATATCCACGATTCAAAAAATGAAATTGTCTGTCCTCACGATGAGAAAATTCTAATTTTTTCAAAATATTTAAATCTTCATTTTTTAGAAAAGTAAAATGAATACCAGATAATCCCCATTTTTCGCATAATTTTATAACTTCTTTCGATAAAAGGACTTTATTTTCTTCACTTTTTGTAAGCAATCTAGGGCCAGATACTGGTGTAAAAGGAATAGAGCACTGAAGTTTTGGGTAATAATTTTCTCCAACACGTTCAAGCGCCTGTGCCCATCCATGGTCAAAGACATATTCACCCTGACTGTGGCTCTTTAAATAAAGAGGCAGGCTGCCAATATGGTTTTTATTGTTGTCCCGAAGTATTAAATGTTTTGGCGTCCAGCCTGTGTTCGGTGATGATGAGCCGCTCTCTTCACATGCATGTAAAAATCTCCATGAAAGAAAAGGATTTTTACATGGCGGTAATTGCATGTCCCAACTTTTTTCTGATATCTCACTAATACCGTTCAGAATCTGTATTGAAAAGCTGGACATTAATTCTTAGCAAATCCCTTAGTTATTAATTTCTATTATTGCATCTATTTCCACCGCGACATCGAGCGGTAAGCTCGGTGAAGATACTGCAAATCTAGCGTGACGACCAGTCTCTCCAAAAACTTGAACCATTAGATCGGAGCAGCCATTTATAATCGTAGGTATATCAGCGTGAGTAGTGGTCGGCAGTGACTGAACAAAACCGCCTATTTTTATTATTTTCTGAACTCTTGATAAGTCTCCATCGCAAGCAGCCTTCATTTGCGCAAGCAGGTTAAGTCCGGATAGTTTTGCCGCCTCCCTGCCTTGCTCGATAGTTAGATTTTCTCCTAGTCTACCTTGTATTATTGTTTCTCCAATTTTCGAAATTTGTCCGGAAATAAATACTAAATTTCCAGAAATCACATAAGGTATATAATTTGCTACAGCTTTTGGGGGTGAAGGTAATTCTAATTTCAGTTCTTTAAGGCGCTCATCAATCATTTTATAATCCAATCTTAAAAATCACAATAATAGTAGTTTGCTTTACTGTTCTCTATTGCACTTTTTTTAAAGTGTAAAACAAACCTTAGAAATTATTTTTTAGGGTATCTTTCATTTAAGTATAAATTAAAATAAGATTAGCTATTTAGTAAATAAGGAAGAAATGTGGATAACACAAAAGTGAAATTGCGCTTACCCAAAGCTGATGAAGCCATCACTAATTTTCTTAGAACTCGAAGGTCTAATCTTGTGAGATTAATGAGCTCCCCTGGGCCTAGCAAACAAGAGATAAGTGAGTTTCTAGATATTGCGTCAAGGGTGCCAGACCACAGAAAACTTACTCCATGGAGATTCATTATTTTTAAAGGCGAAAGCCGTCGTAAATTTGGAGAGCACTTAAAGCAAGCATATTTGAAGGCTAATAAAAACGCCCCACCAGATAGACTTATTTTTGAAGAGGAGAAGTTCTTACGTGCGCCATTGGTAATCGCTGTTATTTCAAGTCCAAAAATATGTTCTCGCGGCACACCCGAAAGAGAACAGCTCATTACGTCGGGGCTAGTTTGTTATAATCTATGTTTAGCTGCTCAAGCAGCAGGTTATGGTGCTCAGTGGCTAACAGAATGGTGCGCTTATGATGCGAATGTATTTTCTGCTATGGGCTTAGAGGCATCAGAGGCTATTTCAGGATTTATTTATATTGGTACTGTAAATGAGCCACCGCAGGAGCGTCTTCGTCCAAATGTAGATAGTTTACTATTGAATTGGACTTAAAGGCACCACAAAGAAAAATTTTACGCACTAAAGATATACCAAAATAGAAGCATCTCTTAGGATATATTAAGTTTAACTTATGTTCAGAAACTTGATAGACACCGACTGCAAAGATATATACTGGTTTTTCTGTTAAAACTCGAATTAAATAATAAAAGGTTTAAATGCATTGGCCTCAAACATGTTAAATTTTATTATTGAGGAAGCTCCCAAATCAGGATCAGCCACTGAAATAGCTGATGGTGTTTTTTGGTTAAGATTTGATTTGCCTATGAAAGGGTTAGACCATATAAATCTTTGGGCGCTAAGAGATGGAGACGAATGGGTTGTCGTAGATACAGGGATAGGCAACAAAGCAAGCAAGAGTATTTGGCAAAATCATTTTTCAACCTTAATGAAGAGTCAGTCTGTTAATAGGGTTGTGTGCACTCATTTGCACCCTGATCATACCGGACTTGCCGGATGGATATGTAAGAAATTTGATGCGCCTCTTCTCATGACAAGAGATGAATATTTTTTATGCCGCTTAATGGCAGCGGATACTGGCCAAGTTGCTCCATCAGAAGGTATAAGTTACTATAAAAAAGCGGGTTTTACTGACCAGCAAATCGAACTTTATAAAACACGATTTGGGGGCTTTGGAAAAGCAATTACTGCCTTACCGCATAGTTATGACAGACTAATAGAGAATGATAAAATAGTAATAAATAATAGGGACTGGCAAGTAATTATTGGATCAGGTCATTCTCCTGAACATGCCTGCCTTTACAATCAAGAATTAAATTTATGCCTGACGGGCGACCAATTGTTGCCTAATATTAGCTCAAATGTATCAGTATGGCCAACAGAGCCCAATTCGAATCCACTAGAAGAATGGATAAGTAGCTGTAAGCACTTAAAAAGCAGGCTCCCTGAGGATGTTTTAATTGCGCCTGCCCATGGTTTGCCATTTACGGGCGCTCATCGTCGGCTTGATAGGCTTGTTGAGCATCATGAAAAGGCCCTAGATAGGCTTTTAGAATACTGCCGTACCCCTAGATTATCAACTGAGGTTTACTCTGTTTTATTCAGGCGCAAAATTGACGATGGGAACCGAATGATGGCAGTAGGCGAAGCCATAGCTCACCTTAACTGCTTGAGCTATAGGGGACTTATAAGTAGAAAATATAATTCTGAAGGCCAGTTTGTATACACGGCAATGGTTTAAGCCCATTGAATGTGGTTAGTTCCTTCCAGTTTCTATTCCTAATATATTCACTAAATGAACAAATAACATAAATGCTGTTGCTATCGACCCTAAGCTAATTATAATCCAAGGAACCATTCGAGGTTTAAGTTTTTCGTGCCTAGCAAAGTGTTTTTTGAAGCTAAATATACCCAGAAGAACACACAAAGCTAAACACGATAGCGTTATTATAAAGTCGTTAGACATGTCACCTTCTTTTCCAAATATTGTTAATTCTTATTTTAATTTTACTTGCGTGCTAGTCAGTTGTAAATAAGCCCATTCTGCAGCGTCTTTAATAATGAACACATCTGATTCCAAATGCTTTTCAACGGCTTTGATAAGGTCCATATTTTCACTATTTCCAATTGCGTATAAAACATTTCTTACAAACTGGTTTCTTCCGATCCTCTTTATTGGTGAATTTGCAAAGTATTGTCGAAATTCCAGATCAGATAGTGTGGCAAGTTCTGATAAATCAGGGTTATTAAGATCTTCTTTGGCTTTAACTTTAATTTCTGCAGCCGTTTGTGCGAATTTATTCCATGGACATATTGCTAAGCAATCGTCACATCCATATATCCGATTACCCATTTTACTTCTCAAATTTTCTTCTACTGGCCCCTTATGTTCAATCGTTAGGTAAGATATACATTTGCGAGCATCTATTTTATAGGGTTCAGGAAAAGCATCAGTTGGACAAATATTTATGCATTTGTTGCAAGTGCCACAATGATTAATTTCTGCATCAGAGGCTTCAATTTTCGCTGCGGATAAAATTACCCCGAGAAATAACCAAGACCCATATTCTCTATTTACAAGATTAGTGTGCTTCCCTTGCCAGCCTAGTCCAGCAGCAGCAGCTAGTGGTTTTTCCATAAGCGGGGCCGTATCCACAAATACTTTTATATCCTTGCCTGTATCACGTGCAATCAGCCCACCAATCTCTTTGAGCCGTCCTTTAATAATTTTATGATAGTCTTGATTCCTAGCGTAAACGGAAATAGTTGCCTTCTCTCTATCTTTTAAACTTATAAGTGGATCAACATAAGGGCCATAATTTAGACCTATTACAATTGCTGACCTTGCATCTGGCCAAAGATTATTAGGGTGATTGCGTCGCGTCTCTGTTTCCTGCATCCAAGACATTGTGCCATGGTATTTTTTATCAATATATTTACGTAAATCCTCAGCAGGTTTTTGGCCATAAGTTTCTAAATTCACAACATATGGCTTCGTAAAATTTAACTCATCACATCTATCAAGTATTGTTTTTGTTAAACTAAACAAATTAAAAATCCAGATCTGTGTAGTGCCTTGGGGCCCTAAAACCGGGCAAACGATCAGTTAATAATCCTTGTATGGAAGGCCTTGATTTTGCAGTTTGGTACCATCGCTTTACTTCAGGCCAATTCTTCCACTTAATCTCACTCAAAAAATCTAGACAAGAAATATTCGCAACTCCAGCTATGTCTGCCAAACTAAAAGTATCTCCTGCCAACCAATCCCTTTGTTCCAAAATCCAAGTTAAGTATGATAGGTGATAATCTAAGTGTTCTCTTCCATCCCTCAATGTTTGTGTATTTGTTGGACCTAAGTTTGAGAAACTTTTTTCAATTTTTTCATGTAAAATATATGCGTTTACTTCTTGAGAAAATTTTATATCGAACCAGGCTGCGATCCGTCTTGCTTCAGCGCGAGCAGTCCGTTCCTCAGGCAGTAATGGGTGCCGACTCGACCCTTCATTCACATATTCACATATTGCCCGTGCCCCACTAATTGTGATTGTACCCCCTGGTACGAGGTCAACTAATGTGGGGGGTACCCCTTCGGGAGTGATGCTCATGAACTCATCGTTTGTTTGCCATGGATCAATTTGCTCAAGTTTCACTTTTAATTTTTTCTCTGCAAGTGCAATTCTTGCTTGCCGAGAAGCTGGGTCAATTGGGAAATGATAAAGTTTTCTCATCTGTATATTCTAAAAGTGATTACCAAGAAATTTTAATCTATTGGTAAGGTGTTATTAAAGTGTTTGTTTCCATGCTTATGTTCGCAACTTACTGGGTGCGGGTAAATTAAAATATCTGCAGCTTGAAATGCTTTCATCATCCTATTTTCCGCTGCCAAAACGATGTCATGGGTTCCTGATAGTGATATTTTATCATCGAGGTCTAGGCGCATTTGTATGTGAATATGAGGACCTGATGCTCTAGTTCGCAGATCGTGTACTGCAATCACTTGATTGTCCTCCAGGGCTAATTTTCTTATTAGGTCTTTTTCCGACCTAGTGAGCTCTTTATCCATAAGTTGTGCCCATGCTAATCTAGCTATTTTAAATGCGGTCCATAATAACCAGACTGCCATTAATCCTCCTACAGCCGCATCAGCCCATACCAAAATAGTAAAGCTTGATAATGCTATTCCTACGATTACAAATATATTTGCAAAAAGATCAGCTAAGTAATGCGCCCTATCACCGCGAACTGCTATTGACCCGGTAGATTGTACGGCGCGAGTTTGTAAAATTAACAAACAAAAGGTTATGAGAGTCAAAGCGATCATAATAATGATAGCTACATCACCTTGTATCAACGTGCGTGGATTAGAAACTCTATCGATAATGGCTTCAAAAAGGTGAAATGCCCCTAAAATAATCAGGCAAACTTGAAAAACAGCAGAAAAGCTTTCAGCTTTGCCATGCCCAAACTTAAATTTATCATTTGGAGGTTTAGCTGCGTATCGAACAGCTAAGAAACTAGATACAGAGCCTAAAAGATCTAATGTAGAATGGACTAAGGACGATAATATACCAACTGAATTACTTTCGCTGTAAATATACCACTTTCCTGTTGCTAAAATTAGCCCGACACAAAGTGTGACGGCTGTAATTTGGCGGGTAATTTTTGCAGAGTCAGATAATGGCAATCTGCCCGGCCGGCCCTGGCGCTTAGTATCCTTTGCTATACTTTTCGTTTGCGCTTTATTTGGTTTCATGGCTCTACAATTTATATATGCATAATAAGTGTCTAATTATAATTAAAATAATTGGGTGTTATCAGGCAAAAGCTGCTCCCCAATAATTATAACTTAAAACTTTTGGCCCAGGGATATACATTTCTTCAAGAAATTCAAACTTTAAACCTGCTTGTTTAAATAAAAAAGGGATATCACGCCCAGTGTGGCAACCACCTGCTATTTTACCCCAAAGTGGATCGATAAAATTTTGTTGTTTTTGAATTCGGATGTCAGGAGCTTTACCATGCTCGGAAAAAAATATTTTTCCTCCAGGCCGAAGAACCCGCTTCATTTCAAGAAGGGCTTTTACTGCATCTGGTATCGTGCATAATGAATATGTAACGACGACATTATCAACGGAGTTATTTTTTAAAGGAACTTCTTCTCCTGATAGACCGATCCGTTCGATGGAAAGATCGGAATAGTTTCTTTTTTTGATAGATTTCTTCCACATTTTCTCGTCAGGTTCTAAACCAAGAACTTTGATAACTTTCTTGCTGTCATAGTGAGGTATATTCAACCCAGACCCTATTCCAATTTCCAGGACTACACCTGATGCAAGGGGAATAATTTTCTCTCTCTGTTTGGTTATCGCATTTGTTCCACAGGCCTTATCTAAGCACCACGGCAATATTATTTTCTTGTATAAACCCATGATGGGAATTCTAGTCAAAATAAGTAAATATTAAATTAAATGGCAATTTACGCCATTAAAATTTTTTACTATTCTCCCACTGGTTGTGTTTTCTTAAGCTCTGTCAGGAGTATTAATAGCCCTTCCTCAAGTGCGTTCAACTTTTCTTCTCGTATATAATTTATTGCCTTAGAGTCTTCACTAGTGTTGGCCGTAAGTTTCATCCAGTTTTTGCCTTTATGAAGCGGCCACTCAGGTAGATTACCTCCATTGGGGTTGCCATTTTTTGCAAAATTTACCCAGTAATTCTGCATGAGTTCTGCTAGTTTTATATCTTCTTTACTGTAGCCAATTGCTTTCTCGTAGCTCCCAAATACAAATGGAATTTCAGCGGCATGAAAGGCTCCTATGGTTTGCTTACTGCTGGGCGGGACCCTAGAGAAATGGTATAAATAGCTTTCACCTCCATGATTTTCATTTTGCCTAGTTACGTAACGTATATTTACACCAAATATCTCATCTCCCATCCATTGCGTGCCTCCAAGAGTAAAGTCCTCATCGAGCTTATAAAGATCAATAAGTTTTTCGTGATTTACTGGGAAAAATTCTTTTAATCTCGTCGATAGTTCCTTTTTAGATCCCGGAGCTAGGTCTGGTAACCATATGGTGGGTTGTTCGTCGTCCGGAAAAAATAGTGTACCTTCATCTGAGTTGTAGCCGAAAAGCATAGGCACTTTGTTGTATTTATTTTTCGAGAAAGCTAAACCAACATTTTCTGGGAATACGTATCCGTCGCGAATATGGTGAAAACCCTCGCTCATTTTTTCCGTTACCACACTTTGAATCTTCACTGCAGAAATAGCTCTTAGATCTTTTGATGTTGGGTTTTTGAGGCCAAGGGCTTCTATTACAGCAAGGCCAGTTTGATAACCACTAGGCCACCCAACACCCTCACCATCCATCTGTCCCATATGGTATGAAGATGCCCCGCTTTGACCAATTGCTTTGTGGAAAAGTCCTTTTGCTAGAGGTGTGGCCATGAGTTCTGTGACAGACCAAGCACCCGCGCTCTCCCCAAAAATAGTAACATTATTAGGATCTCCGCCGAAGGAATTAATATTTTTTTGTATCCATTCGAGAGCTGCTATCTGATCAAGTGTACCGTAGTTTCCAGACACCCCGTTTGGGTCGGATTTGGACAAGGATGGATGGGCCATATAACCCATAACACCAAGCCTATAATTTATGGTTACAAGAACAACACCTTTGTTTACTAAAGTGTTGCTCTGGTAGTAGCTGAGATCACTTGAGCCGAATTGATGACCCCCGCCGTGAATCCAGACCATTACGGGCTTTAATTTTTTATCCTTTTTGCTTCCAAGGGTGTTGTCAGTGCGAATGTTTAAGTACAGACAGTCCTCACTCATGGGTGCAGGTTTTTGAGATGCGACACCTTTCTTTATTAGGTAAGTTAGGAATTTATTTAACCCATGTCCCTCGATTAATCGATTGAAATAACCATCCTCCGTATCATCTGGCTGCATGCAGCGATTACCATAACTATTGGCCGTTTTTACTTCAGTCCAACTGTCTATTTCCTCAGGGGGGCTCCACCTTAATTCGCCCAGAGGAGGTTTTGCATAAGGTATACCTTTAAAATTAAAAATATTTTCATCTTTTGTTGTAATGCCTTGTATGGGCCCCATAGCCGTCATAACCAGGGTGCCAGGATTTTCGGATGAGACAGTTTGGCAACAAGATAAAATGATGGCAAAAGTTGTTAAAAAAATCAATTTTGTCAGGCGCATACATTCTCCATAAAGTACTTGAGTCTACTTAGTAAAGCCCCATATAGCTTAACCATAATTAACTCATAGTTACTATACGGCCCATTAATGCAAAACAGCTTGAATATTATAATTATTGGTGCGGGATTAGTTGGTCTCTCATCTGCTGACTTGTTAGCTTTGGCTGGTCATAGAGTTACGGTAATAGATTCACAACATGGCCCTGTTTATGGTGCAAGTTACTCCAATTCTGGCATGCTACACCCCAGCCAATCTTGGCCATGGTTAGTTGATAAAAAAAAGGGAGATGCATGCGCAGCTTTCAAAGCTGTTCATCAATTGGCCTTGAGATCAAGTGTTGTTCAGAAAGGTGTCTTGGCTCGACTGAGTTTTGGCAATCAAAAAATAAAATCAGGTTGTTACAAAATATATGGCGACCTTGATTCGGCTCGTGAAGCTATGAATGATTATAAAAGTAATGGTATTAATTCCATTCAAGTAACTCATGAAACTGATACTTTAGGCCACCCCGCCCTTTACTTTGAAGGAGATAAATGGGGGAATGCTAGAGAATATGCATTAAATCTTGAGGCTGATTTGCAGCGGCGCGGAATAAATTTTATATATAATGTTAGATCATTGAGACTTAGAGAAAAAAACATGAGAGTTTCTTTGCAATTGAATGAGTGCATTATAGATGCTGATCATATTATTATCGCAGCAGGTGCATCAAGCTCAGATCTAATGAGGCAAGTTGATTTGGAGCTACCGATAAAACCTGTTAGCGGATATGCTATAAATTACGAAAGGCCCAAAACGAGTCTTCCTAATGCCCCAATAATGGATAGTGCATCGCACTCGGCAATAACTGTTTTTGATGACCAATTACGTATTTCTGGAACATGTGATGAAATTTCTGAAGTTGCGTTGCTCGAAAGGTGGTCAGAGCTGGCTCCTAATATTATAAATTCTTTGAAACCAGCCATAGAGATATGGTCGGGCTTGCGGCCAATGTCTTTATCGGGGAAGCCCTACATCTGTGAGACTTCATTATCAGGATTATGGGTGAATACCGGCCATGGCCACATGGGTTGGACTTTGTGTACCGGTTCAGCGGAACTGATTAATGAGATGATCACAAAAGGAAAATATGACTCACGATTTCAAATTTCCAAATGAATCCTTTGTGATCGTTAACTACCTAATTTAGTCCTAGAGCTAGATCTATGATATCAGATATTTTATTTTGCTCCATAACACCTCTTATGTTTTCTGATCCAGGTCCATGACCAAATAAGGCAACATCCTCCCCTCCATGAGTTTCATAACCCATAGGTACGGCCGTTTGCTGTTGGTAATTTCTATCATGAACAATTTCATCAGTCAGTGACTCATCATTAGTAGCTCTCAAATTCGGTCCATTGTGATAACCAAGAGTAGTATAGGGCTTACCATCAAGAGCTTTTTCATAATTGTTAGATGGTAGGCCTGTGGTTTGGTCAATTGACTTCACTAGACCTAATATAGGATTGCCTCGAACTGGGTAACCAGCCATTGTGAATACATGGCTATGGTCCGCCGTTACCATTATGAGTGTTTCTTCACTTGCCATATCAATTGCAACTTTTACAGCTTCATTGAGAGCTTGTGCATCGGTTAGGGCTCTAAAGGCGTTTGTTCCGTGATGGGCATGGTCAATACGACCAGCCTCAACCATTAGAACATACCCCTCTTGGTTAGATTTTAGGTTTCTTATCGCTGTTTCTGTCATTTCAGCCAGAGATGGCTGCTTAGCTGGGTCCCGGTCAGCCTCAAAGCTCATATGTGATTTGCTAAATAAAGCTCTTAGTTTTCCATCTTTAAAATTTTTCATGTCATCTTTGCTCTCAGCATAGGTGTAATTGGCCTTTAGGGTACTTAATTGATTTTCTGAAAATTTAGAGGTCCCTCCGCCCATTATAATTTCTGCCTCACTTTCAACCATCTGCTGAGCTATACTTTTACAACCCGCTTCCTTTGCTTCTTTAGGTACTTCATTGTCTGATTCCCAATTTCTATTATCGGCATGTGCAAACATCGCTGCAGGAGTTGCATGTGTAATTCTTGTTGTCGTTACAATACCCACTGACTTACCAGCTAAATGACTGCGATCAGTGAGAGTTTTAATGGCTGGTATACTGCCGCACCCCTCATATTTCTGATCAGGTCTCACATTTATAGTGCCTATATTTGTTTTATATCCTGACATTATTGCTGTTGCTGTTCCCGCACTGTCTGGGACTTGAGCATTGGTATTGTAAGTTTTTATCAAAGCTACGTTCTCAAAATTATCAAATGCGAGGCTGTTCTCTTCCCCTTCCATGCCTTTAGACTGTCCGTCAAATATCCTGGCAGCAGTTATTGTTGATACCCCCATGCCGTCACCGATGAATAAAATTACATTTTTTGCCTGCCCGGTTTCTTGTTTATGGGTATCTGCAGTATTATTTTTTGAAGTGCCGTGACTGCTACTTTGAATTTCTATGCATGCTGACAGCAGTGTTATTGCGAATACCATAAGGCAGGCTAATAGCCTACTACGCTCTGTTTTGTTGCGAATTATATTTAGATTGTGCATAGTTATTCTCATTTCCCGTCTGCAATTGAGTTTGTTTTACTCACTCTTATCCTATCAGTCTTTATATCACGACTTTAACAATAACAAATGAACAAAAAAAATTTCTGAATCGATTTATTTTCAGGTTCCTAAATTTTTTTATGGCTTTTTTTGTTGAAAAGTGATAGGGAAGTGGCCGAAATCAATTTATTTTATCACTTTGAGATATTAAAAACCCAGTAATTATTGAGTTTTTGTTATCTTTCAGCTTTCGTATCTAGTTATATACGATTTTTTATCGATTTTGTGAAAAAAGGTGTTGCAAGTGAAAAACCCTTTGCCTATATAGCGCTCCTCGCTGAGGAAAACCTCACGAGCGGTAAGGCCTCAAGTTAGGCCTTTTGTTTTGGAAGCAGAATAACGTTTTCATAGCTGTTTGACATTGTGAATATTGGGAAGGGAGACGCAGGCAGCGTTTGACTGTGACGCAGATTTGGTAACAAACTGCAAAACATTTGAACGACTGTTGTTGACGTTTCTCTTTATGAAAATAATGAAATCGCTTGAAGGACTTAGGTCCTGATAGAGGTTTTCGTAATTTTTTTGAAACGCACAAGCGCTACATATTTATATGTAACGCCAGTGAATAAACGACACAGTCGGATCAACTTTCAACATGAGAGTTTGATTCTGGCTCAGAACGAACGCTGGCGGCAGGCTTAACACATGCAAGTCGAACGAGAAGCTTACTTCGGTAAGTGGAAAGTGGCAGACGGGTGAGTAACGCGTGGCAACCTACCTTTTTCTACGGAACAACAGTTGGAAACGACTGCTAATACCGTATACGCCCTCCGGGGGAAAGATTTATCGGTGAAAGATGGGGCCGCGTTAGATTAGCTAGTTGGTGAGGTAATGGCTCACCAAGGCGACGATCTATAGCTGGTCTGAGAGGATGATCAGCCACACTGGGACTGAGACACGGCCCAGACAACTACGGTTGGCAGCAGTGGGGAATATTGGACAATGGGGGCAACCCTGATCCAGCCATGCCGCGTGAATGATGAAGGCCTTAGGGTTGTAAAATTCTTTCGCTAGGGATGATAATGACAGTACCTAGTAAAGAAGCCCCGGCTAACTCCGTGCCAGCAGCCGCGGTAATACGGAGGGGGCTAGCGTTGTTCGGAATTACTGGGCGTAAAGCGTGCGTAGGCGGATTATTAAGTTAGGGGTGAAATCCCGGGGCTCAACCTCGGAACTGCCTCTAAAACTGGTAATCTAGAGATATGGAGAGGTAAGTGGAATTCCTAGTGTAGAGGTGAAATTCGTAGATATTAGGAGGAACACCAGAGGCGAAGGCGGCTTACTGGACATATACTGACGCTGAGGCACGAAAGTGTGGGTAGCAAACAGGATTAGATACCCTGGTAGTCCACACCGTAAACGATGAGAGCTAGTTGTCTGCAGGCATGCCTGTAGGTGACGCAGCTAACGCATTAAGCTCTCCGCCTGGGGAGTACGGTCGCAAGATTAAAACTCAAAGAAATTGACGGGGGCCCGCACAAGCGGTGGAGCATGTGGTTTAATTCGAAGCAA